>CAWKDK010000014.1:0-415785 GCA_963848375.1 Terriglobia bacterium
CAGTAGCCAGTAGCCCATCGATCCAGCTTAGTAGGTGAGGGTAACGGTAATCGTATCGCTATAGCTGCCCGGCCTGACGTACTGCGCCGCCGGAATACTGCCGTAAACGGTGAGTGCCTGTGCGGCCCCGCTGGCTGTACCGGCAACCGTGTCGGTTCCAACCGTGTTGCCCCAGTTCAAGGTCCGGGTCGTATTTCGAAACAGACTGTAGTTCAGAGTAGAAGCCGAAGGCCCAGTCATCTTGCGGCTCGTTACAGTTGCCCCGGTTGCCGTTCCTGCATTAAGACCTACGTTATAGGCCGTCGTCTTGGTGCAGGTTGCTGTAATGGTCGAGGTGGCGTTGATCAATGTGCCTGAGTAGTTCCCAAAAGCCAGGTCAGTAGCGGTGACCGTGCATCTTGCCTGGACAGTCGCGGTAATCGTGAAAGATGCGGTAGCCGAAGAAACGGTATCCGTGTATGTGCCGGGAGTCGGGTACTGATTCGCTGCAATTCGGCCATACACGGTGATAGTTGCGTTACCGGTTCCAGTTAACCATTGCCTGTGGTGTTACCCCAGTTTTGGGTTCGCGCCGAATCCATAAACAACTGGTAGCCTAACGTCACGCTGCCGGGACCTGTCATTAAGCGATTGGTTACGGTTGCTCCCGCCCCTAGTCCCTGGTTCAGTCCAAGAGTCCAGCTGCCGCTGCAAGTCGACACGACCTGTTGCGGTTCCGTCCAGCTGCGTGCTCGAGTACGTTCCGAAAGTCAGAGTGGAAAATGTGACGAGCATGCATTGCCCCACAGCGTTTTGAACTAAGCACGCAAGCAAGAACGGTGTCGCCAGAAGGAATCGTCGCGTCATGGCTGCACCTTCTGACAACGCAATGGACCAATAGAAGGAATGTCCCCGGGGATAGGGTAGTAGTCAAATGAGGCCCTGCAGCGTTTCCCGTCGGGGTACTCAACGGGAAGTTGGTTGTGAGGAGCTGAGGTCCTCAAGATATGCCTCGCCGTCGTAACCAATAGGCGACTACAGTGCCAGTGGCGCGCAACGTGGCTGCACTGCCTTGAGGAACCACTACTCCCCCTTCATCCACCAGCCGGAGCAACGCGGAGTGGCTGAAACGGATTGGAAACTTGACGATCACGCCTGAACGATCCTGAGGACGCAGCTCGCGTTTGTCTGTCCCCAATGTCGCATCCCCAGGAATATCGGTTGGCTCAATGCTGATGTTGTTGAGGTCGAAGGCGCGCATATCCGGAACCAGAACACGGCCACTCTTGCCGGTGGTTCCAACGTTCCGATTTTCCTGGTAGACGTGCACGTTCGTGACCGGCCGCGTATCCACAACTGCAAAGCTGTCGTAGATTTCATTCGACGCGAACACTGCCTTATCCACGAGAGAAATGGCGCTCTGCGATTCCATGCGCAACGAGGTCAGGCCATTGTCGCGGTCCACGCCCGCCGTGAATAGGCCAACCTGTGATTTGTATTGCCCTTGCGCAAACATGTGTGTGGAATCGCCGCCGGAGGTATAGAGTTGGTAACCCCAATCCCCAACCTGCGGCGCTGCTTGCTGCACCTGTGCCTGCCAGCTTCCGTCGTTTCCTGCGCTGGCGCTCGCCGTGCGATATCTGCCGAAGGAGAAGGTCATGCCAACCTGCAGCCCATTGCCGCCCTTACCGGTAAAACCAAAGCTCTTAAACCAGCTGGAGTAAACCGACACTCGATGGATCTGGATGGAATAGCTGGCCGTGACTACACGAGAGTTCCCTGCCAGCTGCACATCCGTTGGATTCGGGAGAACAGGAGGATCCTGCTTGAGCTCCACGTAGGCCAAGCCTAGAGAACCGAAGTGGCTTGTGTTCAAGCCGGTGAAAGCGCTGAGTTGCCTGCGGAGAACCCCGGAGCCATTCATCGACGCAACGTCCCGATAATCGCGAGTCGCCAAGAGCGCCGAGGTCCCGAGACTGAAAGTCCTCCCAATCCGCTCGGCGCCGGCGGAAAATTGTGCGCCGGTACGAGCGGAGGCGATGCTGGGCGACGCTGCGAAATTGATCTCGCCGAGATGGCCAATCTGCCATACGCCACCGCCACCCGCCAGGAACTCACCATCGGTACCTTCTGCACTGCCCTCAATCGTGAAAGTTCGCGTAAGACCCCGGCGATAGCTCGCCGTGCCGGCCATTTTCCCGTAATCGTTGCTGACCGCGCCCCAATTCCTTCGTACCAGTCCCAATTCACCAGCATAGGTTTGCAGTCCGGGGGCCAACAATGTGGAGCTGGCATAGAAAGGTTGAGTCACCGTCACCTGTTGTCCGAGCGCATTGGTGACCGTCATCGAGATGGTGCCTGCGCCGGAGACAACCGGAAGTTGCGGAATTTCGAAACGGGCCGGCGTCGACCCTTTGCGAAACCGCCATGCTGCCGTCGGCCAATACGTTGACGGTGGAAGGGACCGCCGCCGCGCCGGCGATCTTAGGCAGAGGAATCGTCACCAGATCGGGGCGCATGCTGAAGTCTGAGCGGAGCTGTACACCCTCAAGGTGAACCGAACGCGTCCATGAGAGATTACTGGTGATGAAATCGCCCAAACTGTAGCGTCGCAGCGAATTGACATCCGCCAATGTGTAAGCTGTGTCGAGGCGTACGGCGTTGTTTCCGCCGAAGCGGCCGGGAGTAGTACCGGCATAAGCCAACCAGTCCGAACTCACAATGCCAAAACGGGAGAAAGCTCTCAGGTCAAAAGATCCGCTGGCGCCAGCCTCGCCTCGGGCATAGCTACCGACGATGTCATGGTTCAGCGTAATGCCAGTTCCGCTTTCGATGACACGCCGGTTTCCCTCCAGGTTTGACCCCATCGGCAATAACAATGTGGGAAGCAGGGCGTTGTTGGTGGCTGTGATCTTCAGCAATTGATTCTCTGCATCGAGAGTCCAGGAGACACCTGGCAAATCGGACAAAAGGATTAATGCATCGGTTTGCGATGCACGTGAGAGCGGAACCTGCAGGCCAATGTCGTGCAATTCGCTGGGCCGCGCCATCAACTTGTTCCGGCGCAAGACAAACTCGCCCACCTTGCCGGTTGAGCGGCCGTTGATCTGGACTTCCAGAAACAAGCGTGTATCGCTGCTTGAAGCTGCAGGTGCTGCGGGTGCCGCTGGCGCTGCTGCCGCCGCTGGGCCGCCGGGTTGGGAAGCGCGTTAAGAGCAGCCTCGGTCGTCACTCCCTTTTCAGTATCTTTCGCTGCGTCCGATGCGAGGGCGAAGTGCGACAGAATCGTAATTAGAAGAAAAAAAATGATATGGGACGGACAGGGCCTGGTGGCTCTCGCTCTGGCGGACGAATTCAGCGCACTGCGACAAAGGATACCTGCCGGTCGATCGTTCCGGCGTTCATGTGAGCCTTCAGCCGCAAGGAATCGAACTGGAAGGGCTCTGAATCCGGTACGATGATGCGCCAACGCCGAGTAGCGCCCGGAAGGATGTAAGACAATGTGAGAGCATCCAACTTGAGCTTCCGGTCGTCGTTCATCGTAAGCTCCATATCACGCAGCGCCTCGTGTAGAGTGCCGCCATTGGTTGCGACGAGATAGAATTGCCCGGCATCACGATCAATGTGAAAATTCACGTCCGCATTACAGCGGTTTGGGGGCATCGCAAAAATCGGTATCGACAACCGTAAGACGAGATGCACAATCCCTGGCTCCTCCGGCGGAGGAATCTGGTCAATCAAAATGCGATAGGTTGCCTCTTGCCGCTTCGCCGAGCGCCGCAAAATAATGCGCACGACCTGCGAGGCTCCTGGAGGAATCCTCGCGAGTCGGCGGACTCAACAGCACTTCGTCCGTATCCACAAGCTGATCGCTGCCATCGTTCTCGTTCCAGGCATAAGCGCGGATCTGAACCGCAGTCTCACTCTGTCCTGAGTTGGTCACCGCCAGACTCGTGGCGTTCTGCCCGGGAGCGAGAAAAACGTTCACCGGTAGAACCGTTAGTGCCTGCGCTTTGGCGGCCGGGACCAAGACAAGGCTGAAGGCAGTGAGTACGCACATCGCCGCCTTCAGCCGAAATGTATTGGCCAAAATCATTGGATTTCACGTCCATCGACGAACCGTCAAACCTATTCTGCTAATAGCTGACAGTTACGGTAATCGTATCGGCGTAGGCGCCTGGCGTCGCATACTGCGCTGCAGGGATGCGGCCATACACATTGAGCGTCTGTGAAGAACCATTGCCTGTGCCGGAAACCCAACTGCCAGCCGTGTTGCCCCAGTTTGTAGTGCGACCGGCGTCGCTGAACAACGAATAGGACAGCGGAGCCGACTGCAGGTCCAGTCATCCGGCGAGTGGTCACTGTTGCCCCAGCGAACGTACCGGCATCAAAGCCAACGGTGTACGGCGTCGTGTTGGTGCAAGTGACACCAACCGTCGTCGTCCCATCGAGCTGGACGCCTGAGTAGGTGCCGAATGCCAGAGTGTTCGCGCTAACCAGGCAAGTAGCCTGTACCGTGGCGGTTACGCTGAAGGTGGTTTGAATTTGCCCCGCAAATG
The DNA here is from genome assembly GCA_963848375.1 of Terriglobia bacterium. Classification (GTDB taxonomy): domain Bacteria; phylum Acidobacteriota; class Terriglobia; order Terriglobales; family Acidobacteriaceae; genus JAJPJE01. Next base: position 4,539 of record CAWKDK010000014.1, read on the forward strand.
CTGAAGCCGGAACCAGGACTAGCGCCAATACTGCGGCAAAGAGTGTCAACAGAACTGTCTTGCAAGACTTCATCGAGATCGCTCCTTTAAGAAAAATCTAATCAGGACGAACTGGATGGTAAGGGTCTTGTTATGTACCCACAACGTGCCTTCGGTAATGCATCTTGAACGTAATTAGTATTGACACGAAATCTTTTCGCGCGTTTGGTCGAGTATTTCCGCGCTGAAAACGGCGAAGAAGCCTGAAAACAGGCGTCTGTAGCCAAGAATCGCAGGAGTAGCGAAAGACCTGAGGCTCTCTGCGAATGAGAAAACTCGTTTCCCTTAATAGGAAATAGTCACAAAAACCGTACCTGGATGAATACTGGGCGGGAGAGATTCGTCATCCGCAGCACGCGTGTCAAAGTTGCGTGCGTGGTACCTCCCCGTCGCATTTCGCATCCAGCTTCGGAGTGGCTGCGACCGATTCAGACACGGCTGTAGCGCGGATATCAATATTGTGAGGCGTCGGAACAGTGCAGTCGATGGCAATGTTTGGTGCGGTGTTCGAAATGGCATTTGCGCGTGGGCTCGACGTAGCAGGCGAGGGAGACGAAGCCTTGCAACTCGACACAACCGTGACGGAAACACCAAACGAAGTACTAACCGTCGCAGCCAGTACAGATGTCGACGCCAGCATGCCGAGACCAAGTACAACGATTGAGTGTCTCATGCGTCCCTCTGCTTCATCGGCAATTCACTGCGAAACTTGAGAAGAAGGTTTCCTGGGCTCCCCATGTGCGGGTGGTATTTTGGAAGCAAGTGCGCCCCGGTCGGGTTGCGCTCATTCGTCCGCTGAGTCAGGGCCGGAGGAAGGAGGAAGACAGCCGTTCTGCTCGGCGCCCCGTCGCGGATGATCGGGAATTCTGGCTTCGCAAGACTTAAGGGACCCGTGAGCAGGTAGGACTGTTCCGCTAAGATGATCGCAAGCGGTTCAGTCAGAGAGCTTTTCGCTTAGGGTTAGCGGCGCACTACATACGAGTCAGCAGCGCGCATAGCGAGCCTCTTCGCCGAGGCCCCACCCTACGCTCGGGGATTGCTCAAGGATGGGCGCCCAATCGATCGATCCGAGTTTAGAACGAGAACAACGCCTGCAGATCGAAGCGGCGCACCGCGTTCTGCGAAGAAAATGGGCCTCCGGCAAGTCCGTTTGCCTGACCAAAAAGTGGCGAGTCCAGGTTGCCGACCGGTGTTGCGAGATTCGCGCGATTGAATAAGTTTCGCGCAGACACACTGAACGTAAGGCTGTAGCGCTGATTGCTGGGTGCGCCGCCCATTCCTCCACCCGGACCACCCCCTCCGCTGAGTCCACGGAAACCACCGGTTCCGCCGCGGCTGTTGCCGCCGCCTCCGCCCCCAGGACCGCCAAAGCCTCCGCCATTATTAGAGGCGCGCTCCAGCTTCTTACCGAAGCCAAACGTCCTGCTGACGCGAAGATTGAAAGTCGCGAGCGCGGTTCCCGCCCCCAGATAGGGCGCTGTCGGCGTGTACCCGACCACAGGTTGACTGTTGAAGACTCCCCATGGCGTGCTGACCACATTGGCGCCCGAACCCTGCGTCGCATAGGAAGGGCGATCATTGAAGATGGAATCGCCGTTCAAGTCTTGCCCAACCGTGATATTGAACGGGCGTCCAGAGGCGACGACAACAAATGGGTTCAGGCGAAACGCATAAGGCAACGAGACCGTACCACCGAGAAAAAGCCGGTGCCGAATATCGTAGGCAGCGCGGCCGTAATCGAGCGACAAGTCATAAGAATTCGAAGCAAAGCTGTCGATACCGTTGGTATTCGCGTTCGCGTAACTGAGCGTGTAGTTGCCGAAGAGCGAGAACATTTTGCCGATGCGCAGGTTCGTGTTGGTGATCACCTGGTTCTGCTTGAAGATGCCCTCGGACGTGTATTGATAAATATTGCCTGCATTCGGATCAGGGCGAATACCGGGCTGGTTCGTGGGATCATTGGGGTCGTAGGTGCCCGGCAACGGCGCGTTGGCATTGATGGTGACGAACTGATGTACGCCGCGAGAATTCAGGTAGGTAACGGCCAGAGTTCCTACGCGTCCGAGTTGCCGCTCTAGGCCGATGGCGGTCTGCATGACGTAAGGCGCGCGAACATTCGGCGCAAGCTGATAAATAGTCGGTTGAAGCTGGGCGCTCGATAGGGAAGAGATTGCAGTGGCGGCTGGGATATTGGGGTAAAAGTCTGGCTGATTCACAATGTACTGCGTTTGCGTAATACCGTTCTGCAACGCCAGGTTGCTCATTTCGTCGATTTCCAGGCGTTCGTAGAAGATGCCGTATCCAGCACGCAAAATGGTCTTCGGCGTTGAACCTTTCCGCCCCAGTCCCCAGGCGAGGCCGACACGCGGCGCAAAATTCGCCGGAGAGTGCAGTTCATTCTGCGTCTCAAAACGAACACCGTAGTCCAGGCTCAAGTTTGGACGAACTCGCCAGCCGTCCTCCGCATAGAGTCCCACGTCTGCGTAGTTAGCCGTGGCCGAAGGCGTACCCGTGGTGACGGAGAACTGGCTGGCTCCGCCGCCGGCGAGCCGAATCTGGGCAGGGGTCGATCCCGCTGCGAGCCCTTGCTCGGTGATCTGGTACGCGCTCAGCGACGCAAACGTCCACTCGCCGTTAAAGCCGCCGGTTGTGCTGTTGCCGTCAGTCTCAACGCGCAGGCGTCCACCGAACTTCATCAGATGTTTGCCGTGCACAATCGACGTGTAGTTCTGCACTTCGTAATGGTTCTGATTATCACTTCCGTACTGATATTGATTTCCGCCGCTGACGAAAGCTTGCTGCACGTTCAGCGTCGGATCGGTACTGAATGGCGTCTTCTGATCCTCATCCCGCAGATACTCGAATCGTGTCTCGTTGACCACGTTCGTGCTCAACACCTGCGTGTCGCTGATCTGAACGGAGTGGTGCGTGGTGACGTCGTCATAGGCCTGGGAAGCTAGCGCGAATTGCCCGACGCCCTCATTCTTCTGGTTCCAGTTGGTGTACTGATAGCGCGCAGTCAAGGTGTTATTGGGCGTGAGCTGGTAATCGATGCGCGGGCTGATATTGGTGCGCGTCGTCGGATTGGAAACCGTATCGCTGAAGGGAACCGGGCTCAAGTTGTTGTCGAGAGTGAAGGCGTTCACGATGCCTTCGTCGGCGATGTTGCGCCGGTCCGCGTTCACGAAGAATGATGCCTTCTTGCTGAGCGGTCCGCCGAAGTTTGCGCTGTATTGCTGCGACGAATAACTCGGAAAGGTGGTGGCGAAAGGATTACCCGTGTTGAAGGCCGAGTCGTTCCCCATCACATAGAACTGGCCGTGGTACTGATCGGTGCCCGGCTTGGTATAGACTTCGATTCGCCCGTACCCCAACTTGTCGTACTGCGCCGAAAACGGGTTCTGGTTAATGCGAATTTCGCGTATCGAAGACTTCGGAGGCAGCTGGCCTCCGGTGAAGCCGTCAATGTAGATTTCGCCGCCGTTTGGACCAGCGGAGGGTCCAGCGAGCGCAGTGAGATCGTCTTGCAACTGATCGGGATCGTCGGACAGCGCGTCGAGATCCTTGCCGCGAATAATGGTCGAGCTGGCATTGTTTTCCGCCGTTACATCGACATTGGTCCCCTGTTCCTGGACCTGCACTTGCTGCTTCTGTACCAAAATCTCCAGCGGAATATTCAGTAAGTGGTTTTCCGACGCACTCAGCGTCACTTGCTGCTGGAATGTCGAAAAGCCATCGGCTACCGCCGTGATCGTGTAACTTCCGGGTATCAATCCTTGCAGCTGATATTCGCCTTTGCTGTTGGTGTCGGCGGTGATCGTCTGGCCGTCGGAGGTCATCACCGAAACTGTCGCCTTCGTCACTACGGCGCCAGAAGGATCCGTAACCTGACCGTGCAGGGAGCCATGTGCAGTTTGCGCGAAACTGAAACTTGCCGAAACAAGCAACAGAATGATGGCAGTAATCAGTGTCCGACCGCGTTTCGCGCATCGAAAGAAATCCATTGTGTCTCCTGTACCACGACTGCTGCTAAAAATCACTGTGCCGCATTATCCGCACCGCCGCCTGAATCCAGGCTCCACGCGGAAAGCGTCATGCCCCTGGCCGCGTCCGGGGAGGCGGTCAAGATGGGTTCGACTCCGCTAAGCAATGTAATTGCGGTTGGTGGTGCATCGCCTGTTCCTTCGGTGGACACGATCATTACGGCGTCGCCCTTTTTCAGTTCCGCAAGACTCACAGTCGGCGTGCGGCCCAGCATGCGCTGGAGGTCCGGTGCTCCGCCATTTCCATTGCCGCCGGCCGCGCCGCCTCCATTCCAACCGTGTGATGGAGCGGCGCCCGCGGCTGCCGCAGGCGGCTGTGCGGCTCCACCGGCCCCCGGCGCACTCTGCGGCGAGATGCCTTTCAGTCGCATTGCGATACGCTGCGCTATCATAGCGGGCAACTGGTGCATTTGCGAATCGGTAGTCACTTTTATCGTGATCGCTTTCTTCGTCGTCAGGTCCATCACCGTCAGCGTCTGTTCGCCGGCATTCACTGCCTGCACGGTTCCAGCTATGTTCTTGAACGAGCCCGAAACAATCTCTTGCGCAGCGATTTCCGTGCCGTCCGCATTCTTGGTACCACGCGCCCGAACCTGATCGCCGGGCTTAATTTCCGCCAGAGTGCTCTTCTTTGCCTCGTCAAATTTCACAGAGGTCGGCGCGTATCGCCGGACGACGGTGTCCTTCGAGGCACGAATCAGCACCGATTTGCTGGTCGGGCCGGAGCCCACCGTGATCGTGACCGTTCCCGTAGACACATCGACATCCTTCACCAGGCCGCCGACGCTGTTCTTTTGCCAATCCTCGCGCTGCTGCTGCTGTTTTTGCGAGATCGACGTCTGTTTCATCACGATGAGCAGGGAAGCATCGAGCCTCTTGCCATCATCGGAGAGCTTGCCGCGGGCCAAAACTCGATCGCCTGTCTGGAAATCCTGCAACTGAACGGGCTGGGCCGCCTTGAGATCCTTCTGTCCAGGCTCCAATTGCAAAAGCCGTGCTGAATCCGCCACCGACACCGTGATCTCGCCGCCAGCGTCGCTGGTGATGACGAGCGAGTTTCCGGCGATCGCTTTCACCGTTCCGACTGCTTTGCCGGCCGGCGCTGTTTGCGCGAACAGCGCGAGCGGCAGAATCGCCAGGGGCAGAATAAAGACTCCGAGCAGCAGACGAAGGCCTGCAGTCCTGGCGTTAGTTCTCATGTCACAGCACCTCAAATTGGGTTTCGCTCCGCGTGCCTCTCCCTCACAAACAGCGCAGCCCTGGGGAAATTGGCCCGGTCACGCTTGCAGAAGATAGCAGGAGAAACTCTCTTTGTAATTGTATGTTCTTGGACGGATTCGGGTGCTGTGAGGGAAGACACTACTCGCGCAGATTTACAAATTTTTACAAAGAGAATAGAGGATGGGGAGAGACTACCGTGCGGGCTCGGCGGCGTTCGAAGACTCGGCCATTTCTACCGTCTTCACTCCAAGTGCCCGGCCGATCATGGTGTATTTGCCGACAATGCGAATGTCGGCTACGGCCTGGCTCGTGGTTTGCAGCCACATTCCCCCGATGGAGCCAAAAGTCAAAGTCAGATCAACGTCGCGCACCCACCACGACGGCGACTTCGCTTCTTGGCCAACAATCTTGTGGATCAGGTAGCTCTGCGCATCGACCCACGCTTTACCGTCAATTAAGCCCGAATCCTTGCGAAGAGGATGCAGGCCGAGAACATAGGTCTCGTGCCCGTCCAAGGATTCGGTTCCGAGGAAGGTGAAATCGTAGTTGTCGCGGGAAATCGCCGTAGGAGGATGCGGATGGCTGCACTTCGACCATCCATTGGCCTCACTGTCCAACAATTTGCTCACAACTTTCGATCCGCGCTCGCTGCCCTTGCTTTCCAGTATCTGGTAGCCGTTGTTGCCATGAGGGTCATAGACCAGTTCGGCCTTCACCTCAGCCATGGGTGTCGTGTTTCGTTCACGAAACATCTGGTACTGGCGCAAGAGCCTGTATGAAGACCAGCGCAATCGGTTCTGATCGGCTGCTTCACGCAAATGGGTGACGATCGTATCTAGCGAAGGAGTGCTGCTGGCAGGATACGGGTTTGGATTGCGCGCTGCTTACACTGGTTAGAGCGACCCCAAGCAAAGAAAACGACAGCTGCGGATATGGTCCGATACAACTGGCCCGACAAGAAAACCCCCAGGGAAGCGGCGAAGAGTCCAACTAGGTAAGTTAGAGCTAAGACGAGCGTTAAAGGTGATCTGTTCTTTCGGACTTTAACAAAAAACGTTTGTTCCAGGGGCCCGCGGAGAAGAGAAAGACAAAATTCAGCCGGAAAAGTTACATCCATAGGGAGCAGGAACTAACCAGCGGCAACCGCGGTCTTCGCGCTGCCTACCTCGCAATAGACATCCAGCAGTCGGCGAACGGAGTTCTGCCAGGAGAAGCGCTTCACCTGCTCGTAACCGCTGTCCTTCAGTTTGTCGCGCAGGCCTTGATCGATGAGCACGCGATGCAGGGCGCGCATGATCTCGAAAACGTTCTCGGGATTCACCATGACCGCCGCTTTTCCCACTACTTCGGGCAGAGAGGACGTATTCGACGTGACCACCGGCGTTCCGTGCGACATTGCTTCCAGTGGCGGCAATCCGAATCCTTCATATAAGGATGGAAACACGAAAATCTTCGCCGTGTCGTAGAAGATGCGCAGCACGTCAATAGATACAAATCCCAGGAAGCGCACGTCGTTCTGCACGCCGCTCTTCACCACGGTACGGCGAACATCGAGGTGACGTGAAACTTCGTCCCCGATAATGATGAGTTTCAGGTCCGGATACTTGCCCTCTTTGGCGAGTTCCGTCTTTAACGCTGAAAACGCTTCGATAATGCGAACCAGGTTTTTCTGCGGACCAATGCGTCCCGCATAAAGCAGAAATGGATAGTTCACCTGGAAACGCTCGGCAATGAACTGGCGCTCGCGCTCTGATGTATGTCCCTGCAGGAACCGGTCGTCGATGGCGTTGTAGATAACCTCGATCTTTTCCGGTCGAATGTCGAAGAGCCTCGCGATATCCATCTTGGTGAAATTGGAGACTGCGAGGATCCGTCCCGCATGCCTCAGCACTTGCTGCGTCGAGTAGTAATGCAGAGTGCGCTGCCAGTTCGCACCGTTTTTCGCGCGGTACATGAAGTCGAGTACGTCGTGCACGGTAACCACGTAGGGGCAGCAGAGACGTACCTGGGGCATCCAGAACAGCGATGGAATATGAACGAGATTGCATTCGTGGCGGCTGAGAATCTCTCGCAAGCCCAACCAACCGCCCAGCGAATTCACCGGCTTGGTAAAACGGATCTTGTGGAAATTGGGCGGCAGATCGCCCATTTCGCGGATGCGATCGCCTTCGCCAATCAGCAGGTAATCGTTCTGCCGATCAATCTTGCCGAGCGTACGAACTACGTTGCGGATATAGGTGCCAACGCCGAAGTCGCCGATAGCCCGTATGTCGATCCCGATGCGCACGAAACTAGTGTATAGCCGGAAGCAGCTTCCTTCCTTCGAATTGAGTGCAAAGAAGTTAGAGCGTGGATGTCTGGATCAAATCGGGCTGATATGGCAGCCGCCGCTTGGCAAGAAGTACGAAAGTTTTCGTTGACACTACGAAATGCTTCGTAGTATTGTCTCCCACCATGAAATCGCCGATTCACAAACCCACTGCTTCCGAATTGGAGATCTTGCACGTCTTATGGACGAGAGGTCCTTCAACGGTTCGGGAAGTGCACACGGCCCTCAGCGAAAAAAGAGAGATGGGGTACACCACGGTGCTCAAGCTCCTGCAGATCATGACGGACAAAGAGCTAGTTGTTCGCAATGAAGACCAGCGCGCACACGTGTATGAAGCCCGCCAGCCCGCTGATCGCACCAAGCGGCAGATTGCAAGCGATATGCTGCAGCGCGTGTTTGAGGGATCGGCCAGCGAGATGATGATGCACGCGCTCGCAGGGCGGCAGACCTCGCAGAAAGAGCTGGAAGAATTGCGGCAATTGCTGGATGAGTTTGAGCGGAGGCAGAAATGAACACCCTTTCTCACTGGATTTCTCCCGAGACGATGCAGGTGCTCAGTTGGACGCTCGTCCACTTTCTATGGCAGGGAGCGGCGCTCGCCGCCCTGCTGTGGTTCGCGCTGACAGCCATTCGCAACGCGTCCGGACGATATGTCGCGTCGGTGATTGTGCTGGTGCTGATGCTGGCCGCTCCGGTGTTTACGTTCGTGTCCCTTGCAAGCCAGACCGGCGAGACAGACAACGCGCCAAACATCCGCTTGGTGCACTCAATTTCGACATCCGTGATGACCGCGGCTCCCGTCGCGGAGCAAGCGACAAGACCAAGCGCCGTAATGAGTATCACCCCATGGCTGGTTGAAGGATGGCTGATCGGCGTAGTTGCGCTGAGCTTGCGAAGCGTCGGCGGACTGTTGCTGCTCGGACGATTGCGCCGGCAAACCGCACGCGCGATTAGCGCCCCTCTTAAGGATGCCTGCCTCGCCCTGCAGCGCCGGATGGGATTGCGCCGTCATCGTCGAATATTGCGAGAGCCACGAGATCGATGCGCCTGCCGTAATCGGCTGGTTCCGGCCGGTGGTTCTGTTGCCCATCTCCGCATTGACTGGACTGTCGCAGGAACAGCTTGAGGCGGTAATTGCGCACGAACTTGCGCACATCAGGCGCATGGATGCGTTCGTGAATCTGTTCCAGGTCTTTGCTGAAAGCGTTCTCTTCTATCATCCGGCCGTGTGGTGGGTGAGCCGCCGCATTCGTGTGGAGCGCGAACACTGCTGTGACGACGAAGCAATCGCCGTTTGCGGAGACCGCCTGGAATACGCGCGAGCCCTCACGCTGATGGAAGGCTGGCGGGCGGCGCCCCGCATGGCTTTGGCGGCCAATGGCAGCTCGCTCAGCGCCCGCGTAAAACGGCTCTTGGGAGTGGACACATTTCACGGTACACGCGCACTGGGATTTGCCGTCGGCCTCATGTGCCTGGGCGTGGCGCTGCTCGCCAGTACTGCTCTGCTGGACATCGCGCCGAAAGCTTCGGCCGCTGCACCTGAACTCTTCACCGCTCCCGCGCAGCAACCAGATGCGGAAGCCGCATCTCCAAATCCGAGCCCGAAGGAAAAGGCAAACCCGGAGCCCAAGCCCGAAATCAGCGAAGACACCGAACTGGTGATCGCCCAGGAGACGCAAACCCAGGTAGTTACTCAGACGAGAGAAGAGAAGAGCACCGGATCGTATATCGATGGATTGAAGGCCGCAGGGCTTACAAATCTGGACGTGCACCAGCTAGTTGCGCTCAAGGTGCAAGATGTGACCCCGGAATACGTTCGCGAATTACACGCGGCCGGAGTGGAACTCTCGCCGGAGCGAGTTATCGCGCTCAAGGTTCAGGATGTGACGCCGGAATACGTGCGCGAGATGAAGGCGCTCGGTCAGCAGACAGATGCCAATAACCTGATTGCCATGAAGGTGCAGGACATTACACCGCAATACGTGCGGACGATGCAGGCCGCTGGACTGAATTTTGACACCGGCAAACTGATCGGCATGAAAGTTCAGGACATCACGCCGGAATATATCCAACAGATGCACACGCTTGGACTCACTCCTACAGCCGATGAAGCGATTGCGATGAAGGTGCAGGACATCACCCCTGAGTATGTTCGCGATATCCGCGCGACGGGCCTGAATCCCTCGATCAATCAGCTCATCGCCATGAAGGTGCAGGACATTACCCCTGAATATGTGAAGGCTCTTGCAGCAGCTGGGGCTGAAACTCACTGCGGATCAATTCATATCGGCCAAGGTGCAGGACATCACGCCCGAATTCATCGAGCGAGCGCAGCGCCACGGGTTCCATGACCTGAACCTCGACAAACTGATTGAACTAAAGAACCTGAACATTGTTTCCGGACAAGCGGAACTCTAACGGAGAAACCCATGAATCGTAGAATCGCCATCGCTTTGGCTTGTGCTGTTGCATGCGCACTTGCGAGCAGATTTGTTGTACGCGCATCTGAAACGCAAAGCGGTAACTGGACGATGCGGCGATCCGAAGATCCAGGGAAGGTCTACTTCGGATTGATCCAGCATCGCCATAACGGACAGTCGCAGCACGAATCGGACTGGCCGATTGCCGCGTTCTCAGGGTTGGATGTTGCGAAGTCCGGAAGGCAAGACGTGCACTTCACGATCGCGAGAGACGCCGGGCGCTTCGATTGTGAAGGGTATCTCAATAACGGTGAAGGCGCGGGAGTCTTCCACTTCTGCGCCCGATGCGAAGTTTCCCGCGGAGATGAAAGCGCTGGGCTTCGATGACGTTGACGACGAGAAGCAATACGCGATGGCGGTTCAGGATGTGAGCCTGGCGTTCGCCAAGGAAATGAAGGGCGAACACCTGGAGGATCTGGATACAGACAAGCTGATCGCATTTCGGATCTTTGGCGTGTCGCACGAATTCATCGCCGAACTGCGCAAGGCTGGACTCAGTGCCACGGACAGCGACAAGTTGATCGCGTTTCGAATTCACGGTGTGACTCCGGAGATGGTGCGGCAGTTGCACGATGCCGGTTACAAGCCCGACGAAGATACGCTGATTGCGATGCGAATTCATGGCGCAACGCCGGAGTGGATGAATCAGCTGAAGAAAGATGGATACGACCACGTCGATTTAGAACAGCTGATTGCATTTCGCATCCACGGCGTGTCGCCCGAATTCATCGAGAAGTTACAGAAGCTTGGGTATTCGCATCCTGATCCCGACCAACTCGTCGCGATGCGAATTCACGGCGTGACGCCGGAGTTCATTGCCCAGATGCGGTCGCGTGGACTGCAGGACCTCAGCATCGACCAACTGGTGGAGATGCGGATTCACGGGCTGGACTAACGCTTAACGCATTGCCTTGCCGGTCGTGGTCAGCACCAGCTTGCCGTGCTTGACGCCGCGCATGGCAAGCATGTGGTCGGCGAGATGTTTGATCTCGCCACTGCGGCCCTTCATGATCACCACTTCCAGGCAGTTATCGTGATCCAGGTGCACATGCGTAGCGGCGAGCACGTTGCCGTGAGAATGATGCTGGAGTTCCGTTAGTTTGTTGGCGAGATTCGGACGGTGGTGGTCGTAGATCATCGACAGCGTCGCGACGACCTGGCGGTTGCTGTCCACCTCTTCTTCGATAAGGCTTTCGCGAATCAGGTCCCGGATCGCCTCGGAGCGATTCTTGTAGCCGCGCCGTGCGATGAGACTGTCGAACTGCTTCAGTAAGTCCTCTTCCAGGGATACTCCGGTCCGCGTCAACTCAGCCATATTGCGTCTCCCAGGCGGTGGTTCGTCCAGCCGATTGTGCAGAAAACTATACCCTACGTCCAGAATTGCCACGTTTGCTGTTCACACTGACGGGTGACATGCAACCGTGCTACGATTTCTGGAATCGTGCTACAGGTATACTGGTGGCGCGATCGGCTTCGGAAGCGCCTCTGCTCGACTTTCTTCATGACCAGTTTGCCCAATCTGTTCGCCGTTGTCGGACTCGGATTCCTTCTTGGGATGCGGCACGCGACTGACCCCGACCATGTCGTCGCCGTTACCACAATCGTAAGTCGCCAGAACAGCATTCGCCATGCAGGCTTGATTGGCGCTTTCTGGGGTCTGGGCCACACGCTGACGATTCTCGTGGTTGGAGCGTGCATCATCGTTTTCAACCTGGCGATTCCGGTAAAAGTCGGGCTGGCGATGGAATTGGCGGTCGGTCTCATGCTCATCCTGCTGGGCGTGTTGAACCTTGCCGGGATCACGCAATGGATCACCGACAGATTTACTCCCGGTCATACGCACGCCGAGGTTGTGCATTCCCATCCGCATCAACATGGGTCGCATCGCCACGAGCACGTCCATGCGCATGCTCCGGAAGTTCATATGCATCTGGCGGAAGCGCCTAAGGGACGCTGGTCGCAGGCGCTGCAGAAGATCGGCCTGTACCAGATGCTTCGGCCTCTGGCAGTTGGAATCGTGCACGGACTCGCAGGCTCGGCCGCCGTCGCTCTGCTGGTGCTGACCACGATCCGCGATCCGCGCTGGGCGGTTACGTATCTGCTGGTGTTTGGCGTGGGAACGATAGCCGGAATGATCGTCATCACCATGGCGATTGGTGCGCCCTTCGCGTACACGGGGAAAAAGTTCACATCATTCAATCGTGGGCTCGCGATCGCTTCCGGGGTTGTCAGCGTCGCATTCGGTGCGTTCATTGCCTTCCAGATTGGATTCGTGGACGGCCTATTTACATCTCATCCGCATTGGACTCCACACTAAGGCATGATCCTGGATGAATCGGCAGGCTAGTGGCTGGGGTAGCTCGCGCTATGGACTTCAGAAGGTGAGCTGCACTCGCGTACGGATTACATTGCACACAGAACAGGAGCGGAGGTCTACGCCGGGAGGCGCGCAGGCCACGTCGCTCCGATCTTTCACGACTCTTTTTAGGACCCGGTTATGCCGCTCGCTTGAGATCCCGGTCGTGAGGCATGCGTTCGAGTTCGACCTGCTGCCGTCGAATCGTATCGCGCACGGTCTCAACGTGATCTGACCCTTCTACGCGGATCACCACTTCTTCGGCGACGTGTGCAGTCTTGTTGATCACCGCCTGCTCTGCCGTCTCGGTGATTTCGAATGTCTTGTCGGACCAGTCGACATTCTTAAGGAGCCCCGGATCAGTGACAGGGCGCCGCATCATGGCAGCATGCTCTTCATGCAGCGTGACCTGCGACTCCACTGGCTTCTCGACGATGAAGCGGCGAATGCGAGCTTTGCCGATTTCAACCACGCGCTTGCCGACGTCGAGTTGTTCTTCCGCTAGCCGAAGAACTTCTTCAGTCGGAGCCTTTCCAGTCCCAATGGGAGGTGTGGCAACGGTCCTCTCACTCGACGAAGCATAGCTCGCCGCACGATCGTTCACATCCACTGGGCTGTGGACGTCGAGAATCTTCATGGCGCGGGGAATCTCCGTGTCTTGCGCGCGAAGTGTCAGAAGGGCGCCCCCTGACTCGATAGTCCGGCTATAGACCGTACTTTCGTTGTCGCCAACATTGCGCCCAAAGAGCCGGCGCCATATGCCCGCTTCGCGAACTTCCGCGGCACTCAGTGTGTCGCGATTCAACAAGCTGATATCGCCGGGAGGGAATCCCGAAGCTTCAAGGGCGCGAGCTGCGTCTTTCGCTTTGCCCGGCCTGTCGTATGCAGCCACAATTTTTTCGTATGCCATCGTCTCTCCTTCTTCTTGTCACGCGTCATTCATCGGTAATTGGGGGTTCGTTAACTTCCCGGGATTGGATCGGTTGGTCGGTAATCACCACTTCTTGCGCCCGGATCTTCACGCGCTGGTGATCGGTGTGCGATACACGCACGCGTCGAATGCGGATTTCTTCCTTCAATACAAGCTGCCTCTCGATCTTCAGCACCTCCTCAACCACGGGAATGATGAGCGTGTCACCTTCCTGGCGAATTTCCGGCGATTGGTCTAAAGGCCTGCCCACGGGGATTCGCTCGATCTCTACGGTTTCGCGCGCCAGGATTTCCTTCACTGCGACCTCTCGCTCTCGGGTGACCGCCGATGCCTGCACACGCCTGGTCGCAAGCCGGCGTTTCGAAATCGAAAGTTCTTCGCTGCAGAGCGGGATGACAATCTCCCGTTCCTCGCGCGTCGAGTCGCGTGCCATCAGATCGTCGGCTCCCGTTAGGAGCATGCAACTGCTCCGATTCTTTTGTGTTTGTTATTTGCTCTCTTGACGTGTTACAGGGCCTCTGGAGATGCCCATATTTCTCTGAGAAGCTCGAATTCGCGAGGAGAAGAATTTCAGCGAAGAAGGCGCACTCACCGCGGCAGGTCGCGATGCGCTCCCGAAGAAAGGCAACAGCCTATTACTGCGGTCGCATCAGTTCATAAATCCTTCCACCCGGCATTATCAGGAGTTCGTCATGGCAGTCTCTCAATACCTGCGGCCAGAGAGTCTTATCGATGCGGTGAGGAACCACTTCACGCCGGATGTAGTGCACAGGGCGAGTTCACTGGTTGGAGAACCCGAATCTTCGACCCGCAGCGCTCTCAATGCAGCTGTCCCCAGTGTGCTCAGTGGATTGGTCAACACAGTGTCTTCTCGCGAGGGAGCAGATAGTGTCTCAGCCCTGATTCGCGACGGCGGATACGGTGCGGTCACAGAGGGTGCGTCCTCATTGTTCAGTGGTGGAAGTGCCACCAACAATATGATGGGAGCCGGACAGCAACTCCTGGGGAAGATCTTCGGCAGTAAAAGCTCATCGGTTGCCGATCTAGTTGCAAAGTCATCCGGCGTGAGTTCGGCGTCGGCGACAAAACTGTTGTCCCTGGCGGCGCCGCTTACGCTGGGCGTTCTCGGGAAAACGAGCCCGGGACAAGATTCCGCGAGCCTGGTAAACACGCTTCTGCATGGACGATCAGAGATCTTGGCCGCTGCACCGGCGGGCCTGTCCCAAGCGCTGGGTGCCTCGACAGACGTACGCTCGGACGTTATCCGTGAATCCGCGGTGAGCGAACCGGTGAGCATCAAGCGCTTTGCCGAAAGTGAGCCGGTGAGAGACACGGCGCCTGTAGTGACCGAGCCTCCCGCAGCACGCGGCATGCGCTGGCTTCCGCTGTTGCTGCTCGCCCTGGCCGCCGCCGGACTCCTTCTCTATTTGCGGGGCAGATCAGCGCAGCCGAGAAACGTCGCAACTGAGACGGTTCAGCATGTTGGCGAAACCGCGGCGGTGACTCTGCCGGGTGGCCACAATATTTCTGTCCCCAAGGGGTCGATCAATTATGAACTCGCAGCTTTCTTGGCTGACCCGTCTGCCGGACCGCTGCCGAAGACGTTCGTCTTCGACAATCTGAATTTCGAATCGGCTTCTACCCAGTTGACGCCGCAATCAAACGCTACTGTGAACAATCTTGCGGAGGTGTTGAAAGCCTATCCCACTTCGCGCGTGGAATTGGTCGGTCACACGGACAACACTGGAGCCCCGGAAGCGAACCAGACACTCTCATTAGATCGTGCAAACGCAGTGAAGGCCCTGCTGGTCAACGACGGCGTCAACGCGGACTCGATTTCGACCAACGGTTACGGCCAGACTCGCCCGGTAGCGTCCAACGACACCGACGAAGGCCGCGAGCGTAATCGCCGTCTCGAGCTGAATGTAACGAGCAAGTAGCAAGCGCGTGGCACATCGCTGTGCGATAGGCTTTCGCTAAAGAGGAATCTACTGCTTACGCTTCAACCGTCCTGTGGGCCTGCTGTTTGCGCGCTGGCTTGGCGAGGTCGGCTAGCAGTTCATAGGAACGGAGCCGGTCTTCGAATTTGTAAGTATTCGTGACCACGATCAACTCATCCGCTTGCGTCTCTTCGAGAAACGCGTTCAAGCGCTCGCCCACTCGTTCCGGACTGCCGAAAATCGCTGCTCCCAGTTTTGCGGCTACTATCTCGCGCTCCGCGGCGCTCCATTCGAGGTTCCTCGTAGGAGGTGGCAGCGGCCCCGGAACTCCGCGGATCAAGTTCAGAAACATTTGTATCGGAGTCGTGGCGAGAAACTCAGCCTGCTCGTCCGACTCTGCAACGAGGACCGGAACTCCAACCATCACATGCGGCCTATCCAGAACTTGCGACGGCCGAAACGTCGAGCGATAAATCTGAAGTGCTGGTAACAGAGGTCCTGGCTGAAAATGTGCCGCGAATGCGAACGGCAAACCTAGCTGTCCGGCAAGACGCGCGCTGAAATCACTCGACCCCAACAGCCATATGGGAACATTCGTGCCTTCCCCAGGATAGGCATGCACTCGCTGCGAAGAGTGCCGTTCACCCAGGTACCGCCGCAACTCGTCCAACAATTCGGGAAGATCGTCACCTTCAACCAGGCGGGATCCGCGCAGAGCTCGCATTGCTGCCCCATCGCCTCCCGGGGCTCGTCCGATTCCAAGATCGATGCGTCCCGGGAAAAGCGATTCGAGTGTCCCGAACTGTTCTGCAATGACGAGCGGCGAATGATTTGGCAGCATGATGCCGCCCGAGCCGACCCGAATTCTCGAAGTTGCATTTGCGATGTAGCCGATCAACACCGAAGTCGCCGAGGATGCAACGCCCTCGATGTTGTGGTGTTCGGCCACCCAGAATCGTTTGTAGCCCAGTGATTCTGCGTGCTGTGCGAGCGCTCGCGAGTTTCGGAATGCTTCGCCAGCCGTTCCTCCCTGTCGCAAGTGCGCTAGATCCAGAATCGAAAGCGGCGTACTCGCGAGACGCGAACCATCGGCCATCATTACCTCAATCCTGCCGCTCGAAGAATGAACATACGCAAACGGCGTCTCTATTCGATGCCGCAGCCATGTCTCCGGAATCAACCAGACCGGTGGCCAATTCTCCCAATTCGGGATGTCGCGAGTCTCGCTTTCCCGTTGCCTCAAGCATTTCGTCGCGGTTCCATCTCAGTTACGCGAACAATTGCGACAGGACCGCGCCCCTGTAGTTAAAATGTATGTTCCCGCGGTACGAGGGCCAAGTTTAGCGGCTGGGTTCCAGCTCCTGAATTCCACCTCAGTTTTATTTTCACTCATAAATACTAAGGAGTCGTTCATGGCAAAGAAGCGCGTTGGCATACTCACCGGAGGCGGCGACGTCCCCGGACTGAACTCCGTGATCAAGTCCGTGGTTTATCGAGGGGCCGAAATCGGATGCGAAGTGATTGGCATCCGCCGGGGCTGGGAAGGATTGACGCACGTCGATCTGAAAGATCCGGCCAGCAAGTCGCGGTACATCCTGCCTCTCAACCGCGAGAACACACGCACTATCGATCGCACGGGCGGCACATATCTGCACAGCTCGCGCACCAATCCCACCAAGATGAAGAAGCTGCCTCCGGTGCTCGAGGGACAGAAGTTCGAACCCAAGCAATCGACCAAGAAGGGCGTGACCAGCACCGTGTTCGATGTGACGCCCGCGGTGCTCAAGAATATCGAAGCGCTTGGACTCGATTACCTGGTGGCGATTGGTGGTGACGACACCCTCAGTTACGCCGCGGAGCTGGACCGGCAGGGCATGAAGGTGATGGCCGTGCCGAAGACCATGGACAACGACGTTCGCAACACCGAGTACTGCATCGGATTCTCCACGGCGATCACGCGCGCCATGGACGCCATCGAGCGCCAGCGCACGACCGTTGGCTCCCACGAGCGCATCGGCATCTTCCGCGTGTTCGGACGCGACGCTGGCTACACCGCTCTCTACACGGCATTCGTAACAGCAGTGCGCTGCTGCATCCCCGAGTACAAGGTGGACCTGAAACATCTGATCGAATTGCTGATCAACGACAAGAAGAACAATCCCAGCAACTACTCGCTCGTGATCCTCTCCGAAGGCGCCGAGTGGGAAGGCTACAAGGTCAAGGAATACGGCGAGGCGGATGCGTTCGGTCACCGCAAAAAGATGAGCGTAGCCGAAGACCTGAGCGACGAGATCAAGCAGACGACTGGCGACGAGACCGTGGTCAGCGACCTGACCTACGATCTGCGCTCCGGCAGTCCGGACTTCGTCGATCGCTTGGTGGCCATTACCTTCGCGAACATGGCCATGGACGCGCTCGAAGAGGGCAAGAGCGGATTGATGTCAGCCATCAACGAAGGCCGCTACGCGATGGTGCCGATTCCCGATCCGAAGCTCGGACCGCGCAAGGTGGACATCGCTTCCATGTACAACACGGAGCGCTATCGTCCGAAGTACGACCACAAGATCGGACTGCCGATTTTCCTGACGCGTCCTTAGCTGGGAAGCAGGTCGTAAGACACTGTAAGGGTGCCCCGTCCTATTCGCCATCTTTTGGCGAAAGGGCGGGGTGAGCTGCCTGTTCCTGCTACTTCGCCTTCAGCCCCTCGTCGTACATCGCTCCATACGTCAGATACTGCTTCACCGGCATCGCGGGGATAAGACATTGTGATGTTCTCTGCTTTGCCGCTCTTCCCGACCTTCGCCGTCAGCAGCGGATTGATTCCGGCCCAGTCCGTGGGAAGGTTTAGCGTCTTATATCGCGCAACGACCTGATCGCGAACCTTGGGATCGAAGTGCACTCCGTACTTGTCGACCAGCGCCTTGATGGCGTTGTAGTCGCCTTCCGCCTTGATGCGCATGATCTCGGCCAGCAATTCGCCCACGCCCTCGTGCATTTTCTTATAGTCGGTGACCTCAACGTAGGTCTTGCCATCGCGGTCGAACATCCGTATCGCGCCGGTCTTATCCATGATGTAGTTGGCGATGAGCGCTCGATTGCGCGCGTGATCTTCCTCGATGGTGTCGCCGTGTGGGATGCGGCGAAGTTGCGTGAGCATCACCAACGCGGCCGAGTCGTACATGGCCTTGGCGACTTCGTCCTGGTTGGAAACGAGGCCGAGTTCTTTGAGCTTCGGATCGAAGGCATTCCACAGGGACATCAGGTCAGCACGGGCCTCTTCCAGCGTAGAGAAATATTCCTTGAGCTCAGCTTCCGAGCCATTTTTCAGCCGGGGACTCAACTTGCCGGAGCCGTGGCCAATCACTTCGTGCATGGCGGTATGCAACTCTTCCGCTTCCTGTCCGTACTTGATGTCGCGCTCGATGATTTCGGGCGTGGCGCCAAACTCACGGATCCCTTTGTGCTGCCCAGCCTGATCGAAAGCGCGGCTGGCGGCGGTGAATAGATAGTTCTTGCTGCCGTATGCCTCGCGAATCTCATTCTCGTTCGGCAGATTGTCGCCAATGGTATTCACATGGAAGTCGCCGGTTTCGATCAGCGTTTCCACGGCTTTGACGGTAGGTGGCGTGAATTGCGTCTTCTTGTATTGATCGGCCCAGGGAGCGTGTTGCTCGAAGTAAGCGGCATTAGCGGCAAGCGCCTCCATCTTCGCCGTGAGGGGCTTGTCGGTGATGGTGACAAAGCTCTGCGAGCTGCCCTTCTGCCCGGCCGCATCGCGATACACCTCGATGAAGCCGTTGTCGAAGTCGACCGTGGGATTGTTCTGCACCCAGTCCTGGCCGAACTTGAGCCAGTCGGCGAACTCGCCAGTCTGGTAGAAGCGGATGAGATCCCCAATCACCTGCGCCTGCTTGGGGTCGGCCACCTTTTGCGCGTTCGCAAGCGCCTCATTGGCCTTCTTCAAATAAACCGCGTACAGACCCGGAGGAACGGAACCGTCAGGCGTTCCGGCCCGATAAACCTCTTCCTTCAACTGGCCGTCCGGACCCTTCACCACGCGTGAGTTCAGCGGGTACTTCGCTTTGAAATCCTTAAGATCGGCGAGAGTGACGCCATCATAAAAAGTGTTGGCGCTCGCCTGGATAATGTCCTTGCCGCCTTGCGGAGATTTAGCAGTATTCATCGGCTCAAAGTTCGGATCGAAGAGCGACGCCTTCAGATCACTGACTTCTTTGGCAACGGCATCTGCCGAAGCCAGCGCAGGCTGGTCACCATAGGGAGTTCGGAACGCGCCATTCTTGAAGGCCTGATCAGCGGCCTTCTGTAGTTCCTGGAAGCCGAAATCAGGCAAGAACTTCTGCGATGTCTCCGCGCTGTGATTCCCACGGTTCGCCCAGAACAGCTTGGCGAAGTCGCTGATCTTCTTCATCGTCGCTGGATCGATGCCCTGCGGATGCGCAACGATTTCTTCCAGCAGCCGCTTCTGACGAATGCCATAAGCCGAAAGCTGATCGTAGATGATCGGGTCGATGGCGATCGACGCCTGCGAGAGCCAGTAAGCGAGCTCCTTCTGTTTCGGATCGAGCGAGTTAAAACTCTCGGCATGCAACTGCAGAAAACCGGTGTTGCCGACGCGATCGACAAGAACGTTGGCGCCTTCCGCAGGAGCGGTTTTCGAGGCGGTGGATGCAGGCGCTTGCGACAGCGCAGGTAGTGCAAACGAAATCAATAAAAGTGCGATGAGTAGGCGAATGCCAGACATGTCTGGGCACCTCCGAAGGATGCGGGTACTGAGTGTCACTGGAATGGTAAATGACCGGAGCAGCGTAGGCGAAATTGTGGGTTGGATAGCAGGGCAGCCGGGATCGACTGCCCAACGTGAACCGCGATCTTAGCTTACCGCGACCGGCGCCAGCGCGCGCGCCCGTCGTTCCGCATACAGCGGGAAATGGTCAGCCAGTTCGTGCACCTGTCGGCGGATTCGAGCAAGCTGTTGCGCATCGGTGCGATGATCGAGCGCATCGGCAATCCAGCGTCCAATCTGCCGGAACTCCGCTTCCTTCATGCCGCGAGTAGTGAGCGCAGGCGACCCAAGACGAATTCCGCTGGGCTTCATCGGCGGATTGGTATCGAACGGAATCGCGTTCTTGTTCACCGTGATGCCCGCTTCGCCCAGCGCCTTTTCAGCTTCGCTGCCCAGCATTCCCTTGGAGAACACGTCCACGAGCATGACGTGCGTATCGGTGCCACCCGAGATGATGCGGTAGCCTTCGGCCTGCAGCGTTTCTGCCAGCACCTTGGCGTTCGCAACCACCTGGCGCGCATAATCTTTGAAGTCCGGCTGCATCGCTTCGAGGAAGCAGACGGCTTTGGCCGCGATGATGTGTACGAGCGGTCCACCCTGATCGCCAGGAAATACGGTCTTATCGATAGCCTGCGCATAATCCTGCCGACTCAAGATCATCCCCGCACGTGGACCGCGCAGCGTCTTGTGCGTCGTAGTCGTAACGATGTGCGCATGCGGCACTGGCGATGGATGCACGCCTCCGGCAACCAGTCCAGCAAAGTGCGCCATATCGACCATATAGATCGCGCCAACCTTATCCGCGATCGCGCGCATACGAGCGAAGTCGATGATGCGCGCATAGGCGCTGCCGCCGCCGATGATCAGCTTGGGATGCTCGCGCTCGGCAATCTGCTCGAGCTCGTCGTAGTCGATGGTTTCGGTGTCCTTGGTGACGCCGTAAGGAACAATGCGATACGTCTTGCCGGAAAAGTTCAGCGGATGCCCGTGCGTGAGGTGGCCGCCATGCGCAAGATTCAAGCCTAGGATCGTATCGCCAGGCTTGAGCACCGCGCCGAGTGCTTCCATGTTGGCGGTCGACCCGGAGTGTGGCTGCACGTTGGCGTGCTCGGCTCCAAAAAGCTGCTTGGCGCGGTCGCGCGCAAGATTCTCCACCACATCGGCAAACTCGCAACCGCCGTAATAACGTTTCCCCGGATAGCCTTCCGCATATTTATTGGTGAAAACCGACCCCATGGCTTCGAGCACAGCTTCGCTGACAAAATTCTCGGACGCGATCAGCTCGAGGCCCTCATGCTGGCGTCGTTCTTCATTGGCAATGGCATTGGCTACGTCGGGATCAACTTCAGAAAGCGGGCGGGACATGCGGTTGGAGGTCATGGAGGTCTCTCAGTTTTTTAGTCTATCAGTCGATCAGTTCATCAGTACTTCAGTTTTTCAGCTCTTCGGGCGTTCAGCTAAACGCTGGGTGCCCCAGGTTCGGGGCCCCCGACGAGCCCGTGTTTGGCTCGGTGGGGTGAAGGTTCGCGTCGTGCTTTTTGGACGCTAACCTGGGTTGAGAGTACTTGCCGCCACAGCTTCCGCCTTCTCAATCTCGCTGATTTTGTCTACCCGCCGCGCATGACGGCCCGCCAGAAACGGAGTCTTCAGCCAGACGTCCACAATGCGCTGCGCCAGATCGCTGGCGGTGACGCGAGCGCCCAGGGTAAGCACGTTGGCGTCGTTGTGTTCGCGGCTTAGCTGGGCGTCGGTTTCGCTGACGGCCCGGGCAGCGCGAATGCCGGGCACTTTGTTCGCGGCGATCGACATGCCAATGCCCGTCCCGCAGACCAGGATGCCAAGATCGGCACGTTGGCCGGTCACGTCTTCACTTACTTTGAGCGCGTAGTCGGGATAATCGACCGAATCAGGCGAATTCGTCCCCTCGTCGAGAACCTCAAATCCCTGGCTTTGGAGATGGTCCCTGATTTTCTGCTTGAGTTCGAACCCAGCGTGATCCGCCCCAATGGCGATCTTCATGGGAGTATTTTACGCGCCGTCAGGAGATTTTCACCACAGAGACACAGAGTACACAGAAGCGTTGGGTAGAGTGGTGCCCCAGGTTCGCGTCCGTCCGTTGGACGCTAACCTGGGGAAGGGCACCATCGCTAGAAAGCGACTATTTTCCGCTAGCTTGTCCGGATGCAACCGGCTTCGGATTCGGCGAGTGCGTCTGCGAGTGCTTGTTGTCGAAATTGATGCCAGCTTTCACTTCTTCTATCGCATCTTGCGTCAGTTGTTGCGCCTTGGCGCGATGTCCGCCCTTATCGTGTTCGGCGGCTTCCAGTTCGGCCTTCGCGGCCTGCAGGTGCTCAAGCGCGGCGCGCATATGCGGCTGATTTTCGGCGACGAGGCTGGGCGTGATAAACGCTCCCAGCACGGTGAGCACAAGGATCCCCGCACACTTCGTGAATGTTTTCATTCGTTTGCTCCGGTCTGATTTGTACGGTTGCGTAGAGAATTCTGCGCTAACGCATGGTCTATAAAAAAGGGCGATTTTGGACGATGCATCAGCAACGCCAACGTACATGTACCCTCAGACGCCGGGAAGTATTGTGAGCAGGCCGCGTTCCAGCCGATAATGCGCGGGGAACATACTCGAATCAGGAGGCCGACGTGAGTGCTGCCGGCACCGAAACGCAGACGCAGAAGGTCTACAAGTTCATTCAGTTCAACACGCAGACGTTTGTCGCGAAGATCACGCTGAACCATCCGCAATATAACGTCCTGACCGTGCCGATGATGACCGAGCTGGCCGAGGCCATTGAGAGCCTCAACGGCCGCGGCGACATCAAGTGCATCATGCTGGATTCGTCGCAGAAGACGTTTTCCGCCGGCATCTCGGTCGAAGATTCGCGCCCCGAACGCGTCTTCCAGACCCTGGACGCCTTCACGCGGGTATTCACGGCGATCAGCGAAATTTCCAAGCCGTTGATTGTGGCCGTCAATGGGCCGGCCATCGGCGCCGGGTCGGAACTGGTGGCCTTCGGCGACGTGATCATCGCCACGCCCAACGCGCGTTTCGCGCAGCCGGAAGTGAAGATGGGCGTGTTTCCGCCGTTCGCCGCCGTCATGTTGCCGCAGCTCATTGGACCGAAAAAGACCTACGAGCTGATCCTGACCGGGCAGGCGATCTCCGCTGAAGAGGGCTATAACCTCGGATTCATCAACCGCGTCGTCGCGGAAAAAGACCTGGATAAAACGCTCGAAGAAGTGCTGGCACGCATCAGCGAATTCAGCGCGCCTGTGTTGGAAATGACGAAGAAGGTGATCAGCACCACCATGGGATTGCCGCTGGAACTAGCGATGAAAAAGTCGCAAAGCATCTACCTGAATCAGTTGATGGACCTCGAAGACGCGCAGGAAGGCCTCCGCGCGGTGCTGGAGAAGAGAAAGCCGGTTTGGAAGAACAGATAGTTGGCAGTTGCTAGTTGCCAGCGCTAGTTGCCAGTATTGCTCGATGAGCCGCGGAGCGGCGACATTCGCAAGCCCAGCGCGTGAGCGCTGGGTAAGCAAACGAAATAGATCCACGAGCCCCGGCAGGGGCGGGCACCTGTCTCCAACGTCCAATTTTCTTGTCAAGACCCGTTTCCACTCAAATTCTCTGCAACTACCTCATATCACGACAGAAATAAACTTCGCCAAAGTGTCTAGTAGGTCCCCTCGAAATTGCTACTCTGGAAATAGAAGGAATCTAGAAGGGATTCTGGCGCCTAGGCTTCTTCGGGTGCCCCACCCTCGCCTTCTGTTGGCGTGGGTGGGCGTTAGGATTTGCTTTTTCTAACAACTAACAATCAACAACTAACAACTTCTTTCCTTTCAATATTTTGACTGCTAAGTCCTTTATTGTGCGGGAGCTGGCAGAACCTCCGCGCCAAGTTGTTGCATTGCGGCAGGTTAACGGCACCCAGGGGGAGGGGGTACTCCCCCATGACGCAATTGTCGTATGGCACTCGCCATGCCATCATCAATGGCACGATGTATCTACCTCCTCATTTTGAAGAGAGTCGCCCCGAAGTCTTGCAGGAAGTAATGCGCGGCTACCCCCTGGGGACGCTGGTTGCACTCACCACTGTCGGGCTTTCGGCCAATCACGTTCCCTTTGAATACGATCCGCAGCCTGCGCCCCTCGGGACCTTGCGCTGCCACGTTGCACGTGGGAACTCCGTCTGGAAGGACTTCGACAAACAGACGCCGGCATTGGTGATCTTTGGCGGCCCGCAGGCTTACATCTCGCCGTCGTGGTACGAGGCCAAGCGCGAGCACGGGAAAGTGGTGCCGACCTACAACTACGTTGTCGTACACGCCTATGGTTCACTGCGCATCATTGAAGATGCGCGGTGGTTGCACGGACTGGTGTCGCGGCTCACCGAAAAGTTCGAATTGCCCCGCCCTCAGCCCTGGGCCGTGAGCGATGCCCCACCCGATTACATCGAAAAGCAGCTCGGCGCCATCGTCGGGATCGAGATACCAGTCACGCGGCTGATCGGGAAGGCCAAAGCGAGCCAGAATCGCAGTGCTGAAGATCAGGCGGGAGTCATTCGCGGCCTGCGCGAGGACGATCCTCACGATCCAATGGCCGAGTGGATGGAACGCTGACACGGAGAGAGAAAGTACGCGCGCAGCCCGCGAGGGATCTGTATTTGGTTGTGTGGCGCGGACATTCCTGTCCGCGTGCGGTGAATTATCGAAACGCGCTGCGCACAAATCGCCCGATGTGCCACGCATCCATGAATTTGTACGGTGTCTCGCCGGTCGTGTAGTGGCCGCAGGGAAGGATCGCGACGCGATGGTTCAAGTCCCAGCGCTCGAACTCTTCCACCACCTGCTCTGAAAACTGCGGAAGGAACGTCAGGTCATATTTCGCATACACAATCAGCGACTTCTTGGGCCAGCGTGCGTACTTGTCGAAATACGCCATCGGGCTGATCGCCAGCCACGACTGTCGCAGCGATTCGAGCGAGATCACGTCCTCGATCCCCGCGCGGATGTGCCGCGTGGATTGGCCCGTCCAGACCACATCTCCGAAATAAGTGGACGCGTGATTGAAGGCATTCACCTTCAGTCGCGAGTCATGCGCGCTGGCGATGAAGGCATAGCACGATCCGAGACTGGTGCCGAGAATCCCGAACTCCGTGTAGCCCTGCGTTTCCAGCCAGTCGATGGACGCACGAATGTCGGCAATGCCCTGGCGCGCAGCGGACGAAAGTCCGGCCAATGTTCGCCGAGACAGCATAGTCGGCGCGCTCGAGCTCCGCCGGGCGGCGAATGTCGTGATACGGCATGCTGAGCCGCAGGCCTGCGACGCCGAACCAGTTGAAGATACTGCAGAGCGCGTTGTGACTGATCGCGTCAGCATTCCACTGGGGAAGCACGATCATCGCGCGCTTGCCTTTGGCCGGGAACCAGCGCGCGTTGACCAGGTTGTTTTCTGGAAACGGTGAGTGCACCGGCGAAGTAAAGCGCAGGAAGGTGCCGATTTCCTTCTTCTTCGGTTCTTGCTGTGTGCTTGCGCCCGTGCCGAACCGCTGGACTTCGCGCTGTTCGAGACGGAAATCGGTTGGCGTGCGATAGGCGAAGAAGTCGTCACTGTGCGCGACGAGATGGGTGTTCAGTTCGTGAAAGAACTTCTCGGCAGCAGCGCCGTCGCGGGCGAAATTGCCATTGACGCCCGGCCAGCCGCTGGTCCAGTCAGCCCCCCAGTCAAAGGGCCGGACCACGCGATTGGTATCACGCGTAGTGAGACGCGTCTCCCACTCGTACATCCATTTTGAATAGCTGCGGAGCACTCAGGAAATCATAACAAAGTTGGAGTAAAACAAATCTCACCACAAAGGCACAGAGGATCACAAAGGAAGCTAAGAGGGGTTTGCTTACTCCACCGCCCCCTTGGATCGCAGTAACGCCGCAGCGTCTTCGTGGTTGCGTTCGAGAGCGAGCGTAAGAGACGTGACGCCGGAGTCCATCTTAGCGTTCACGTCGGCGCCGTGAGCAAGCAGGAGCTCGATCAGTCGAAGATCGCCGTTAGCGGCTGCGCTGTGCAGAGGCACGGAAGCCGAACTGCCGCGAGAATTCACGTCGGCGCCGTGCTCAATCAGAAGAGCTGCGGCTTCGTAACTGCCTGAGGCGACCGCGGCATTCAGTGGCAGATTCGCCATTTGGTTGCGGGATCGCGCCGCTATGTCGGACCCGCGTTCGATGAGAAGCGCCACGAGTTGCGGCTGCTTGAAGAAGGCGGCAAGGTGGAGAGCGGTCCAGCCGTCATTGGAGTAGGCACTAATGAGATCGGGCTGCTTATCCAATATATTGCGAACACGTTCCAGCCGGCCGGTAGCGCTGGCCTCAAAGATGTCGAGATCTGGATGGCGCTCGATGAGCAGGTTGGCGATAAGCGGCTGGCCGTAATAGGCCGCGAGGAGCACGGCGGAGATGCCGTTCTCGTCCTTCAACCGTGCACAGCTCGAATCGGCTGATAAGTTGGCGCGCACCCCATCGATGTCGCCGGCGCGAACGGCATCCAACAGGCTTTTCATCGCTTGCTCCGAGGCAGGCGTTATTGTGCTCCGAGAACAGACGTCTTGCCAAGCGGGGAGTTATTCGCAGCCCAGGGCTCCAACAGAATCGAGCCTGTTCGGGGCTATTTTGGCTCCGGAGTTTGCAACCGATACTCATTGCATCGGCAGTCGTCAACGAATTCAAGGTTAACTTTGTTGTTGCCACGCGGCGCGTTTCCTTCAGAGACGATATATCCCGAACTGGAGAATGCCTCGTAGTGCCAGATTTGCTTAGGGATGCCGTTTTCTGTCTGCGCATGTATCTCGTCAGGAGGTCCATAGCGGATGTAAATTCGCCCACGATCGGTCAAAGCACCCATGATTTGCGCGGCGAAATGAACATTTGAGTAGGCAATCCGCCGGTAATGCTCTTCTTTGAATTCGTTTTCGGCGGTACCAGGAGTCGGGTCGCGACGCAGCCAGAACTGCTCGACGAAGTGCTTGCGCTCGTCATCTGTAGTGAGCTTCTTAAACGTTCCGCCCTCTTCGTCGGTGATGATCCACCGCACGTCCTCGTCAAGCCAGTGCTGATAGACGGCAGGAAGAGGTCGAGACAAATAGTTATTGTGCTTTACCGGGGGCTGATTTGCGGGGGATTGGGCGACTGTCGCGATGCACGCGCTGACGATGAAAGGAAGGAGCAGGCAACGCTGGAATCGGAATCGATGAGTGGCAAGCATCTATCGTCTCCTGAAACAGCAGGATTATAGATCTGCGGAATCCGTGGCGTGGAAAATCCTGCCGCCGGCAGGAAAACGCGGAACTGCAGTTGCGTAAGGCTAGATCAATCCACCATCTGCCGCAGTACGCGCTTGCTGATGTTGCACAGGATCTCGTAGGGGATAGTATGGGCGAGCTTCGCATGATCCCATGCAGTGACGCTGCAGCCGTTGAAGCCGCCGATCAGGCAGACTTCGTCGCCTAAGGCGGCGTTCGGGATGTCCGTGACGTCCACGACAGTAAGGTCCATAGAAACGCGTCCGAGGATGGGTACCTGGCAGCCACGAGCATGAAAGCGACCCTTGCCCGAAAGCGCACGGTTGAGTCCGTCAGCATAGCCAACCGGAAGTACGCCGATGCGCGTGGGGCGCGTCGTGACGTAGGTTCCACCGTAACCAACCGGTCTTCCGGAAGGTAGGTCGCGAAGCGACACAATGCGTGTCTTCCACGAGAGCGCTGGCTTCAAGTCCACATAAGGGAACACAGTAGCCGGCGCATGATTGCGCATGAATGGGAGCGTGTAGCCATAAAGCGCAAGTCCGGGACGCACCATGTTGAAGCGCGCCTCTGGGCGGCCGATGGTGCCGGAAGTATTCGCCAGATGGACGTAGTCGGGCTCCAGCCCGGAAGCGATGATCGTTTCTCTGGCATGATCGAAGTTGGCTTCCTGCTCGGCCATAGCGGCTGAATCAAGCACCTCGGCCGACGCCAGGTGCGAGAAAACGCCTTCCAACTTCAGGTGTGGCGACTGCCGGATCTGCTCAATGGCTTTGGGCAGATCGCTCATGCTGATGCCCAGGCGCGACATACCCGTGTCGAGCTTCAGATGAAAACGAAATGGTTCCGTCAGTGCGGCTTTCGCAGCAGCTTCTTCCAGAGCGCTGATCTGCCAGAGATCGTAGGCCGCAGGAGTCAGGCGCTGGTGCACGACCTCTTCCGCTTCGCCCTGCCAGAAACCGGAGAGCAGGAGCACGCGTCCGTGAATGCCTCCATCACGCAGGCGAACGCCCTCTTCGGTGCCGGTCACGCCGAACCACTCGACGCCTTCGCCTTCGAGCACGCGCGCGCAGCCCACCGAGCCATGTCCGTAGGCGTCGGCTTTAACCACCGCGCAAACAGTAACGTTGGGACCGATGTGCTGCTGAACTGCTTTCAGATTGTGCCGGAGTGCGCTGCGCGAAATCTCCGCCCAGATAGGACGCATGAACCTTCCATCAACTGATCTGCATTGATTATAGCGGGCGAGAGCAGAATTACTCTCAGGCGGAAAACTGAGGAACCGCGTTGGTAGCGGAGGCCGCAGAAAGTGGTCGCCACTTTGAACGCTAAGTGGATATTTACACCCATATAACGCAGATGACATCATCCGCCAGCTCTCGTACGTTTCTCCGTGGGGACAATACTCCGCTTCTTGCTGAAGGTTCAATTGCGTTATGGGAAATGAAGCCGCAGTAATCAGCCGTGTACTCGTTCAACCCTCGGAGCGAACTGGACAACTCGCAAACACGGATATCCTTTTCAAGACTGGGCGTGTTTTTTTCGGCCTCGCCATTGTTGCCTTTGGGATTCAGTCCCTGTTTTACGCTCATTCCGCGAATCCTCACCTCATTGGCCCGCCTTTCTTTCCGGGACGCCTCTTGTGGGCGTGGATAGCAGGCGCGATCTTTTGTGCCGGCGGAGTGAGTATCGCGGCGAACACAAATGTGCGCTTGATGGCGGCGCTCGTGGGCGTTGTGATGGCAGCGCGCATCGTGTTCATACACGCGCCGATGCTGGCCACGAATCTGCATGATCCGGGACCATGGACCAGCGGCTTCGAGATTGTCGGGATCTGTAGCGGCGCCTGGGCATTGGTCGCGCATTCATCTGCCGGCGGACGTCTGAAACAAAGCCTGATGATTGCCGTGCGGATCGGTTTAGCGAGTTTGCTGGTAGTCGTCGGCGTCCAACATTTTATGTATGCGCAATTCGTCGCCACGCTCGTGCAACAATGGGTGCCCTGGCATCTCTTCTGGGCCTACTTCATCGGAGTGGCGTTCTTCGCTACGGCATTGGCGCTGGTCACGGGGATACTGGCCCGATTAGCGACCGCGATGCTCGGCCTCATGTTCTTCCTCTTCGTCTTCTCACTGCACTTGCCGAGAGTGGTTGCCGCGTCGCATAACGGCAACGAATGGACCAGCATGTTTGTAGCGACGGCAATGTGCGGAACCGCGTGGATCCTGGCAGGCAGCTTAGGCAAGAACGCTTACACCCGGCGCTGAACCATCTCTCTGAATAACCCTTTCGTGATCTGGTAAAACCAGCCATCGCGGCCTGCATCTACCCTAAGCGAGGATTCATGCCCTCGACGGCAGAGAGGCAGGTATTTGTGAGCCGTACAAAAGGCAAACCTGGGTTACGCCCTGTAGAACTTCTCAGCGCATGGAAGTCCATCCTCGGTGGCAGCACCCCTATGATGTCGATCGAGGTTACGCGTGAATGCCCGCTGCATTGTCCGGGGTGCTATGCCTACGGCGAAAATCACCTGGGCGGCGAGGTCAATCTTCGCAGCCTGAGTGACTATCGCGGCGACGAACTGGTCGAGAGAATCGTCGATCTGGTTCGCCAATACCGGCCGGTACATTTATCGCTTGTCGGTGGCGAGCCACTCGTGCGCCATCGCGAACTTAGCCGCTTGCTGCCAATCTTGAGTGGGATGAACGTCTACACCATGGTCGTGACCAGCGCGGTGATTCCAATTCCGCGCGAGTGGATGGCGATCCGCAATGTTGGCGTAACGGTCTCTGTCGACGGACTGCCGGAGCATCATGATGTGCGTCGGCATCCCGCGACCTATGAGCGCATCCTGAAAAACATCAGCGGATGCGGGATTGCCGTCCACTGGACAATTACGCGGTCGATGTTGGAGAGGCGCGAGTATCTGGAGGAGTATCTGGCCTTTTGGAATGCGCGGCCGGAGGTCAGACGCATGTGGGCGAGTCTTTACACTCCGCAGAAAGGCGAGCAAACTCCGGAGATGTTGAGCGCCGAGCAACGGCAATTCGTAGCCGGAGAGTTGCGCCGCCTGCAGCCGAATTATCCCAAGTTGCTCATGAATGCCGGCATTGCGCAGGCCATGCAGGCTCCTCCGACGAAACCGAGCGAGTGCATTTTTTCGACGATGTCGACGAACTTCTCGGCGGATCTACGGACGCGCGTGGAGCCCTGCATTTTCGGCGGCGACCCCGATTGTTCGCAATGCGGATGCGCGATCAGCAGTGGCCTTCACTGGCTGAAAACCGTTCGAGTGGCGCACACAGTTAAGATCAACAGCTTCGTGAAGGCGTCGATGGGAATAGGAAAAGTGGCGGGGAAGCTGAGAACAGGACGCTCGCATCCTCGGTGGGATTCAGAGATCTAGTGAAAACACCGGCGAACTGGTTCAGATTGGCGAACAGGCGCGAGGAGAAGGCGTCGTAAGAGATCAACCCGGTCGAGGGCGCGCGACCACTAATCCTCAGCTATTCTCCAGAGTCGAAGTTGTCGCCGCCCATTTGCGCCTGGTCAAAACGCGTGTACTTCTTCAGGAAAACCATGTGGACGGTTCCTGTCGGGCCGTTACGTTGCTTGGCGATGACGATCTGCGCCTGGCCCTCGAGTTCCGCTTTCTTCGTGTCGTCTTTCTCGTAAACTTCCGGGCGGAAGATGAAGCAGACGACGTCGGCGTCCTGCTCGATCGACCCTGATTCGCGCAGGTCGGAGAGCTGCGGCTTGTGATCGCCGGTGCGCGCTTCGGGAGCGCGGCTCAACTGCGAGAGCGCAATCACCGGCACGTGCATCTCTTTCGCGAGCAATTTCAGTCCACGCGAGATGGCCGACACTTCCTGGTTGCGGTTCTCGTAGCGCTTGTTGCCGATCACATCCGAAGACATCAACTGCAGATAGTCGATGATGATCAGGTCCAGCGTGCCTTGCGATTGCTTCAGGCGGCGCGCCTTGGCGCGCATCTGCAGCAGCGAGATGCCGGGCGTGTCGTCGATGAAGAGTTTGGTCTCCATCAGGTGGCCGACGGATTCCATCACGCGCTGGCGGTCGGCGCGATCGAGGAAACCAGTGCGCATGCGGTGAGAATCGACGCGCGCATGCGAGCACACCATGCGTTGCAGCAGCGATTCCGCCGACATTTCCAGCGAGAAGATGGCGACGGTCTTGCCGCCCAGCACCGCGGCGTTCTCGGCGATGTTCATTGCGAAGGCAGTCTTGCCCATCGAAGGGCGCGCGGCCACGATGATTAAGTCCGAAGGCTGCAGGCCGTTGAGCTTTTCGTCGAGATCGGAGTAGTGCGTCGAGAGGCCGGAGACGCCGTGGCCTCGATTGACGAGCGCGTCGATCGAGCCGAACTTTTCCTGCACGATCTGATTCACGTCGACGAAACCGGTGGAGATCGCGTCTTCGGAGAGACGCATCAGCCCCTGCTCAGCTTCGCCCAGAATGCTTTCGACCGCTTCTGACTGCTCCAGCGCGCGCGAGATCGATACGTTCGAGAGATTGATCAGTCCGCGCAGCAGCGCCTTGTCTTTGACGATCTTGACGTAGTGCTCAATGTTCGGGCGTGGCGGAACTCCGTCAGTCAGCGATGCGAGATAGGCGACGCCGCCTACAGCTTCCAGTTGCTGCTGCGTGCGCAGTTCTTCGGAAAGCGTGATGATGTCAACCGAGCGGTTGGCCTCCATCATCTCGATGATGCGCGCGTAGATTCGGCGATGCGAGTCGATGGAAAGATCGTCGGCGCGCAGCTTCTGCGAAGCCTGGAAATAGGAATTGTTGTCGAGCAGAATGGCGCCGAGGATGGAGCGCTCAGCATCCATGCTCGAAGGTAAACCGCGATCTACGCTGCTGTAATCGGTGGTGGCCAAATCACTAGTCTCTCAGTCGGTCAGTCTCTCAATCAGATAGCTCTCGGCCATCAGCGGTCGGCTCTCGGCTTGTTCTGAAGAAGAGTGTTCATCATGCGCGGACAAACAAAACAAGTCATCCGCAGAATTGCAAAACCCCTGAGGGAAACGCGGACGAAATCAAAATAATTTTTCCAGACAGAAAACGGCGGAGTCATCGCGGAAGAGGTTTGGTCATTATGCAGCAAAACAGCTGAGCGAACAATAGGCGAAGGACTTAAGAATTGCATGCGCGGATTGGTTTAGCTGAAAGCTGACGGCTGAGAGCTGACAGCTAACAAAAGTTAAGCGCGGCCATGCCAGCCACACGGCCGCGCTCTAAGGCAGTTATCCTGGGCGTCCAATTTGACTGCCGTTTTCCACGGCTGGGAGTGTGCCCCGCCGTGAATAGCAGTTAGCGGATCCGATTGGCTCAAGCCGCCACCTGCTGGCCGTGAATCCTAACTCAATACGCGGGAGGCGCATCGATTATCGATCTGTCGCTTATCGCTGGCCGTGAACTTCATCTCTGAAATCCCTGACCGCTTGCACGACATTCGCAGGATTCTCATTCGCGTCAGCTTTCGCTGCTGCGAATCGATTCGTCACGGCTTTCGCTGCAACGAATCTGTGCCAGCCGGTTTCAAGCGAACCTGAAGCCGAACCGCAGCCGTCCTCGCTCGAAAAGGACTGCTAAGTCATTTCGGCGCTGGCGCACCGGAACAACGTTTGCATCGCCTTGGGTCCGACTTTGTCATTCTCCTTGCGCCGGGGTCCCCGGCAAGCCTTTGACTTGCTGGGGTACGGCAAGCGCCTGAAGTCTGACTCTGAACCCGCGCGAGACGCTCAGGACATCTGCACTCGCGAATGAAGAGACTTTGAACTACCCCGGTGTTGCGAACAAGTCAAAAGCCGGGCAAGGCTGTGCAGAAGTTGTGACGTTCGCGCGTTTGCTGTGGAAAGGAGAGGAAAACAAGGGATGATCTTTCACCACGGAGACACGGAAGCACGGAGAGAAATCGGGGAATCGGAAAAGCTAAGATCGAGATCAGAAACCTTCGAACTGAACGAGAGATAGGGAATCGCGATTTGCCGATTCTCCGGTTTTTCGATTTCCCGATTACCCGATTACGTGATTCGCTCACTTCTTTTGTCTGCGTTTCGCCTGCTCTGCCTGCCATTGCGTCATCATCTCGCGCATGAAGCCGGGAAGTCTGTCGGGATCGCGCATCAGTTCCTGAAACATGATCCGAGGCTCGCGGGGGAAGCTGCCTCCAAACATCATGTGCGTGTCACTCGTGGTGGGAGGACCACCCGGCGTGCCCGCGGCAGGGATTACCACCGGGAGCTGTACGGCATACATCGCTCCGCCGCCCATGGACTGGTTCGGATATTGCATCAGCCACGCGCAGTTGTGACTGTCCATGATCATGTCGGCAGAGACGACGACCCAGCGGCCAGCATCTTCAGTCGTGGGATATTGGCAGTCCCACAACTCGGAGCCGGGGACAGAGGCCCAGCTCTCAGTGACCGCGTATTCGTCAATCTTGAGATTGTGAACGCCGTGCTGCCGCGCGAATTGGGCTACGTCGGGCAAGGCCTGATTCCAGTCCACGTTGGAATCGCTCATCAGAGCGTAAGCGGGACGGCCCAGCGATAACGAATTGACGAATGGCATGTAGTACGGATACTGCCGAACCGCTACCCAGAGCATGCCGACTACAGAAACGGCGACCAGAGCCGTAGCTGCCACGGCGATTGGCGGAGCGCTCGCACGAAAGCGCTGCAACATGGCAGGAAGCGGAGCGAGCATCAGCATCGAGAGAACCAGCGGAAGGCTGAAGTGCCGGAAGCTGACATTCAGGTGACTCAGGATGCATAGGAAGCTCAGCACGATCAGCGAGACCCAGAGCACGCGCCAGTGCGTCTGGACTTCGGTCGTGATCAGCGGCGCCGGTGCTGGCTGCAGCCGTTTCCATCGCATCGCCAGGATCGCAGCAAGCGCTAGTAGGGTGAGAAATCCGAGAGGCGATTTCAACACGAACAGGACCGGGAAGTAGTACCAGACCCCGTGCATGTGAAGGTGCCCGAGCACGTAGGCTGGTCGACTTACGGTGATAGCGACCATGGCCATGCCGCGCAGGTATAACCAGGGCGGCATCAGCAAACGGCGTAACGGCGCGGTGGCCGCACCGCTGCCTAGCAGGGAGAGTGCATCGTTGCTCTGGCGCCACGAAAAAACGAAGTAAACAACGTAGACGATTGCAGCGGCCCATAACACTCCGGCGAAAGTGGTACGCCAGCGAGCGCGACGCCAGAGGCGCGCTTCTTCTCGCGTTGTCGGCTGCCCTGGTACCGGGCGCCAGCGAGTGCTGAGCGAGAATCCGAGAAAGGCGAAGAAAAGAAGCCCGGCGGAGAATTTCGATAACAGTGCTCCGGCGAGAGCGATCGCGAACCACGCTTTGTTCCGGCGCGAGGGATTCTGCCACAACTCCGCGAAGCGCCACAGTGTCCACAACGAGAACAAGGTGATCGCAAGGTCGGTGAGCACGAGCGGGCCAAACACGAGGAAGACGGGCGCGGTCACATAAGCGATCAGGGGCAGAATTCCGCCCCACGGTCCGCCGATTCGCGATCCGTAAACGTAAATAAGCCATCCGAGCGCGACTGTCAGCACGAGCATGGGGAATCGTGCCCACTTGAGCACGGTGGCAGGGTCGTTCCAGCGCGTGAGAATGTACTCGCCGAAGATCCATTGGCCCATGTAGGCAGGGAAGAAGCTTCGGCTGACCGTCCATGAGACATGGTTATAGTCGGCATAGGTATGGCGGAGCGCCAGCGGCAAGCCAGCCAGTAGCTTCGCTAACGGCGGGTGTTCTTCATTCAGCCGAAGATCGAATGTCTGCCAATAGCTGAGTCCGGCGCCGACGTGAGCCAGTTCATCGAAGGTGACAGACTCGCGCAGCGCCGCGCCCCATGCTAGCCAGGCCATCATGGCCAGTAAGACAGCTGCAATCAGCGGCTGAGGTCGAAATCTCGGCTTGGGAGCTTCGTGCACGTGCGCAGCATGCGTTGCCAATGGACTTCTCCGTTTCCTGTCCGTTTATCTAGTAAGCAACAATCTTGTCTGCACGGAAAGCAGAATTTTCCTATTGCCCCTATCACTGTTACGACGCGCAGCGATTCAAAGTTTCGACACCGGGGATGTATAAAGCCGAGAAGTGTCTTTATGGGCAATGAAAAAGGCGGCCATTCCTGACCGGGCTTGAGTTTTCGACAGGCAGATTTCTGTCCCTATCTCCGAAATTAAAAAATGAATGCATCGGCAATGTTATTCGCAAGACATGAGCTACCTAGGCGTTCTTGACCTGGAAGGTTGCAGTATTCTGGAGCCGTTCATGACCTTGCAGACTTCTGGTACGAACACACGACATTGCACGATTATCTCGCGATCAAGCGCGTCACTTGTTGCCTTTTTCCTCATCGGTTTCGGTGTTCCATGGGCTGCAGCAATAGCTGCCCGGCTAAAGCACATTAGTAATCCTTACATCATGCCAGCGTTCATGATTGCGGAAGCTTTCTGCAGCGTGGGCGGTGCGATTGCGACTTACATCGAAGGAGGAGGCTTAGCCCTGAAACAACTCGCGAGGCGATGTGCGCTGTATCGCGTGCCGATCGTCTGGTGGCTATACGCACTCTGCTTGCCAGTAGAGTGTCCATATCGTCGCCACCCTAATTTACGTTACTGCGCAAGGCAGGTTCGGTCCGATCACGCCGCTGGAATTCTTCCATCAGTGGTGGCTGTTTTACATCTTCGCATTTGGCATGCTCCAGGGTCCGTTGGGGGAGGAACTTGGGTGGCGTGGTTACCTGCTGCCGCGGCTATTGCGACGATATCATCCCCTGAAAGCGAGCATACTGCTGGGCATCATTTGGGCAGCGTGGCACGGCGATGTGCTTTTCCATCCCTTAGCTGCAACCGCTCTCTTTACGGCCGCCGCAGTTGCGCTCAGTATCCTGATGACTGTGATGTTCCTGCACACACGAGGGAGCGTTCTACTAGCCATAGCTATGCATGGCATGGGTTTACCCGGCAAGGAGATTGCGCGAGCTTTTTCCCCAGGCGCTGCAGAGCCTCCTGATTGGCTCAGAGCAGTGGTTCTTATTGCGATCAGCCTTATCGTCATTGCGCTAACACGCGGCAAACTCAGCGGACAAAGTATTTCTCAAGCGTCGTCTAGAGCGGCAAGTTAGGCGACTTCTTTCAGCGAACGCTGCGGGCGAGGGGCACTCAATAGCCGCCAGAACCTGGCGTTTCAAAAACGCGCGCGCACCCGCGCCACCTGAGAAATAAAAAGCCCGGCCATTTCTGACCGGGCTTGAGAGTTTCTGTAGGACACGCAGTCTCGCCTGTCCGAATTTGCTAGTCGCGAACGCCGTCCAAAAATGCGCGCAGTTTTCGTGAACGCGAAGGATGACGCAGCTTGCGCAACGCCTTTGCTTCGATCTGGCGAATACGTTCGCGGGTGACCGCGAAGGACTGTCCAACTTCTTCGAGCGTGTGCTCGGAGCCGTCTTCCAAGCCGAAGCGCATCTTGATGACTTTCTCTTCGCGCGGCGTAAGCGTGCGTAGAACCTGAGCCGTTTGCTCTTTCAGGTTCACGTTGATCACGGCTTCTGCCGGCGAGACCACAGCGCGGTCTTCGATGAAGTCGCCAAGGTGCGAATCTTCTTCTTCGCCAATCGGCGTTTCCAGCGAGATGGGTTCCTGTGCGATCTTCAGGACCTTGCGGACCTTCGCAACTGGAATATCCATCCTCTTTGCGATTTCTTCCGACGTAGGTTCGCGTCCGAGTTCCTGCACCAGCTGCCGCGAAGTGCGGATCAGCTTGTTGATCGTTTCGATCATGTGCACCGGAATACGGATAGTGCGTGCCTGGTCGGCAATCGCGCGCGTAATCGCCTGGCGGATCCACCACGTTGCATACGTGGAGAACTTGTAACCACGGCGATATTCGAACTTGTCCACGGCTTTCATCAGGCCGATGTTGCCTTCCTGAATCAGGTCGAGGAACTGCAGTCCGCGGTTGGTGTACTTTTTCGCAATCGAAACAACGAGTCGCAGGTTAGCTTCGATGAGCTCGCGCTTCGCCTGCTCGGCGTCCATGTCGCCCTGGATGATGTCGCGCTGTGTGCGCTTCAGCTCGGGGAAGTTCGCCCCGGCTTCGACTTCCAGGTGCTCCATGTCGGCACGAATTTGGCGAGCCTGCTTGCGAAGGTCCTTTTTTTGATCTTCGTTGCGAGTGAGCTCGACGCGGCGCTCGATCGACTCCACCTGGCGCTCGAGAGCGCGCATGGTGTCGACGGTCTTGTTGACGCGATCGATCAGCCGCTTGCGTTCGTTGTTGGTAAAGCCTAGCTTCCGGATCCCCCGCGAAAGCTTGATCAGCTCACGCCCGAGCGCCCAGCGCACTTTGCGACCCGAGGGCGTCTTGCGTTTGGGAGCGGGCAGAGCCTGCAGCTTTTCGCTGAGTCCGGCGGCTTTCTTGTAATGCTTTCCGATCTCGTCGATCTTCCCGGTAATGTCTTTCAACCGGTTCATCAGCACTTCTTCGGTGATTTCTTCCTCATCGAAGGTGACGATTTCTTTGATCGAGCGAACGCCTTTTTTCAGGTCTTCGCCGAGACCGAGAATTTCACGAATCACGATGGCGGAACGGGAGATCGCCTTCAGGACTTTTAATTGTCCGCGCTCAATGCGCTTTGCGATTTCAACTTCGCCTTCGCGGGTAAGAAGTGGAACGGTGCCCATTTCGCGCAGGTACATGCGAACGGGATCATTTGTTTTTTCGAGTGCACCCGGCGTCAGGTCGAGCTCGACCTCTTCGCCTTCTTCTCCCTCGAGTTCGCCTTCAAAGCGCTTGTCCAGTGCCGTAGAAGGCAGCTTGGACCCCTCGAGAAGATCAATACCCTGGGTGCCAATGGTGGTTAAAAGATCATCGAGGTCGTCGGGGGAATGAATTTCATTCGGGATCAGGTCGTTGACCTCGTTGTAGGTCAGGTACCCTTTTTCTTTCCCTGCGTCGATGAGCTTTTTAATATCGTACTTGTCGTCAAGAGCCAAAGCGGTAATACCCCTCGCGGCGCCCGTTCGGAGAAGCTGGTCTTCCCGAACATTGATTCTGCGGGATTTATCAGGAACTTCGTGGGCGGAAACCTTCGAATTTTAGCATACAACTACTCTGCTCGTAACCCACGTTTCTGCTTTCAGACTTGTTTTTTGGCCGAACTTGTGCGCCGCAATGGAATTAGATGGTTTTGACAGGTGTTTGGTTTCGGTTTCAAAGAATAAATCTGGGCCGATTTGCGCCTTAAAGTGGCTGAAATACCGTGACTTACCAGAATGGGAATACCCGGAGGGCAAGCGCCTGAGACTCAGGAGGAGTGCGATTGGCTCAACGCACGATCCACTTCAAGTTTCTCGCGCAGAAGATGAGAGAGCGACGCAGAGTCGTTGCGGCGCTCCGCTTCCACGATTTCAGCGCGAATCTGGCGCTGGCGGCGCTCCAGGGTGCGGCGTCGCAGCGATCCGATGGCCGCCTCCAGCAACTCTGGCGTAAGTTCTTCTTCCTCTCGGAGCAAGCATTGGGAGAAGAGGCGCCGGTCGGTATCGGACATTTCGAGCGCAGTGGGATCAGCTTCCGGAGCCGCCAGGATTGCCGAGATCAGCGTCTCTGCGCCGAGGCCATGATGCAGCGGTTCGCGTTCCAGGGCGAAGCGGGCCTGCATCGCCGGATCGAACTCCTCGTCGGCTCCTTCACGCGTCGACGTGTGGCCGCCGTGAAGCTCACCTTGCGTAGCCAGGGCGCGAATCAGTATGCGCTCGGAATCGGTCACCTGCAGGGCTGGCGCCTGTTTTAATGTCTGCGACTGACGGGAGGTGGCGGCGCTCTTCAACTCCTGGCTGAGCACGGCGGAGTCGATGCCAATCTTCTGTGAGATTTCGCTAGCGAGCTCCATGCGCGCGATCCGGCTGGGCACGCGCTGGATGTGCGGCAGCAGGTAGTTCAGTGCTTTCACCTTGCCTTCGGGAGTGCGGACGGGAAACTTGGCGCGGGCTCGGTCGATCAGGTAGTCGAAATAGCGCGGAGCGGCTTTAAGCGCGACCGCATACGTCTGCGCGCCCTTCTTGCGGATGAAGAGATCGGGATCGAAGCCGGCTTCGAGCGTCAGTACCTTGATTTCGAAGTCCTCTTCAATCAGAAGCGTAAGAGAACGCTCGGCGGCAGCGGCTCCGGCCGTGTCAGGATCGAAATTCACGACGATGCGATGGCTGAAGCGTCCCAGCAGACGTGCCTGCGCGTCGGTGAACGCCGTGCCCGAAGAGGCAATCACGTTGTGGAATCCGGCGGCATAAACCGAGATGCAGTCCATCTGGCCTTCGACGAGGATCGCGTACTCCAGCTTACGGATCGCTTCCTTCGCGTGATGCAGGTTGAAGAGCACGCGCGACTTCGAGTAGATCGGCGTCTCCGGCGAATTCAGATACTTCGGTCCGGCCTTCTCGTCCGCAGAAAGCGTGCGCCCGGTAAACGCGATCACGCGCCCGGCTTCGTTGCAGATCGGAAACGTAATCCGATTGCGAAACTTGGAGTAGAGAGACAGTCGTTGGTCGTTCGTCGATGGCCGATCGCCTGCGGGTGGCCCATTTCTCTCGGGTGGCCCATTCAAGCCGTCTTTTGGCTTGAGTGGGGCAGTTTCGCTGGTGGCGCGGGCGCCCTCGCCCGCGTCTTTCCACGAAAACAGTCCGCTCGCCTTCAGCAGCTCATCGTCGAACTCCCCGCGCAACCGATCTCTCAGCAGAAATCCCGATTCCGGCGCGAAGCCAATGCGAAACGTCGCGATCATCTCCTGATTCAATCCACGGCCAGCCAGATATTCACGCGCATGCGCCGCTTCCGGCTTGCGCAACTGCTCCTGGAACCAGTTGCAGGCGCGCTCGTGCATGTCGAGCAATTTCGCGCGCAGGGCGGCTTCGCGAGCCTCGGCGGGCGAGTCGAACTGCATCTTCGGCATGGGGACGCCGAGCTTGGAGGCCAGCTCGCGGATCGCTTCGCCAAACGTGATGCCTTCGATCTTCTGCAGAAACTGGTAAACGTCACCGGACTCGCCGCAGCCGAAACAGTGGAAGTATCCGCGGGTGGCGTGCACGGAGAACGACGGAGTCTTTTCCTTGTGGAACGGACAGAGTCCCTGGAAATTCTGCGCTCCCGATTTGCGCAGCTTCACATACTCGCCGATGATGCGGACGATATCGGCCTGCTGCTTGAGCTGGTCTTTGAAATCGAGAGAGCTGGGCATGGACTAACTAGTTTGCCGCAGAGAGGGCACTTGCGCTAGGACATGTCGGAGGAAACTGGCCGCCACCTGTGCGAAACCTGTGGACGTATCGCTGCGGGCTAGCAAAACCGGTTCGACATACAGCGCAAGGACGAATGCCTAGTTCAGCCTGATCACCTTTCCCGTATCCAGCTCGTAGTACGCCTCGATCACCTTGATCTTGCCTTCTTCGACTTCATGCTTCAGGACCGGGCTGTGGGATACGAGTTCCTGCGCGCTCTGGTGCACGTGGTCTTTGATGGCCGCGGTCAGATCGCCCTTGTGTGCCGAGCAGGCCGCAGCGATGGGAGCGACCACTGCTTCGAGGTTCAGAGTCGGCATTTTCTCGCCGGAGCAGGCAGCAGTCACCGCGCCGCAGCTCTGGTGACCGAGCACCACGATCACTTTGCTGCCCAGGTGCTCCACCGCGTATTCAAGACTGCCGATGGCGATCGGATCGGGACTGTTCCCGGCGTTGCGCACGACGAAGAGATCACCAAGACCCTTATCGAAGAGCAGTTCGGGCGAGAGGCGGCTGTCGGCGCAGCCCAGGACGGCGACTTTAGGTGCCTGCGTCTTGGCCAGCGCCTTGCGTTGAGCACGTAATCGTGTTGCGAGCTTTCGCCACCGATGAAACGCTGGTTGCCCGCTTCGAGATCAGCCCATATTTGATCAGCATTTGCCGCAGAGGTGATGCGCTGGGTGAGTTTGTGTGAAACACAAGCTCGCGGCGGAAAGGAAAACAACGGCGAGGATCAGGCGCTTCATGAGCTTCCTCCAGCGTCGCGGGAGAGAAGTATGGGCCGATCTGCTCAGATGCGCAAGTCGACCACGGTGGCGCCCGCGCCGCCTTCGTTCTGTGGCGGCTCG
This sequence comes from Terriglobia bacterium, assembly GCA_963848375.1. Taxonomy (GTDB): domain Bacteria; phylum Acidobacteriota; class Terriglobia; order Terriglobales; family Acidobacteriaceae; genus JAJPJE01. The sequence continues at coordinate 46,160 of CAWKDK010000014.1, forward strand.
GTTACGTTGGCCACATGCGGATGCTTCTGCAGGAACGACCGCAGCGCTTTGCGCAGAATTCCCATGCCGCTGCCGTGCACGATGCGCACCTGCGGCATTCCAGCGAGGAAGGCGCGGTCGACGAACTTCTCCACCTCGCGCGTGGCATCGTCGACGTTGTGACCGATGACATTAATCTCGGTAGGCGCGCTCAAGTCGTTGCGCTCCAACTGCACGTTGATGCCGCGGGCACGGGCCGCTGCCACCGGATTATCACCGGCATGTGCGACTATCTGCGCGATATCCGCGCGCGGGATGCGCATCTTGATCACCCCAGCCTCGACCTCGAAAAGATCTTCGCCAACCTTGCGGCGAACGATGGCCGTGCGATTCACCGAGCGCAGCTTTATGGTGTCGCCCTCGGAGACGTGCTGCACCAGGTCAGGGCGCGCGTTGGGATCATCACGGTCGGCACCGCTGCTGTGCGCCACGATGGTGTTATCGAACTGCTCGCGGAATTCGCGGCGCATCTTGGCGACCCGGCGTTCTGCTTCTTTAGAGAGCTTGGTGGCCGCGGCGCGGTCCTGGATGGCGTTCACTGTCTCGCGCACGCGATATTCGAGATCGTGAATCAAGCCGTCGAGCTTCTGCTCCATCTCCTTCAGCTTGGCCCGCTGCTCTTTCGCGCCTTCCGCGGCGAGGCGACTGCGTTCGCGAGCGATTTCCTGTTCCTTGTGGCGCAGATCAGCGCGTTCAGTTTCGACTTCACGCAACTCCGAATGCAGACGGTCGAGGAACTTCGAGACGTCCTGCGTCTGCGTTCCGATGCGCGAGCGAGCGGCGTCGACAATCGACGGATTCAGACCCAGCCGCTGCGCAATATTCAGGCCCGCGGAAGCGCCGGGCACTCCGACGCGCAGTTCGTAAGTCGGCTGGAGCGTGTGCTCGTCGAAACCGACGGCTGCGTTGAGCACGCCCGGGGTGTTCGCCCCGTAAACTTTCAGCGACGTGTGGTGCGTGGAGATCACGGACACAGCACCCACGCGCCGGAAGTGATCGGCGATAGCGACAGCCAGTGCAGCGCCTTCTTCTGGATCCGTGGCAGAGCCGAGCTCATCGAGCAGCACCAGCGAATTTTGAGTAGCGGTACGCGAGATGAAATCGATGTTGGTGACGTGCGCTGAGAACGTCGACAGATTCTGCTCGATCGACTGGTAGTCGCCGATGTCAGCAAGCACAGCGTCGAACAAGGGGAGTTCGGCGCGATCCGCCGGGACTGGAATGCCCGACTGCGCCATCAGCGCCAGCAAGCCGATAGTCTTCAGCGATACGGTTTTACCGCCAGTATTCGGGCCGGTGATCACCAGTTGCCGCTGATCGCTCGTGAGTTCCACGCTGATGGGAACAACCGCAATGCCCTTCGGTTTGAGATTGCGTTCCAGCAGCGGATGCCGCGCGTTGAACAATAGGAATGTGGGTGCCCCACCCTCGACCTCTTTTGTCGTGGGTGGGATCCACGCATCGAGTGGCCAATTCGAGCCTTCCTTTGGCTTGAGTGGGGCAGTTGCAAACTTCGCCTGCACGCAGTTGTACTCATTCGCGAAGCGCGCCTTCGCGAACTGCAATTCCAACTCGCCCAGCACATCTGTCGCATGCGCAATATCGGGCGCATGTTCGCCGAGCTTGCGCGTCATCTCCAGCAAAATGCGGTGCACTTCTTCGAGTTCGTCTTCGAGAAGCCGGATCAGGTCGTTGTTCTGCTCAATCGTCTCCAGCGGCTCGACAAACACTGTTTGTCCGCTGGAACTCACCCCGTGCACCACGCCCTGCACGCGCCGCTTCTGCTCGACTTTCACGGGAATGACGAAGCGCTCGCCGCGGATAGTGACCAGCTCTTCCTGCAGAGTGCCGCCTTCGGAGAGATTCCGCAGATACCGGTTCAGCGATTCGCGTATCGTCCGCCGCTGTTTTTCGATCTCGCGACGAATGCGCGCGAGGTCCGGCGAGGCGTGATCATCGAGCGTCCCGTCCGGGTTGATCTTGTTACGGAACGACCGCAGCAGGTCGGTGAAGTCGGCAAGCCCGGAACAGAGCCGGGCAATTGCCGGCCACACGGAGTTGGCGCCTTCTGGTCCACGCATCGCATTCGGCGGATTGCGAAGGACGGCATTCCACTCGTCCGCACGATCGGCCACCAGCAGGATCTCGCGAATCTGTGTGGGATCGAGCGCCGCGCCTTCGATCCGGGCCTGACTCAGTTCCTTGCGCGGATCAAGCAGACCCGCAAAATCGAAGCGCCCACCCGCTCGCAGGAATTCGCGAATCTCGGCGGCCATCTGCTGCTGATCTTCAATCCAGTCGAGATCGGAGACGGGCTCCAGTGCCGATACGCGTCCCTGCCCCAGCGGCGAAAAAGCATAGCCGCGAACCAGGTCGCGCAGGGCACCGAATTCCAGCACTTGCGCGCTAGTGTGTTCGAGAGGAGCCATGCCTCTATGGTAGCGCAAGGCTCTGAATTCACCACGGAGACAAGGAGACACGGAGGATTCAAGAATCAAGACTAAAGATTTCAGATTGTCGGTTGCGACCGCGCGCGGGCCACTCTTCAGTCTGAAATCTTAAATCTGAGATTCCTCTGTGTCTCCGTGCCTCCGTGGTGTGAATTCGGTCTGTGATCCGGGTCACAACCGGTGCGTGCATGCAATTCAGGGCAACGCCGCCCGCCCGGATATAGAATTTAGGAGCCATGAACTTCCCAGTTACCCGCATGCGGCGCCTGCGCCGTACCGACGCGATCCGCAACCTTGTCCGCGAAACGCGGCTCACTCCCGATAACTTCGTTTACCCGATGTTCGTTTGCCCAGGCGAGGGCATACGCAAAGAAGTGCGCTCCATGCCGGGCGTCTTCAATTTGTCGGTCGACGAAGCAGTCAAGGAAGCCCGCGAAGTGAAGTCGCTGGGCATTCCTGCGGTCATCCTGTTCGGCCTGCCCGAATCCAAAGACGAGGTCGCGACCGGAGCGTGGGCCGATGACGGCATCGTGCAGAAGGCGACGCGCGCGATCAAGCGCGAAGTGAAGGATCTGCTCGTGATCGGCGACGTATGCCTCTGCGAGTACATGTCGCACGGGCATTGCGGGATCGTGAAGAAGGTGCAGCATCCCGAGCCTGGTTCGCGCGTGGTAGTTGCGACACGCGACTCAGCCGCAGCGGCCATGGAAAAATCGCTGGCCGAAGAGTACGAAATCGTGAATGACGTTTCGCTTGAGATTCTGGCAAAAACAGCTGTCTCGCAGGCCCGCGCAGGTATGGACATCATCGCTCCTTCCGACATGATGGATGGCCGCGTCGCCGCGATCCGCGAGGGGCTGGACGCCGCCGGATTCGAGAACATTCCCATCCTGTCGTACGCGGCGAAATACGCGTCCGGATACTACGGCCCCTTTCGCGAGGCTGCCGACTCGGCGCCGCAGTTTGGCGACCGGCGCTCGTACCAGATGGATCCGTCGAACTTCCGCGAGGCGATGCACGAGATCGAACTCGACCTCGAAGAGGGAGCGGACATGATCATGGTGAAACCGGCGCTGCCTTATCTCGATGTGATTCACGCTGCCTATGAGCGCTTCGAGGTGCCGATCTCGGCTTACCAGGTTTCGGGCGAGTACGCGATGATCGAGGCCGCCGGAAAGAATGGCTGGATCGATCGCGATCGCGTGATGATGGAGTCGCTGACATCGATACGGCGCGCCGGGGCAAGCATCATTCTGACCTACTTCGCGAAGGACGCCAGCAAACTGCTGTAATCATCCAACATGAACTAGCTCATGTGCGTATCTTGCGAACCTGCGCCAGGTGCCAAATGATGCTGAAGACAATCATCTCCACCACGAAAATCGACACAAAGGCAATCGTTGCCTGAACGACGTTCCCGCGAATCGTCTGCCAACTTATCAGCGGCGAAACGGTGCGTAGCAGTGCGGCTATGCTAGCTCCGGCCAGCATCAAGAAGGCGATCGCCAATCTTGTCGCCGACGTCATTCTTGGGCGCCTCACGGCCGAGGATTTTGCTTGTCGGTACCAATGAAGGTAAGCGATCACAAGAATAGCCAGTCCTAAGACCCCGCTGCTGTGCTGGAGAAATTTGTATATCGGATAATGGTGAAACGGGCGAAGCGTCCCTTCGAGCGCCGGAACTCTTTGAACCACCCAGCCGGTCTTATGCGTGAACGAGTCCCAAATAAGATGGGTGGCGCTCCCGATCAGCAGCGAAATCACGATCAGTCCAAAGCGTGATGCGGACCGTAAGTGAAAACCCTGTGCATAAGGATAGAGTCGTTCCTGATGACTGGCGGGAAGCAGCGCAAGAAGAGGCGCTTTCATCAGCTTATGAAACACGAGAAGCATAAGCAAACCAGCTGGCAGGCAGATCAGAAAGAGGCCCGTCAGGGAGTGGCTCTCGGCGTGTTGCGATGAGAAGGTGATGAAGTAGCCGATGTCCGGCGCGAGTGCTCCCGCTATTAACGCCGAAAACACCAGTTTCGTGCGCGCGAAGGGTAGCACGGCCGCGGGATGAGCGAGCGTAAAGGGCATGATCCTCAACCTGATTATCTCAGGCGAGAGTGGATCCGGGCCCGTTCGCGAATCCTTTTACCGTGTCGTAGAATCTTCTGTTCTGAGTACTCCTCCAACCGAATTAGCAGGGAGCATCCTTTGGCAGACAAGATCTATGACGTGGCAATTGTCGGCAGTGGCCCGGCCGGATATACCGCCGCCATTCGTGCTGGGCAATTTGGCCTGAAGACTGCGCTTATCGAGAAAGACAACGTGCTGGGCGGAACCTGCCTGCACGTTGGCTGCATTCCGACCAAGGCGCTGCTGTTCAACGCCGAAATTTACGATCACCTGAAAGATGCCGCCGAGTTCGGCATCGAAGGCCTGGGCACGCCCAAGCTCAACTGGCCGAAGATTCAGGATCGCAAAGACAAGATCGTGACCAAGCACACCAAGGGTCTCGATTTCCTCATGCGCAAGAACAAGGTGGACGTGATCCGCGGCTACGGCAAGCTGACTGGCCCGGCGAAGAACGGCGTGGTCACCATTGATGTCGAAAATGGCGGCACGAAGTCGCAGGTGCAGGCGAAGAACGTGCTGCTGGCGAGCGGGTCGGAAGCGCGCATGATCTCCGGGCTGAAGCCGGACGATCGCATCCTGACGAACATCGAAATTCTATCGCTCAAAGATATTCCCAAATCTCTCATCGTGGTGGGATCGGGCGCCGTGGGCGTGGAATTTGCGTCGATCTACAACTCCTTCGGCACGAAAGTGACGGTAGTGGAAATGCTGCCGCGCATCGTGCCCGTGGAAGATGAAGAAGTTTCGAAGGAACTGGCGCGCAGCTATCGCAAGCGCGGGATCGACGTGCTGACCAGCGCGGCCGTGAGCAAAGTGGAGAAGACGAAGGCCGGCGTTGCCGTCGAGGTCGAAGTGGAAGGAAAGACGCAGCGATTGGAAGCCGACAAAGTTCTAATCGCGATAGGCCGCCGTCCGCGAACAGAAAATCTTGGTCTAGAAAAGACGAAAGTCCAGACTGAGCGCGGATTTGTTCTGGTCAACGAATGGCTCCAGACAGAAGAGCCAAACATCTATGCCATCGGCGACATCGTCTTCGGTTATCCGCAACTGGCGCACTCGGGCGCAATGGAGGGCATGGTTGCCGTGGCGAAGATTGCTGGAAAGCCGGCAAAGCCGCTGAACCCGATGCGCATTCCGAATTGCACCTATTGCCATCCTGAGATCGGCAGCGTCGGGTACACCGAAGCCAAAGCGCGCGAAAAAGGACTCGAAATCAAAGTCGGTAAGTTCCCGTTCACCGCGAACTCGCGGGCGTCGATCGTCGGTGCGCATGAGGGCTTCATCAAAGTTGTTTCGGACGCGAAATACGGCGAAATTCTTGGTGTCCATATCATCGGTCCAAATGCGACGGAGTTGATCGCGGAATCCGTAGCCGCGATGGAAATGGAAGCCACCGTCGAAGACCTGATGTACACCGTTCACTCGCATCCAACATTATCGGAAGGCATGCGCGACGCGGTGGAGAGCGTGTACGGCCTCGCGATCGACATGTAGTTCTGCCGCTGATGAACGCAGATAGACGCTGATCGAGATCTGAAGAACGAGCTCCCGGCGTTTAGTATCTGCGTTTATCAGCGTAAATCTGCGGCGAAAATGATTTCTGTCGTACAACTCGGCACGCTTGATTACGCCGCCGGACTGCGCCTCCAGCAGCAACTCGTTGACTTGCGCAAAGAAGCGAAGATCGGCGACGTACTTCTGTTACTCGAGCACGCGCCCGTGATCACGCTCGGTCGGAACGCCAAGGAGAAGAATGTTCTTCTCTCGCGGGAAGAACTCGACCGTCGCGGAGTCGAGCTGTTCGAGACGGATCGCGGCGGCGACGTCACGTTTCACGGGCCAGGGCAGCTGGTCGGCTATCCCATCTTCGACCTGCATGGATTCCCCAACAAGGCTGGTACCTCGACGCTGAAATATCTGGGCGCCGTCGATTATGTTCGCCGAATTGAAGAAGTCCTGATCCGCACCTGTCTTGATTTCAAGATTCCCACCAAGCGCGTTCCTGGACTAACTGGCGTCTGGACGGACTGGCCGGCGAAGCCCGAAGCCCAGCCCGAAGCGAAGATTGCCGCGATCGGCGTGCATATCTCGCGTTCGGTGACATCGCATGGCTTCGCGCTGAACGTGAATACCGATCTCAGCTACTTCAACCTGATCGTTCCGTGCGGCATCGAGAACAAGCCGGTGACGTCCATTGGCAGAAGAGCTCGGCGAGGAGGTCGACATGGATTCAGTAGCGCAGGCCATCACGCGCAACTTCGGACGAGTGTTCGACCGGCAGATCCTGTGGGTCGATACGTTGGACGCGCTGCTCGGACGCACCGTAGGCGTACCGATGAAAGAGCCAGAGGAGCTACGACGGATTCACGGTAGTGACACGCGGCTGGCTTAATCTGGTTCTCAATCCTCTGCGTACTCCGCGTCCTCTGCGGTGAAATCCAAAACGCGCTAGAATCTTTGCCGCGATGGCCTCGAAGAAGAACGGGAACTCTCGTAATTCGCACCCGCCGAAGAAAGCCAACTCCAAAGTTCCCATCAAAGCTCAGTCCAAGACCTCTGCCGGTAACGGCCGCCCGATCGCAATCAGCGCACCTACACCATCTCGGACTTCCGCCTTGAGCACCCTGAGTTTCACATCGAGCAGATCCACGACGGCGAGCAGACCGGCTATGTCGTGCACGGCAATCTGAGCGCGCCCGCGCCCCCGCTTCGCGACTCGAAGTATCTCAATAAACAGCAGTCGATCGAGATCTACCGCTACATGCTGCTGAATCGCCGCATGGAGACGGCGCTCGAGAATCTTTACAAACAGGGGAAAGTCGTCGGTGGCGTGTACTTCGGACTTGGCCAGGAGGCGTGCTCGTGCGCCTCGGCCTATGCATTGACGAAAGACGAGTGGCTCGGTCCGATGATTCGCAACCAGGGATCGCTGCTGGTGCGCGGCTTCTCCGCCCGCGACATCATGATGCAGTACATGGCCAAGGCTGGTTCGCCGACCAAGGGACGCGATGCTTCCTCACACTTCGGCGACATCGCCGACAAGAACGTCGTTGCCCCGATCTCCACGCTGGGCGACCTGATTCCGGTGCTGACAGGCGTTGCCCTTGGCGCGCGGTTGCAAGGACGAAACATTGCGGTAATGACTTACATCGGCGACGGCGGCCAATCAACGGGCGTTACCTACGAAGGAATTAATTTCGCCGCCGTTCAACGGCTGGGACTGGTGCTGTTCGTCGAAAACAACATCTGGGCTTATTCGACCCCGAACTCCGAACAGTTCCTCTGCAAGGATCTGGCCGAGCGTGCCATTGCGTACGGAATCCCGGGCGTGATCGTCGACGGAACGGACGCAAATCAGGTCTACGACGCGGCTCACGAAGCCTGTGAACGTGCCCGTCGTGGCGAAGGTCCCACGTACATCGAGGCCAAGATGATGCGCATGAAAGGCCATGCCATTCATGATGCCGCGCAGTACGTTCCACGTGAGTTGGTGGACTACTGGCAACGGCGCGATCCCATCGCGCGACTTGAGAAGTACCTGATCGAAAAGAAGTGGCTCACCGCGCAAGAAAATGAGCGCCTGATCGCTGACGTTGAGCGCGTTCTGGATGAAGACCGCGAGTTCGCCGTGAACTCACCCATGCCAGAGCCGCAAACGGCCGTTGGCGGCGTCTATTGCGACAGCGGTTGCCACAACATCAAGCCAAAGTACGCGATGCCGAAATTCAAGAAGCGTGGAACAGGAAAGCTAAAGCAGAGTGACGCGGCGGTGCATCTGAAGTAACGCTCTTCGCGTATTAGCCGTTTCACGAATTCAGCAGCTGAAGCAGCCGGTCCTATGACTCGCCCGATGCGAATCCAACGAGCACTAACTGCGTGAATTACGTGAAACGCGAAACATGAAACGTGAAACGGTTCTACACCCCTAAGCTCTTCTGTATCGCTCCCGCAATCTGCTCCGTGAGTTGCTTCATTTGCGTCTCCGATTCAGCTTCCACCATCACCCTTGCCAGCGCCTCGGTTCCGGAGTACCGCACCACGATGCGTCCATTGCCCGCGAGTTGTTCTTCCGCGCTCTTGATCGCACCGCTGATCTCTGGTACTTGATCAAACGCTTTCTTCTCGCGCACCTTGATGTTCTTTACCACTTGCGGAAAGACTTTCAGATCAGCAACCAGTTCGCCCAATGATTTGCCGCTGCTCTGGATCACCTGCAGCACGCGCAGCGCGGTCAGCAGCCCGTCTCCGGTGGTGGCGTCGCCATCGCGGAAGATAATGTGTCCGGATTGCTCGCCGCCGAGTACAGCGCCAGTCTTCTGCATCTGCTCCAGAACGTATTTGTCGCCCACTCCGGCGCGCAGCATGCGAATTCCGGAATTGCGCAGCGCGATCTCCAGCCCCATATTCGACATGGTTGTCGCGACAATCGTCTCCTGCGCTAATTTGCCGTGGGCTTTCAACTCACGGCCAGTCAGGAGCAGAACAGCGTCGCCGTTGACCACCTTCCCTTGTTTGCAGGCAAAAAGCGCGCGGTCAGCGTCGCCATCAAACGTAACTCCCAGGTCGTACTTCCCGCCGCTGGCGGCTACCGCCTTGGCGACTACTTCGGGATGCAGCGCCCCGCAATTCTCGTTGATGTTGCGTCCATTAGGCTGATCGTGGATGAAATCGGCTTCGATGCCGCACGCGCGAAATACTTCGTGCGCTACCGGCGTGGCCGCTCCGTTCGCGCAATCAACCAATACGCGCAAGCCGCGGAAACTCGTGCCTTTAACCGTTACGGCCAGCCATTCCACATATTGCTGCAAGAGCACGGCGTCGGTCGCCATTGCGGATTCAGGACTCGCTTTTGCCGCAGGGATCGACTTCAACTCCGACACGCGTCCATGCAGCAAATCGAAAATGTCCGTTTCGATCTGTTCTTCCAGTTCGTCGGGCAGCTTATAGCCATCGTGGCTAAAGATCTTGATGCCGTTATCGGTCCACGGATTGTGTGACGCGGAGATCACCACGCCTGACGAGAATGCCTGTCGCGCGAGGAACGCAACTCCCGGAGTGGTAATCACGCCGGCATGTTTTACGCGGGCGCCGGCCCAGCACAGTCCGGAAGTGATGGAGTCGCAGATCCACGCACTGGATTCACGCGTGTCCTGTCCGATGACAACCTCGAGGTCTTCGTGATGCTGGCGCAGGTAACGGCCCAAAGCGGCGCCGATCGCAAACACGGTATTGTGATCGAGCGGCGGATCACCAGCCACACCTCGGATGCCATCGGTACCAAACAACATTCTCATGCGCAGAAATCCTTTCGGAACGAAACGAAGGTGTACCGAACAGTTTACAAAATCCGGCGCTGCGGAAAACTATTTCGCTGTGACAACAGTAACGTGAACCGTAGAAGGAGTAACCAGGCGCAACATCGGATCGGAAACATACGCGTGGGTGCTAAAGGTAGCGTGTCCGATGACGCCGCTGGCATCGACAGGATCGGTATTTACCGATTGCAGGTTGTCGAGTCGATGTGCAGGTCCAGCCACAGCGACGTTTGGCGGATCGACAGTCACTTCCTGCAGGCGATAGCCAGGAGCCGACGTGCCAATAACTCTGGGCACCACTGACACCGTACGCGTACCGCGGGTATCGAAACTGATGCGGAACTGGCTGGGGATCACCTCTTCCACTTCAACGTCGCGAGGAGCATGGATTCGCGAGGTGGGAAGATCGTAGGTCCGCTCGCCGGGCCGGGCGTTAGATAGATCGATGCTGGCATGGATCTGTGAAGCCTTCATGTCGCGCAGCACGCCCGAATAACCGCGGAGGCGAACTTGTATCTGGGGAATCGCTTCCGAGCTGATTTCCAGGTCCGAGGGCGCGTTCACGAATTCAATGGGCACATTGATCGCAATCTCGGCCACTGGCTGGCGGGCGATGGCAGTCCAGAGCAGCACCGCGATGAGCAGCGAAACCAGCTTCAGTCCAAGATTATGAAAAACGTATCTGCGCAGGAAATCCATCATTGCGCTCCCGGATAATGGCTTTCGCCGGAGCGCTCGTACTGAGTCGCGCTGCCGCCGTCGCCATAGGTATCGACAGCGGGGTTGATTGGCGTCGGCAGTGCGGAAGGCGGCACGTAGCGGCGCAGAAGCTCGCTCAATCGCTCTCGAAGGTATTCAGCGGTGATATCTCGCTCGATATTGCCGGCGACGGCGATGCTGATCCCACCGGTCTCTTCTGAAACGATGACAGCAATAGAGTCCGTCTCTTCAGTGATACCGATTCCGGCGCGATGGCGAGTTCCCATTTGCGTCGACAGCACCGGATTCATGGACAGCGGCAAAAAGCATGCAGCTGCCGCAATGCGCTCCTTCTGGATGATCACCGCACCATCATGCAGAGGCGCGCTCGGGCGGAAGATCGTTGCGAGGAGATCGTAAGAAAGGGTGGCGTCGAGCGGTACTCCGCTTTCAATGTAGGTGCGCAGTCCAATTTCGCGCTCGATGACCATCAGCGCGCCAGTCTGGCTTTGTGAGAACAAGTTCGCCGCCAGCACGATATCGTCGTAAGCCTCGGCAATTTCTTTCGAAGATCGCCGGAATGTGAGCTTCCGTCCCAGACGCGCCAGCGCATGCCGGATCTCATTCTGGAAGACGACGATCAGCGCAAAAATCGCGTAGGGCAGAATCGTTCCGACGACCCAATCCACCGTGCGCAGTTCTACGATGTGAGCAAGGTAGAAGGCGAGCGCCAGGCCCCCAACTCCCACCAGCACGGGAACGGCGCGCGTTCCGCGAATCAGGCTGAGGAACTGATAGATCAGCACGGTAACCAGCAGGATGTCGATGACCGAAATCGCGGACATCTCGGGCCAACGCCATAAGATCAGGCTCATGCTGGTTCCTTTGCGCGTGGGTCGGCGGAATACGACCCATAGACCTATTTTAATTCAGCGCCTTCCCGGGCGCTCCAGAGATTCTACGGATTTCGCGGATCGTGTCCCGACTAAGCGCTAACGGGCAATTGCTGTCGTCTGAGCTTCCCTGACGGAGTGGGCGTCGTAGTCGGAGTGGACGATATCCACGATCGCGCGTCCCGCGATACGCGTTTCCGCCACGGAATGTATGTGCACGGGCAGGTTGAACCCGGCGACTTCGTTGTAGTCCTGTACGAAACGGATTTTCTTCACGAACAAGGACGGCGACTTAACCAGCATTCCTTCCGCGCGCACCAACGAGCCGTCGGTAGGATCGAGGTAAATCCTTCCTTTGAAGAGCCCGGGACGTTTCTGGCTGGGCTTTACGGCGTAAACGTAGAGCGCTCGACCGCCGAACGCCTCCAACCCCTTATAGGAGAAGTTGTAGTTCGCGTCGGTGATAGCGACCTTGGCGCCATCATCCTTCTGAACGTGATCCACTTCCGACTGCAGTAGGCGGCCAATCACGTTGGACTTGATGAAGTTGTCGCCCGCGAAATCGATCGCCTGGAACGTGAGCGAACGGGGAGCGGCAAACACGCGCCGCAACTTCAGACGTCCGCGCTGGGAACTCTGCGGGAGTTCAGCGTCCACTACGGTGATGTCAGAGAACGAGGCCAGCGTATGCAGTTGGTCGTAGGCATGGCGCAAATAGGTCATGAGCGCCAGGTCTGCGTTCAGGCGCGGCCGCGAAGCGGACGTCTCCTTCGATATCTGCGTTGGGGAAACAGAGACACTCGATCGGCCCGGTGTCTCCTCGTTCGGAGAAGTAAACTCTTGCCCGAATCCACCCGTCACAAAGATCAAAAAAGCTGTACAACTCAAAAGATAAGAGAACAGACGGCTCATCAGGTACAAACCAGTTATTAATTATCTTGGCGAGTTGCACTTCAAGCAAGTAATTGCTTACATGCACCCCGCAGTTAATCAGACAAAAGCTGGATTGCCGATCTGCCGAATGACCAGATAGGATTCCGCCATGTCCGAAAAAGCAGTTCTGTCTGAGAACCCCGCCCAGACGTCGCAGGTGAACTCAAAGCCTTTGCAAACGGAAACCGAAGTCTTCGCTGTTTACGGCGCCGAGCCCGAAGTGCAGGCCTATGCCATGGCGAAATATTCGCGTTCCGCTCTTTCCATGAAAGAGTCGTTAAAAGAATTAAATGATCAAAAAGCCGAGAAGTTTCTAAATACTTTTTACTTCCAGTACGGACATCGCTCCATCGCCGACCTCGCACATGTGGCTCTGGCCGTGGAAAAACTCTCGCTGCTCGCCGCAATTGCGCTGGTCGATGAACAGCGTTGGGATGGTCAAGAGCGTTCCACGCGTTATCAGAATTTCCAGAAGAGCGGATACTACACACCTGACTTTGGCGGGAACGTAGCGGCGGCGGAACTCTACCAGGACGCGATCGCCGATCTCTTCCAGCACTACCGTTCGCTCTCCGAAACGGTGTTTCAGTTCCTCGCGAGTCGCACGCCCAAGCCCGAAGAAATGAAGCAGGATGCCTACGAGCGCACTTTGCGCGCGCGGGCCTTCGACATCACTCGTTACTTGCTGCCGCTCGCGACCAATACGTCTCTGGGGGAGATCGTGAACGCCCGTACTCTGGAGACGCAGGTGTCACGGTTGCTGTCCGATCCGCATGAGGAGATTCGGCGCCTTGGCGAGTTGTTGAAGCGCGCAGCGAGCCAGCCCGCATGGAATTTGAATCAGGACCGGTATCGCGACCTGGTAAGCCGCCTTCGCGAGAAAGACGAGGCGCTCGCGAACGAGGCCGGTGATCTGTTGTTGAAAGATGTACGTGTCTCACCAACGCTGGTGAAGTATGCCGAACCCAACGCCTACCAGATCGATGCGCGCCGAGAGCTGACGGCAGCAGCTACCGAGGTGATGGCAGGAGAAGCGATCGAATCGGCAAAGCTGGTTGATCTGCTGGAAGACGAGCCACTGGAAATCGAACTCGCCACCACGTTGCTCTATGAGCATTGCCATTATCCTTATCGGCAGATTCGCCGAAAAGTGGAGGCGTTGGCGGACAAGCGCCGCGCGGAGATCATCGACATCGGCATCCGGCTGCGTGGACGCCACGATGAGTTGCTGCGCGCGTATTGTTCCGGCCAGAAGTTCCGCTTCGACATCCTCATGGACATTGGCGGCTTCCGTGACATGCACCGGCACCGCCGCTGCGTGCAGATCGTACAGGGCTTTACGACGCAGCACGGTTTCGACACGCCGGAAGAAATCCTGGCAGCCGGCGCCGGCGAAGAATACATGCAGGCGATGCAGCGCGCGGCCGAAGCCTCCTCGCATCTCCGATCGCAGCTCGGCGGCGGGGAAGCGGCGGAAGAAAAATCCGAATACCTGATCCCACTCGCCTATCGCAAGCGCACTCTGTTCAAGATGGATCTGGCCGAGGCTGTCTACATTTCAGAACTTCGCAGCAAGCCCGAGGGCCACATCTCCTATCGTCGCGTGGCTTACGCGATGTACGAAGAAGTGATTCGGCGGTATCCGGCACTGACGGAAATTTTCCGCGTGCGGGATATAAACGAGCCGGTAGATTTGCTGAAAAGATAATTCGCCGTTGAGGCCGCCGAGGAGGGAGTTTCGATCCCTATATTCCTCTGCGAACTCTGCGTCCTCTGCGGTGAGAGTGATAGGTGAACGATGCTTATTCGTCTTCTTCTTGTTCTGCTATTGATTACTCCACTGTTCGCGCACGCTGACCGCAAACAAGCCGTGGAGAAGTTCAATCAGGCACGCCAGCAACTGGACAAACACAATCTGCCGAAAGCCGAAAAGCTGTTGAACGAGTCGATCCAGGCCGACTCCGCTTACATTCCGGCGCATCAGTTGCTCGGCGAGGTGAAGTACAACATGCGGCAGTACAACGCGGCCGCTGACGAGTATGCGACCGCGCTCAAGCTCAACGCCACGCTGCAGACTCTAAGCCCCGACCAGGTCCATTCCGTCACCAACAATCTTGGCGTGGCGCTTGCATATGCCGGCAATCTCTCGAAGGCGAAAGAGACCTTCGACGACGCCGTCAAGCAGGAACCCGATTACCCGATCTATCACTACAATCTCGCGTGCACCTACGCCGAGATGGGACAGCTCGATCCCGCGATGCAGGAGCTTCAAACCGCCTGGAAGCTGCGCAAGAACCTCGGCGAGAATGAACGCTTTCCCGATCCGCGTCAGGACGATTCATTCAAAAAGTACGTGAACGATCCTAAGTTCCAGGAAACCGTGCAGAACATGGTGTTCTAAGCGAAGCATGCCGCAGATTTGCGCAGATTGACGAAATGAAGGATCCTGAAATCAGCGTGCATCTGCGTTAATCAGCGGCTAATTTACAGCGGATTCTGCAATTCCAGCGCGTAAATCTCTTCTGAGCTGATATCTCTTACCAACAGCGGATTGCCATCAGGAGCAATTCCTGTCCACGCGCCCCAGAGTCCGCGGAAGATTTTCAGATCCTTCGTCTCCACGAACAGCTCGGACTTTGTTTCGCCAATTCTGATACGGCGGAAACTCGGATCAGGATAAAGTGCGTCGAACACTATCGACTTGCTATCCGCTGCCCAGCGTGGGAACGAGATCTGATACGGCTCCTTCAACCACTCCGACCATTTTCCGGTCTCCCAGTCGTAGAGCATCAGTGTTCTTGAATCTGTCGAGAGTGCCACTAGGAAGTGCCCGTCAGGTGACCAGTGAGGGCTGAAGAATCCTTTCGAGTTTGGCACCGGTGAAGACTGTCCGGTCTCTACATCCACTACTTCGATTGAAGGCGTTACCACATCGGAAATGCTCTCGATTCGGCCGAATGCGACACGTTTCCCATCAGAAGACCAGGTGGCATCAACTTCTCCCAGATTCTCTGATAGCAACTCGCGCGGGACTCCACCCTGTGGTGACACCACAAAAATCTTCGATGTCTTTCCTTTCTGGATTCCGGTGAACGCAATCTCGCTTCCACTCGGCGACCATCTTGGAAGCGCAGCCCGCATGGGAGGGAAGGTCAGCTGCAGCCGCTCGCTTCCGTCCATGCGGCTACGCCACAATGTCAGATCGGGATACGACACATAAGTCACCCAGGCGCCATCGTGAGAAAAATCCAGCTCGCCCGCAGAGATTCCTCCCAGGAAACGTGAGAACTCCTTCAACCGCGGATCGTATTTCAGCAGCTCTCCGCGTGGCTGCTCGCCGACCACATACACTCGCTTTCCATCCGGACTGGGCGCAGGAGCTGAATAGGCGAGCGGCCCAGTGGTTAACTGAAATGGTGTTGGCTTGCCGTGCGTCAAGGGGCCCGCGATCTCTCTGGAAGCCCATATATCACCCCCGCCGACCTTGAAAACGTAATAGCGACCGTCATGACTCCATCTGCCGCAGCAGGCTTGACTCTCACCCCATTCTGGAAACAGTCGGTGCAGACCGCTTCCGTTCCGTTTAACCTCCCACAATGACGAAGCGTTAGCGCTAACATCCCGGACGGTGAAACGTATTCGGTCTCCATCCACGGAAAAAGCAGGGGATTGCGTCTGGCCCGCAACGGTTACGAGCTTGCGGCTGTCACTGCCATCATGACGCGCGAGGTAAACATCCGAACCGCGCACATACACCAGCCATTGCCCGTCTCGCGACCATGCGCCGTTTTTCCCGGTGATGTTGCCGAGTTGACGTGGCGTTCCCGTCGGCAGAGGCACCGACCAGAACCAGCCTGCCAGATCGGTGCCCATGTGGCTGATTGCGAGGATCTCCGAACCATCACTCGAGATATCGACCGCGTACAAGGCCAGCGGACCGGTGTTCAGGATCGCGGTTTCACCGGCGCCGACCGCGGCCTCTGCGATAACCAGATATTCACCCTTCACTGCAGAGAAATAGAGCCGGGTCCCGTCAGTGACAATGTTTTGCTTAAATGCCAAGCCATCGTGGGTGACCTGCGTAACGCCGGTTACTGTGGGCAGCCGTGTGGGCGATTCGAGCAGAACCACCCCGGCGACGACCAGCGCAAACAGAAGCGCCCCGCCTAGCGCCGACCGGAGCCAGCGGCGGTGCGTTGTCGATCTGGGCAGTTCTTCAGCTACCGCGCTGGTGCGGGAATCGGTGTCACGCTTCAGTCGCTTCAGATCAGCTCGGATCTCAGACGCGCTTTGATATCGGAGTTCACGGTCCTTCTCCAGTGCTTTGCAAATAATCTTTTCCAGCTCGACAGGGACATTGTTGTTCAGGCGCACTGGCGCTACCGGTGCCTTGTGAAGAATTGCGTCAAACACCGAGGCGGAAGTTTCTCCTGTGAACGGACGAGTACCCGTGGCCATTTCGTACAGAACAATGCCGAACGAAAACAGGTCGCTGCGGTTATCGAGTTCACGTCCCAGCGCCTGTTCGGGCGACATGTAGCAGACGGTGCCGACCGTGGAACCAGAACTGGTGATCTGATCGAGGGTGATGGTTGCGCCCGGCACCTGGCTCGGAACGGCAGCTCGAAACACTTTCGCCAAGCCGAAGTCGAGTACTTTTGCCTGGCTGCGGCGCGTGACGAAGATATTTCCCGGCTTGATGTCGCGATGAAGCACGCCATGGCTGTGGGCCGCATCAAGGGCATCGGCGATTTGCGTGGCAAGATCGAGCAGAATGTCCATCGGCAGCGGGCCACGATCGATCAACGAACGTAGCGGTTGGCCGTCCAGGTACTCCATGGCGATGAAGGTTTGTCCTTCATGCTCGCCGATCTCGTGAATCGTGCAGATGTTCGGATGTTCGAGAGCGGAAGACGATCGTGCTTCCAGGCGAAAACGCTCGATCGCGTGCGGATCGCGAGCCAATTCCGGAGAGAGCAGTTTCAGCGCAACAAATCGCCCCAGGGACAGGTCTTCGCCTTTAAAGACGACGCCCATGCCTCCCGAACCAATCTGTTCCACCAGGCGGTAACGCCCCAGCAGCGCGCCCGTAGCGAGGGTCGGACGGCTCGCCATACACTACTCCGTTCCCCTCACCCGCTGATCGAATGTTAGGTCTGTGCCAAGCCCGGGTCAAACGAGATGTGGCGCGGAAAGCGCAGAATCCCAAATTAAAACAGAGGCTCACGTCGGTTGCGGACAAGCCGCTGGCGTCGTAGTTGAGCGATAAGTTCCAGTGCAGTCGGACTCACGTCCGCGGGGCTCTTCCGCCTGACTCCGATGGGCTTCCGCGTGCAATGTGTCCCAGTTTCGCACAGCTTTCGTTTTTTATTCGCCCATTCGATTCGATCAGTTTATAATCCGCCTCGATTACAATTGCGGGAAGTACCGCACTTTTCGCATCGCGTTGCCGGATCCAGGGCGGCGCAGTTCTCAGGAGAGCATTCATGGCCGATATCGCAGTAGAACGCGGACGGGCGATCGATCTCGCTGTCTCGCAAATTGAAAAGCAGTTTGGCAAAGGCTCCATCATGCGACTGGGCACGAAGGACGCGATTGTGCCGATCTCGGTCATCCCTACGGGCGCGATTTCCTTCGACGCCGCGCTCGGCGTGGGCGGCTTTCCTCGCGGACGAGTGGTTGAGATCTTCGGGCCTGAATCTTCCGGCAAAACCACCATTGCCCTTCAGGTAGTTGCGGAAGCGCAGAAAGCTGGCGGCATGGCTGCTTTCGTCGACGCTGAGCATGCGCTCGATCCGGCCTACGCCAAGAAATTGGGCGTTGATGTCGATAACCTGCTGGTCTCGCAGCCTGACTACGGCGAGCAGGCACTGGAAATCACCGAGGCGCTGGTCCGCTCGGGCGCCATCGACGTGCTCGTGGTCGACTCGGTTGCAGCGCTTGTTCCCAAGGCCGAACTCGATGGCGAGATGGGCGACAGCCACGTTGGCCTGCAGGCCCGTTTGATGTCGCAGGCGCTGCGCAAACTCACCGGCACGGTCGCGAAGTCGCGTACCTGCCTCATCTTCATCAACCAGATTCGCGAGAAGATCGGCGTCATGTTCGGCAATCCCGAAACCACAACCGGCGGACGCGCGCTGAAATTCTATTCCACCGTGCGCATCGACATTCGCCGCATTGCTGCCATCAAGGAAGGCGACGTGATGGTGGGCTCGCGCACCAGGGTGAAGGTCGTAAAGAACAAAGTGGCCGCGCCTTTCCGCGAGGCTGAATTCGACATCATGTACGGCGAAGGCATCTCCCGCGAAGGGGATATGCTCGACTTGGCTGCGAATAACGAGATCGTGGAGAAGTCCGGCTCCTGGTTCAGTTACAAGGGCGAGCGCATCGGACAAGGCCGCGAAAACTCCAAGAACTTCCTGAAGGAAAATAAGGACATCGCTGCCAAGATCGAAACTGAAGTCCGCATGAAGCTGGGCCTTCTCAAAGAGAAGCAGGAACCGGCTCCGGCTCCGGCAACAGCGCCCGAAGTAGAACGGGCGAAGAGCGTAGCGGGAAAGAAATAGCTTGTGTGGCGCGGACATTCCTGTCCGCGCTGTTAGCTAACCACAACTTACGTGGGGCAGCCGACCTCGGCTGCCCTCCCCCATCGCCAAACCCAATCCTTCCCAGCAAAATTTGCGCACTGCACTATTCTTGCCCAGTCCGCTACGCGGCCATTAAAATCCAAATAGACGTGTGCCTCGGCGAAGCAGCGGTTGCAATAGATCCGTTCCAAGTGTGTCAGGGAGCAAGCAAGCTCATTGAAGCAAGTCATCGCGATCTATCCCGGATCGTTTGATCCGGTCACGAACGGCCATCTCGACCTCATTCAGAGGGGCAGTCTTATTTTTGACGAGCTTGTGGTCGCGATCCTGCGCAATCCGGAAAAGAATCCGCTGTTTTCCGTGCAGGAGCGGATCGAGATGCTGCAGGGGCTCACGTCGCCCTGGAACAACGTTCGCATCGACACTTTCGAGGGCCTGCTGGTCGACTATGCGCGCTCCGTGAACGCCCGGGCGCTGTTGCGCGGCATTCGCGCCATCAGCGACTACGAGTACGAGCTGCAGATGGCCTTGATGAACCGCAAGCTCTACCCGGAGCTGGAAACGGTGTTCATGATGCCGGCCGTCAGCTACTCGTTTGTGAGTTCGCGGCTGGTGAAGGAAATCGCGCAGCTCGGCGGCTCGGTCACCGGGTCTTGTGCCGAAGGTTGTGGAAGAACGGCTTCTGAAAAAATTGGACGCAAAGTAGATAACGGAGAAGAGAATGGCAGCAACCAGTACCCCCGCACTTACCCTGACTGAACGAATCAACCGCATCGAGGTATCCGCAACCATGGCCGTGGTGGCCGAAGCGGACAAGCTGCGCCAGGGCGGCGCCGACCTCGTCGACTTTGGCGCCGGCGAGCCGCATTTCCAGACGCCGCGCCACATTAAAGATGCGGCCATTGCTGCTATCGAGGGGAATTTCTCCAAGTACACACCGGTCGGCGGGACCGCCGAGTTGCGCGACGCCATCATCAAGCGCCATGCCGCAGATTTCGGAACCAGCTACAAGCGCGAGGAAGTGATCGCCTCCACTGGCGGCAAGCACGCCATCTTCAACGCGATCTCGGTGCTGGTCGATCATGGCGATGAAGTGATTCTGCCCGTGCCCTACTGGGTTTCGTTCAAAGACATCGTGCGCTATGCAGGCGGCACACCGGTGTTCGTCGAGACCGACGAGAGCCAGAACTTCAAGCTGACGGCGCAGATGGTCGAGCGCGCGATCACGCCCCGCACCAGGCTCATCGTTCTGAATTCGCCCAATAATCCTTCGGGCGCTGTGATGAGCCGTGAGGACGTCACCAGCATCATCCGCCTGGCGCACGAGCGCGGCATCTACGTCATGTCGGACGAGTGCTACGTCTATCTCGACTACACCGGACATCGCTTCTCTGCGGGCGAAGTGCAGGACGCGAAGGAGCACCTGGTCATCGTTGGATCGCTCTCCAAGACATACGCCATGACCGGCTGGCGAGAAGGTTTCGCACTGGCTCCGGCACCGATCGTGTCGGCGATGCAGAAGCTGCAGAGCCAGTCGACCTCGAATCCGACCTCTATCGTGCAGAAAGCGGCGGTGGCCGCCTTGAGCGGCTCCCAGGATTGCGTCGAAGAGATGCGCCAGGACTACATCCGCCTCCGCGACCGAATTGTCGGTGGCTTGCGCGAGATTCCGGGGATCACTTGCACCCTGCCGCAGGGTGCGTTCTATGCCTATCCGAATGTGTCCGCATACATCGGTCGTGGTGGAATCAAGTCTGGTTCCGATCTTGCCAGCCGTCTGCTCCGCGAAGCGCACGTTGTTGCCGTGCCAGGCGAGGCCTTCGGAACCAAGAGCCACATCCGCTGCTCCTACGCGACGTCCCAGAAGGAAATCGATCGCGGCCTGGAGCGCATGAAGAAGTTCTTCGCATCGATCGCGATAACTCACCGGCCGAAGGATCGCGGAGGGCGCAGATAGGAGTTTTGGTCCTTAGACCTTCTTATCCTCAGTTGTCCTCTGCGCCCTCTGCGGTGAAACCCTTCCCTCTGTTGTCCACATCTAAGCTGCTGGCGGGACTACCGCGGCTCCATTTACTATCAACCGTTCATGTCAGACTTGTATCCATTCCTTCTCAAGCCATTCTTTAGTGAACGTATCTGGGGTACTCGCGATCTTTCTCCAATCTATTCGGAAGCGCCCGGCGAACAGCCCATTGGCGAGGCGTGGCTTACCGGAGATCAATGCCAGATCGCCAACGGCCCGCTGGCAGGCAAATCGCTTGGCGAGATTTCGACGAAGTTCGGTCGCGACGTGGTGGGCGAAACTTCTCCTCAACCCGACCGCTTTCCTCTGCTGATCAAATTTCTCTTCCCGCATGACAAGCTCTCGGTCCAGGTCCACCCGGATGACGCACACGCGCAAACATTGGGCCAGCCATGGGGAAAGACCGAATGCTGGTACGTGCTCGCTGCTGCTCCCGGTGCGCAGATTGGGTTGGGACTGAAACCCGGCACCACTCGTGACGACTTACAGCGCGCCATTCGCGAAGTGCGAGCCGAGCAGTTGCTCAACTGGATCGACGTGCATTCGGGCGAAATGATCTACGTCGACGCCGGCACTGTGCATGCCATCGGGCCCGGGTCGATCCTCGTGGAGACGCAGCAGAGCTCCGACACCACGTTTCGTCTGTATGATTACGGCCGTCCGCGCGAGCTACATGTCGACCAGGGCCTGGCCGCGACGCGCGAACACACGCGCGCCGGCAAAGTCGTGCATAACTACGACGGCGGCAAGAACACGCTGATTGCAACGCAGCGTTTTCTGGTCGAGAAATTCGTATTGAAGACCGGTGATTGGCATCTACCGCGAACTGAAAAGTCGGCGGCGCAATGCATCGTCCCCTTGAAGGGAAGCGGTGTGCTGGAGTGTACCGGCTCGCAGCCAATCAGCATTTCTCCGGGACAAGCCGTGGTGATTCCCGCCGCCATTCATGAAGCGTTGATTCGTCCGCAATGGGACCTGGAATTTCTGAAGTGCATGGTGCCCGAGAAGAAATTTGCGGAACCGGAAACAGAACTGGTGGCGCGAGCGCCCTCGCCCGCGTGATCTAACGAGCGTAATTTGGCCACGAAGACAAATTTTTATCCGATAGTTTTGGCTGGAGGCCGCGGAACGCGCTTCTGGCCCCTCAGCCGCCGCAAGCGCGCCAAGCAGATGCTGGCCCTCGACGGCGACAGCACCATGATCCAGCAGACGATCGCGCGCCTGCTGCCGCTCACTCCCGCTGAACGATTCTGGATCATCACTAACGGCGATCTTCGCGACGGAATCGCGCGCCAGTTGCCGAAGATCAGCAAGAAGCAAATCATCGCCGAACCGGCAGCGCGCAACACTGCGCCAGCTATCGGGCTGGCCGCGTTAATTCTCGAACGACTCGATCCCACCGCAGTCCTCGGACTCTTTCCTTCCGATCACGTCATTGCCAAGGAAAAAGAGTTTCGCCGTGTCGTGCAACTGGCCGTAAAGCTAGCCGCCACAGGCGAGAACATGGTGGTAATGGGCATCGAGCCGCATCGCCCCGAGACCGGCTACGGCTACATCGAAGCCGGTATTCACGCTCGAGGGGAATTTTTCCACGTCCGCCGCTTCACTGAGAAGCCGAATGCGGAGAAGGCCGAAGAATTCGCGGCCGCTGGCAATTATTACTGGAATAGCGGCATGTTCATTTGGGGCGCGCGCACGCTGGCCAATGCCGTTCGCGAGCACATGCCCGACACCGCGCCACACCTGCAAAAGATCGCCGACGCCTACGGTACCAGGGCGTTCGAAAAGACCTTCGCCAGGTTCTATCCCAAGTGCGAAAACATCTCGGTCGACTATGCCATCCTCGAGCCCCGCTCGGCCAAGGGCGAGCGCGCATCTAACCTATTCTGTATTCCGGCGAACTACGGCTGGAACGATCTGGGCTCGTGGGCGGCGCTGTATGAGCATCGCGTGGGCCATGCTACGAACGGCAACATCATTCACGCGAACGCAGGTTTCACGCTGAATGCCACCGGAAACTATGTGCACTCGCCGAAAAAGTTCGTCGCAGCCGTAGGTGTCGACGACTTGGTTGTGGTTGAAACCGACGATGCGCTGCTGATCACTACGCGCGAGCATTCACAGGACGTGGGCAAAATTGTGAAGTACCTCGACGAAAAAAAGCTGAACAAGCTGACCTAATCATGCCGAAAGAGATCAAGTTTGGAACCGATGGTTGGCGTGGCATCATCGCCGACGACTACACCTTCGACAATGTTCGCCGCGTGGGCGGCGCCATCGCCGCATACGTCCTGAAGCATGAAGATGCGCGCAAAGGGCTGCTCGTCGGCTACGACACGCGTTTTGCCTCCGCGGATTTCGCTCGCGCTATCTCCGAAGTGATTGCCGAAGCGGGCGTTCCCGTCCGCCTTTCTAACGACAACGTTCCCACGCCCGCGATTTCCTATTGCGTAAAAAAGTGGGATACCGCCGGAGGCGTCGTCATCACCTCCAGCCACAATCCGTACAGTTGGAATGGCGTGAAGTTCAAGGAGAAGTTCGGCGGATCGGCGCGGCCCGACATTATTAAGCAGATCGAAGCTGAAGTTCATGCCGGATCGATGCCGAAAGGCACGCCCGCGAAAATCGAAGAAGTTGATTTCAAGCAGGCCTACATCGAAGCCATTTCGAAGTTCGCCGATCTCGATGCCATCGCCAAAGCTGGATTCAAGATTGGCATCGACTGCATGTACGGCGCTGGGCGCGGCATTGTTTCAGGTATTCTCAAGAGCCGCGGCGTGAAAGTCGTTGAGATTCGCAGCGAGTTGAATCCACTTTTCCCGGGAATCAATCCCGAGCCCATCGAGCCGCACGTGAAAGCCTGTCAGGAGATGGTGGTTCGCGAAGGCTGCTCCGCGGGCTTCTGTACCGACGGCGACGCGGATCGCATCGGCGCTGTTGCCGAAGACGGCAGCTTCGTCGACGCACACAAATGCTTCGCCGTCCTGCTCATGTGGCTTTTGAAATACAAGAAGTGGCCGGGCGCCGTCACCCGCGCGTTCAACACCACCGGCATGCTCGACCGCATTGCGAAGAAGTACGGACGTGAACTGATCGAGCACGGTATCGGCTTCAAGTATGTTTGCGACGTAGTCCTCTCCGGCAAAGAAGTGCTGGTTGGCGGCGAAGAGTCCGGCGGCATCGGCATCCCACGCCATCTCCCCGAACGCGATGGCATGTTGAATTCGTTGCTGCTAACCAATGTCATGGCCGACGAGCGCAAGCCGCTCGGCCAGATCGTCGCCGACCTCCAGCGCGAATTCGGCCCTCATTACTACGGCCGTCGCGATCTGCGCATTCCCGACGAAGTGAAGTACGGCGCCATCCGCCGCGCCGCTTCGCCCGAGTTGACGAAATTCGGCCACTACAACATCGTCCGCCGAGCCGATCTCGATGGTGTGAAATTATTCCTCGATGCTCCGACCAATGGTGGTGGCGCCGAGGCCTGGATCCTGCTGCGCGCTTCTGGAACCGAGCCGCTCATGCGCCTCTACTGCGAAGCATCGTCACCCGAGCTGGTGAAAGAAATCCTCGCCAACGCTGAAGCGTTCGTCTTCGAGAAAGCGACCGCGGCCTAGGACGTCATTGAAGAATCAAGATTTCAGATTCAAGATTTGAAAACACAAGCGTGTGGCGATCGTCGTATGAAATCTGAACTCTGAATTCTTAAATCTTCAATTCTCCGTGTCTCCTTGCCTCCGTGGTGAATACCTGCGAATGGACTCTGAGCGGCAGTTGGGATATAAACACACGATTGCATGACCGACGCCTCCCCAATGGTCGCGAAAGCCGATTCGCCTGAAACCCAGCGTTACAACCGCATTCATCGCTGGCTGGAAATCGCCGATTTCCTCATCGGACTGGCTTTCCTGGTCTTGCTACTCGCGACCGACTGGACGAGTACGCTGCGCGATTGGGCCTACCGCAGCGCTGGCCAGCATTACACGCTCGCTGTTTTCTTCTACATCACCATGCTGCTGGCCATCAGTAAGGTTCTCGGCTTCGGCCTCGACTACTACGGATTCCGCCTCGAACATCGCTATAACCTGTCGAACCAGAGGATCCGCAGCTGGCTTTGGGATCAGGTAAAAACCTGGCTCATTACGCTCGTCATCGGCACGGTGCTCGTGGAACTCATCTACTGGACGATCCGCACTTCGCCGCAGCATTGGTGGATGATCGCGTGGGTCGTGTTCATCCTGCTTTCCATCTTCTTTGCGCAGATCGCGCCGGTCGTGCTCTTTCCGCTGTTCTACAAGTTCAAGCCACTGGAAAACGACTCGCTGCGCACGCGCTTGCTGCGGTTGAGCGATCGTGCCGGAACTCACGTGCGCGAAGTCTATGAGTGGGAACTCTCAGAAAAAAGCAAGAAGGCAAATGCCGCACTCGCAGGACTGGGCGCTACTCGCCGCATCATTCTCGCGGATACGTTGCTTCAGAACTATTCTGATGACGAGATCGAATCGGTGCTCGCGCACGAACTCGGTCATCACGTTCACAAGCACATCATGAAGGGGATCGCCGTAGAAGTGGTGGTCAGCTTCTTCGGTTTCTGGATCACCGCGGAGATCCTCCGCTATGCCGTGGATACGCGCGGCATGTTTGAGAGTCTGCACGATTTTGCCAACCTGCCTCTGCTGGTTCTTGCTTCTACGGTGATGTCGTTCCTGCTGATGCCGCTGATGAACGCCTATTCGCGTAGTAAAGAGCGCGAGGCGGATCGCTACGCTCTCGAGTCGATCCCCGATGTCGCTCCGTTCATAACGTCGATGAACAAGCTCGCCGATCAGAACATGGCCGAACGCGAGCCCTCGCGCTTCGTGGAATGGTTCTTCCACTCACATCCGGCAATTTCGAAGCGAATCGCTGCGGCACAAGCCTGGAGAGCAAGTCAGCCCCAGGCCAGCCGTTAGTAGTTCGGCTGTTTGTGTGGCGCGGACATTCCTGTTCGCGAGCAGAGGGGAAGCCGTCAGATCACCTTGTGCGAAGGATCTTCTCCACTCTTTGCAGATCTTCCTCTGTGTCCACCCCCACCGTATCGTACGGCGTCTCGCCAACCGAAATCCCGATCCCATTTTCCAGGAATCGTAATTGCTCCAGGCGCTCGCTGCGCTCCAGTGACGACTCAGGCCACTTCACAAACTGATCCAGCGCGGGCTTTCGATACGCATAAAATCCCAGGTGCTTGAAATAGTGCACTGCGCCGGTCTTGTCGCGATCGAAGGGAATCGTGGCCCGTGAAAAGTAGAGCGCTCGCTGCTTCGAATCCGTCACCACTTTCACCGCATTGGGATTGTGAATGTCTTCGCTGCCCTGGGGCATCGGCGTCTTCAACGTGCCCACCTGAATCGAAGCATCCTGCATCAACGTGACCAGCGCATCCAGGTGCTCCTGTCGCGCAAGCGGCTCGTCGCCCTGAACATTCACATACACGTCCGCCGCAACCTGATTCGAAACTTCATGCACGCGCTCGGTTCCGCTGCGCGCGTCGGGAGACGTCATGCGTACATGCCAGCCATTCTTTTCGCAGACGGAATAGATCTCGTCGGAATCCGTGGCGACAATCACGTCGTTCAACCCTGTGCAGCGTCGTGTCGCTTCATAGACCCACGCCAGCATGGGACGTCCGGCAATCTCGCGCAGAATCTTGCGGGGCAGGCGCGTCGACGCCATACGCGCCGGAATCACAGCAATGATGTTCATTCAGCGAGAGTACCAACGAAGCTTGCAAGGTGCAAAGAGCGTCGTCCGAAATGGAGTTCGTCACGCATTCAGCTCGAATGTCGCCATGTCTGCCACATTGGGAACCAAATCGAGCGGCGCTGCGTATATGTCTTTGGAGGCGACGTGTGAACTGCGCTAGCCTATGCGCATCACGCATCCGGGAGGCGAATTGTGGCGCTTGAATCCATTTTCTTCTTTCCGTTCTTCGGCTTCGGATTTGTGCTCTATTTCCTGCCGTGGATCATTGCTCTCATTCGCGGTAAGCGCGATACGCTTGGCATCTTCCTGCTGAACTTCTTTCTAGGATGGACGTTCATCGGCTGGATAGTGGCGCTGGTCTGGGCCGTGAAGGCCGATCCGCCGGCGATCGTGCACTACGTCCAGCGATGATTGCTCTTGCCCGCTTTTGTGCCACCGCTCCTTCTCACGCATGCTCTAGGAATTCTGTTCGATACTTCGAGGCGAGTGATGCGGCCTTGGCCCTGAACTTCGCTTGCCCTGCCTCATCCAGTTCGGGTGGCGGGGTGGTACGGGTTGCGACGGGTATCCCGACCTCCGCAAAAAATTCCTCCTGTCCGGCCGGTGAACAAATACAAAGCATTCGCACAGGTTCCGAAGATGAATTGTGAAATTGATGCGGAGCATTGGCCGGAACATTGATTGTGTCGCCAGCCCGTACGACCTGCTTGGTTCCGCGAAAAGTAACGTCTAGTTCACCTTCAAGCAGCGAGAAGGTTTCTTCGAAGTCGTGACGATGCGGAGGAGGTCCGCCGCCCGGTGGGACGTGCATATCGATAAGACAAAAGCGGCCTGCTGTGTCCTTGCCGGTGAGGAGAATAGTGTAGGTGTCTCCCGCGAGCCCGATATGAGGAGACTCCGCACCTTTGTCCGCTCGAGCTACCACCAGCTTGCGTTGAAGGTCATCGGCAGGAATCGCTGAAGTGGTTTTCGTCAGTAAATCCGATTTATCGGGCATTCCTTCGCTCCTTACGTTGAATCCACGGTGGATAGATGTTGCGAACGGCCTGACCGCTCCCTATTTCAGGCGGACGAAAGCCCTTCCGGCCGAAGCGTGCGATTCTCCGCGGCTTCTGACCGCCTGCCCGAACTTCATTTGACTCTGATGCGATGGCTGGTCTAGCCTCAAAGATTGCTTGAGCGTTGCTGAACGGCAGGCAAAACGGGGTGAGTCGAACGATGTTGAAGGCAATGTCCACTTATGTGTATGTCCGGGAACGGTTGCATCCCGGGCTCCTGGACGGCATGGTCAAGGCCGGGGCTGAAACGATCGAGATCTTCGCCGCGCGCGGCCATTTCGATTATGCGAACCGCAAGCAGCACATCGTGGAAATCGGCAACTGGTTTCGTACCTCCGGGATCAAACTCAATTCTGTGCACTCTCCCCTGACCATGGATTACGAGTGGGGAAAGCGCGGCGGCCCATCGCTCAATATCGCGGAAGTCGAAAAGCGCCCGCGTATCGAAGCCATGGACGAGATCAAGCGCGCCATCGAGATCGCCGAGCAGATTCCGTTCAAGTACCTCGTTCAGCACATTGGCGTGGGCGGAGAAGACTTCAACGAGAAGAAACTCGATGCGGCCATGACCTGCGTCGAGCACTTGAAAGCCTTTGCGAAGCCACTCGGCGTAACCGTGCTGCTGGAAAACATCCCCAATGAGCTCTCGACGCCGGAGCGGTTGTTGGAATTTCTGAGCATCACGCATTTCACCGACGTAGGCATCTGCTTTGATTTCGGCCATGCGCACATGATGAGCAACGTTGCTGAGGCATTCGAGTCGCTGAAGCCGCATATTCGCTCCACGCACGTGCACGACAACAAGGGTGACGCCGACGTGCACCTATGGCCCGGCGATGGAACCATCAACTGGGCGGAAGCGATGCAGCTGCTGCGCACGGCGCCGCAAGTTCCACCGCTTCTGATGGAAATTGATGGCGAAGGCAAAAAAGATATTCCGTCCGGAATGAGCGCTGCTTATCGCAGGCTCGAAGAAGCCGGGCAAGCCGTACAGGCTTAGCAATCAGCACTCAGTGATCAGCACTCAGCCTTGAACATGGTCCATCGAGAAATCAAGAGGTGCTTTCACATAAATCTTCACTGGCTGAATGCTGACGGCTGAATGCTGCTTTTAGGACTCATAAATGTCTGCCACTGAAACGAATCAAGTCACAACCGCAGAAGCTCCGGTCTCACGCATTTCCGAACTGTCGAAGCACGACGGTCAGATCGTTACCATCCAGGGCTGGCTCTACAACCTCCGCGAGAGCGGCAAGCTGCTGTTTCCGATTTTCCGCGACGGCAGCGGCGTCGTGCAGGGAGTGGTTCCCAAGGCCGCAGTCTCACCGGAAACGTTCGAGACCATTAAGACCTTGACGCTCGAGTCGAGCGTGATCGTGCGCGGCAAGGTTCGCGCCGACAAGCGCGCGCCCGGCGGTTTCGAACTCGATGTCACCGACATTCAAGTCGTACAGAAAGTCGCGGAAGACGATCCTTATCCGATCTCGCTCAAGGAGCATGGCGTCGACTTCCTGATGGAGCATCGCCATCTCTGGATTCGCTCGCCCAAGCAGAGCGCGATCCTCCGCATTCGCGCCGAGATCATCAAGGCAGCGCGCGACTTCTTCGACAACCAGGGATTCACGCTCACCGATCCGCCAATTTTGACGCCAGCCGCTTGCGAAGGCACCACTACGCTGTTCCCAGTCGACTACTTCGAGGAGCAGGCCTATCTGACGCAGTCCGGTCAGCTCTATATCGAAGCGACAGCAATGGCTCTGGGCAAGGTCTACTCGTTTGGTCCGACGTTTCGCGCGGAAAAATCAAAGACGCGCCGCCATCTCACCGAGTTCTGGATGGTCGAGCCGGAAATTGCGTTCGGGCAATTAGAAGATGTGATGCAGCTGGCCGAGGGCCTGCTCAGTTTCCTGGTGCAGCGCGTGCTCGAGAAGCGCCGCTCCGACCTCGAAGTGATTGGTCGCGACATTACGAAGCTCGAAACTGTGAAAGCGCCCTTCCCGCGCATCAGCTATGACGAAGCCGTGCAGATGCTGCAGGACGCGCACACCAAGGGCTTGATCGAGAACAAATTTGAATGGGGTGGCGACTTCGGATCGCCCGACGAAACCTACATCTCTTCGCAGTTTGATCGCCCAGTCATGATTCATCGCTATCCGGCCGTGGTGAAGGCTTTTTATATGGAGCCCGATCCGCAACGTCCGGAGCTGGCGCTCTGTGTGGACGTGCTTGCGCCCGAAGGCTACGGCGAAGTGATCGGTGGCTCGCAACGTATGTCGTCTTACGAGTTGCTAATCAAGCGTATTCACGAGCACGGACTGCCCGAAGAGGCGTTCAAGTGGTATCTGGATTTGCGCAAGTACGGCAGCGTGCCGCATGGCGGTTTCGGAATGGGTATCGAGCGCGCCGTAGCATGGATCTGCGGCCTGGAGCATGTGCGCGAAACCATTCCGTTCGCCCGCACGCTGCATCGCCTGTATCCGTGATTTGTCATCACGAGTGAGCGAAGCGAGCGAGGGATCTGCTGTTGTGCTCGCCCCGGCAACAACGAAAGGATCGTCACCACCTGCATGGCTGACGCAAATAGCGAGTCAAAAATCAACGTCGCGCACCCGCCTCAGCAGATACTGGGGCTGGTGCCGCGCAAAATTCGCGTGATCGGCGTGCCACTCGACCTGGGTCAGACTCGCCGTGGCGTCGATATGGGGCCATCCGCCGTTCGCGTCGCTGGTCTCGAAGCGCGCCTGGAAGAGATCGGCCATCACGTCGAAGACGCGGGCAATGTCGCTGTTGCCATCGCTGAGCAGAAAAAGGAAGGCGCCTCCAACGCCAAGTACCTGAAAGAAATTACGCAGACCTGTACCAAGGAAGCCGACCTCGTCCAGAAGACGCTCGAGGCCGGTGAAGTGCCCCTGGTAATTGGCGGCGACCACTCAGTGGCCGCGGGAACAGTCTCCGGCGTTTCGGAGTTCTACCGCAAGAAGGGCCAAAGCATCGGCCTCATCTGGATCGACGCTCACAGCGACATCAACACGCCCGACACATCCCCCAGCGGCAACGTGCACGGAATGCCTCTCGGCGCCATCATGGGGCTCGGTCTGCCCGAGCTTGCGAATATCTACGGCTATTCGCCGAAGGTCGCGCCGGAAAATTGCGTGCTCGTCGGCATTCGCGATGTCGATGGCTACGAGAAAGAGAACATACGCCGCGCCGGAATCGAAGTCTTCACCATGCGCGACATCGACGAGCGCGGTATGCGCGCGGTGATGGAAGAAGCGCTGCGCATGGCAGGACGCGGCACCGTTGGCTATCACATCTCGCTCGACATGGATTGGATCGATCCCGAAGACGCGCCCGGCGTCGGTACTCCGGTTCGCGGCGGTGCCACGTATCGCGAAGCTCACCTGGCAATGGAAATCATCGCCGATCACGCCCGCATGCTCAGCTTCGAAATCGTCGAAGTGAATCCGGTAATCGACGAGCACAACCGCACCGCCGATCTGGCGGTTGAGTTGGCGCTGTCTGCATTTGGAAAGAAAATTCTCTAGAAAAAGATGTTGGCCGCTGACTAACGCTCATTGCCCAACAATAGCGTCCCACACGCACAGGTCATCCTGAGCGCAGCGAAGGAACTATGTATTTCGGGGTTATCTGCGTTTTCCCGCGTTAATCTTGCGGCCGATCCTACGCCGTTGTCTCCGCATTTCTCGGCAGCTTGCGTTGGTGCAGGAATTCGTATCCAGCGAGCGCAACCGCAACTGACGGCGGCTGATCTTCTTTTCCGCTCGGAATCGTGCGGATCACGCGTCCCTGGCACAGCACCTGGCTCTCGGTCTGTCCGGAGATTTCTTCCGGCATCTCGAAAATCATTTCCAGACGCGTGTTGTGCTCGAGTCCGGAAATTCCCTGGAAGAGTACGCCCGAGCGCGAGATGTTGCGTACCACGCCTTCGGTCCATTCGGTGGTTCCGTCGACGCGGAATTTCATGGGAATCTCAACAGCCAGTCGCCGCGCACGCGGCTTCCATCCCGACTTGCGATTCAGATTGCCACGGCTTTGCACGGCGGTACCGCGCGCAACGCGTTCGGTCCGGCGCATGGTTGACCAGTCATAACCGTATTCGGCGCCACAACGCAGGCAGACCTGGTAGTAATCGCCACTGGGTAGACGACGTGGCCACGAGAACTCGTGGGAGCATTGGAACAGCGGAATCACTTCCGATAACGTCCGGGTCATATGCGTATGATGCGGAACTTGGGTGGAAAGTGGATAGAGTACCTAAGTACCTATCCGCATGGGTACTAGTGCAGCTGTCCCTGTATTTTCCACAACTTATCCGCGTCGCCCTCTCGCCGATAGTTCCAACCCAGGCACCCTGGAACAGTTGCGCAGGTGCCTCTTGACGCATTATGTTCAGGAGCAATGGCTAAGAAAGTTCGAGTTGGCGTGCTCTTTGGCGGACGCAGTGGCGAGCATGAAGTTTCGCTGCTTTCCGCGGCATCGGTCCTCAAAAACATCGATAAGAAGAAATATGACGTCGTTCCCATCGGCATTACCAAAGATGGCCGCTGGGTGACGTCTGGTCATGCGGAGCAGTTGTTGCGCGGAGAACACAAGGATTCCGAGCGCAACCTGCGCGCTGGCGATCCCGATTACACCGAGTCCGCCGCCGTGCTCGCCAAGGGCGAATCAGTTCTCGTTCCCCCAGTACCTTCCTCGGAAAGCGGCTCGCTGATTCCGTTTGAGAGTGATAGCAATCGCCAGCTCGGTCGCGCCGGCGCTCACCTCATTTCTGTCGACATTATCTTTCCCGTTCTCCACGGAACCTTCGGCGAAGACGGCACCATCCAGGGACTGCTCGAGCTTGCCGACATCGCCTACGTCGGCGCAGGCGTGTTGGGCTCTGCCGCCGGCATGGACAAAGATGTGATGAAGCGTCTCTTCGCGGCTGCCGGATTGCCCATCGTGAAGCACGTCACCGTGCTGCGCAGCGAGTGGGAGAAAGATCCCGTCGAAGTCCGCAAGCGGCTCGAAAAGAAACTCAAGTATCCCTACTTCGTGAAGCCGGCAAATCTCGGCAGCTCGGTCGGCATCAACAAGGTTCACAATCGCGAAGAACTCGACGGCGCGATGTACGAGGCCGCAAAGTTCGATCGCAAGATCGTCGTCGAAGAAGGCGTCGGTAAAAAGAAGCGTCGCGCGCGCGAGATCGAATGTTCGGTGCTCGGCAACGACGATCCCAAATCTTCCGTGCCCGGCGAAATCGTTCCGTCCACCGAGTTCTACGACTACGCCGCAAAATATCTCGACGAAGGCTCACGCCTCGTGATTCCCGCGAAGCTATCCAAGAAGCAGCAGAAGCGCGTCCAGAAGCTGGCCGTCGATGCCTTCCAGGCCGTTGATTGTTCCGGCCTCGGCCGCGTCGACTTCCTCATGGACCCCGACACCGACAAGGTCTATGTGAACGAGATCAACACCATGCCCGGTTTCACCGCCATCAGCATGTATCCCAAGCTGTGGGAAGCGACCGGAATCAAGTACGCAGAACTGATCGATCGTCTGATTCAGTTAGGTTTCGAGCGTCATCAGGACAAGAAGCGCAATCGCTACACCCGGGACTAAACAGCGCGACATACGTATCCGCGACTTAAATATCGAGGACCGTTTCGGTGAAATTCGCAAAAATCGTCTTCTGGATTGCCGGAATCTGGGGCGTGCTGGTCATCACGCCGCTCTTCTTCATGTTCAACCTGATCGGCCGCCAGGATCCGCCTCCGATCACGCATCCGGGCTTTTACTATGGATTCGTAACCGCAGCATTGGCGTGGCAGATCGCGTTCTTCGTGATCGCCCGCGATCCAATCCGGTTCCGACCGCTGATCGTGCCCGCCGTGATCGAAAAATTCGGCTATGGGATCACAGTAATCGTGCTGGTCCTTCAGAACCGTATGCATACCAGCGATTTGGTTTTTGGCTGCGTGGATCTATTGCTTGGTCTTCTCTTCGCCGTTGCGTTTGTCAAAGCAAAGAGCTCATGAACCGTACGGCTACAAAAACTGGTAAGACTCACATCCTTGAATCCCTCTTTCCATACATTTCCAAGGATTCTCGACCGTGACATTTCAAACTCAGCTGAGCCTTAACAGCCTTCCTTTTTTCGTTTTCCCATTCTGATCCTGGTAACGACGCCGCTCTTACCCATCTTTCATCTTTGCCGGGTTACACAAATCTCTGGCCCCCGAACTTGTTCAGAAAAACGCTTTACACACTCGGTCGCCAGGACCGCTACATCTGTCGTTAACCGCCGTTACACTCCATCCGGTAACTGTCTTTCAACACCGTATTCTCCCGTTTCGTAGCTGTCTTCTGCTGTTTCTATGGGATTCAGACTGCAACTCCCTTTTGCGTGTCGAGCACGGATTTGAGAACTATGCCTGGCGAAAGCCCTTCCGGAGGCACGGTTCAGTCCGAAAAAGCGAAGCAAGAACAAATGCTTGGCGCAGAAGGAAGGACGAATGAGACGCACTTTATTCTTTACGATTTTGTTATCGATCGTCCTTGGGTGCTCCTCGTTATGGGCACAGAAGTTTACGGGGGACATTCGGGGAACGGTAGCCGATCCAACCGGTGCCGTCATTGCGGGCGCCACGGTTACAGCGATCAACACGCAAACCGGTCTTAGTCGAACTGCGACCACCGATGCGCAGGGAGAATTCGCTTTCACAGACCTAACTGTGGGGACGTATGAAGTCCACGCGCAGCAGGGCGACTTCATGGAGACCGTCACCAGAGGAGTCGAACTGCACGTCTCCACTACTACCACCGTCAACTTCCAGTTAAAACTTGGGAAAAAGACGGAGCAGGTCACCGTCGAAGCCAACGCGGTGCAGGTCGAGACGAACAGCGCCGCTGTCGGCGAAGTAGTCGAAGGCCAGCAAGTTCGCGAACTGCCGCTCAACGGACGCAGCTTCGCACAGCTAACTCAGTTGCAGCCCGGTGTCGCGGCTGCCGACAACTTCAATAGCAGAAATAAAGGATTGCAGGCTGGAGTGGATTTCTCAGTCAACGGCAATCAAACAACCAACAACCTTTTCCTCGTCGATGGCGCCAACAACAACGACGTGGGATCGAACCGCACCATCCTGATCTATCCGTCGATCGATGCGATCGCTGAATTCAAAATGCTCCGCAACAGCTATGGCCCGGAGTTCGGCCAGGCCTCAGGAGCCATCATCAACATCACCACTCGCAGCGGTGGAAACGCATTCCATGGCAGCGTGTTTTACTTCGGACGCAACGATGCGCTGAATGCATATGAATACTTTGCGGCGCGTCGTGCCCAAGCCGCTCAGGCAAGCGGCACAGTCCTGCCGAACAATGGCAAAGACGTATTGCGCCGAAATGATTTCGGGTACTCCTTCGGCGGTCCAATCAAGAAAGACAAACTGTTCTTCTTCTGGTCGCAGGAGTGGAACTATGAACGCCGCGGTCAAACGAGAACAGCGTGCGTGCCAACCGCAGCCGAGCGCCAGGGCGATTTCAGCCAGGGCATCAGTTGCGGCGCTTCCGCACCGACTTTGCCGGGCGGCGGATCGATCATCGCCAATCCAAACGCTTCGGGACTCTTGCTGATGCAGCTCATGCCTCTGCCGAATGTCACGCCGTCGGCAGGCTCGGTTAACAACTGGTCGCAATCTCTCACTTCGCCAGTCAATTGGCGTCAGGAGAATTTGCGTATCGATTACAACATCACGCCACGTCACACCGTGATGGGGCGCTACACCCACGACAATTGGCAGAATCCTACGCCAAACACGCAAGGCTTCTGGGGTGATGATCCCTTCCCGGCTGTCGAAGCCAACTGGAGCCAGCCTTCGGAGCAGATCGTCGCGAAGATTACTTCCGCGTTCGGCTCTTCGCTGGTGAACGAGGCTGCTTTTGCCTATTCCAATAACCGTATCAACATCACCGTAGGTGGCTCAGACCCGCAGTTGCAGACTCAGCTCACCTCCGCGATTCCGCCAATCTTCCCGCAGTCGATGAAGCTGAATGCGACTGCCCTGCCGACCGTTGCCGGTTTGGCTCCATACGCCGGGGCTAACCTGACCGGCATCGCTCCGTGGAAGAATGCGCTGGATATCTACACGGCGCGCGACGATCTGTCGAAAAGCTGGAACAAACATACATTCAAGGTCGGAATCTTCCTCGGCTGGGACAGTAAGAACGAAGACGCCTTGGCCAGCACCGGCGAACGTCCAGGCTTCAACGCAACTTCGGTCGTGGCCGGAAACACTGGGAATCCCATCGCAAACCTCCTCAATCCCGGCACCATCTTCAGCATGGGAGAGGCCTCAACCGACAACGTCTCGCAGCTTCGCTGGCGTGACTATGAAACGTACTTTGGCGATACCTGGCGTGTGCGCCACAACCTGACCCTCGAGTATGGTCTGCGCTGGTCGATTCTTGCCCCGCCCTACGCAGCCAATAACAAGATGGCCAGTTTCAATCCCGCACTCTACGACCCCAGTCGGTCTGCTTCCGATGCCTGCAACGGGCTTTATATCGTGCCAGGAACCAATCCGTGCGTTGAATCGAACCAGCAGTTTGGTACGAACTTCAGCTCCGGAACGCCCGGCGTCAGCCGCTCGCTGGTGAATACCAACTACCACGCGTTCGCCCCAAGGTTTGGCATGAGTTGGGATCCGTTCAGCGATGGCAACACCGCCGTGCGTCTTGGTGTTGGCCAGTTCTACCAGCGGGAACATGTCAGCACTTCGTTTATTGAAACCACCAACGCACCCTTCGCGCTCACCATTTCGGGTGTGAACCGCCCGCTGGACCAGAACGTTGCGACCATTGGGACTCCCACTACTTCGCCGACTGGAGGACGTGATCCTCGCGCTCTCCTGCCCAACTCCTGGCAGTGGAACTTATCCGTGGAACGTACTTTGGCTAAGGAAACAGCGCTCGAGATTGGCTACGTAGGGAATCGTGGGATTCACCTCAATGAGACCTACGACATCAACCAGGTGCCCGACGCGAATCGTCTGGCGTGCGCTTTCAGCACGAACTGCACTTCGCTCCGGCCGTATTCCAACTTCAATGCTCTGACGTGGTGGGGACATGACGCCAGCGCCAGTTATCACTCGCTGCAGGCGCTCTTCCGGACGCAGTACAAGCGGTCCCAGTTGCAGGCTGCTTATACCTGGTCGCACTCGATCTCAGTGGGCGATCTCACGGACAGCAACGGCGGCGGCGTGAATTTCTCCAGCTTCTCGGATATCGGAAACTTCGCACTGGACAAAGGCAATTCCAACATCGATCGGCCGCAGTCCTTCGTCGCGAATGCCGTAATCAATCTCCCGGGATTCGACAATCGCGACCGAGTGCTGAAGGGTGCGATTGGCGGATGGGAACTTGGCGCGATCCAGACGATTGCGTCCGGCCCATCGGTGACCGTGTACGCCAACGGCGTTACCGACGCCAGTTCGGGATCACTCTTGAACAGCCTCTCAGGAACCGGTTTGAATGCCAACCAGCGTCCAAACATGGTCCCGGGCGTGAGCTGCTCGTCAGGAGCGCATGACGAGTACCTGTTCAACCCTGCGGCATTCACGCTCACTGGATTCCAGATCGGCAGCTTCGGCAACGCACCTCGCGGTGATTGCCGTGGAGCCAAACTCGTGAATACCGACTTCGCCCTCTACAAGAACTGGAAAGTATCCATGCTGGGCAATGAGAGATTGCGTATTCAGTTCCGTCTGGAACTGTTCAACGCCTTCAACACGCCCCAGTTCCGGTCCTTTACGGGCAACAACATCAACGATCTGATGGCTGGTGGACGCGTTACCTGTGGCGGGCAAACCTGCACACCCACGAACAATGTGATCACCGGCACGCCATCAATCAATCCGAGCTTCGGGCAATCGAACTCGACCCGTGGAGGGCGCGAGATTCAGTACGCCCTGAAGTTCGTTTTCTAGGACTCTCCAGGCTGTCGTCCTTCGGCAAGGCGAAGCAATTCGCCTTGCCGGTTTTTGGTGAGCTGCTCTGGATTTACAGAGCAAAACGGGTCTGGCGCAAGTTGACGCTGGCCATCCTTACAGGAGAATCGACATCTTACCTTTCGTGGCAAGTCTGCCTATCTCGTTCGAGGAACCGCAGCCAGAGACAGAGCTGTCGACTGGACACCGGCTGCAACTAGTCCGGCCACGATCTGCAACTTCTGCGTCCGTTACCGTGCGGTTGGGACATCATCTCGCGGAAATCACCGCTTCCCATCAGCCCCAATCGCGACGAATCACCTATTCCTACGCCATTCTGACCATGACAGGCGAACAGATCTATCAAAGCGGCGACGGATTTCTCTCCGCAACCGGTGTCGTCGAAAAAGCGGCACAACACCTCGAAATCCTCTGGAGCTCGGAACAATACTGAGCCTGCACGCCGTCGCGTCTCTCGATAGCCCGCATTTTCAATGACTTCGCTTCTTCCGTTTTCGCTCTTGCAATCCCTGCGCACTTTGCTAAACTAACTAACTAGTTAATTAAACATGAGAGCCGTCACCGCAACTCGACACGTTCCCGCTCACCGCTCCCGCAATGCCGAGCACAGCCGCGAGGCAATCCTCAACGCCGCCGTTCGTGAGTTCGCGCAGGAAGGCGTCGCTGGGGCGCGCACCGATGAAATCGCCCACGCCGCTGGCGTCAATAAGGCCTTGCTCTATTACTACTTCAAGGACAAAGAGGGCTTATACGGCGCGGTTCTCGACTTCACCTTTACCGGCTTGCGTGAACAGCGTGTTTCCGATTCTCGACTCCGACCTGAACGCCGGCGAGAAGATCGTGCGCTACGTCTCCGCATACTTCGACTATCTCGCGCAAGTCGCCTTTCCTGCCGCGCCTGGTTCAGTTGGAGATGATGCGCGCGGGACGAAATCCCTCCCCCCATTTGAGGAAGCTGGTCACGCGGCATTTCCGGCCGCTCTTCGAAAAATTAGTTAAGACGTTTGAGCAGGGCATCGCCTCCCGCGAAATTCGGCCGGTCGATCCCGTGCAGTTCGTGCCTTCCATCGTCGGCATGTGTGTGCACTATTTCATCAGTGCGCCCGTCGTGCGCATTTTCCTCGATGCGGATCCGCTTGCGCCGGAACACATTGCCGCGCGCAAGGCTGCAGTACTGGATGTAGTTGCGGCTGCGCTCTTTGTCGATCGCGAGCACGGCTTTCGCATCGTGCAGTCGCTGCAAACTGGAGTTACCCAATGAAGAAGAGCAAATTTGGCATTTTGCTGCTCGTGCTGCTCTCCATCGCCACCATTTATTACCTGGCGACGACGCGCCGCGACGATGGTCTCGTGCTCGTCGGCACGGTGGACGCGAACCAGGTGATCGTCAGCGCCAAGATCCAGGGACGCATCGAGAAACTGGCAGTCGATGAGGGCACCACCGTAAAAGCCGGAGACGTGATCGCCATACTCGATTCCGCGGAACTCGAAGCGCAGAAGCGCCAGGCGGAAGCCACGCTCGCGAGCTCGCGTTCACGCGTAGGCGAATCGCAGTACACCGAGATCGCCACCAAGGGCTATACGTCCAACGACGTGCTCAGCTCGAAGTCGCGCGTGCAATCGACGCAGTCGCAGCTGGTCGAAGCGCAGGCCGATCTTGATCGCCAGCAGCTCGATACTCACCGCACTGTCGAACTGACGAAGGCCGGCGTTGCTTCCCCGCAGGATAGCGACCGCGCCGTTGCCGCGCTGAAACAAGCACAAGCCCGTGTGGACTCGCTTAAACAGCAGGTCCAGTCGGCCGAGTCTGACCTCGCTTCCACCGAAGCCCGCGTGAATCAGGCCGCCGCGGCGGTTCACACCGTTGACGCGATGCGCGGACAGGCAGACACCGCGCGTGCTCAGATCGCCGAAGCCGATGCGCGTCTCGCGTATACCAAAGTGATCGCGCCAGTCAGCGGCATCGTTTCCGTCCGTGCGGCGCGCGAAGGCGAAGTAGTGAATGTCGGAACGCCGATCGTCACCATCGTCGATCTGAACGACACCTGGGTGCGTGCCGCCGTTCCCGAAACCTACGGAGAGAAAGTCGCGATCGGCGACATCTTGCCGGTGCGTTTACCGTCCGGAAGCGTAGTCCAGGGACGCGTGATCTTCAAAGCCGTCGAAGGCGACTTCGCCACGCAGCGCGACGTCAGCCGCACCAAGCGCGACATCAAGACCATCGCCTTGAAGCTGCAGGTCGACAACAGCCTGCAAAAACTCGTGCCCGGCATGACCGCCGAAGTGCTGGTTCACAACGACGTGCTGAAGAAGCCAACGTCGCAGGCCAATGCTCCGGAGTTACACGGATTCCCGCAGCAAGCGAATCCGGTAGCGCAGAACAAGTAATTCGGGTGGCCCATTCAAGCCCTCTTTTGGCTTGAGTGGGCTGTTCAAGAGTTGAAACAGAAGAAAACATGGTCGCTGAAATTCAAAAACCGAACGGCAACAACGGCACGACGTCGAGCACGCCGGCGATCGCGGTGTCGCACATCGTCAAGAAGTATGGCGACTTCACTGCCGTCGACGACATCTCGTTCAGCGTTGGCGAGGGCGAAATCTTCGGGCTGCTCGGTCCCAACGGTGCAGGGAAGTCCACTCTGATCCGGATGATGACCACTCTCATCCCGATCACCGGAGGCACAGCCCACATTGCGGGCTTCGACGTGAAGACGCAGGCCGACGACGTTCGCCGCTGCCTGGGAGTGATTCCGCAGGCGATGACCAGCGATCCTGATCTCACGCTCGACGAGAATCTCAGCATCTACGCCAAGCTCTACGGCATTCCGAAGAAGGAACGCGAGCAGTCGATGGACGAACTCTTCGAGCTCGTCGATCTGACCAAGTGGCGCAGCGCGCAAACCAAGACGCTCTCCGGCGGTATGCGTCGCCGTCTCGAAATCGCGCGCGGACTCGTGCATCATCCCAAAATTTTCTTCCTCGACGAGCCGACCACCGGTCTTGATCCCGTGTCGCGTGTCGCCGTCTGGGAGATGCTCACGCGCATCAAGGAACAGCGCAAGCTCACCATGCTGATCACCACGCATTACATGGACGAAGCCGATCGCCTCTGCGACCGCATCGCCATCGTCGATCACGGCAAGCTGGTCGCACTCGATACGCCCATGGCGCTGAAGCAGACCGTGCCCGGATCGAATGTGATCGAAGTGCAGTTCGCGAACACGCCTTCGGACTGGGAAGCGCAGCTGCACAGCTTGCCCGGCGTTCACAGCGTTCAAAACGAAAGCAGCAACATGTATCGCGTGATGACCGGCACCGGCCCGAGCACCACCACGTCGCTGGTCGAGCTGGCACTCAAAGCTGGCGTGGAAGTGAAGTCGCTGACCGTGCAAAGCACATCGCTGGACGACGTATTCGTCCACTACACCGGGCGCCAGTTGCGCGACGAGCAAGTAAAGGCGTTCAGCTTCATGATGCCGGACAGGCCAGGTACCAGACCATGAGAATGTGGGCCATTGTCGAACGCGAATTGCGCAAGTTCCTGCGCTCCCCGGCGCTGATGCTGGTGGCGACGGTGTTTCCGCTCGTCCAGTTGGTCGTGCTTGGGCAACGCCTTCGGCGGAAAAATCCGCGACGCCAAGCTCGGCGTAGTCGACCAGGATCACGGCACCATGGCGCTCAAGGTCCGCGAAGCCTTCGACTCCGTCCAGGCCAACGTTCGCACCTTCGAGCCTGTCTATTACGACAACGATCGCCAGGCGATGGAAGACGTGCGCAACGGCAAGATCGACGGCGCCGTCATTATTCCTCCGCAGTTCTCGCGCCGCGTCTACCAGCAGGAGCACCCGCGCCTCGCGCTCGTCGTCGACAACAGCGACAACTTCATGAGCTCCTCGCTCGAGCAGAAAATGGGCGAGCTCACTGATGCGCTCAACGCTCCCGTGGTCGAGCCGCGTATCCTGCAGAGCATCGCGCTCGAAACCGTCGAGCTGTATCCCTATATCGAGTACATGAAATATCTGCTGCCCGGCTCGATCACCCTGGCGATGTTCGTCTCGGTCATGATCGGCGGCGGCATGCTCTACATCGACGACAAGGCGCGCGGCATTCACGAAGGCTATTTGGTCACGCCCATCACTCGCACCGAACTGGTCTTCGGACTCAACCTCGCGGGCGCCATCAAGGCCGTTGTTTCCGGCGTCGTTATCACCATCATTGGATCGCTGCTCTCAGGTGTGGGCAACACCTTCCGTCCCGACGTGTTCCTCG
The DNA here is from genome assembly GCA_963848375.1 of Terriglobia bacterium. GTDB lineage: Bacteria > Acidobacteriota > Terriglobia > Terriglobales > Acidobacteriaceae > JAJPJE01. The sequence continues at coordinate 88,290 of CAWKDK010000014.1, forward strand.
GTCTGATGCTGATGATCATTCTGACGGCGTTCGCCTTGAACTCGATGATGTTCCTGATGATGGTGCGCGTCGAAGATCCGCTGGTGCCCCGCGCCACCTTCGGTGTCATGAACACTCTGCTGTTCTTCCCCAGCGGGGCCATCTATCCGATTCACGCATTTCCGTGGTGGCTCAAAGGCATCGCGTATGTCGATCCATTCAGCTACGCGGTGCACGGCTTCAAAGGCCTGCTGCTGAAGGACGCGAGCCTGAGCGCCGTCTCCGGAGACATGCTCTTCCTCGGAGTCTTCGCCACGGTTGCGTTGCTGATCGCCACGCCGCTGTTCAAGCGTACGCTGTAGATCGTCTTCACCATAATCGGCGCCGGAGCGATGTGGGTAGGTCTGGGCTTTAGCCCAGACTCTGACTTAGCACTCAAAAACTCCAGCCAACTTCAAGAACGACGCTCGGCTCTGTCCAGCCAACATTGAAGACGTAGGTTGTGAATTCCGCTTTCTTGTAAGCGAGACCAACCAGGAAACCCCGCTGCGTATCGAGTTTGGTTTGGAACGCCTTGGTACGCTGCGCAACTAGCCCCACCCGAAGCCATTCTCTCGGAGAATAGGTTAGCTGCGGCCAGCTGTAATAGAAGTTCCCAGACTTGTGGTTTGTATCGAAAACATATTCGTTGGAAATCGATGCCTTGATCCTCTTGTATGCCAGCGAGGCCTCAAAACCCGGAGCGACGCCTGTCGTCCGGCCAAAAACGCCGCCAATCATGGGCGTGAGATGAAACACCAGCTTCGTCCCAACGCTGATGTTGTAGCCGATCCACAGCGAACCGGTTCTCAGATTTTCATAGTTGTAGCGACCCTCGAGGTGGAGCCGCCCGCGATCTGCCGATAGCGTCGGATCGATATAGTCATCCTGATCAGGAAGCAGGTAACCGTCGACGGTGAGTGCGACTTCCCAGGGCACGCTGGCGGCAGTCTGAGGAGGGCTCGGTGGATTCGCAGGCCCTTGTTGCGCGAGCAATGGAGCGAGCGTCAGCAGAGCTACGGCTAGTCCACAGCGTAGTGCGGCAAGTTTCATACCAGGCACTTCGTCTCATACCGGCACTTCTAGGATGTCGCCAGATGAGGACGGTGATAGCCAGCAGAGTCGGCTGTTCCTTGCTGTCGAGACCATGAGCTATTCGCATATCTGGATCAGTAATTTTGCCAGTTACGGGCTACTCAGGCCTTTCCTATTCTTCGAAAGGGAACTTTATATCGACTAGAAAGTGTTATTGAGGAGCGCCATGACACAGCTAAAAGAAGTTGCACGAACTCGGACCGCGCCGATTACCGCACCGCTGCCGCAGGCGAGAGAAGCAGTAACCCCAAGTTGGGTGGGGCGCGTCCCTCAACTGAAGCCCGGTGTGTATGCCGATGGTATGCCGATCCATCATGTCGAGTACCTTTGCTGCAAACTTATTCTTAGGCCTAATAAGTTTCATTCGCGAGAGAGCCTTTTTGACTTCGGAAAGGTAATGCAAGGGCCGGCCAAAGAGCACGGTGTGCACTTCGCGAGACATGATTTCGATTCCGAACCAATCAAGATCCGCGAAGTGGTGTTTGTCGATACCGATGACTTTCGCCTATATAACAACGCTTTCATCTTGCGCCGGAGGATTCCGTACAAGGACGGGTTTCCGATCGGCGATCCGGAGGTCGTGTTCAAGTTCCGGCACCCAGACATGCAGGTCGCGGCTGAGACTGACGTCCGGCCTCATATCCTTGGCGACCACCGTGTCAAGTTCAAGTGTCAGGCTTTGCCGTTGAAGGAAAAGCTAGGCGGTATTCGTCTGCTCTTTTCCCACAACGTCCAGTTCTTGCGCAGCGCGATTGGGATGGGCCACGAGAATGTGCGCGATATGGACGCTCTAGTCGATCTATTGCCGGCGCTGGCTCAAGTAAGGAAGGAACCGAAAGAAGAGATCAAACTGGTTAGCAATACGGTCATCGAGGAAGTCCTGCAAGACATTGGCACGCTCGATTTTGGTCAAGGAATCATTTCCAAGGCCAATGTGGCGATCTGGCGTACCCGTGGCGAGCACCGCCCGTTGATTGGAGAGTTCGCCTTTCAATTCCGGGTCCACGATCGCGCCCAGCTTGGGCAGGAAGCGCTGAGACGTGCGGAGGCGTTTTTCATCTCTTTGCAATACTCGGCTGAGGAATACATCGCGCTGAACGCGACCAAAACAGCGACAGTGTACCGACTGCTGGGTAATTCACCCAAGTCGCACGAGTAGCGCAAATGACGGTCTAACGTCTCAAGGGAAAGGAGCCCCAGCGCTATGAACGAAGCCAGCGCAAAACCAAAAGTGCAACCCGGGAGCAGTGCGGTTGCCGATCAAGCGCGAGTCTCTATTGGCCAGATATTCCTCGAGTTCCTAATCATTGGCGCCACCAGCTTCGGCGGTGTCGTGCCGTACCTTCGCGGCAGCCTTGTAGCCAAGCGCCACTGGATCGACGATAAGGAATTCGTTGAGATGCTGTCCATCAGCCAGAGCCTTCCTGGGTTGAACGCAACCAACATGGCGATTCTGGTGGGCGAGAAGTTGCGCGGCGCGCTAGGTTCTATTGTCGCCGTCATCGGCATCTGCATGCCGGGCGCTTTGCTCATGTATGCCGTTGGCGTGTTCTACCGAATCCACGGTGACCACGTCTGGGTTACGGCTGCGCTGAAAGGCGTGGCGGCCGCGGCCGTTGGCTTGATCCTCTCCACAGTGGTTGGGCTCAGCAAGAAGTCGCTCGAAGGAAAGTTTGACTTCGTTTTCATGGCGCTGACGGTGATTGCAGTGAACCGGTTGCACCTGGGTGTCCCACGCACGCTGATAGGCGTCGGCATCCTGGCGATTCTCTTCCATCGGCCTCGCAAAGCGCAGAAAGAGAGTGTGGCCCAATGAACCAGATTCCGGCGCTTGTGCGTGTATTCGCCTACTTATCCCTCCTCACCGTCGGTGGCGGCATGGCTGCGTTTCCCGAGATGAAGGTCCTTACCGTCGACGTTCATAAGTGGCTCACCTTTCCCCAATTGATCCACATGTACAGCGTGGGCCAGATGGCCCCGGGTCCCAATATGATGATGATCGTTCCCATCGGACAGTGGGCAGGTGGATTCCTTGGTGCCGCCGCCGTGCTGGTTGCCTTCTTCGGACCGACCGCTGTTCTCGCGTTTATCGTGGCCCGTGGCTGGAAGAAGCTGGAGAAATGGCCATGGAGAACGTCCATTCAACAGGGACTTGCGCCTGTCTCAATCGGACTTCTGTTAGCTGGCTGCTTCACCATGGCCAAGGGTGCGATTACTGGCGCCGAAACGGCGGCCATCTCGGTTGGCGTCTTGCTGATCTTGATGCGATACAAGATCAACCCGGCGCTGCTGGTACTGGCTGGAGCGGTGATCGGCGTGCTCACCTTCATGCCCAAGTGATGGACTCGTGGTTTTGGGTTCCAATCTGATGATGCCGGGTGCCGCAGTTTGCTTCCTGTTTTGGGCGCTAACCTGAGTTGGAAAAATGTTTTCAATCGTTCCGCGACGTGTTTCGAAAAATCTTGTCAATAGCGCCAAATCGCGGTTTTCTTCCTAAGCCTTTCATCTCGAAGGGAAAATAAAGCTCGCGAGAGTGTCTAGTAGGTCCCCTGTAATTTGTCACAATGGAAGTAGGCTTCGCATCGGACGTTTTCCCGGTGTCGCGTTTTCCCGGTTTCCCGGTTCTCCGGTCTTGTGGTTTTCGGTTTTTCTAACTACTAACTACTGACTACTGCCTTTAACTCCTTTGTTATGCGGGACAATGGGACTAAGTCCTTTGTTTGCCGGGACAAGCCTCGTCCCATGCCTGTAACCCCTTTAGAATGCGGGACGAGGGGGGAGGGGGTACCCCCTGGGACCTCCCAAAACAGGAAACGAGTCCCTACCCGAGTTATCCAGCGAAGCCGGCCCCGGGGCACCCGGAAGCACCGAGCGGCGTCATTATTTCAAATCGGCTGCATCCCACGACTCACGCAGCAGCGCGAAGGCTGTCGGCAACGGCGCGGTCGAGCGCAGCGTTGATCACCGCGTATTCGGCTTGGTCGAGGACATACACCGCGAGCGCGACCGCATCTGCCGCGTCGGCTTCTGCGGCCTCTGCCCGGCTTTCAGCCCTGTTCACGTCCCGCTCGGCTTTACGTTCCTGGATCTTCGCGTTCGCAATCGCGAGACGCTCGTCGATCCGAAGCTTAATATCGGCCCATCCCGAGCGGACGTCCGCCTTGGCCTCGGCAGCAGAGGTCTCCAGCTTCTTTCCCGTGGATTCGATGTCAGACTTGAGTTGATCATGGCGGCGCTGCAGTTCCGCCTGATTCTTCTGGCGAGTTGCGGCAGCGGAATCTTCGATTTTCTTCGCGCGTTGGGATAAGTCTTGAAGCTGTTCAGATAGAGGTTTCACAAGAGGGCTCCTTTCGACTGTGTTTTGCTAGGCAGGTTTCAATTGCAAGAACAGTTGAGGTGGTTAACCGAATCGATGCGTGGAAACAGAAGTCGAGATGGCCGGGCCGCTCTTCCCGGCGCTGGTGCTCGCCAACGCATTCAGGATTAGACTTGGGAGCTGCCGTCCGAACTCACTGGAGCAGAACGATGCGATCAACAATTCCTGCAATGCTGTTCGCCGTCACCGCGTTCGCGATCTCCCTCTTCACCGCGATCGGAGTTGTCGCTCAATCGACGCCGAGCCGTTCGCTGCTCGCGCTCTCCAAGCATGACCACACACTTGCCATCGTGGATCCGAAGACGCTGCAGGTCATCGCGCGCGCTCCCGTAGGTCCAGACCCGCACGAGGTGATCGCCTCTTCGGACGGAAAGACCGCGTATGTTTCGATCTACGGCGGAGGCCGCTACCATGCTCTTTCGGTGATCGACCTCATCGGGCAGAAAGCGCTGCCCGATATCGACACCGGCGCCTTGAATGGTCCACACGGACTCTTCTTTGTTGGAGGGAAAGTCTGGTTCACCGCGGAAGGCGCGAAGGCTGTCGCGAGCTACGATCCCGCGTCCGCGAAGATCGATTGGATTATGGGCACCGGACAGAACCGCACTCACATGCTTTATGTCACCGCGGACGAGAAGCAGATCTACACAACCAACGTGAGCTCCGCGACCGTGAGTGTTCTGGAACAGGTCACGCTTCCGCCAATGGGGCCGCCTCCTTCGGGAGTGCGGCGCAGGGCTCAGGCTCCTCCTCCGCCGCCAGGAGGGAATCAGCCGCGCACGGATTGGAATCAGACGGTCATTCCGGTTGGTAAAGGCTCCGAAGGCTTCGACGTTTCGCCAGATGGACGCGAGCTGTGGACCGCGAATGCCGAGGACGGTACGCTCTCGGTGATCGATCTCGCTAAAAGGACAGTGACAACTACGCTCGACGCGAAGGTTTTCGGCGCGAACCGGCTGAAGTTCACTCCCGATGGCAAGCTGGTCCTGATTTCGAGCCTGCGCGACGGCAATCTGGTCATCTACGACGCGGCCTCGCGCAAGGAATTCAAGCGAGTGCCGATTGGCCACGGAGCCGCGGGCATTCTGATCGATCCGGATGGCAGTCGTGCCTTCATCGCCTGTAGCCCCGACAACTACGTCGTTGTAGTCGACCTGAAGACGTTCGAGGTAACAGGCCACATCGACGTTGGCGGGGAGCCGGACGGCTTAGCCTGGGCAATACGGCCGTAGCGCGCATGGATGCGACGCTGCGCGGCACTCGACCGTTCAACCGGTCTTGGTTTGCGAGCGATCGCTTTGTTTCGTCTTCAGCAGGCGCGCCGGATCGTAGCCCAGAAAGCGTATGCGCTCGGTGATCTCGCGATAGGTCCCCTGGTCCATTTGCGGGGTGCGGCTCAATATCCAAAGATATTTGCGGTTGGGTTCGCCGACAACCGCATAGCTGTAGTCGGGCGCGAGATCGAGAATCCAGTAGTCGCCGGAAAACGGCCAGAAGAAGGTAACTTTCAACTTCGCATTCGTCGCCGGGTCGACCACCTTTGCGGTGCCCTTGTTCGAAGTGATGGTGCCGTCGGATTTGCGGCAGCTGTTCAGAACGCCGACAGTGCCGTCGTCGCGTAACAGATACGTCGCGCGGGTATCGCCGTCGCACTTCTTCTGAAAGCGATTGGGATAGCGCGCGATCTCGTACCACGTTCCGGCATAGCGGTTCAGATCGACCTGTCGAACGGTAACGAGCGGCTCAGTTTTGCGCCTTGCATACGCAACGGCTGCGGCGCCCGCAACTGCGCTCGCGGCGGCAATGGCGTACTTGTAGCGGCGATCCATCACTACCTCTTCGGAAAATGAAAGTTTCAGGACTCGGCGGGAGAGAAGAGTCCTTCCCATTCTTCGATGGTCATCAGCGGCCGGGCGGCCACTTTAATGTTTTCGAGCACATGATCAGGGCGGCTCATGCCGACCAGCGCCGTGGCGAGCGAAGGCGCCGAACGCACGAACTGTATGGCGGTCTCGGCATCGGTTGGCAATCCGATCACTTCTTTTAGCTTATCCGGAACGCCGCGAGTCAGCTGGCCCTGGTGCAGCGTCGCGCTGGCGACTACGGCGATTCCATATTGCTCGGCGAGCGACAACACGGATCCGCGTTCGCCGCGCAGGCTCTGATTGCCGAGACCATAAGCCTCGGTCATGGCGAGATTGAGTGGCAATTGCACAAAGCGAAAATGATGGTCGTTCCCGCCGGCTTCATGAGCGGTTTCAATCACCAGCTCCAGGTTCATGTAGCTGCGATCACCAGGAGCGACGCGCAGTCCGTTCCAGGTAGCGATGCCGTACCAGCGAATCTTGCCATCGTCGACCGCGTCTTCCGCCCAGCGAAACGCGCTGCGCAGGCGGTCGCGAAAAGTGTCCGGAGTCACGTATCCCAATTGCGATTCGGGATTGTGTAGATAGAAGACGTCCAGGGTTTGCAGTCCGGTGTTACGCTGGCTGCGCTCGAGTTGATCGCCCAGGTATCTCGGCGCCATGCAGTGCATACCGCCCGCAATCTCGCCGGTCGGAGCGACTCCGGTTTCGACGTATTCCTTGCGCAGATAATCGCGCTGATCTGCCGGAAGTTCGCTATCGAATGGCAGGTAGCCGGCCTTGGTGCAGACCAGGACTTCATCACGCTGCAGTTCGCCTGCATCGACCAGTTGCTTGATCGCCGATCCGATGTTGCGCTCCGAGCGCTGGTGCCGGTAGTTGATAGCGGTGTCGAGCACATTGATGCCCGAGCGGAGCGCCTGCAGGATCGACTGCGTGTAGGAAACGTCGGAGGCTGCGTCGGTCTCGCCGAGGTAGGTGCCCAGTCCGATCGACGACAGCCAAAGTTCGTTCACGCCCGGAGCTTGCGGTTGACGGAAGTGCCCAGCGTTGGCGAGCAGCTGGAAACGGTCGCGAAATCGTGTGGTGCCGGCGGACGTGGCGAACCCGTCGATCATGACGGACAGTGTAACAAGTCACGGTTACGCCTCGACTGTTTTCTGGATCATGTTCCACGCCCTCGGGACCAGTGCCGATGTGGGACGGCGCTGATTCGCGGCGATGGGCAGAATTCATGGAAAACGCGCGGGTTAAGGGCTGCATCTTGAGAGGAGTATTGCGAGAGTTTTCGCCCGCCCAGCCGCGCACGCCGCGGTGATGCAGGTGCCATACAAATTCATCAGCAATTCAGGAGGCAGCATGAAGGGATTTCTTTTTGGACTGGGAGTCGGCATTGGACTGGGCGTTCTGTTCGCACCGATGAGCGGTGACGAAGCGCGCGGCCGCCTTTCCGACACGGCTAACGACTTAGCTGATTCGGCTCGGGATAGCATCGAACAGGGCCGTGATCGGGTGCAACGCGGCGTTGAGACGATTCGGCAAAAGGCGCAATCGGCGGTGAAGCAGGGCCGTTCCGCGGTTGACGAAGCACAAGCACGTGCAACCGGTACGGAGTCGAATCTCTAAACGGCGTACGAGACTGAAGCAAGAAGAGTGCCCCCATCCTGCGCACGGTCGCGAAGGATGGGGTGCGCATGTATTTTCGTGGTTACCTTTCCCGCAAGTTGTTCCGCCATTAACACGGATGGGGTTAGTCTAGGGGGCGACCTCAGGAGTTGGTTATGCCTCCGAGCCTTCGTCCGGACGGATCCGCATCGGTTGACACTACTGTAAGCCGACCTTTATTCTTGAGTATTGCGTCCTCAGCGCCAGACGTCGCTGGGGCAGTGTGCCCTAAGATGTTCATAAGTTTACGCGAACTGCACCTCCACGAGGATCAGCAGTCATTCCACGAGGAGTGGCAGCCTGACACGATGGACCTCGGCCCGGACGCGAAGCAATCGGCTCCGTTGAAGGCGGATGTCCAGGCTTCCGTGGTGGAAGAGAACCGCGGCCACAAGGTGAACATCGAGGACATACGCCTGGTTGGAGAGTTCTCGACGAAACTGGAGCTACCTTGCGCCCGCTGTCTTGATCCGGTGTACGAAGAGATTGAGAAGAAGTTCGACCTGCTTTACCGTCCGCAGGGCGCCGATGCCGGCAAGGAAGAGATCAGCCTGGCAAAAGAGGACGCGGACATCGGCTATTACCAGGGCGACGGACTGCTGCTGGAAGACGTTCTGCGCGAGCAGTTACTGTTGGCAGTCCCGCTGAAGCTGGTTTGCCGTGAAGATTGCAAGGGACTCTGCCCCAGTTGCGGGCAGAATCTGAACCAGGGCGAATGCGGCTGTGCGCGCAGCGATCCCGATCCCCGCTGGCACGCCCTTGGGGATCTTCGCAATAAGCTCGGTCAGTAAAGAACGAGTTATCCCCGGAAGTCCGGGAAAGTAGTTTTGTGTGTCCAGCTAAGAAGCTGGGCCTTCTCGCGAGAGAAACGCGAAATCTGAATTAGAGGTTCGAATTGTCATGGCAAATCCTAAACGGCGCCACTCTCAACGGCGTACCAGCACCCGTCGCGCTCACGATCATCTGACGGCGACGTCCACGTCCGAATGTCCGAATTGTCACGAGGCGAAGTTGCCTCACCGGGCTTGCGCCAAGTGCGGTTACTACAAGGGGCGGGAAGTTCTGGAAGTAAAGGAAAAGGCAAGCTAAGCGATCCGCAACTCCGGCCCGGCCGGGGTTACTTCAGCTAGGGGGCTGACGAGCGATCAATGCCCACCGTCATAGCGGTTGATGCCATGGGATCGGATGGCGCGCCTGTACCAGAGGTCGAAGGCGCGCTGCAAGCTGTTCGGGGCTACGATGTGCACGTTATTCTGGTTGGCAAAGAAGACGTGATTCGCGCCGAGTTGCGCCGCCAGTTGCACGAACATCCATCCTGGCACCTTTACAAGAAGAGTATCGAGATTGTTCATGCCAGCGAAGTCGTTGGCATGGACGAAAAGGCCGCGCAGGCAGTCCGCGCCAAGAAGGACTCGTCGATGCGTGTTGGCCTTCGCCTGGTTCGCGACGGCAAAGCCGCCGGCTTCACCAGCGCAGGGAATACCGGCGCGGTGATGGCCACGGCGAAGATGGTCCTGGGCGCGCTGCCCGGCGTGGATCGTCCGGCGCTGGCCAGTGTCTTCCCCACGGCCAAAGGGACGGCCGCCGTTCTTCTCGACGTGGGTGCCAATGTCGATTCCAAGCCGCAGAACCTCGAGCAGTTTGCCATCATGGGCGAAATCTACATGCGCAAGATCTTCGACGTGGATCGTCCGCGCGTGGGAATTCTCTCCATCGGTGAAGAAGAGGGTAAAGGCAACGAGTTGACGCGCGCAGCGTATCCGCTGGTCAAGAATCTGCCGCTGAATTTTGTCGGCAACGTGGAAGGCCGCGACCTGTACAACGGCAACGTCGACGTGATCGTGTGCGACGGCTTCGTCGGCAATGTCGCGCTGAAGATTTCCGAGGGACTGGTAGAGACTGTCCGCCATATGCTGAAAGAGTCGCTGAACGCGACCATCAGCAGCCAGGTGGGCGCGATGCTATCGCGCAAGGCTTTCGTTGATTTCAAGAAGCGGCTCGACTACTCCGAATACGGTGGCGTGCCTCTGCTGGGAGTGAAAGGCGCCTGCATCATTGGTCACGGCAGCTCGAACGCGAACGCTATCAAGAACGCGATTCGAGTGGCCGCCGAGTACGCCGACCGTAAGATCAATAAGCAGATTGAAGAAGAGATCGCGTCGACCCGTATGGCGCCGGCGCAAGCGTAAAGTTTTGCGTATTCCCACCCGCGCCAAAAGATGGCGAGGGCGGGGCACCCGCCGTTCAGAAAGTACGACCAATCATGTCCAGCAATCAAACTATCGCATTCCTTTTTCCTGGCCAGGGATCCCAAGCCGTCGGCATGGGCAAAGACCTCGCCGCACTTTATCCCGTCGCGCAGGAGACCTTCGACGAAGCCGATGCAGCCCTCGGGTACAAACTGTCGCAGCTCTGCTTTGAAGGTCCGGAAGAACAACTTCGCCTGACAGAAATTACTCAGCCCGCGATTCTGACCGCCTCGGTCGCTGCATTTCGCGTGCTCATCAGCAAGGGACTTGTGCCGACGTTCGTCGCCGGACACAGCCTCGGAGAATATTCGGCGCACGTGGCCGCCGGGACCCTGGACTTTGCCGACGCCGTGCGCACTGTGCGCAATCGCGGCAAGTACATGCAGGAAGCCGTTCCCGTGGGCGAAGGCGCCATGGCTGCCATTCTCGGCATGAAGCTCGATGTTGTGCGTGAAGTCTGCAACGAGTCCGCACAAGGTCAGGTTTGCCAGGCGGCGAATATCAATTCTCCCGACCAGATTGTGATTTCGGGCAGTAAGGCCGCGGTCGAGCGCGCGGCTGAACTCGCGAAACAGAAGGGCGCGAAACGCGCGGTCATTCTCCCAGTAAGTGCACCCTTCCATTGCGCACTGATGAAGCCAGCGCAGGATCGCCTGGAGCAGGATCTACGAGCGCTCGCCTTCCGCGCCATGGAGCACAAGCTGATCACCAACGTCGACGCCGAGATTATCGACTCTCCCGAACAAGCGCGCGATGCGCTGATCCGCCAGGTTACCGGCGCAGTTCAGTGGGAAGCATCGATGCGCAAGCTGATCGGCGCCGGTGTCACGACGTTCGTGGAAGTCGGTCCCGGCAAAGTTTTATGCGGACTGATGCGCCAGATTGATCGCAGCCAGACATGCTTGAATGTGGAGAACGAAGACTCGCTGGCGAAGACCATGAATCATTTCGCGCCATCGAGCACAGCGGTTCTGTAGTGTCTCGGGAATGGATGATCTTCCGCTAGAGTTTGTTCCATCAGCGGCGATAACGTTTGGATCGCCCTTTTACCCGTTTGTCGCCGCGCTTTTCCCAGGCTCGTCTGCCGCCAAACCGTTGTTTTCTCGCCGAAGCCTCGTTTCCATCCGAGCCAGGATCGTTCAATATCTCAGGTGCAGGTAGTCGTTCTCTGCGGGAGCGCACAAGAATTGCAGCGAGTTCTTCAGCGCTTCGCTGTGCGAGAAGCAGTCGGCCCGCGGCCAGATCCTCTTCCGCCGGAGCTTCCGCCATCGTAAGGATTTCGCGCACGAGCATCTCCTCGTCGCGCGCGCGAATAGCATCGGCAGAAGGAGCAGGCGACCACGTCGCTTTGATCTTCGCCCCCGCCAGCAATCGCTCCACTGCTCGGCGGCGCGGCGCGGGCACCAGCATGACGGACAATCCTTTGCGGCCTGCTCGCCCCGTGCGGCCACTGCGGTGCAGCAGCGCCTCCCGATTCTGTGGCAAATCCGCGTGGATCACCAACCCAAGATCGGGCATATCGAGTCCCCGTGCAGCGACATCAGTCGCGACGCACACGCGCGCACGCCCATCACGCAATGCCTGCAGCGCGTTTGTCCGCTCGTGTTGTTTCAGTTCACCGGAGAGCGCAACCGCAGAGAACCCGCGTTCCTGCAGGTTGGCGTGCAGGTGACGTACCGCTTCGCGGGTTGAACAGAACACCAGCGCGCCTTGCGCATCGAAATATCGCAGCGAGTTCACCACTGCGTGTTCACTATCGCGAGGGCGAATGGGAAACGCCCGGTACTCGATGTCGCGATGGGGCTCATTCTCCCGCGAAAGGGCGAGGCGAAGCGCATTCCGCTGATAACGTTTAGCAAGACCTAATATTCCTTTCGGCAGCGTTGCCGAAAACAGCATCGTCTGGCGATCCGATGGCGTGGCATCCAGCAGCGCCTCGAGTTCCTCACGAAAACCGAGGTCGAGCATTTCATCGGCCTCGTCGAGCACCACGGATCGGATCTGTGACAGATCTAAATGTTTCTGATCGAGGTGGTCGGCCAGTCGGCCCGGTGTACCAACTACGATGTGGGCACCCTGCGCGAGCAGGCGTTGTTCTCGGCGGATATCCATCCCGCCGACGGAAGACACCACACGCGCGCCGGTGTTCGCGAACAACCACTCCAGCTCACGTTGAACCTGCAACGCTAATTCGCGAGTAGGCGCAACGACCAGTGCTAAGGGCTGCTGCGCTCGAGGAAATCGCTCTGCGTCGCCCAGCAGAGTGGCTCCCAGCGCCAGGCCATAGGCTACAGTCTTCCCCGAGCCCGTCTGGGCCGACACCAGCAGATCGCGATTTGCCGCGTCCGGTCGAAGGACTGCTCGCTGCACCGGTGTGGGATCGATGTAACTTCGTGCTGTCAGCGCACTAAGCAGACTTGGATGGGTACCAGAGAACGCCATAAATTCTGCTCCATACCGCGGATAGGGCTAGTTTTGCGGGAAGCTGCAAAAAGAACCCTGCGAAACAATACTACGGGAAGGAAAGGGAATCGCGGGGCGAGAGAAGAGAGTCCCACATTCATACCGGAGCAGCCGAGCGTTGACGACAGGATTTTTATTGCTTCCAAAAGTGCCCTTCATTTAATTTCAGCTCACCTATGCGTCGAGCAGTATCGATCTTTTTCCTCTTTGTCGTAACCCTTTCTGCGGCAGCTCGAGATGGAGCAAGCCACTGGTCTGAAGTGCGCAGCCAGCACTTCGTGGTGCTCACAGACTCAAATGAGAAACAGGCGCGCCGCGTCGCGAGCCAACTCGAACGGATGCGGGCCGTCTTTCATGTCCTCTTGCCAACCGCCTCAGACACCGCTGGATCTCCCGTAATCGTGCTTGCCTTGAAGGACAAGAAGGCTTTTCAGGCACTTGAGCCGGAAGCCTATCTTGCGAAAGGGCAGCTAGAGCTCGCCGGATTGTTCATGCGCGCGCCCGACAAGAATTACATCCTGCTGCGTCTTGATGCGCAGGGCGACCATCCCTACGCAACTATCTATCATGAGTACACCCACTTCATGCTACGCAACGCGAGCGAGTGGATTCCCTTGTGGTTGAACGAGGGATTGGCGGAGTTTTATCAGAACTCCGACATCGAGGAAAAGGAAGTGCTGCTTGGTCAGCCCAGCGAGGATGACATCCTGTATCTCCGGCAGAATCGATTACTGCCGCTCACTACGTTGCTCAAAGTCGACCAGACTTCGCCTTACTATCACGAGGAACAAAAGGGTTCTGTCTTCTATGCCGAATCGTGGGCGCTCACGCATTTCATAAGGGTTACGGATCGGCAGAAGGGCACGGATCGTCTTCAGGACTACGCCAAGCGACTGATCAAGAAAGAAGATCCCGTTATCGCCGCTCAGGAGGCCTTCGGCGATCTGAACGTATTGCAGAAATCGTTGAACAGCTACATCTCGCAAGGCCAGTTCATGATGTTCAAAATGAACACCGGCATTACCATAGACGAATCCGCTTTTCAGTTTCGTGCGATTCCGACAACAGATGCCGATGCTATTCGTGCCGATGTACTCGTCTACAACCAACGGCCCAAAGACGCACAGGCGTTAATCGACGCCGTCTTGCGGGATGATCCGAAGAACGCGCTCGCGCACGAGACCATGGGCTATTTGAAGTTTCGCGAAGGCGACTTGGAGTCGGCGCGAAAGTGGTATGGCGAAGCGGTGCAATTGGATTCACAGAGCTATCTAGCGCACTACTATTACGCGATCATGTCCATGAAGTCAGGGGAGAACAGCCAGGATCCAGAGATCGAGTCAAGTCTTCGCGCTTGCATGAAGCTCAACCCTGACTTCGCGCCGGCGTACGATGCGCTTGCGATGCGCTACTCGATGAATCCCGCAAAGGTGGACGAAGCGCATTTTTTGAATGTACAGGCGATTAACCTCGAACCGGACAACGTCAACTATCGCATGAACGCTGCCGCGGTCCTCGCGAATGGCCGCCGGTATGATGATGCTCTTAGAGTGCTGAAAGCGGCGACCCACGTCGCGAAGACGCCAGAAGAAGTTGCGTTTGTGCAGGCCCGGATCGATCAGATCGAGCAATACCAATCAGCTGTAGCGCAAAGCCGCCAGAGACTGAGCGAGGATGATCGCCAGAGCTTTACCAGCGCTGATGCAGACACCCGGAGCGTGACTGTCACCACCAGCGACGGCCGCAAATTCGAGATAAAGTCGGACCCCTCGCACGAAGGTCCGAAATATCCGACGGAAGCGCTTACTGGTCCGCGTCACACGGTGCGGGGAATCCTACGGAACGTCCAGTGTTCCTATCCGATGACTATCACGCTCAACGTGGAACCGGGCGGTAAGGCCAAAACCGTCGCTGTGTACCGCAATAACTTCTCCCAGATCGTGTTCACGGTCATGAATTTCACTCCGAAAAGCGATCTCAATCCTTGCACGGACATTGAAGGATTCAAAGCCAAAGTCGAGTATGCCGAGGTGTCAGACAAATCCATTGCTGGCCAGATTGTCGCTATCGAACTGAGTAAGTAATTGGGGCGTATGCCTCTCATGCCCGGCTGAGACCGGACCAAGGCGGGTCGATACTAGCATCGGTGAACGATCCAACAGAGAAAGAAACTCGCGATGCGACTTTTTAGGTCCGAGCGGATGGAAGAGTTACGGCCCCATGCACAAATGTCGAAGCAAACTTGGGCATAAAGTTCTCCCATTGTAACCAAAAAATTTAACTACAGGATTCACCTCAAAGCAGCATCTTAGATGTGGGGGCGGATCATGTATGTCCGAACAGTCTCCTTCGTGGTGAAGCCGTTCCAGGTCAAAAGATTTTGCGACTGTGTAGATGGACTTGCCAGGAACGTCGCAAGCAAGCAGCCGGGATTTCTTGAGCACGTGGTCCTGGTCTCAGAACAGGAAAAACGACTGATTACCGTGATTTCTTTTTGGAAAACCAAGGCAGAAGCAGACCGCTACCAAGAGGAAGTTTTCCCTGAAGCCTTGGCGAAGTTGCATTCGATGATCGATTCGGGGCCTGTTATCCAATACTACGTAGCTGTCGTGGCCGACGCCTCGATCGCACCGGCAAGAGTTACCCTCGCCGCGTAGTGGCGCAGGCATCGTGCCGTTCAGTCGCCGCTAACTCGATGGAACGCTGACTCCCTCAGCGATGCGGCCTACTCTCTCCTGCTACAATCACCGCACTCTCTTGTCGTAGGTGGGGAACTGAATGTTCAAGTCAGCGCTCTGTCGAGCCGTGCTCGCCATTGCCGTAATCAGCCAGGCCGCTTTTGCCCAAACAAAATCTGAACCGGTCACCGTAGTCAAAGCCGCGCGTCTTCTTGATGTTCGCTCCGGGCAGATGCAATCGAATCCCGTGATCGTCATCGAAGGCGATCGTGTCCGCGCGATTTCCGGCGCGGTGCCTGCGGGAGCGCATGTGATCGACCTTGGCGACGTCACCCTGCTTCCGGGATTCATTGACTGCCACGCGCACATTCTCGGCAATCTTAAGGATCAGTCGCCAACCGCTGGCCTGCGGATGTCTTCAGCGGAAGGCGCTCTCTGGGGATATCACAACCTGCAGATTTGGATCGCGCACGGCTTCACTTCTTTGCGGGACGCGGGCGAATCCGATCTTGGCTACGGGCAGTTGGCGCTGCGTAACCTGATCAACAAGGGAATCATTCAGGGTCCGCGCATTGTCTCAGCCGGAAATTTTCTTTCGTTGAATGGCGGCCATGGTGATGTGGATGTTCTCGCTCCTGATCAGGCGATGCCGCGACGGCCAAACATCGCCGACAACGTCGAAGAGGTTGGACCCGCGGTTCGTCGCGACATTAAGTACGGCGCCGACTGGATCAAGATGATGGCCACCGGTGGCGTGATGGATCCGCTCAGCGACTACAACGTTGAAGAGCTCAGCGAAGCGCAGATGGCCGCCGCGGTTGAGATCGCGCACCGCGCACACAAGAAAGTGATGGCGCACGCTGAGGGTACGGCGGGAATCAAGGCCGCGGCGCTGGCCGGGGTCGACACCATCGAGCACGGCACCATCATGGACGACGAAGCCGCCAGCATTATGGAGCAGAAAGGCACATGGCTGGTGCCCACGCTTTATACCTTCCAGCACGGAGTTGAAGTGGGAGCTTCGCTCGGCGCGGACGCGGCGACGGTAAGAAAGGGTGAGGAGATCCTGAAATTCCAGCAGGCGTCATTCGATATCGCCCGCAAGCATCATTTGAAGATCGCATACGGCGTGGATGACGATCCCGATTACGTGAGCAAGGAATTCTTCTCGCTGACGAAGGCCGGTATGAGCAATGTCGAGGCGATCCAGGCGGCCACGGTTCGCGCTTCCGAACTATTGGGACTGTCCGATCAGGTCGGCACAGTTGAGCCCGGCAAGTTCGCCGACATTGTTGCGGTGAAGGGCGATCCGACGGCGAACATTGCAGCCATCGAGAACGTAGTGTTTGTGATGAAGGGCGGGAAAGTGATGGTGGGGAGTAAGTAGCCATTAGCTGTTAGCAGTTAGCCTTTAGTCCCGGAGCGTTGTGCCGGTAAATCACAGCACGATGTTGGTAGGCTAAAGGCTAAGAGCCAATGGCTAAGAGCTGCTTCAATACGGTGAGAACGTAATCGTCTTCGTTTTGTTCTCCACCCACATGCGCGCTTTCTTTTCCTTGCGATCGTTCACGGTGACGACCACCACTACACCACTGCCGCCGTCTTTCGGAGTCGCAGAACCGTCGATGTGAAAGCTGTGGATCAGGCCCCATTCGCCGCCCGGTCCCCAGTCCTGATAGAAATCGCCAAATGTGTAGTTGGGATTTTGCGGATGCTGCTTCCAGTTCGGATCAGCCTGCCAGAGGGCGAAAGCCTTTTCGTAGTCCTTGTTCTGGAGCGCGGTGAAGAATTTCTGCACGACGCGCTCTTCCGGATAATTGCGATAGAGCCACGCCAGTGTAGCGATGATCAGGACGAATACGACAACTCCCGCGATAATGAAGTTGCGCCGCCGCGCCCGCCGCGGATCGTAAGTAGGAGCTTCAAAGAGAGTCATGTCTCACGTACCCGAAAGAACTGAACAGCATAGCACTCAAGGAAACTGATAATTGGGTAATTGGCAATCTGGTAATTGAGAATCATCAACCCTTACCATCTCTAAACATACCTGCTTCTTTAGACACCGCTTCACGGAAAAAGAAAAGCCGCGCCCGAAAGCGCGGCTCACTTCGAAACTGAATCTCGCTACTTCTTCAGCGCTTCCAGACGATTATTCGCCAGGGTCGACGCCGCAGAATTCGGATCGTCCTTCTTAATCTGCTCGTACAACTCGCGCGCCTTCGCCGGATCCTTGGCCGTGTATACCTGCGCCATCGCCATGCGCGCCGTCGACTGGTTCACGGTATTCGTCGGCTTATCGATCAGCTTCTTATAGATGTCGATCGCCTGCTGCTCCCGCCCGGTGCTGGCATACAGATTCGCGAGTGCTAAATTCGCGAGGGATGCCACGTCCTTGCCTCCGGCATCGGCGGCCTTCTGCAACGTGGCTTCGCCTGCGGAATTGTTTCCCGCTTCCACCTGGGTCACTCCCACCATGTATAGAGCGATCTTGCCTGCGTCAGTGTGCGAAAACGAATCGGCCACCGTCTGGAATTTCGGGCGCGCAGCATTCGCGCGCTCGGCAATGGAGGTGTAGGACTCCTCGCCAGGTTGAGCCGGCATATTCGCAGGCCGGATCGGCGCCGTGTAGGTCCGCATGGCCTGGTTCAGCTGAACCGCAGCCTGCTGGCCTTGATGCTGCACGTAAAGGTAACCACCGAGCACGAGGGCCAGCGCGACCACCGCAGCAACGGCGACCATGATGACCTGCTTCTGATGCGCGAGCGCCCAGTTATAGGTCTCGGCAGTGGTATTGGCAAACTGATCTTGTTTAAGTTGATGGCGTTCGGTACTGCGCAATGGGTGGTCCTAACTATTTGGAATGAAGACCACTTAGTGTAACAAGCGGCTTTCGGCGAGGTCAAACCGAGGGACTCATGGCCTGCGGAACGGTCGATTCGCCTTGCTGGTAGATGCTGCCGATTGAGCTAAGCATAGTCCACGGCCACGAGCGTCAGGTCGTCGTGCTGATCTTCATTTTCACGGCGTCCGCACCACTGCTCAATTCTGGCCAACAGGGAATCGCAGAATTCCTGGGCGGGCAAATGGGCATTCGATGCCAGAAAGTCCAGAAGGCGCTCGTTCCCGAACTCCTCGCCCTCGGGATTCGGCGCCTCCAGGATTCCGTCCGTATAGAGCACGCAGCGGTCGCCCGGTTCGAAGTTCGAGGTCACGGCCGTGTACGCGCAGCCGGGGAATGCGCCGAGGAACAGGCCATTCTCTTCGATCGCCACCGCCTTCTTCTCGCGAGATCGCCAAACCAGCAGCGGAGGATGTCCGGCACCTGCGTACGCGAGTTGATTCTTTTCACGTCGAGGTAAACGTACCCGGCGGTAACGAACTGTCCCTGCACATTTCCGCAGAGGATGGAATTCATCCCGGCCAAAACTTCTGCCGGTCGTTCTGCCCGCTCTGCTTGCGCGCGAATGGCAATCTTCACCATCGAGGCCGAAAGTGCAGCTGGAACGCCGTGCCCCGCGACGTCGGCGATCAGCACTCCGAGGCCGGTTCCATCTGTCTTGCAGAAAATCGTAAAAGTCGCCAGCTACGGACGAGACAGGCACGTATCTGGTCGCAATCCGCAGACCAGCGATCGTTGCTTCGTGGTCGGGCAGCAATCCGGCCTGGATCTGCCGCGCGATTTCCAGTTCCTTGTTGATCGCCGCCAGCCGCTCTTCTTTCTGCAGCGATTGGGCCGCGGCTACATAGTCCAAGGCAGCAGAGCAGGAAGACGAAGCCGAGATATTCAATCGACTGATTTCCGGCAATCACTTTCAACCCGACCAGGTTCGTGTACAGGACAAAGCCAAGAAACACCGAAAATCCGAGCCGCAGCAGCCACATCTCGCGCGATGCTTTCTTCACGGAGAGGAAGAACAACAGCATTGCCGGAAGGGTTAACAGCACCATGATGCTGTTGATTGTTCGGGTGAGATTGGCTCCTCGGTCGAGGAGATGCGCCGCGATGTAAACAATGCCCTCGACGAACTCGACGGCCACCGCCACCCACACCAGCTTCTTCCATTTCGGCGCAACGATTTCAGCGAAGAACAGCCCGAGCGGCACGGGAATTAGGCCGGTAATGACCCAGTTGGTGACTCGTGAACGCAGGCGCCAGGCCCGGCAGCATTTTAAAGAGTGTGTCTGTTGTGACCAGCAGCCTGGCACCATACATGCCGGCCGCCAGACCGAAATAGAGCAGGGTAAAATCGCGCCTTTTAACGCGCGGAATGAATAACAGGCATGCTGCCAGACCGCTCGCGAGCACCAGGAGTCCCAGCGCCAGCTGCAGCGCGTCGTCCCGCAGTATCTGTATGGAAGAGGCAGGATTCATCAGCCGGTACTATATCAACCTGAGTATCTGCAGGCATCGATTCTGCCGAACTGCTTGCGATCATTGCAATACGTTGCACATCCGCTAGCGCGTCGCCTCTCGACAAGCGTTTTTCCCTCAATTACCCTCCTTTGGTCGTAGGGACCTGCTCAAAAATGTGCAACCGGGAACGCCACTCGCAGACTCCAACCCGGTAAGCGCCACCTCTACCAGCTCGCGAGCGCTCTGTACGCTCTATAGGGTGTCCTATGAAAAAAGTTCTTATCGGTTTGGCTATCGTCGTAGTGGTTGTGGTGGCTGCTCTCGCCATCATTCCCCATTTCCTTGATCTCAACAGCTACCGCACTCAGATACAGGCAAAGCTGCAGCAGGCCCTGGGACGTCCGGTCGATTTCAAAGACATCAGTGCTTCGTTCCTGCCGCCTTCGGTGAAAGTGAGCAACGTCTCGGTCGGAGAAGATCCGCGCTTCGGTCCGGGACCGTTTGCTACGATCCAGCAACTCGACGTGAGCGTGAAGCTGCTACCACTGCTGAGCAAAGATGTTGAGATCCAGTCGCTAACCCTCGAACGCCCGCAGATCCAAGTCGTGCGCAACAAGCAGGGCGAATGGAATTACGCCAGTCTGGGTAAGACTCAGACGCCCAGTCAGCCCGCGTCTGCCAACAGTCAGACCCAGTTCTCGCTGTCGCACTTGACCATCAACAACGGCAAAGTTGGATATCTCGATCAGCAGGCCAACACGCATGGCGTTTACGACAACATTGACGCCAAGCTGAACGATTTTGCTCCTGGCAAGACGTTCGACCTGAACGCCGCCGTTCGCGTCGGTGGCAAATCCGATCAGCGTATCGAAGTAAATGGAAACGCCGGACCCATTCCCGATGGCAATAACGCCGCCCTGATGCCATTCGACGGCAACATCACGCTGACGAATGTTCCGATCGCCGAATTGCAGGCCGTTGCGCAGAGTTCGGCGCTTGCAAGGCGTGAACGGGATCGCTTCCGGCAAACTCACTGCTAAGAATGAAAGAGGCGTTATCGCCACAAATGGCACGCTGAAGTTGGACCAGGCGAATGTGCGCGGCGTCAACATCGGCTATCCGATTACGCTCGATCTCAAAGCGAATAACGACACCAACAGCGGTACGGTGCAAATCGAAAACGGGACGCTCAAGTTGGGTACGACCCCGGTTTCGATTACCGGGAGCATGAACACCAAGGCCACACCCTCCCAGGTCAACATGAACCTTGCGGCTTCGAATGTGTCGATTGCGGAAGTGGTGCGCCTGGCCTCATCGTTCGGCGTGGGACTGGCGCCGGGCACCACGGCCGCCGGCCAACTCACCGCGAATATTCATGCGGATGGTGCCGTCGATCGCCCCGCGTTAAACGGAAACCTCACGGGTACGAATCTGCAACTCACCTCCGGGCAGATGAGCGAGCCGGTGAAGATTCCCAGCCTGCAGGTGGCGATGACGCCAACGACGATTCATACCAATCAGTTCACGCCGAGTGCCGGTGATGCGTCCGTGAACATGCAGCTGACGCTGAACAATTACACGTCCGATAGTCCGAACATTCAGTTCGACATCAGCGGGAACAAGCTGAACCTCAATTATCTGCAGCGGCTGATTTCGTCACCGCCGCCACAGCAACAACAGAAGCGCGCTGAAGGCTGGTCACTGATTCCGCGCGCGAATGCCGCTCCAACGGCTCCCGCTTCGAACGACAGCATTCTTCAGCGGGCGACTGGCAATGGAAATATCAATGTCGGCACGCTCACCTACGACAACCTGGTGCTCACCAACGTTCAGTCGAAAGTTGATGATCAATCGCGGCGTGATCACGGCATCTCCGCTGACCGCGAATCTTTACACGGGCACGGAAACCGGATCCGTCACCATCGATACGCGCACCAACCCGAGCACCATCTCGATGAACACCAAGTTGCAGCATGTGGATGCGAACGGCTTGCTGTCATCGGTCAGTTCGGCGAAGAACATGCTCTATGGATTACTCGCGTCGAACGCGAATGCGCGATTCCAGGCAGCGAGCGCTGAAGACATCACCCGCACATTGAACGGGACCCTCAGCATCAATCTGACCAATGGAAAGTTCACCAAACTCGACATCATGAATCAGCTTGCTTCGGTTGGGAAATTTCTCAACGCGAACGCGACCGCAAACAAGGGATTCACCGACATACAGTCCGTGACGGGCACATTCAATGTAGTAAACGGCGTTGCCCAGACTAACGATTTGAAAGCGGTGCTCTCGGGCGCGACGCTCGCTTCGCAAGGTACCATCAACATGGTGAATAACACCGTGAACATGAAGGCCAATGCGGTGCTCTCGAAAGACATGAGTGGTTCGGTCGGTGGCAACGGCGTTGGGGGGATGATGCAGACCGCTCTTGCGAATAAGAACGGCGAGCTGGTGATACCAGTGTTGATCACAGGCAGCCTGGACTCGCCGCATGTTGCTCCTGACATGGCGGCAGTCGCAGATATGAAGATGAAGAATATGCTGCCCAGCTTGGCGAATCCAAGCCAACTGACACACGGCGGAGTGCAGGGGGTTCTCGGAGCACTCACCGGACAGCAGCAGACGGGCCAGAAGCAGAATACGAATCAGCAGCAACCGAACGCGCTGGGAAATGCTCTCGGTTCCATCCTCGGAGGCAACAAGAAGCCGAAATAGTTTTGCAACGGGCAGCCGAGCCTCGGCTGCCCATTCACTCCTACTTGGCCGCTACCTGCGCGTTCACCACCAGCGGCGCATCCAGTGTTCCAATTCGCTGCGAGTTACGATCCATCACGCCGAAGCGCAAGTTATAGTTCCCGGGCGGAAGGTCAAGTTCCTGCTGCGCGGGTAAGCCGCGGCTCATCACCTGCTCATACTGAGCCGGGCCGATGGTAGCGTCCAAAGTATCGGAGGCGTGCGCCGCGACAATTCCTTTCGCGTTGTACGCAACCACCATGCAATCCACCAGCGCATGTTTTCCCTTGTTCTGCATATCGGTAAATGTCACGCCGTTCGGATTGATGTTGTACAGCACGCGCACCAACTTGTGCGTGGCATCCGGCGGAACAACGGCAACGGTGACGTAGAGCGCCGTCGATTGCGGTGTTCCCGGATTCATCGCGCCTTGCAGTGCCGCCAGGCCCGCCGCCTGTTCCGTCTTCGCCGGAGGCTCTGTGTAGTAGCCCTTCCGGTAAGAGAGTCTGACATTCGGTTCGCCTAGCTTCACTTCGATCCGGTGATATTTCATCGCCTCGTCTTTTTCAGGCGTGTAAGCAACCGTGTAATACGTGGATCCGTTGTCGAGACTGCGGGCAATCGCCGCGTTCAAGTCATTGCCGTTCACGAAGGCATGGCCACCGGTCTGATCGGCGATGTCGCGCATCGCATCGAACTCGTTCGAGTTCTGTTGTGATTGCGTGTTGAGCAGTCCGCCCATCGGATCGTTGCTTGAAGGATTATTTAACGCCATCGCGCCTGGCTGCGAGAAACTCGCGCCTTCGGCGTTGCCGGTGCTGATATCCATTCCACGCGTAGTCATCCCGCGTACGTCGACCGGGTACACCGCAATTCGTGCTGCAGCAACCTGGGTTGAGACGTTAACTACTGACTTTGTGTAGTCGCTCGCAGTTTGCCATTCGCGTTCAGTAAAGTTGGAATCCGGCTCGAGGCGAATCGGGAAAGCCGCTCGAAAGCCAGATCAGGTTCTTTCGCCCGGGATACCCTGCAACCGTTCGCGTGAGCGTCTGGAAGGCATCGAGTGTGTAGTTCACTCGTTCGTTCACTTGAAACGCCTGCGTGTTACGCAAGCCCTGCTCGCGGTTGCGCATCTGGTCGTGCGCCGCGTCAGCAATCGTTGCTCCCGAGACACCTCCCGGGCCGCCCGAGTGTCCTTCCAGCGAAATCCTGGCAGCCGCTTCAACGCCGCCGACGTCCTGTTGGCGCTGGGCCTCGCTGGTTATCAGAGGTGATTGTTCCGGACGAATCGCCTTGGCTGCCTTCATCAGATCCGCCGGCTCATCGGTGAATCCCTCCAGCATCTCCAGGTGACGCGAGGTTAGTTCGAACAGCGCTACCGGTCGTCCTCGCGGCAAGGTATTCAGAAGCCTCGTCAATTGATCGCGGACAATCTGCTGATCCTTCGTTTCGGTGTTCAACAGGTCAACCATGATGATGTTCCAGCTGCTGTCGGACGCGTCACGCGGCAGGTTGGTAAACGTGTTCGCAGGCAGAAGCGGCGCGGAAGCCCTGGTCACTTTGGCCTCGGGAGCGCGTGGAACATGCGCTTCGAATACCTTCAACTGTTGCGGCTTGCCGTCTTGCAGTACGGTGAAGTCGCCAGCCTTCAGGCCGGTAACTGGTTGTCCTTTGCTGTCGGTGACGACAACGTCGACTTGTACCAACCGTGTGGTGGTGCGAATCACCGGCGCGCCATTGGCGCCCGGTGCGGCCGGCATCGATGCGGTAATCACGTTCTCGGCATTACCCGCGCCGCGCTCGAAGCTGTTTGCGCTGGGAGAGCGCGTGGGAGCAGGCGGAGTAGCTGCAGCGGCTGCGGTTGTGGTGGCCGGTGCAGAGCCTACGGGCGCCTTATTCTCCGCCACTTCGGTTGCCGGTTGCGGCCTTTCCGCGGGACCGAGCGCTCGGTCCACGACCAGCGTGTACAGGCACAGAAGATTATACGTATCGTAGTACGATTTTTGATCCAGGGCATTGGCCGCGTTTGCCGCCGAAGTCACCGTGAGCGCCAGGATATAGGCGCCATCAAATGCCTGTGCGTCGGTAAGAGACGCTTCTTTCAGTTCTGCCGGATTGGTTTGCTTGATCGCTCGCGCCGAAGCCGGCAGCAGCTTGCTCAGTACGTTGTCGCGTGGAGCCTGGTTCTCTTGTCCCGACAGATTCGTAATCCGTTCAGTTCCTGCTGGGCTCTTAAACTGGGGGAGGGAATACATTGCGGGACCGCGCCCGATCTGGTTCAAATCGACCATCGCTCGAATTCCCACGCGCTGCGCATCGCTCAACTGTTGCAGGTAATAACCAGAGCCCGTCGCGCGATCGTTTCCGCTGAAAGCCACAAAAATCAAAGTGTAACGATGTGGCACCGTTCGCAAAGACTCGATCATCAGCGGGAGCATGCTAACCGTTGCCCAATCCACGCGAGCGGCCTCGCCACTGGAGGAGTAGTCGTAATTTGCTCCGACGACAATCGCTCCCTGTTCCAGTCCGGGCAAAATGCAGATCAGGTTCGGTAATTGCTGCCCGGGTATGGACTGCTCCTTCAGTTGCTTTTCCTCGCAGCCTGCAGCTGAAAATTGGCTTTTCAGCATCGCAAGCCGAGCGTTCGCATCCTGCGGGGATAGCTGTGTCCGGCTCTCGACAACCCCGGAATCCACACGTGAATAACTGAGACTGTCCCCAACGACAAAAGTGGACGAGACGATGACAACGACAACCAGGAACATCCGCGATAACCGGATCATGGCTGACCTCTATTCTGAAGATGGACAGATTACCACGGGAAAGACTCGCTGGCTGAACTGGCAGCCACCCACAACAACCCACTTGCCAACCATATCTCTCGCGTAAGTGGAAATTGTCATGACCCTGTCGCAAAACGGAACTGAGGCGGATTGGTGCGCCTGCGGTTGCTTTCGAACTCAGAAGTTGCTTAACCGCGCTCAAAGCTAGCGCTGGCTACCGTTTTTCTCGCAGCAACTGCATCAGCTTTTCTGGATGGATAGGTTTGGCGACAACTTCGAACTGGTGTCCCTTGAGTCGGGCTTCGTTGAGCAGGTCGGCCGAATTGGCATGGCCGGAGAAGAGCAGGATTCGCGTCGCCGCGCTGATCTTACGGATCGTAATCGCCAGCTCGACCCCATTCATAAAAGGCATGAGCACGTCCGCCAGCAGATAGTCTGGAGAAAAGCGGTGCACAATCTGCAGCGCCTGCTCCCCGCTATAAGCGCCCACAGCATTGAAGCCGTTACGCTTGAGGATTTCCGTAATCGTATCCGCGATGAGCTTTTCATCATCTACCACCAGGACCTTTAGCAAGGCCTTTTGCGGAGCCGGCGCGCGTTGTTCGTCATCTAACGGGATTACCGGGCCGAAGCCGGAATCGTTCGGTGAAAGCATGCCGGGAATAATGGCGAGCATTGCTATTGCCTTCCGACCGGAATGCAGCTGCTGTCACGATTTGAACTGTCAGCGAGTTCCGTTTCCCATTGATTCATGAATGGCAGAAAAATTGTGAACATCGTCCCGGGGTTCACGTGCTCCGCGCTGCTGGTCACCTTCACGGTTCCGCCGTGGTTATCCAGGAACTGCTTCACGACCCATAGTCCCAGGCCGGTTCCGACATTTTTCTTCGTGGTGAAAAACGGCTCGAACAGATGTTTCAGGTGCGCTTCCGTGATGCCGGAACCCTGATCTTGTACGACCAGAACAATTCCATCCTGATCGTTCATTGAAGTTTCCTGCACGTCAATGCGGAGGCAGCCGCCATTCGGCATTGAGTCGATCGAATTCGCGATCAGGTTCGAGATGATCTGTATCATCTCTCCCTTTCGGGCAGTCAAGCTGCGCACCGCGCCGAAGTGAGTTTCGACGCGAATCGCATGCGAACGGAACCGCGATTGGTAAACGGTAAGTACATCACTTACCAGCTCGTGCATGACCACTGGCACCGGGATTGCAGTCTCTCGATAGAATCCCAACGTCTGCCGGGCAATCAACGAGACTCTTTCAATCTCTTTTTCCGCGGTCAGCAGGTATCCCTTCACTGACTCGTGAAGCGATGGATCATTCCGCGCCAGGAAGATCAGGTTCACCACCGCTTCCAGCGGATTGTTAATCTCGTGCGCAATCGTGGCCGCCATCCGCCCGGTTGCGGCCAGCTTCTCCGATTGGATGAGCGCCATCTCAATCTTCTTATTTTGAGTGATGTCGCGGGCAATCTTCGAGACGCCCACAACCCGGCCTCGTTCGTCTTTCAGGGGCGAAATGGTGAGCGAGACCCGGATGCGGTCGCCATTCTTCGTCACACGCTCGGTCTCGTAATGCTCAATGCGTTCCGCCGCCCTGATTCGTTCGAGGATGAACGGTTCCTGATAGTGCAATTCAGGGGGAATGATCTTCAGGATCGATTGCCCGATCATCTCCTCCGGACGGTGCCCGAACAAGCGCGTCGCGCCCTGATTCCAGCTGGTCACAATGCCATTCAGATCCTTGCTGATGATTGCGTCGTCAGACGATTCAACGATCGCAGCTAACCGCAGGCGCGTTCGCTCGCTCTCGTTTTGGCTGGTAGTGTCGCGGACGACCTTCGATCCGCCAATTACACGTCCTTGAGAGTCGCGGATCGGTGACGTGGTCAACGATACATTTAGGCGCCGGCCGTCCTTCGTAACGCGGACCGTTTGCAGATGATCGACTTTTTCGCCAGCCCGAAGTTTCTGAAGGATCTCGTCTTCTTGATGCCTTAGCTCTTCGGGAAACAGAACCAGAACGGGCTTTCCAATCATTTCTGCTGCCGAATAACCGAACATCTGAGTTGCGGCGCGATTCCAGCTTGTGATGACACCATTCAGGTCCTTGCTGATGATGGCATCGTCACAAGATTCGACGATCGCGGACAGAAGATTTGGCAGGTTCTCGCCCGGTATTCCCGGCAGAGAAGCATTTTGATCGTCTTTTTTCAACGTTACCCCGTAGGCGCGCTATGCAGCCGGTTTGATCCAGCTGAAACGAGTGATGGCAGACTTTAACTTTGATTGAAACAATATACGGGCTGATGCGTGTGGAGCGAATCAGGGTTGCTCACGAGCACCCCTTTTTGGCACATTCATCCTTGCGATACCCCTTGGTAGTCGTCCGGATCTATCTATTGCTTCTATTGCTCTACCCCGTCGTCCTTCCACTTATATCCGCAGGCATCGCAGCTCCAGTTGAATTGCGCATCGCTGCTCTCCGTGGCGCCCTCGTCCAGGCTTAAGAAGACAATCTCGTCAGAGTGGCACTTCGGGCAGCGCGCGATGTACTCGACATTTTCGTCCACCGCCTCGCCTGGAAGGATTTCGCGCAGGATGGCATGCGCACGCCCGCTGTCCAGCTCTCGAACCTTTATATCGACACCGCGTTCGACGCTGCCCCGGAAGTCATCGACGCTCTCCACATTCTCAGCTCCAAGAAACGAGGGAAGACCATTGTTGCTCAGCGCTTCCTTCACCCGTTTCATTTCTTCGCGGTCGAATACCTGTTGCACGCTGACCAGGTTCAACTCACTCGGATCCGGAACGAAATCTCCCTGCGTATCCGGCTCCGGTTCCGGCGCCTTTCGCATTTCGAGCTTCAGACCTCGTCGCGCGATCTCTGCCGCGAGAGCCTGCTGCGCAACGTCTGTCAGTTCATATGCATCGTGAGCGACTATTTCGAGTTCCTCATCGCTCTTTTGCAGGTAGAGCTCTTTCAGTCTGCGCCACTCTTCAGCTCGATCGATAGTCTCCATGGTTTCGAGATGATACTTTCCAGCTGCCACTCCGGCAACGACAGCTTCCACCGGTAACATTAGTTCACAATTCACAATTGCTGCCCACGCGTGCGCATGGAAGCGCCGCAATTTCCTCACGCCACGCCGGGAATTGGCCCTGCGAAGGACATCCTCGCCCTCGTCATCGCATCTGACCAATACATCCCACTCAAGGCGAATAACTATGAATGAATTCGAAAGGCAATTCTCGCGAACCAACACTCGCGTCAGCAACCGTTCGAGCTCGATACCGAGATGGGGTGCGCTGCTGGGCGGCGGAACTCTCGCCGTCCTCGGTCTCACTCGCCGGTCGAAATCGGGCATTGCGATGGCCGCTGCCGGTGGCCTGCTTGCCTACGCCGGAACTCGCACGAATGGTGCCACGCAACCCGCATCCACTTATACCAGCGTCATTCTCAACACTTCGCCGGAAGAGGCATACCGCTTCTGGCGCAACTTCGAAAGCATGCCACTCTTCATGCGTCACCTTGAATCCGTAACCAAAATTGGCGATCGAACCTACCGCTTTGTTGCTCGCGGCCCCATGGGAGGCAAGATTCGCTGGGATGCCGAAGTTGTCGCGGATCGACCGAGCGAAACCATAGCGTGGCGTTCACTTCCAGGTTCGGATGTGGAAGTAGATGGCACCGTGGAATTTCGTCGCGCTTCGGGCGACCGCGGCACGATAGTCAGAGCCAGAATCGAATACACCACTGCTCACGGCGGAGGAGCTTCCGCTTCGCGCTTCCTCAATAAATCCGCGCGCTTCATCCTGCGCCAGCATCTGCGCCGCGCCAAAGCTCTGATCGAGACTGGCGAAATTCCAACCACCGAAGGGCAATCACACGGCCCGCGAAGCGCCCTGACTGGCTTGCTCCGCGCGGCAGATCCATCCAAACCGCCTCGCGGCGAATACAGCTTCAGAGAACTCATTGAAGCCAGAAGGAGCGTGTCATGAAGGCAGTCTGTTGGATGGGCAAGGAAAAGATGAGCGTCGAAAATGTTCCCGATCCCAGGATTCTGAATCCGCGCGACGCCATTGTTCGAATCACCAGCACCGCAATTTGCGGCTCCGACCTGCATCTCTATGGCGGCTTCATCCCGACCATGGAGCAGGGAGACATCATGGGCCACGAATTCATGGGAGAGGTGGTCGAAGTAGGGCCAGGAGTGGATCGCAACAAGCTGAAAGTCGGAGACCGCGTAGTCGTTCCATTCACCATCGCTTGCGGAAATTGTTTCTTCTGTAAGCGGCAGCTCTGGTCGTGTTGCGATAATTCCAATCCCAACTACTGGGTTGCGGAAGAGATGATGGGCTACTCGCCCTCCGGTCTCTTTGGCTATACCCACATGCTCGGTGGATATGCCGGCGGACAGGCGCAGTACGCGCGAGTTCCTTATGCCGACGTGGGCCCGCTGAAAATCCCGTCCGGTATTCCCGACGATAAAGTGCTCTTCCTGTCCGACATTTTCCCGACTGGGTATTTCGGTGCGGTGAACGCCGACATCAAGTCCGGCGACACGGTCGCTGTCTGGGGATGCGGCCCGGTTGGCCAGTTCGCGATCCGCAGTGCTTTCATGCTGGGCGCGGAGCGGGTGATCGCCATCGATCGCTTCGACTACCGTCTGAATATGGCCGAACAAGGCGGAGCCGAAACCATCAACTACGAGCAGGTAGACGACGTAGTCCAGACCATAAAGGAGATGACCGGGAATATCGGTCCGGACTCCTGCATCGATGCGGTCGGGATGGAAGCGCACGATACCGGCTTCATGTACAAGGTGGATCGCACCAAGCAGGCCATCATGGCCGAGAACGATCGTCCCATCGTATTACGACAGGCCATCCAGGCATGCCGCAAAGGTGGAACCGTTTCCGTTCCCGGCGTCTACAGCGGATTCGACGACAAGATTCCCATGGGCGCTTTCATGAACAAGGGTTTGGCGATGAAGACCGGCCAGACGCACATGATGCGCTTCATGAAGCCTCTGCTGGATCGCGTAGAGGCGGGGGAGATCGATCCCAGCTTCGTGATCACTCACCGCGTTTCGATCGACGACGCCCCCGAGATGTACCGGGTGTTCCGCGACAAGCAGGATCACTGCACGAAAGTGGTGCTCGATCCCTGGGCGAACGCGGCAGCAGCGTAAGGCCGGACTGGCGGCGCGGGCGCCCTCGCCCGCGTCTGTTCAAAATGACGAACTTTTCGATGGAGCCCATTCGCCCTCGAGTGGGCTTTCTTATACCGCTGGCCTTTTCTGCTTGTCATCAGGAGCGGAGCGAGGGATCTGCAGTTGTCGTTGGCAGCGCGTGGAACTGTGAGGGACAGGCAACGTGCCTGTCCTAGCTACCCTTTTGTAGGTCAAGCAGATCGAACGCAACCGGAGCAGTTTCGTCGAAGAGCAGCGTATCCTCGATGCTTTCTTCATCGTGCCCCACTCGCGGCATAACTATGCATGCAACCGCCATCGCAACAATCAGGACTACGGTTCCAACCAGACTCTGGAGAACCCAATGTTCCAGGTGCGAGATAAGCGACACGAATGCGAAGAATCCCATCACATAAAAGAGGACCAGCAGAACCGACGATTGTCCGAATGGTGGGTACGAGCAGGTAAACGGGATCTTGCGAAAGTTGCGGAGCAGGATTTGCGTGAGAAGAAGCGAGCAGAGCGCAACGACGATCGCGTGAACTATCCCAACTCTCCGTCCCCAAAGATACCCATACACCGGCAAGACAACCGCGATGATCCACGGAAGCACGAAAGTCAACATCACTCGCTGTGCCAAAGCTACACATTCCTTTGTAGTGTCGTGGATATGAAGACGAAATACCCAGTTGGCGCGCAGGTCCGTGGGAATCTCAAATGCGAATCGAAGTCCCAGGATCACGCAATAGCTCAATGCGAGCGGAATGGCGAGAAGGTCCGGTGAGACCTCGCCGCCCAATTCGAGTCTGCCGCCACTTAAGGACGTAAACAAGAACTGGCATGCGAGAACGATACCTAATCCGCCAAAGCCACCGAGCACCAGGCCATGCTGTTCGCTGCGCAGCAATGTCTTCATCGCAAAGCGATAGGCAGCACGTTGGAACGGACTCCTCAAGAAGCTCCGATCGGCGACTCGAAAAAGCCAGATACCGCTGTTGCGATCTGCCACCGCCGACACATCCGTAGTCTCGGGGATGCGCACGAAGTGCCGGCGATAGCTGAGCGCATAAATTGAGAATCCGAAGATCACAACGATAAGCACTGAGAAGAGAGCGAGGTATCCCAGGCTGGCAAACGACGCGGTTGCTCTTCCACGGAGCAATTGGCACAGTCCAAGGAACCAAACGGGTGGAAGAAATCGCACAGAGGTGCGCGGCAACGACCCCAGCATCGCCGGAACCGTAAAACTCGTGGAAAGCATCGCTACAAGACATGCGAGAAGAGAGGCGCGCAGGTAGAACGAAATCCTGCGGAACGAGCCATAGGGCACGACGATCATGAGCGCTCCCACGATCGCGAACACAGTACAGAAACTAAAAACGCTGGCGAGTACCACCACAAATGCATGTACGCCGACAAAGTGAAGGAAGAAGGAGAATGTATTCTCCGACGCGCTGACCACCAATGGGAACAACACCGCGGATGCTGCGTTTACATCCACTGCAAGCAGCAAAGCCAGTACCAGGATCGCCGCGAGGTTCGCGAGGAAGATGCTTCGCAATGAGATCGGGAGCGGCACCAGATTCGCGTAATCTCGCCGGTCGGGGAAAATGCTGTCCCACCGCCAGACGGCTACTACGCCAGTCACGACCATTGAAAGCACGATAAAGAAGTATTCATCGGGCAGTGCGCCTGCGAGTGGGTCCAGTTCCTTCTGCCCGTGCATCCATTGCAGAAGCGTCGAATACTTCTCGAGCAAAAATAATGAATAGAAAGCACCAGGCAACGCGAGCAAAGCAAGAATCAAGCCGATACTGAGATCAAGTTCAGTGTCTTCTGAAGTTCCGCTTCCTCGAAACACGCGTGAAATGAAAAGCCGCACCAGCAGAGGGAATGGTCGAGAGCGAGTGCTCGAATCCACAGTCGCGAGGAGACCACTCACTGTCCCTCCATCACGCAGATGACGTCACGCGCAATCTGGTTTGTATCCACCTCTTCGACCATGTGCACGAACGCCTTTTCCAAAGAAGAGTGTTCTACGTTCTGCCGGATCGCTTCGGTTGTGTCGTATGCCAGCACCTCACCTTTTCTCAAGATCAGCAGATGCGAACACACCTGCTCAACCACCTCCAGTACGTGCGAGCAATAGAAAACGGCTCTGCCTTGCTGCCCCAGCTCCCTGATCAGGTTCTTCAGCACCAGGGCTGTGGTCACATCGAGTCCAGACAATGGCTCATCGAAGATCAACAGCTTTGGATCGTCCATCAGCGCAGCGATCAGTAGAATCCGCTGCCGCATGCCCTTCGAATAGGAAGCCATGGAAGCGTGGCGATGTGCGTCGAGCGAAAATAGGTGCAGGAGCGAATTCATTTTCTTGTCGAGAATGGCTTGCGGAATTCCACGCAACAGGCCAATCATCTCCAGGTATTCGTAGCCGCTTAGATACGGATAGAGGTTGGGTTCTTCGGGAACGTAGCCAAGAAGTTTACGAAATCCGGCGAGATCCTGATGAATGTCTTCGCCGTTGAACAGAACTTTTCCGCGACTAGGCTCCAGCAAGCCGATCAGCATCTTCACCGTCGTGCTTTTTCCGGATCCGTTTGGGCCCAGGCACCCGAGGACCTGTCCCGGGGCTAGCGTGAAAGAGACGTCTTTCACAGCAATGACAGACGCGTACGATTTGGTTAGTCCCTGGGCTTCCAACATAGCGGCTGACTCGGAAAGCTGTCCCCACGATTGGTTGGACACCGAGTTCAGCAGGAAAGTTCCTTCCAGGACAGGTAATCCTGCGTCTCGTCTCACATCTACTCGAGCTACTCGCTACCCCTGTGTTGTTGCTGTCTCTAGACTCTCTCGTTCCACATGTGTTCTATTCAGAGCGTGAACCCGGGATCCAGCGGTCGCTTTGACGGAATTGATTTGCTACGCGGTATATCGATCATTGCCGTGGTCGTACACCACATCAACATTCACATGGGAGCGAGTGAGTCTGTCCTCGCGAAAGCCCTTCCGCGCCAACTGGCGGCAACGCTCTTCTGGAATGGCGCCAACGGTGTCACTGTCTTCTTCGCGATCTCGGGATTCTTGATCACCACGATGGCCATCCGGCGTTGGGGCGCACTCAATCAGGTGCGCATCGCCGATTTCTATCGACTGCGCTTCGCCCGCATTGTGCCGCTGTTGATTGCGCTACTGGTAATTCTGAGCGTGCTTGACCTGGCCCACGTTCCCGGTTTCATCAATCAAGGCGCACACCAGCTTGCCGCGTGCGCTTTTAGCGGCGGCCACATTTCACATCAACTGGCTGGAATCGCAGCGCGGATACCTACCCGGCAATTGGGATGTGCTCTGGTCGCTCTCAGTAGAAGAAGTGTTCTATCTCTTCTTCCCGCTGATCTGTATTCTGACGCGAGCTCGCGCACCGCTGATTGCCTTGTTGATGGCCTTCGTGGCGGTAGGCCCGTTCGCCCGCACTGTTCTGACTCACAATGAACTGTGGGCCGACTACGGCTATCTCTCCTGTATGGACGCCATCGCTCTCGGCTGTCTCGCTGCGATGATTGCGGCAAGCGTGCGCTTTCGCCCCGCAACACTCCGCGCTCTGCAAGTTGTCGGCGCCGCGCTGGTGCTGCTTATCATGACTGCAAGGCCGCTTGTGCGAGCCATGCACATCTATCAACTCGGGCTTGACGTGACCTGCCTTGCGCTGGGCACATGCCTCTTACAAATTGCGATTGCGCAACGCAACCGCGCTGGAGCGTCGGGCCACGGCTCCGATCCGCTGGTTTGGCCGCAACAGCTACGAGGTCTACCTCACGCACATGTTCATCGTGACCTGTGGCATTCAGATCTTTACCGCAGCCGCCGTACGAGTGATCTGGACACCCATCTTCTATGTGGGCCTGTTAGTATTGGCCGGCTTGCTCGGCGCTGTTGTGGCGAGATTCTATTCGGAGCCGCTGAATCGACGATTACGCGCATCGTTCGGCAAGAAGGCGACCGCAACGTCTTTGCAGGCCACTGCAGCGGCTATTCGTTAACGTGGTTCGACGGAGTTGCCCAATGTTCAGGCTGGTGTTGGCTCAGGCGGCAAATGCATTCAATGCGAAAATGTCGATGACCTGGCAGCGCTTCGCCGTCGCCGTTGAAAGCACAAGTCGGTCACCTACTCCACCTTCGTGCTGATCCTCATTCTCTTCATTCTGTTGTTGCCGCGGGCATGCAACTATCCGTGACGCCGTAGCCCCCGCAGTTCTCAGTGAGTGCGATCTTCAATCATCTTCGCCGAAATAGCTGCGCTCGCCACCGCGAGGCCCGCACAAATCAGCGCGATCGTGCGAAATCCAAACACAAACGCTTCGCGCACCGACTCTCGGATCACACTCGCTGTGCCGTGATCCACGTTCGCGGGCACAGGTAATCCCGCCAGCTTATTTTCGTTCGCCTGGATCTCATGCACCACTTCCGCGGGAAGTGACAGTCCTTGCATATTGGAATTCAACCGCGAACTGAAAGCTCCGACCATCACGATTCCGAGCACCGCAATCGCCAGCACGCCTGCAACGCGGGACACGGCATTATTGATTCCCGACGCGGTTCCTACATGGTCGGGATCCACGGAATTCATTACCACGGTGGTCAGTGGTGCGACCGTCACCGCCAACCCGAGCCCGAGAATGATGATCGGCGGTAGGAATGTCTTCCAGTATGTTCCACTCACGCCAGGCAGAGCGAAGAGCAGGAACCCAAGCCCGACAATCAGTGGACCGATCATCAACGGGCGGCGCGGCCCATAGCGCGCGACCAGGCCGCCAGACCATCGCGAGAGAAGGAACACCAGCAAAATCATCGGTAGCATGGCAGCGCCCGCCATGGTGGCCGGATAGCCGTGCACCTGGATCAGCGTCATCGGAAACAGAAAGAAGAAGACGCCAATTCCGGCGTAGAGAAGCAGCGTCAACAGATTCGCGCCAGTGAAGTTTCGCGACGCGAACAACTGCAGTGGAAGCATCGGCGACGTCTCTTTCCGCTCGATGACGACGAACAATACGAGCGCGGCGGCTCCAAGCAGGAGGCTCCCGGCTACGAATGGACTCTTCCATCCCAGGTCGGTGGACTCGATGAACCCATAGACCAGGCCTGCCAATCCCGCGGTCACGAGCACGGCGCCGAGCCAGTCCACTTTTCCTGCGTTCCGGCTACGGCTCTCCGGAACGTGCCACAACGAGATGACAATCACAGCAGCGGCGATGGGAATGTTGATGAAGAATGCCCAGCGCCACGAAGCATGTTCCACCAGCCATCCGCCGATCACAGGCCCCGCAGCCGTGGTGATCGCCGTCGATCCGGACCATGTGCCGATTGCCTGCCCGCGGCTCTTTTCGTCGAAGGACGCACTGATGATGGCCAGGCTGCCGGGAATCAGCAGCGCTGCGCCTAAGCCCTGAACGCTGCGGGCGGCGATCAATTGTCCAACCGTCGCTGCAAATCCGCAGGCGGCCGAAGACAGCGCGAAGATCGCGACTCCCGAGAGGAAAACCACGCGCCGTCCGAATAGATCGCCTAGCGATCCACCTACCAGGATCAGCGCAGCCAGCAGCAGCCCGTAGGCCTCGACCACCCACTGCACATCAACCACGTTTGCGTGAAAGGTCGACTGGATCGCGGGCAGCGCGACGTTGACCACCGTGCTGTCGATGAAGGCGAGGCTCGATCCGAGAATCGTGGCCGCCAATATCCATTTCCGGCTTTGAGATCTGCAAGGAGCAGCCGCCGCGCCCGATCGCAGGATCGCTTCGTCGCAGGGTGGTCGCATGGACGCCGTGGCATCACCTCAGTGCGAAACTCGCATTCAGTTCAAGTTGTCCTATTGAACTGTAGCCACTCTTAGATGC
This sequence comes from Terriglobia bacterium, assembly GCA_963848375.1. Lineage (GTDB taxonomy): Bacteria > Acidobacteriota > Terriglobia > Terriglobales > Acidobacteriaceae > JAJPJE01. Next base: position 124,665 of record CAWKDK010000014.1, read on the forward strand.
GCGCGAGAAACGGCAGCCTCAGGTTATTGGCGCCGGCAGACTCTTTGAAGTCGGCAGATGCTTCAAAAATAATCGTGAGTGTTAATTGGCCCACCCGAAATAGACGCACACCACCGCGAACGTATCGATGAAGCCGTGCGCCAGAATGCACGCCCACAGATTTCGTCCGGACAATACGTAGGTCGCGCCAAGAATCAGTCCCGCCACTCCGGAGTCCACCATCCCTGACGGCCCCTTGTAGTAGTGTCCGTACCCGAAGAGCACGGAAGACACGAGCACGGCGATCCAATAGGCGGCCTGCGTGCGGCCTCCCAGGTCGGCGGCTCTGTTCAACAGGTACCCACGGTACGAAATCTCTTCGCCGAAAGCGGCGAAGGTCCAGACGATTCCGAGGTATTCAAGTGCAACTTTGAAATCGTGTGTCGCTGCAGCGGCTCCTTTCGGAGCAATGGCTGGCGGCCAGAAGTGAGCCGTCAACGGATCGACAACAAAATTTCCGAGCACGATTCGCAACGCGGCGGCCGCTAACGCCAGCAATAGTGTGTTGCGCCACGAGACAGGGCGCGTCAATCCCATCGCGGTCCAGCTACCGTCGCGCAAGCGAAACGAAATCAACGCGAGCACAAAGAGAATAGGGACTTCATTCGGGACGAGGCGGTAAACGTTGTGCCCAATCACGATGAAAGCGCCCAGCGCCAGTTCTGCTGCGCTTAGCCAGCGCGATTGCGCGTTCCTTGGCTGGCTCGGAATTGCCTCTGTAGCTGTTCCCATTCAGATCTGTGCTCTATCGGGTTCCTTCATCCGTAGTACCGAAAATCCTTCCAGAATTCCGGCCAGCTTTTGCGTGGACCACCACAGACGAAAATGTCAGGATGATCCCTGGTTTCCTCGTTCTGTACACCATAGCGATTCCACGTGTGCGCCACCAGGCGGCAGGAGTTGAAGTGTTCATCCACGAATTCTTGCGAGAGTCCAATCACGATCAGTGTCTCTGGCGGTGGCTCGCCATAACTCCGCTGCCAGAAGGAATTGATGCCGCTGATAGCGCTTGGCAATCCATATTGCGGACCGTACAAGTTCACTGCGCCGGCTTCGCCGTAATTCCCAGCGAGCACTCCCAATCGCGGGCGATCTTCCGGAGGCAGCGAGTCGCGGATTTGTGCGACGGTCTGTACCAGCTCCGGCCAGCCGATCTCTTCGACAAAATCGCCATTGATTTTGCTCGCGAAATTCCACCAGTTCGAGTTCACAGCGCCGAGAGGCAGCGCGATTGCCGACACGATAGCAATGTCAGCCAGCAGCGCCGCCCACACCAGGCCGCGAACCGCATTCGCCCATCCGCGCTTCATCGACGTCAGCCACTGTTCGCCCCAAACACTGCCGCCCGCATACAACATCGGATAGGCAGCGGCGAGATAGTAGCTCCGGCCTTTGGCGATCGTGAACAGCACGAGCGGGACGATGTACATCCAGCCCACGGTGCGAAAGCGCTTGCCTGCGGGGGCGATCAGGTAGAAGTAAAGTCCCGCCAACACCAGCGGTAGTCCCAGCAAGGTCAGATTCAACTGCTCAGGCAGGAAGTTTTTTGTCCTTCCAATGCGGATGTCGCGCGCGTGTATGTGCTTCAGGAAGTCGAGTGAGATGAACCCATGCTGCGCCTGCCAGATTATGTTCGGCAGAAACATCAGGAGCGCCGTCGCGACTCCGTACCAGAACCATCTGCTTCGGAAGTAGCGCCGCGCATCGGTCATCACCATCCCCGCCAACAGGCCCGCGACCAGAAATACGATGCTGTACTTCGACATCAGTCCGAAACCAATGGAAGCGCCAATCGCGATCCACCATCTCGGATCCTCCGTGCGCAGCAAACGTATGACGAAGTACGCCGTCAGCATCCACGCGAGCGCGTCGAAAGAAACGTACTGCATCAGCGCGCCACCGCCGAGGCAGAAAGGAACGGCCGCTGCGGCCGCCACCAACTGAGCTCCTCGTCGACCGCCCAGCTCGCGAGCCATTAGTCCGGTGAGCACCACGCCAAGTGCTTGCGCCAGTGCTGCGAAAAATCGAAAGCCCGCAAGCGACGTCCCAAAAAGTATCAGCGAGAGCCGTCCAAAAAATGGCGTCACCGGCGGATACGCGACGTATCCCCAGGCGAGATGGCGCGCGTCTTCGAGCGTCGCGAGTTCGTCGCGATGAAAACCAAACTGCCGGCCCGTAATTACATGGACGACTACAGTAGTCAGCGCGAGATAGATCACCCATGCCGTATCGCTGAACCAGACAGAGGACGGTGTTCTGACGCCATCACGCGACAACGTGCTGCTTCGAACTTCCGCTTGTGAGCTCATTCGGCGACCTTTGCCGTAGTACGTCGAGGGATGCTCGTCAGTTTAGACGAACGCAGATAGAGAAGCGCTAGCGTCACTTTAGGGACGCGGTTTCCTCCACCGGTGCCGACATCCCACCGATGATCTGCCACACGTCGTTGGTGCGCATCCATGTGTGAGTGATTCGGGATCTGCCCGGCTTGGGCGTTTGACCTTTTGCCACCCACGCCGCTGTAACCCAATAATGCGTCACCACGAGGTTGTCGCCGAAGGCGTGACTCGCCGCGGGTTCCAGCTTGAATTCCAGCTCTTCTCCCTTTGCTTTATGCCCCATGAACCAATCGGTAATGTTGGCTTTGCGAACGGGAGCGGCTGACGATTGCGGCCACCCTACAAAATCGGAATGCCATAGAGCGCTATAACGCTCCACGTCGAAGTTCTTCACGTCCTCCCAATACGTGTGCTCAAGTTTCCACACAGCCAGTTCCTGGGGAGATTGGCATTGAGCGATCATGGCAGACAAGACGAGGATCGCAACCCAGCCCCAACGTAGTTTCAAGCGCGCCTCCGAGTGTGGGCGGCATTATACGGTGAGGGATATCGACTGCCTCTGACAAAAGGAAAAGCCGCCGACTTTCGCCGGCGGCTCGAAACTTTCAGACTCCGCGCTACATTGCTGCCTGTTCCAGCTGGCCCTTTTCCAGCTTCTCCTGGCATTCAATGCAGTAGCGCGTCCACGGCACTGCTTCCAGTCGCTTCAGGTTGATCTCGTTTCCGCAGGCGATACATTCGGCATACGTACCTTCGCGCATGCGAGCCAAGGCGGAGTCGACCATCCCGAGCAATTGGCGCTCGTTGGTGCTTTGGGTGAATAAAAACTCTTTGGTGTATGAGCTGGCGGCGCGGTCGGCGATGTCTTGTGCTACATCCTCGCCCTGGTTTCGTCCGTCCTGTTCGCGGTTCGAGACCTGGCGGCGAAGCTCCTGTTGCCGCTCTTCCAGCCGTTTTTTGAGTTGTTCTAACTTCTTCTTATCCATTGACTTGTTCGCTCACTGGCACTTCACCGTGCCGTCCGTATACCCCGCACGGCTGGCGCAAAAGAGGGAATCATACGCTGCTCCCTCAGGTGCGTCAATTTCCGGCATGGTTGGAAGCGCAACAACCTTGGATGCATCGATACCCCGGTTCGTTACAAACAGGAACATCTCCGGAAAAAGAAAAAGCGGCCCGTTGTCGGACCGCCATAAAGAGGCAAAAGGAGGGGAAACTCAAGGGGTAGGCGATGCAAGACGCCTCCCGCCCATTCGGCGGATCGGCGAAAAGGGACAAGTACACATCTCAGGAAGAGGGTTGTTTCATTCAAATGGCCTCTTTTGTTGTTGTCCCAAACTGCACTCTCAGCGCCAAATTCCCCTCATTGCCCTTGTGGATTGTGACGGAATCGATCCAACATCTTCATAACTCGCACCTTAGTTTCTCGCTTGTCACGATTGAGGCATCTCGCTGCGACGTATAACTTCGTCCCACCACTGCAAGAGGCTGGCCAGCTTATGTATTCAGGTACCAACCCTAGGCACTCTGCTGCTTATTCTGCGTTTGCGTTTGCTGCTCGATTATCTTTAGCTTGTTCAGCAGAGCTTTGTAGCTGATCTTCAAAATCTTCGCCGCTTGTCTGCGGTTCCAACGCGTTTGTGCCAACACGCGCTCAATCGCTTCGCGCTCCGCCTGCATCGCCGCCCGCCTGCCGATCTCAAGCAAGGACGGCAATTCCATTTCTCCATTTCCTGTCTCGGCAATTGGTACGACCGGCACCGCAACTGCCGTCTTCGCCCCTCCATCTCCCGGCTTGCTGTCGTCGCTGGGTTTAAGACCCCAGATCGGGCTGGATCCGCTCATCGACGAGACGATGGGCTTATGCGTCGAGAGCTCACGGATGATCTGCGACTCTTTCCCCACGATTACGTATCGCTTGACGAGGTTTTCCAGCTCGCGAATGTTGCCCGGCCAGCTGTATTCCATCATCCGTCCTATCGCGTAATCGCTGAATGGTGGCGGATTCTTGCCGTAGAACTCGCTGTACTTCCGCAGGAAGAATTCCAGGAAGACGGGAATTTCCTCGCGCCGTTCGCGCAGTGGTGGAATGTGTATGGTAACGACGTTCAGCCGGTAAAACAGATCTTCGCGGAACAGTCCTTCCTCGACGGCCCGCTCCAGCGGCTTATTCGTGGCAGCCAGAACGCGTACATCGACGGCGATATCCCGCTTGCCGCCAAGTCGGGCGAACTCGCCATCCTGGAGCACATGCAGCAGCTTGGCCTGCAACGACGGATGCATCTCGCTGATTTCATCCAGGAACAGCGTGCCCTGATTCGCCAGGTCGAATTTTCCCAACTTCTGCCGCGTCGCGCCGGTAAACGCGCCGGGCTCGTATCCAAATAGCTCGCTCTCCAGCAACTCGTGGGGAATGGCCGCGCAGTTTACCTTCACGAACGGCTTTTCATGGCGCAGCGAATGGCCATAGACCATGCGCGCCACCACTTCTTTTCCGGTGCCGCTCTCGCCGCGGATCAGCACGGTGGCATTCGTATCCGCCACCTGCTCGATCGTCTGCTTCACCTCTTCCATCTTCGGACTGGTGCCGAACAGCATGCTGAAGTCACTTTGCCGGCGTACCTGCTCGCGTAGTTGGGTCACTTCCGAAACCAGCCGCTGCTTATCCAGCACGCGCGTGATGCGAAGTTCCAGGTCCTTTGGTTCGAAGGGTTTGGCGACGTAATCGTCTGCCCCCAGCTTCGAAGCCCGGAAGATCAGGTCCGGGTTGCTCTGTCCAGAGACCACAATTACCGAGAGGTCCGGCTTAATCTGTTTCAGCCGCTCCAGTGTCTCCAGTCCATCCATGCCGGTCATCGCCATGTCGAGGAGCACGAGCGCAGGATCGTAAACCCGGAATACACGAATCGCCTCTTCGCCGCTGGAGGCGGTACTTACGTCGAAGTTCTGCCGTACGAGATAGCCGCTCAGGAACCGCGACATGCTCGGGTCGTCGTCCACGATCAGCACTCGAATCTTAGAGGACGGCATTAGAAGCTCCCTGGGAAGTCCTCGGCCCGCGGACACCCTGATATTTCCTTAGCGATACTTCGTTTCGTACCTTAGGCGCGGCTTTGGCAATGAGGCGCGAACTTGCCAGAACACAAATCGTTCGCAATGAGATGCGAGCTTTCCAGATATTCTACCCCGATTCTCTCTTTGAGTATCCAGATGGCAAAAGTTGTTCCTAAGTTGCCCCTTGGACTACGCTGGTACCGCTTCTTGTACCGGCATTTGTACCGCTCCCGCCGGAAGTCGGAAGCGAAATATGCTGCCCCGGCCCACTTCACTGTTAACCGTTATCTCACCTGCATGCGCTTCGACAATCCGTTTGGCGATTGCCAGTCCGAGTCCCGAACCCTCGCGGTCCCGAGGCTGCCCAGGCCTGCTGATTCGTGCAAATTCGGTGAAGATCTCCGACTGCTGCTCCGCGGGAATGCCGATTCCCGTATCTCCGACTGCCACTTCGACGGAATCTTGACCCGCTTCTTCCACCCGGACCCAAACCGAACCGCCAGCGTCGGTGAACTTCAGCGCATTTGCCACCAGGTTGATGATTACCTGCTCGACTCGTTCCCCATCGATCTCGACCGATCGAAGGCTGGCAGGTACCTGCAAGCCAAGATGAATCCCCTTCTGCTGAGCTTCTGTCTGAAACAGCGTTACCACTCGGTTGGCCATCCGCACCAGATCGCACGGAGCCAGTCTCAATTCCATCTTGCCCGCTTCGATCCGGTGGATGTCCAGCATCGAGTTCACCAGGTGAATTAGTCGCCGGCAGGAATGCATGGCCTCGGAAAGCATCTCCTGTTCATCCTCTGAGAGACGCGGCTTCGCGCTCTCCGCCAGCATCGAGTCATAACCCAGAATCAACGTCAGCGGCGTGCGCAACTCATGCGTCGCCATGCGCAAAAAGCGCGACTTCAGTTCATCCAGATCGCGCAGTTTCTGATTCGCATCCTGAAGCTGTGCGTTATTGGTTTTCAGTTCCTTGAAAAGCCGGCTGTTGTTGACTGCCAATGCCGCCTGAGCCGCCAGCGCTTCCATGAAGCGGCGCGTCGAGGCGTGAAATTCGAAGGGCGAGTTCCCGTTATGCGCCATCAGCACGCATACGAGCTCGTCTTTGCAACGACCGGGCACCAACGCCGCCGATCTCACCCGGTGCGCTTCAGCCCAGTCCCTCACTGCGGCCGTTTCTTCCGAAGTAACGATCGCTCCCGCCTTCAGCTTCTCTTGCACCGTGGGATCATGTAGCACTTGCGCCAGCGTTCCGTCATCCGGCTCCGTGCAGGTCAGGCATGCATGCTCGAGTCGCAGCACGCGACGTGTCGCTTCGGCGATTTCTGCCCCGATTGCGCGCTCCTCCATCGTGCCACTCAGGCTGCGTCCGATCTTGTAGAGCGTGTCGATCTCCGACAGTTGCCGTCGCTCCAGCCCGCGCTTTACGGCGTGCTTCAGTTCGGGCACTTCCATCGGTTTCAGCAGGTAGTCGTATGCCCCCAACTGCACCGCTTCCAGCGCCGACGGGAGCGACCCGTAGCCCGTCATCATCATGGTTACCGTGTTGGGGGACGACTTCCTTGCTTCGGCCAGTACCGCCAAGCCGTCTACCTCGGGCATTTTCAGGTCGGTAAGCACCAGGTCATAGTGCCGCGCGTGTATCGCCTCGATCGCTGGTTTGCCATCGTTGGCGATATCTACTTCGAAGCCGTCTTCCTGAAGAATGGCCTGGATTGTAGTGAGAACGTTCTTCTCATCATCCACTACCAGGATTCTCGCTTTTGGTATCGGCATGGGAAAAGAGGATGCGCACCTGCCGCTATCGGGTGCTACTCTGCTCACAGTTTGGATGCACGATTGCCGTTCTGAGTAGATTTTCGTGACTGCTTTTGTAGCATCCGCGAATACAACGGGTGACTGGAGTTTCTTAGGGCCGGGGTATACGGCACATTTCGCTGGTAATTAGGCCCGAACCTAGGAGGATCTTCTGGCTGGTCGCGGACTACGGAATCTGCTCTTGGCGGATGATTCCGGCATCGAAGTATTCATGCCTAGACCGACATTGCTGGTCGCGGAGCGCGAACCGCTGCAAGCGTTGTCAACACGTAAGCTAGTCCTTGAGACTGGCAAATTCAACGTCATAACCGCGCACAGTACGCAGGAAGCACTCGACCTTTTCCATCTCTTCCCCAATATCTCGGTGGCGGTTCTATCCATTGACCCGGATCACACGATTGATTGTCCGCGTATAGCGGGCACAATCAGAGAAGCAACGAAGCGGATTCCGGTCATTGCCCTGTCCCCAGTTGCTGCGGAGATTTGTAGTTTCGCGGATCAAACAATTTCGAGTCATGAGCCGGAAACCCTGTTGCAGGTGATCAGATCTCTTGTAGGCGATCCCCGCACCATCGACGGAAAGTGATACGCGCCAAACAAAAAATCCGGCCCCGAAGGACCGGATCACATGAAGACTTTCAATTTTCCATCTCTGCCCGCTTCTGGCAGAGGGTGGGATCCCGAATCTAGCTATTTCCCGCGCTTTTCAACTTAACGGGCATGAAGTGATAGGGAGGCCACGGCCCACTTAGTGCAATCTGGCAGTCCTTCAGTTGCCGCGCCGCTGCGACATACCGGTTCTGATATTTCTCTACCGACGTGTTATCGATCAAGTGAGCGATATCGATCAGCAGGCCGCCCGCTTCCACCTTTTTGCAACTCACTTCTTCGTCCAGTGGATTGAACAGCCGATGTACCTGCACTGAAAGCGACTTCGCCTTCGATTGCCGGTCCCGTTGAATCGCTGCCCGTTCGCGGATTTGTGTCAGGTAAGCGCCCCCAATGGTTGCCGCTATGGCATGAATCGTCTCTTTCGCCACGCCATCGCGGACCACCAGTTTCAGGTGCATCTCGGCTTTCCCACGCAGGTGATTCACGCTGTCCATCAACGCCTTGCGATTGGTTCGCACGGCACGGCGGATCGCGTCTTCTGTCTGAAATACGGTCCCAAACCGGAAAGGCAGAACCGTGCTGGTACGGAAACACTCGCCGACCACACGAGCATGATCCAGGGCGGCTTTCTGATCTAGCGTACCCTCTGTGTAATTGCTGACAATCACCGCAAAATCACCGCTTGGGTACCCAAAAACCTGAGTTCCGGCGATGCCAGTGATGCTGGGAATGGAAAAGGGGCGACGAGCTCGAGTTCCGTTAAGGAATGCCTTCTGCTCGGCAATACAATACGCGTACCACGCCATGTGGAGCTCTCCGGGTGTGACCGAGCTGATTCCTTCAGCTTCGGCGAGTGGAAATCAAGGGGCCTACCTCGATTACGGAAAGAAAAGGCTAGGTACAAATGGAGACTAAATTGGGCATACTGCCCAGCAATCATCCTAGCTCAAGCGTTCAGGCAACCGCAACAGGATTGATGCATCCCGTTCGCAATTCAAACGTTTTAATCGCGGTTTCTGCTCGAAACGCCCTTCTCTCCTGAGACTGCCCAAATCATGATGCACCTTACAGCAGCTCAGGTTGTGCAGCTCGCCAGAAAGTCTTTCAGTCGTTGAGTTTGCCAGTCTCTCAGCTAAAACGGCCGCCACTTCTGGGCCGAACCTTAGCTAAAATCCCGCCGGACTTAACAACTGGTGAACCGAAGGACTGAAGGACTGACCGACTGAAAGAGTGAAAAGACTGAACCGTCACGATCTCTCCCCATTGAGAACCGAGCTGCCCAATCTCATCCATCCGCGTACTCAGGTGGAGAACCTAACCTTCCTTGCATCCAACAAGGCGAGAAATGTCGTGTCACGTAGGGACTCAGGCAGACCGCCTTGAACAGCCTGTTTTCGCAGCCTCCCGGCTTTTCGCAGGTTTTTCGTGCCGATGGCAGGCAGTTTGCTTGTTTCCAGCGGGACCTATCCCCACCGTATCCCGCGGCGGGCGTGATGCGGCCTTAGATGAATACGAGCAAAGTTTCGATGTCATTCGAACCCGAGCTGCAGGACTCGTGCCCGCCCGAACAATTCGTGGTGCAGGTGTTCTCCGAGATTCCTGAACGCACCATTCAACGGCGTTGGCGCGAGGTCAATACCGTCTTGCGGCTAAGCATGCTCAGCGGACTTCCCATGCAGTTGGAAACCGCTTTCAACATGCTTTGCGACTTTTCTTCCGAAATCGTTCCCTACGAGAAATCCGTCATCTACTTCTGGGACGAAACCACGGAGCAAGTCGGTTTACGCGTTACTCGCGGCGAAGTGGACCCGCGTGTCGCCACGCTCCCTCACGGCAATATCTTCAATTTCTGGGTCACCAAGTTTGGACGCCCCCTTCTCATCCGTCGGGGACAGAACACGCAGGCGGATGCGCTGCTGCGCTCCATGGACGCAGCCTCCGCGCTCGTCCTTCCTCTTCTGGTGAGCAACCGGACGCTCGGCTCCATGCAACTCTTTTCCACCTCGCGCGACGTCTTCACGCCGGAAGACGCGCAAATACTTTGGACGCTGGTCCTGGTCGCGGAATCGCTGCTTACTCGTGAACACGCCAATGAAGGCCTGTTGACCTTCGCTTTTACCGACTACCTTACTGGGCTGAAGACGCGCGGCTATTTCGAGCAGCAGCTTGAACTGGAAATCAAGCGCTGCGAGCGCAAGAAAACCAGGCTCGCACTCATCATGGTCGACATCGATTTCTTCAAGCAATTGAACGATCGCTTCGGCCACCACGTGGGCGATCAGGTGCTGCGCGACGTTGCCGCCCTGCTCACCAAGGACATGCGCGAGGTCGATACCGTCGCTCGTTACGGCGGCGAGGAGTTCGTCATCATCCTGCCGGAAACCACCGGTCCCGGGGCAGTTCGCGTCGCGCAACGTCTGCGGCATAGCATCGAACAAGCGCGCTTCTTCGCCGGTGGTCCGGGAGCGATCGAACATCTCACTATCAGTCTCGGAGTTGCCATCTACGAGACCGACACACGTTTCAAACGTGATCTCATCCAGTTCGCCGACACTGCGCTGTACGAAGCGAAATCCCGAGGCCGCAACCAGGTCGTCATGTATTCCGATCTCTCGCTTGAGCAGCGCAAGAAGGTCGGCTGAAGATACCCGTTACTTTTCCTGTTCGAGAGTCGTCTGCTGCACATCTTCGTCGAAGGCCGGCACGAACTTGAACCCGTTCGGCTGTTGATCGATACGCGTTATCGTCAGCGCGAAGGCGCCTTTCTTATTCGGATCCGCAGTGATGCGGATTCTCTGCTGGGCTCGAGCCGTTACTTCCTGCGGATACGCCTCCCACTGCTGATTACGCAGTAAGTAAACGACTTCTCCAGATCTCGGAATCGCCAGTTCTGCATCGTTAAGCACCGGCTCCTGCGCAAGAAGCAGCACGTGCACCTTTGGTGCCCCGGTACCCGAACTGAAATAGATTCCCCCACTTCCTCCACGTGCCGCTGCTTTCAATCGAAGCTGGTCCACATCCTTTGCGATCGCGTCGCCTAAGTTGTTGTTCTGATCGACCTGCCTGATGTCGAGAGCCTTCTCCGCCGCTCTCAAGTGTTGATATTCCACTACCAGGTCCATGGGAACTGTCGGGCGGCAGGCGACCAGCGCCAGAAGCAGGAGCAGCGTACCGCAGGTACTCAGAAGCTTCGCGGAATTCGTCATCGGCTTAACCTCCATCTACTCGCACCAGGGTTCTTCTGCAGTTCTGATCGCCAACAGGTACTTGGTTGCCAGGAGGTCGCAAATAATTCTGTCAGGAAAACGTAAAGCTTTGTAACCACCGTAATCGTTCCCATTTCTTTTTCATCCAATCTACATTCGCATTTATGGGGAGTTGTCACAGACTTCGCCCAGGGGACTCGTGGAACGACGCCTTGAACTCGATGCCGCACGTGGGTTGATGCTGCTATGGATCACGCTAACCCATCTGCCTACGGTGGCCAGCATCTACGTTAATCAGCCATTCGGGTTCTTCTCTGCGGCGGAAGGCTTTATTTTCCTCTCGGCTCTATTCACCGGACGGATCTACTCCCGCATTGCTGACCGCGAAGGTGTCGGCGCCATGAATCGCAAACTCGGTATGCGGACCTTGCGCCTCTACGCACACCATGCGTTGCTGCTGGCGCTCACATTCCTGATTGCGGTGCCGATCGCCGAGCGCGGGAATCGTCCCGGGCTGCACAACCTGCTTGATTTTTATTTTGCTGCAGGTCCAGTTCGCTCCATCGTTGACGGAGCGCTGCTGGTTTACCGTCCGCCGCTGCTCGACATCCTGCCCATGTACATCATCTTTCTGTTGCTGACACCTGTCGTTCTGATGGCCGCGGCCCGCGTTGGCTGGAAGTACATTTTGGGTGGCAGCTCGATACTCTGGTTGTTAGCGCAATTCGGACTTCGTCAAAGCGCGTATAACACTGTCGCGCATTTCGGCGTCACCATCCCACTCAACGAAATGGGTTCGTTCGATCTGTGGGCCTGGCAGTTTCTCTGGATGTTGGGATTATGGTTCGGCGTCGGTTGGGCGAAGGGCAATCTGCGAATCGAGCCTTGGGCGCGCAAACTCACCATCCCCGCGCTGGTGATCGTTCCCTCGTTCCTGGTATTGCGCTATATGGTCGGCCGTGGCGTCGAACTCGGCGGGCTGGAAGTCAATTTCGATAAGTGGCATCTCGGTGTGGTGCGGCTCGTGGACTTCTCCGCATTTGCCGTTCTACTCGTTCGACTGCAGCCCGTCATGAAATTTCTCGCGGTGAGGCCGTTGGTGATGCTCGGCCAGGCGTCTCTGCAGGTGTTCTGTGCCCATCTATTCTTCTGCTTTTTCGGATTGACGATGATGGGCAACGCCTCCATGGTGAGCGGATGGAGACAGGTCCTGCTGCTCGCGTTGACGTTCTCGGCGCTGTTCTTCACGGCGAAGATCTTCGCTAAACAGCCCAAGCAGGAGCCGCAGCGTGGTCCGCGCTCGCTTGCACCCAACGCGCGCGCACTAACCTCCTGATCCCCTTTCGAAGAACATCTGTCATTTCGAGCGAGGCGCGCGATACAAAAGCGCGCCCAGTCGAGAGACCTTGTGCCTGACCGATTGCCTTCTTGTCATCACGAGCGCAGCGAGGGATCTGCAGTTGTCGTTGGTGGCTATTATGGCTTGCGTGGCGCGGCCGGCGGCTGTGCATCCACACTAGGCAGCAGCGTGACATGCAGGACATTGTCCGACGTTACGAGCAGTTGGCGCTCAATGGCTCGCTGACCATTCATAGCAGGAATACTTTCCCTCACACGTTTTGTTTGCAAATACAGCGCGTACTCTCCCGGAGGTAATGGGGCTTATCCGAATCCACCCCCGGGCTTTAGTACGTCCGCGATGAAGTGATTCCTGGCGACTTTCCCAATTGTAGTAATGTGACTTACGCCGATTGCTGTTGACGTTATGGGTCTTGGCTGAGCGCAGTTGTTGACGCAACCTGCTAATAGTCCGATTTTCATACTGTGCAAGGGGTATGGCGGCTGCAGCACAAGCTCCTCATCGTACGAGCCGGTACGTGTTAATGAATAGACGCCCGTTCTTTGGGCGCTTATTGAGAGGGTTAATTCTATTTGATCCGACATGCGAAAGGCTGTCCGGCCGCCCACGACGACCAGTGTCGCCTGCAGTCCGGGCGGATTCTGCTTCAGGGCGAGATCATGTTCTCTTTCGAAATCAACCAAGGCAGTCTGTGGGGCGCACACCGTTGTGAGAAAGACCAGGATCGCAACGAATACAGAGCCAGTTCTCATTGTTTGACTGTGAACTCGGCGATTCAAGAACTGTTCAACTGAAAGACAGATGAACTGAAAGACTGCGCCGCTCGCCCTACTTCCCCTTCTTCGCTGTTTTTTTCTTCGCAGGAGCAGCCTTCACCGCGGCCGCTTTCTTGGCAGGTGCCACTTTTTTCTCGACAGGCGTCGCTTTCTTCTCGACAGGCGCTGCTTTCTTCTCGGGAGGCGCAACGTGCACCGAACGCTCTTCCTTCGGCTCCGTGACTTGACGCGCTTTCAGTTCCGACACAACCACGTACTGCATCTCTGCCACCGGAGCGGGTTTTCCTGTCCAAATCTCGAACTGCCTTGCGCCCTGTTGCACGAACATCTCGACGCCGCTGATCACTGCCAGTCCTTTTTCGCGCGCCATGCGCAGCAACCGCGTCTCGACTGGGTTGTAGACCATGTCCATCACCAGTCGCGCATTCAATTCCTTCTCGTTTAAGAGCGACCCGTTACCGCCCATCCCGACCGGCGTCGCATTGATGATCACATCGAAGGTCATCTTCTTCAGATCGTCGCGCTTGATCGCCTTCGCCTGCGCCTGCCGCGCCAGCTTCTGCGCCGTCGCCGGCGTGCGATTCAGGATGAAAACTTCCGCGCCCCGTTCTTTCAGACCAAAAACCGCCGCTCGCGCCGCGCCACCCGCGCCGAGAACGAGTATCTTCGCGCCCTTCGGATGAATCCGTTGCTCAATCGGCCTGACCACGCCGGCAACATCAGTATTGAAGCCGTACAGCTTGCCGTCCTGTCCGCGGATCACCGTATTGCAAGCGCCAATTCGCTGGCACAGCGGCTCACAGTTATCCAGGTGCTCGAGGATCGCTTCTTTATACGGCATGGTGATGCTCACGCCGTGCAGTGGAATCCCGTGAATGCAATTCACCAGGTCTTCTATCTTCTTTGCGTGCAGCGGCAGATACACCGAGTTCAGATTCTCGCGCCGGAAAGCCGCATTCATCATCGCCGGTGACAGCGAATGCTGGATCGGATCGCCCGCCACTCCATAGATTTTTGTCGCCGCATCCACCTGGTCAATCCGGTAAACATCGCGCAGCGTTTTGGCGGCAATCTGCCCCGGAGCAGTTTCTTCCCCTGGGCTCGCAGCCGCGAATGTAAATACGCTGCCCGCGCGCACCCCAATCACCCGGCTGATGATCCCTTGTTCGCCCATGCACACGCCGACCAGCGAATGTTGCGAGCTCTGCTCCTCCAGGAAGCGCATCATCACCACATTGTCCGAGAGGCTGGTCGCGGTGGTCACGACTTTATAAATGTCCGCGGGGAAGGCCTTCATCGGGTCGAAGGTCTCGTTCAGCTTCTTGGTCGACCGGAAGTCGTGATAGGAGAGCACGAGTCCAGCTTTTGTCTTCAACTTCTGGATCTCGGCCGCTTTCAGTGCCTGCGCGCTCTGCAGGTCCAGGTCAACGTACTGGCATCCAGCCTCGGCGGCCTTGGTCAGGACTTCGACCTGGGACGCCAGCGATCCCTTGAACTTGCCGCCATTGGCCACCCTGCGGCAGGTCGCAATCGCCTGAACGTAGGTGTGCTGGGAAAGGAAAGCCTTCAGCTTCGGCAGCCCCTGCATAGGGTTGCTAAGGTAGTCTAACCTGAACTCCAGAAAGGGGTTATCGTGCGCAATCGCCTCGGCCTTCTCCACCATTTCCTGGGGGTTGGAACCGAAAATGACGACGCACACCCGTGGAAGTCGCTGCGGGAAGGGCCGCGGCAGGTAAGTTGAACTGTCAGAAGTCATTGCAGGCCGTAAACCGCGCCATATTACAGATGCACAGCAACATATGCAATCAGGTACATAAAAGTAACTGAACTTTCGTGACAGTTCCGTACCGTTTAGGTAACTACAACTACCCCCAATTGCCTGTATCCTTGCGTTCGTTCCAGTCACTCGCCCTTTTTGGCGGGTTACTAACATGGCAGCAGGGACGAACCCCTATAGCTGCTCAGCCCGGCCAAGCCGGAACCTGGAGCCAGTCAAATGAAGAAGATTTCTTTAGTAGTCATGCTTTTCGGAGCCCTGGCCGTTTCGGCCCAACAGATGCCCGACGCATCGGAGCACGCGAGCCACGTTCGCCCCGCGGAGCCGGCGAGCTATGCCGACCTCAACTGCGCCGGCTTTGTCACCCGGGAAGCGATCCCGAAAAATAATACCGTCGTCGCTGGTTTCGATACCCCCAGCGAAGTTCTGTATGCGCAGAAGGAAACCGTATTCCTTTCCGGCGGCGGCTACGAAGAAGGCAAAAACTATGCCGTGGTCCGCGAACTCAAGGACCTGAACGAATACGAGTTGTTTCCTGGTCAGTTCAAGGCCATTAAGACCATGGGACAGCCTTATGCCGATATCGGACATGTCAAAGTAACCGCCATCCGTGGCAGCGTCGCTGTGGCGCAAATCGAATTCAGCTGCGAGAACATGACCATGGGCGACATCGTGGTTCCGCTAGGCGAGAGGCCGGAAGTCATTATGCCGCCTCCTTCCTCGACGCGCTTTCCGGCGCCGGGAACCAGCGACCTCGCCGCTCGCATCGTTCTCGCGCGCGATTTCGACAGCCAGATCGGTTATCGCAATGCCGTCTACATCAATGCCGGCTCGGGTCAGGGTGTAAAGGTGGGCGACCACTTCCGCGCCATGCGCAGCTACGATCCGAAGCGGATCGATCCGGTTGACGCTATCTCTTATGGGTACAACGACGTCTACGATGACACCCAGAAGAACTTCAAGCCGACGTTTCCGCTGTTCAACCACCACAGCCAGGAGGCTCAATTGCCTTCGAGGATGGTCGGCGAACTGGTGGTCGTGAGCGTCACTCCAACCAGCTCTACGCTGCTCGTCAGCAACGCCCTTGAGACAATCGATCTGGGCGACATGGTCGAGCGCGTCAAGGCCCAGTAGAGAAGTGGAAGTTCGCAAGTCAGAAGTAAGAAGTCCAAGGCGTCAGGTTTGCCTTTCACTTCTTACTTCTGACTTTTTACTTTTGACTTGAGAAGATTTCCGCGGTAAACGCCTGCATCGTCGCGCCACGCTCCCACGCATCCGCCGGTAAGCCTGCTTTCACGCAAGTTTGCGCCAGGAAGGTCTCGCGGTCCCAGCCACGCTCCACGGGGACCTGCGGCAGCAGCAGACCGCGACGTCCGCCAAAGGTCACCACCAGTCCGTGTTTCCCGACCTCCACATCTTCCGGATCGATCGGCTGCAACGGCGACAGTACGCTGATTTCATATTCCAGTCTCGGCAGCTCTTCTATCGTGACCGGAGCGAAGCGCGTGTCGTTGGTCGCGGCCGCGACGGCGGTTTCGGCGATGGTTCGATAGAGCGAGTAATTGGGAAAAACGTATCCGACGCAGCCGCGCAGTTCGCCCCCAATCGTCAGCGTGGTGAAGGCGCCGCGGCGCTCCGCCAGGTGCTCGCTAGGAGAAGTCGTATCGACCGTCTTTCCTTCGAGCGCAGACGCAATCGCATTACGGGCGAGTGTGAGCAGGGATCGGCGCTCTTCCACAGAAAACTCATTCGTTTCCGAAGATGGTAGCGAGTCGAGATTAGGTTGGAGCGACATCGCGTTTTCGGCGGCGGCTCAGGATGAAGGCGCGCCGGCGCTGGCTCCTGACCACTTGCCGGTCAATCTTCCGCCAGAACGCCCAGAAATAATCAATCGCCGAGGCCAGCGATAGTACCACCATGAACCAGATCGCCATGTGCGCGACCAGTTTCACGGAGAACACAAACTTGCCATTGAAGAACAGCCACTCATCCCAGCGATGATTCAGAATCGCTGCCACCACCGAGACGATCTGTACCACCATCTTCGACTTGCCCAGGTCGCTAGCTTCAATCGTGAAACCTTGCGATGCAGCAATCGATCGCAGACCGCTGACCAGGAATTCGCGCCCGATAATAATGACCGCCATCCACGCCGGCACGATGTGCGGATTGATCTGCACCAGCGTGATATAAGCCGCCGCGATCATCAGCTTGTCGGCCAATGGATCGAGCAGAATTCCCATCGTGGTGATCTGTCCACGCCGCCGCGCAATGTAGCCATCGATGCCGTCAGTAATCGACGCGGCGATGAACACAGCACACGCCAGCAACTCCTGTTCCCCATGGGCGCCGACGATGCGTTTCGTCGTGAGCAGCCACATGAAGATGGGTATGCTGAAGATCCGCGTTAGCGTGATGTAGTTCGGGAGGTTCACAAAAACAAAACAGCGGGACGTTCGTTCACGTCCAGTGCCGCATTATTACTCACGAATAGATTTGATGGCAACGCAAGCCATCACACCTCCCGCAGTTGCTATCTTTTGACGGTTGCACAACGGTTGCACGAACGTGGACCAGCCACGACTCACGTGGGGCAGCCGACCTCGGCTGCCATTTCTAGCCCGTTTCCCAACCCCTCTCATAGTCTTGTCAAGCCCCTCAATCCGACAAAAACCCTCCAAGTGCTTGATTCCCCTGCAGAAATAATCCTCGGGAAAGTGTCTAGTAGGTCCCCTGCAATTTGTCACAATGGAAGTGGTGAGTCCAGGAGGGTCACGGCGACGCCGCGCGTAATCAAGCCGAATCCATTACTGCTTGGGATCGGCTCGACGATGCCCGCAGAGAGGGCCTTTTCTAACAACTAATAACTAACAACTACCAACTGTCGGCCTCCGGCCGACCTAAGTCCTTTGTTATCCGCTAAGGAGACCTTAAATCTTTTGTTATGCGCTATGTACAGCCACAGACCTCCTAAGTCCTTTGTTTGTCGGTAGGGAGGGGGGAGGGGTACCCCTTGGTACGGTACAGACCGGGCACATCCCTGACACTCTTCGTTTAGCGAAGCGTTAGGTAGAATCGACAGTCCGCGCGAAAGAACCGAATCAATCAACTCAACCCGCGCAGCCCAAGTGCTAAGGTGAGCACACGTGCGACCCTCAACCCACCTTGCCTTGTACTGCCTTGGACTGGCGAAAGCCGAAACACAGGTAACTCCGACCGAGCGGCAGTGCCTGCTCGATCATGCGAGGGGAAGCAAGCTCGCGGCAGAGATTGGCGTCTGGCATGGCGTGACCACGTCGTCCTTGCGCAACGTGATGGACGCCAGCGGAAGGCTCTACGCCATCGATCCCTATCCGGCCGGACGCATGGGATTCAGCATTCAGCGGCTGATCGCTTCTCGCGAAATACGGAAGTCGCGCGGTGCCGAAGTGCAGTTCGTGAGACTCACTGGAGTCGAGTCGGCGAAAAAGTTTTTCGACGACGGTGTCCTCAACTTCGACTTTGTTTTCATCGATGGAGATCACAGTTTCGAAGGACTGAAAGGCGACTGGGAATACTGGAGCCGCCTGGTCCATGCAGGAGGCCGTATTGCGTTGCACGACAGCCGCTCGAGCGCATCACGCGACATCGAGTCAGCCGGCAGCGTTCAGTTCACAAAACAGGTAATCCTCAAAGACCCGTCATTCGAAGTGGTCTCGCAGGCAGAGACGCTTACGGTGCTCCGCAGAAAAAGCCTGCCACACACGTAGGCAGTAGCTGCTTTTGGATTTGTCATCACGAGCGGCCGCAGGCCGCGAGGGATCTGCATTTGCTTGTGTGGTGTTGTTTGTGTGGCGCGGACATTCCTGTCCGCGAGCATGTCTTCGCGGGATACCTAAGCAATAATAAACACAGCATGATCGTGCTCGAACCCATCACGACGCAGAACGTATTCGTCTTCAAAGAAGTGCGACTGCGAGCTCTGCGCGACGTTCCGACCGCCTTCGGATCCACCTATGCGCGGGAATCCCAGCTCACCGACGCTGAATGGATCGATCGTGCCATCCGATGGAACGGAGAAAAGGGAATTGGCTTTCTCGCCATCGACGACGGCGTCGCATGCGGCATCGCTGGATCGTTTCTCGATCCGGACGATTCAACGCGAGCGCAGTTGATCTCGATGTGGACGGCTTCCACTCACCGTCGTCAAGGTGTCGGGCGTCTGCTGGTGGATGAGGTCGCGGCCTGGGCTCGCCTCCGAGGAGCGCAAACGTTGCAGCTGATGGTGACCTCTGTCAACGAGCCAGCAATGCGGTTTTACGAACGTTTGGGATTTATGCGAACTGGCCATACCGGGCCGTATCCGAACGATCCAGCTGTAATCGAGTACGAGATGGCGCGGGCGATTTGAGTCGCGAGGTCCCTCGTCTTTATGGCGCCTCTCGCACGGAATGACAGAAGTACGCCACACGACGGATCACAAGTCGTCGTCGTTGCGTAAGTGCAAATTGTGTCGCGGAGGCAAACTATACCCTTCGAGAATCCAGCCGAGGGCATAAATGAGTCCGCCGAATGCAACGGGCGTGATGAATAAGGAGACAAGCCAAAGTAGTTCGACGGAGCGTGTATTGAGAATGAGTAACCAGGCGATTACAGCAATGGTGCAGCTGATCAGGATGATTAGCTTGCCGACAGTCTTGATGCGGTGCGCGCCTTCTTGCGAAGCCATGTACTTGCCTCGGGGAGGAATGATACGCCCAGCGCTGCTTCGGTGAACGGACTTTCTCATTCTGTTCCACAGGAAGCGTTTCGAATCGGTTACGAAACGACGCGCGGTTTCGCTCGTGATTAGAAGTCTTTCTCCGTGTCTCTGGTCGTGTGAAAGATATTCCCTGCTCGCAATTTTTTGTGCAGCTCCGGCGAACAGCAACAACAGCCCGCATCATCAAAGCTCACAGTACGCTTGCTAATTAACCGAGGGCCCTATGCGCCACATGCGTTCGTGTCGATGCGTGCTTAGCGTGAGTCTCTTCGCGATCTCGATCGCACTTGCGATCGTGCTAAGCGCCTGCGGAGGGTCGACCAACGCTGCTAATAATTCCGCTCCCACAGCGCCGACTGCGACGCCGCCTGCTGGCGGATCCGGAACACCGTCTGGTTCGGGAACGGGTACAGGATCCGGCGGATCGGGATCAGGTGGTTCCGGCGGAACTCCCACGCCCAGCAGCAGTGGCAATCGCTACTTGTATGTCGGCATCGGCGGCAATCAGGGTGGAGTCGACGGATTCAAAGTCGATCCAGCCACAGGCGCGATGACGGAAGTTCCGGGCGCTCCGCTTCTGTTCGGGACAGCGCAGAACGCCTACTCGGAAGCTGGACCCGTAGCGGCGGTGAAAGGATTCGTTTACGTCGGGTTTGGTCCGCCAAATTTTGCGGCGCCCGTAATCCGAGCGTACGCGGTCGATCCCGCAAGTGGGCAGTTGGGGAACTTCACGCAGATCGACGCCGGTGCGCAGAAAGACGACGATCAGATACGCGGTCTGGTGACCGATTCGTCGCAGCACAACCTGTATGTGGTCTATCAGAACAACATCGCCTCGTTCCTGATCAATTCCGATGGATCGCTTTCGTATCTCGGAACGGCGACGAATCTGGCCACCGCATTTATTTCCGCGCTGACAATTAGTCCGACGGGACAACTCGCATTTCTCATGGTCGACAACTGTCCGCCAAAGGGAAACAACTGCACGGGTCCGCCGGATTTCCTGCTGCTGACTCGCGATCCCAACAGTGGCGCGCTGTCGAACACCAGCAAGCTGATGGGGCAGAACAACGTATCCGATGTGTCGGGCTTGATCACGTTTGCCTTCGACAATACCGGCAAGTACTTCGTCGCGTGGACGGTGAACAACACCAGCACCTCGTCGACTTCACAGGTCACGGTGTACAGCGTCGACTACACGCAGCAGACGCTGACGCCGGTGAAGTCCTACGACACAGCGAATCAGGGTACGGTCACCACGCTGCCGCCTGTGGCATTCGCATTCGATTCGACCAACAGCTTTCTCTACGTGCTGGAATCGAGCGACGAGAACGAGCAACCTCAAGCGGTGGCCGTTTACTCGTTCGACCAATCTAACGGCGCATTGAGCCAGCTGCAGGTTCAACCGCTCGCGTCGGGACATTTCCCGGGCGGTATGGTCGTGGACAATTCGTTTGTTTATGTGATCGACAGCCTGTCAGGGTCGAATGCTTCCGTCATTTATGTGCTGCCGCATGACGCAACGGGAAAAGTGAGCGCGCCGCTGTTCACGCAAAATGAAGTCGGGCAAGCCCTGGGCAGCGGTGCGGAGTTGCAGTTCTAGTAAAACGCGCCACACAAGATCGAACTAAAAACCCCATCCAAGCGGAAAGCCTGGATGGGGCACTCGGAAACTACACCTGATCCGAATTGCGATCAGGCGTAAATGCCGCGCTGGCGAATGACTGCCTGCACGCGATCGATCGCGACCATGTACGCCGCGATGCGGTTGTTTACGCTGTGCTGCTGGGCGTAAGCAACGACCGCATCGAACGACGATCGCATGATGTGATCGAGCTGCTGGTTTACCACCGACTCCTGCCAGAAATAGCCCTGGCGATCCTGCACCCACTCGAAGTACGACGTGGTAACGCCGCCCGCGTTGGCGAGAATGTCGGGGATGACGAAGATCTTCTTGTCGGCGAGGATCTCGTCGGCCGCAGCCGTCGTTGGACCGTTTGCGCCCTCAACGAGAATGCGTGCCTTGATCTTGTCGGCATTGCGGGTGGTGATGACGTTTTCGGTCGCCGCAGGTACAAGAACATCGCAGTCCGAGAGGAGGAGCTCGTGCGGATCGGCAGGCTCGGCGCCTTTGAATCCATTGATGGTGCCGGCTTTGGCGCGATGTTCGGTGAGAGCGTTGATGTCGATGCCGTTCTTGTTGTAAAGGCCGCCATCGTACTCGGCGATGCCGATGATTTTGTATCCGGCATTGTGCATGAGGCGCGCGGCATTGGAGCCGACGTTACCGAATCCCTGGACGATGACGCGGGTGCTCTCGCGCTGCAGGTTCAGGCGCTTCAGGGCTTCGTCGGTGACGACCATGACGCCGCGTCCGGTGGCTTCACGACGGCCTTTGGATCCGCCCATGTTTTCCGGCTTGCCGGTGACGACAGCCGTGACCGTCTGGCGCATGTGCATGGAATAGGTATCCATGATCCACGCCATGGTCTGCTCGTTGGTGTTCATGTCGGGAGCGGGAACATCTTTTTCCGGCCCGATGAATTCGAAGAGCTCGGCGGTGTAACGGCGCGTCATGCGTTCGAGTTCGCCGCGCGACATTTTCTTGGGATCGCAGATGATGCCGCCCTTGGCTCCGCCAAAGGGAATGTTGACGACGGCGCACTTCCACGTCATCCAACTGGCGAGTGCTCGTACTTCGTCGAGGGTCACGTCAGGGCTATAGCGGATGCCGCCTTTGGCGGGTCCGCGAGCGATGGAATGTTGGACGCGGTAGCCGGTGTAAACCTCCAGCTTGCCGTTGTCGAGTTGGACAGGGATATGAACGATGATCTCCCGGTTGGGATAGCGGAGAACCTTCCATAGACCTTCGTCGAGGTTTAGCTTACGAGCGGCGATGTCGAACCGCGCCGCTTGTGCCATCCACGGATTGGTCTCCTGCTCAAGGGGGAGTGGGGGTGTTTCAATACTCATAAGAGCTGCTCCGATAGGCGGGGAACTTCATTCTTGGCGCGTTCCAACGCCTGCTCCGATACTGATTGCGCCAAATCGCCGAGTATATGCTTGCAAATAGGGCATTTCAAGGCAGGGTTGCCACGCCGGTGATGACACCTGTGACCCATGCCATTGACAGTTTGGGAATCAGCGTGAAGCGGTTGCAGTCACCAGGGACATCGAATCCTTCAGTCATGGAAGTTCAGCCCAAGGTAGATGCCAGCGGCAACAACCATCGCCAGCAACAGCAAGAAAAGCAGCAACTCGAAGGAGCACTTTCTCCGAAGTTGCTGTCGTTTTTGCTTCGCCGTGGTGTGTCGCTTGCGCATTGACGCTCAGGCAAGAGTCGTCATCGGTGTTTCCTATCGGAAAGACGAGGGGACGCGGTTGAACATGCGTCCTCTCGCCTAAGTTGGTGATCTAGAAGTGAAAACCTAAAGTAGCCGTGTATGCTCGCGGCGTCACATAGTGCGTGCCACTAAAGGTCGACAGGAAGTTGTACAGCGCTGTTTTGTTGGTCAGATTCACGACCGTGAACTGCGCGCTCCACTTATATTTGTCGTTGTGGAAGATGTTGTCGTCTCCGACGGATACGTCGAATAGATTTCGCGGAGCGATGCGTGGAGGATTGTGGTCGTCGTTTTCTGTTCCTGGAGCCGGTATTGAGATCAGCGTTGAACCGTAGAGAGTGGCGGGACACACGCTGTTCGGGCTGATCGGCATCGTTGGGGTTGCATGCACAGGGCCGCAGAAAAGGCCAGCCTGGAACTGTTGGTCGGGAGTGAGGCCAGAGGCATCGACTACCGTGTCGCTACCGTTAGGCCCATTATTGCAATTGCCGCCGGCGCACGGGACTGGGCCAGCCACCAGTCCGCTATCGTAACGCCAATTGAAACCAATCCAAGGCAAACGAGGCTTGGGCTGATACTGCAGATGGGTCGTCTGATTAAACCTTTCGTCGTGATCGATACGGAAGACTCCGCCCGGTGCGAAGGGTGTTGCGCCAGCGCCTCCAAGCTGCGGATCGAAGAAGCGAGCAGCAACACTGGAGAACACCATAAATCCGCTTAAGCCGTGGTAGTTGGCCAGGTTTACGCGACCCGCCACGCCGGGGATCTTCGATTTCGTCCACTGGATCGGGAAAGTGATCGGAGTGCTGCCCAGAACGCTGAAGTCGTAAGCGTTGTCGTGTACTTCCATACATAGTCGGCAGAAGCCACGACATAACGTCCCAAATGCCTGCTGAAATCCGGCGTGGAATTCGTTTCGCCGCCCGGAGATAAGTGGCGTGAGATTCGCTGACGAACAGGCAGCAGCGGGTTCAGCACAGGATTCGCGCAGCCGATACTTGAGAGCACCAGGTTTTCGTTGAACGGCGTTTCCATGGTCCGCGCATAGGAAACGCGCAGGACGGTATTGGTTCGTTTGATGTTGTAAGAGGCTCCGAGGCGCGGCTCGGCTTCCCGAGCAACAGTTAAACCGTTATAGATATCGCCGCGAATGCCGAGGTTTAGCGACCAGTTCCCCTTCGTTATTGCATCCTGAACGTACAGGGCGAGTTCCTTCACGTCCGTGTGCCCATGGAAGTTATAGAGAGTCCCGCCAATGGTCAGATCGTAAGGCGCAAGCGTGGTGCAGGGTGCGGCGATGGCAATACCATTTGCGCCGACGCAAGGATTGCCATTCGCGTCCGTTAAGGAGCTAAGGAAGGTTGGGTCGACAATCCCGAGACCGTCATTCTCGTTCAGGAAGGTCTGCTCGTAGGTCGCTCCAGCTTTTATGTTGTGAATACCCTTCACGTAAGAAACGTTCGAACGGACGCCGGCGTTTGTCAGATTACGATCCTGGGTAACCGTTTGTGACTGGAGGTCCGGTGCGAAATCGGAGAAGGGATTCGCGCTGGGGTAATAGTTGTACTGGTCGCGACGCACGTAGCCGGCGAGAGTGAATACCGTCGAATTGTTGATCAGTCGAGTCCACGAAGGAGCGATGTTGAAGGTCTTGATCTGAGACCGCTGATCAGCAGGGCCAACCGGGACTCCATTCGGCCCAAGGCCGCCATTGTCGACGACCAAGCCGTTCCACGCGGTCGCGTTTTGCATATCAAACGAATTAGGTGTCTGGAACCAGGAACGCGTGAAACCGAGGTTGAAGTGCAGCGAATCGATGCTGGAAAGCTGAAAATCCAGACGATCGAAAATATTAACCTCATTTCCCTTGGCGTGCATGACCGTGAACTCGGGGGGATCCAGAAAGCGTCCCGAATTCAGTCCGTTCACCGCGAGAAAGTTACCCCACTTCTGGCCACCGTACGCCAGAGTCAAATCGGCGGTTGAGGTACCGAAGCTGCCATAGGAAGCCGTGATGCTGCCGGTTGGGGTCGTTACCCCCTGTCCCGAGCGCGTTGTGACGTTAATGAGGACGCTGGTTTTGTCGCCATATTCAGCCGGAGGAGCGCCAGGGATCACCTCTAACGATTCAATCGAATCAACAGGAATCTGATTCGAGAAGACTTTGCTCTGCTGGTCGGTAATCGGCTGTCCATCTACAGAGAAGGAGTTCGACGCGTGATCACCCATGCCGTGGAACAGTCCATTCGAATCGGCGGCGATTCCCGGTGTCGCTAGTGTAACCAGGGAACTGACCGATGAAGACTGGCTTTCCAGCGGAAGCTTCTGGAACAGGTCGCGGTCGACATCAGTGTGGAACGTAGGCGTATTCTCGAGCAAGTCCTCGGAAGAGGCCTCGACCGTCACATCTGTCGACGCCTCGACTTTCAGATGAGCAGATACATTGACTGGAACGACGGAACGAACATCCAGGTCTTGAGCAAAGGGGGCAAATCCAGTTCCCTTCACGCTCAGGTGGTAATTATTGAAAGGCACATTTGGGATGGTGAATTTCCCCGAACCGTCGGTAGTGGTAGTCCGCTGAAACTGGCTGACCGGGTTATGGATCTCGACCGTCGCATTGGGAACGACAGCTCCGGACGGGTCTAACACGGTACCCGTTACCGAGGTTGAGCTACCGCCAGACTGCGCCACAGCGTTCAACCCGAACGCCAAGAAAAATAGCACCCAAAAAGCCGCATGAAGCGACTTCGAGTAAGAAGCCAGCATGAAATTCCTCCAACGAAATATCTAGTTGTAGTGCGAATCAGAAAACAGAAGACTGGTTCGACTGAGAACTAGATCGCTGGAGGCGGGCGCACGCTAAGCGCGAAGGCGAAGAGGTGTTGCTTGGCAGAAAGGGACTCTAGCCGAACGACAGATACAAAAAGGAATACTGCCTTCGGCGCAACATATCGAGCAGGTGTAGTAGAGGAATGAGAAGCGACGCAGACGGTGCAAGTTGCGGACTCAGCCGCATTCGCGTGGTAGTGGACGACAGTCGCCACGGCCAACCATATGGTCAGCAATAGGCAAAGCCACCCCACTCTTCTCGCGACAAAGCGCATGGCATCCCCAGACTGCGTGTAATGAAAATACACTGAAACGCGTACACCTGCAATTACGGGAGGTCAGGAATGAACATGTTTCTGGCCAAGGACCAGTTGGTTGCTATTCATCCAACTGCGGGCGTGCGGGGCACCCGGTTCTCAGTCCCGTCCACGACCCAAACGGGCGTTCGAGGGTGAGGCACCCTGCGAGTCGCGCTGTTCCGCCCACTCGAGCCAATCTTCTCCGAAGAGTTCGACCGGGTGTTGCGTGCGAATGGTTCCGTTTCCGCATGCGAGGGATTCCGCAGGGCAGAACTTGTCGCATCCCCAACAGATGCGGTCGGGATTCTTGGGATGCAGTGGGATCTTAGCCATTCGCGTTTCCTCGAGCTGGCCCGAGATTAGCCGAGCCCAGGTGAGGAAGCGATGACTTGTGTCACACGTGGCACAGGTCGACCCTACGGAGTCATTTTGCCGGTTTGCAGGTAGTTTTGCGGAGGGATGCCGAAGGCGTCCGCAACGCGATTGAAGAAGGCGAACATCGCGGTGATGTAGACCGCTTCTGAAATCTGATTCTCCGTCCATCCGGCATCACGCAATTTCTGCACATCTTCGTGAGTGGAACGATACGCGGCGCGAGTGACGAGCTCGACGTAATCCATGAGCGTACGCTCCGCCGGAGTCAGGCCGGCTTCGTCGAGCTTGCCTTCGAGAACTGCTGCAACACATTTGTCATCGGCTCCCTGAACACGCAGGAAGAAGGCATGGCTGTCCAGTCAATACGGGCAGCGATTCAAGTAGGAGACGTAACTGGCGATCATCTCCTTGTAGCGGCGGGAGAGATGGCCTTCAGAGAAATGAACCGTGTTCGAGAACTGCATCACTTCGCGCAAGAAATCTGGACGCGCCCCAAAACACTTCAGGATGCCGGGGACCTGCGTGCGGCCGGTGGCGGCGCGCCATTCGTCGTAAACGGTGGCGGTCTCGCCGGTGGCTTCTGCATCTTCGATGATGCGGATCTTCGTTGAGTGCGGCGCGGGGGCAGGTGCGGGCTTCGCGGCTGTGGGATCTTTGGGATCGGTCATCGGAGTTCTCTCAATTTACCAAAGAGGGTTCGGCGCCAGGAACGCGGTGGCGACGGCGTTGAATGAATTCGTAAACGGGTAATCCGGCCAGTACAACGACGAGACCGAGTGCGGCCTGGCGCGGACTGCGCATCGCCATCAGG
The DNA here is from genome assembly GCA_963848375.1 of Terriglobia bacterium. Classification (GTDB taxonomy): domain Bacteria; phylum Acidobacteriota; class Terriglobia; order Terriglobales; family Acidobacteriaceae; genus JAJPJE01. The sequence goes on from CAWKDK010000014.1 coordinate 152,051, forward strand.
AAGAGCATGGCGGCAACCAGGAGCAGAAACAGGATCGGCGTGACGGGATACCCGGGCGTTGGGACCGAAGGTAGCTGATCATGCGAGCGTCGGCGCAACAGGAAAAGTCCAGCAACGGTCAGTCCCAGGAAGAGGACCGCCGAGAAGATCAGGTAGCCGAGGATCTGATCGAAGGTGCCAAGAAGCACGAGGATCGACGACATAACGCCTTGAATCATGATGGCGCGAGAGGGCGTCCCGTGAACCGGATGGGTGCGCGCGACGGACGAAAGGAAGACGCCGTCTTTGGCCATAGCGTAGTAAACGCGCGGGCAGACCATGATGAGCGCGGCGAGCGTTCCCAGCACGCAGATGACGACCGCTCCGGACAAGAGGATCGGCGCCAATCTTCCCGAAGAGCACTGCGCCAGCCTGAGCAACGAACGTCTGATCGGAGGTGACGCTTTCGATTGGGACCAGATAAATGAAGATGGCGCTGACGACGATGTAGGCGGTGATCACGGCGAGCACGCCGAGAACGAGCGCGCGTGGCAGAGTGCGTGTGGGATCCTTCACTTCGCCAGCGATCTTGCTGACGTCCCACCACCCGCCGAAAGAGAAGAATGCTGCGACCAGCGCACCGGCGAGGGCCGGCAACAGCGGAGTCGAGCCGGGATGCTGCGCGACAAAGGGTGTGAAATGCGACCAGGAGCCGAGATGGAAGATCAGTGCCCAGACAACGAGTATGCCGAGGATCAGGAACTTGAGCCAGGTAAGTGCGCGAAGTAATCCAGCGCCGATGCGCGTATTCAGAATGTTGAGGAAACAGAGCAGGATGATCGCGCCGATGGCGACTACTTTGGTCATGATCGGCGGCCAGGCAACGATGTAGGACGCGTACGCGGCCATGCCAACCGCAATCGCGGCCGTGATGCCCGGGTCCATGACGAACATGCTCATCCAGCCGTAGAGAAAAGCGATGCGGCTGCCGTAGGCTTCGCGAAGATAGATGTAGAGGCCTCCGGCTTGAGGAAAGCGCGCGGCCAGTTCGCCGAAGCAGAGTGCGCCGCTGAGCGTGAGCGCGCCGAGAGTGAGCCAGACCACCAACAACCAGAAGGGCGAGCCGAGGGATTTGGCCATGCCCGCTGGCGTAAGGAAGATGCCGACGGCGATGGCTTCTCCGGCAACGGCTGCAGCGGCGGAGCCGAGTCCGAGTTCGCGACGAAGGGTGGAGGAAGAAGACGCCATAGCTATATCGAGAAAAGAATCCCACCCGTTGCTTCGCACGGGTGGGGCACCCATTGTTGTATCACGTGAATCTCAGGAGTTCGTCCTGAGCTGCTTTCACGCGTTGCGGGCGGACAAGAATGTCCGCGCCGCACAAGCTAAATACTAAAAAGTGAACTTGGCGCCGAGTTGGAAGGCGCGTGGTCCACCGGATCCGAAGACACCGCCCGCAGTCGAGACCGGAGTTCCGAACTTCGAAGAATAGTTCGGATTATTGCTGTCCGGAACGAGCACGTTGAAGTATCCCGAGTAATCGGCATTGTCGACGCCGAGAACGTTTGTCTTGTTAAAGAGGTTGAACGCCTCACCGAACGCCATCAGACGAAAACGCTCACTTAACTTGAAAGTCTTGGCGAGACGCATGTCGAACGAGTCGAAGGTGTCGTTGAAACGCGCATCCGGAGAGACGAGCGGAAGATCGACTCCGTTTTCGCCGCCATTGGCGTTGATCTGGGAGATGATCGTGTTCAGTTGCGCTCCGGTCGTGATGGCGCGGCCTCCCGCGTTGCGTGAGAGTTCCGGCACGCGCGATTTATTGCCATTCTGGTCGACGTAGAGGATGTCCATCGGAACGCCGGAAGCGATGCTCCAGATCGGCGAGAACTGGATTCCCCACGGCAGATTTACAGTCGCCTGGACGACGAAGCGATTGCGCTGATCGACGGGGGATGGTCCATATTCGCGGCGGAGATCGGTGGGATCGACCGGCGGATAGCCGAAGGGCACCTGATCGTAATTGGTGTAGTTGAGGCTCTTCGACAGCGTGTAGGCCGCATGGAACTGATAGCGGCTGGAGAACGTTTTGTCGAGGGTGAGCCAGAGCGCGTCGTAGTGCGTGTTGGCGCTGGACTGGAGGCGCGTGACCGACTCCGGCCCGCCGGAGTCAGGATTGAAGACCGAGCCCACCGGTACGCCAATCAGGAAGTGCGTGCCGAGATTGTGAATGCCATCGGCGCGAACGATCCAGTTCTTAGCGAACTCGTACTGCACACCGAGGTTGAACTGCTGCACCATCGGGTTCTGGATGTTGTTATCGATGACGTTCATGCCTTCCTGCGCGCCGCCGGCTCCAGGAATGATGAATCCGCTGAAGGGATTGGAAATCGTCGGAGCTCCAGGCACGAAGTGGCCGGTCGGGTCGAGGTAATTCACGTTGCCGCCGTAGACGTTGATGGGAAGGGCACGACCATCGAGTCCCTGCTCGAGCGAGAGGATTTCCAGCGTCACGCGGTCATAGTAGATACCGTAACCACCGTGCACGCTGAAGTTGGCAGCGCGATTGGCCCAATTGAATCCGACGCGCGGCCCCCAGTTGTTGGTGTCCATGTGGCGCGAACCGTTCAGGAACGGCAGCAGCAGAGGGTTCAGGTTGTTGTGAGCGTAGCCAACATCGTTGACGCCGGTATCGAGTTCATATCGCACACCGAGGTTTAGCGTGAGCTGCGGAAGGATGTGCCAGTCGTCCTGCGCGTAGCCGGCGATGTGGTTGTTGTTGGCGTTGGGAATCACGAGCGTGTTCGTCGGATTGCCGCTGCGGATGGCCACGGCGAAGAGCAAGTCCTCGTCGTTGATGACGCCGTCGCCGTTGTGATCGAAATTGGGGAAGTCCTGCACAAATTCGACCGCGCCATTCTGGAAGACGCCGAGAACAAACTCATCGAGGACGCGCTGGAACTGGCCTCCGAAGTGGAAGTTGTGCTTGCCGTGACTCCAGTCGATAGCATCGTCAAATTGATAGCGGCGCTGATGCGTGCCCTGGGGAACGCGATAGGAACCGCCGTCGGAGATGCTGGGGAAGTCGAGTTCGGGCTCAGCCACGAGCGGATCGGTGTTGTTCTGAAAATCGTTGATGCTGAAGCTGGTCTTGTTCAGGACGTTGGGGCTGATGATGTGCGTCCAGGAGGAGTTGAAAGACTGGAAGCGGTTAGCCATGTCCTGACGCTCGGATGCAGTGCCGATGGGCGCGCCGGAGAGGAAGCTGGCGGCACCGGTGGCATCGAGACGCTCGATGTTGTAGTGCAGGGCAAGCAGATCGTTCTTCGCGATTTGCCAGTCGCCACGAAGGACGCCCATGCCGTCGGTGAGAGGCTCGGGAGCAAAGCTGGTGGGAATGGTTTGCGTCAAGGGATCGCGAGTGCCCACAAGTACGCCGCCGAGTTCATTGCGAAATTCAAATCCCGCAAACCACCAAGCTTTGTTTTTCACGATGGGGCCGCCAACGTTAGCCGCATATTGCTGGCGGCTGAAAGGCGGTGTCTGGCCGGGGTTGGAGTTGGGACTTCCGAAGGTTGGGGGCTCGGCTTGAAGTGCTTTGTCGCGCTCGTAGAAAGAGGCGGCGCCGTGCAGATCGTTGCTCCCCGATTTGGTGACGACGTTCACGACGGAGGTCCCAGAGCGGCCGAGTTCCGCGGAGAAGCGATTGGTAGCGATCTGAAATTCCTGAACGGTGTCTTCGGGGACGTTGAGCAGCATGCCGCCGACGGCGTCGTCATTGTTGTCAGCTCCATCGATGCTGACATTCGCGCCGCGGCCTAGCTGACCGGCGGAAGAAATGAGAACCGTATTGCTCTTCGTAGGATCGAAGTTGGGCGCCGGCGAATTGCCGGGCATCAGCAACGCGAGTTCGAGGAAATTCCGCCCGTTTAGCGGGAGGGTCCCGATCTGATTGGAATTGATGACGCCGTCGACGACAGAGGAGACAGTGTTAACACCCGCTGCGGCTTGCGTGTCCTGAACGTCGATCTTGTGCTGCTCCTGCTGGACACTGAGGCGGAGCTTGAGTTCGGCTTGCTGGCCGACCTCGAGAGTCACGAGCGCAGTGTAGGGCGCGAAGCCTGAGGCTTGCGTGCGAACTTCGTACGAGCCGGGGCGCAGGTTATTCAGGACAAAACGGCCCGCGCTGTTCGTCAGCGTAGTGCGCGTAACGCCGGTGGCTTTGTTTTGCGCAGCCACCTCCGCGCCAGAAACCACGGCGCCGGAGGGATCGGCCACGTCTCCGTTGAGTACAGCTGTACCTAGTTCTTGTCCGAACGCGATTCCGGCAAGCAGCAAAACACTTACACAAAACTTTCGAATCATGAATCGATGTACTCCGTTTCTTGAGTTCAGCGGGGGTTACGCAATCAAGTTGCAAGCTGACAGAGGTTTCCCTGAGCGCGGAGCGAGAGAATCCGTCAGCACTTTTCCTGTCTGTTTGTTTCGAATCAGCCCCCGACGATTTCTCCGAAGCGAATAGAGCCGTGCTTGCCAATCTGCCGGCGCGTGATCGAACGAATGCGAGGGTACCCCGGGATGTTCAGTGGAAGAAATCTAACGACAGGTGCAACTACAAACAATAGCCCAAAAATACTAGGTGGATGAATTGAGGTGTGGGCGGGTGTCTAAGGGGACATGGTACAAGCGGCCATGCTCGAGAAAGAGGCGCACTGGCCGTGAAGATTGGTATGATCGAAACAATTGGGGCGTGTGGTACCTCTCGCGCAAAGACTTTGGGACCCTCCACGCAACCGCTGTTGCGCGCAACTTCCTCTCCAAACCCGCACGGAGGAGAAGTGTTGGAAATGGACCGAAGGATCGAAGCAGCGATCGAAATCATGCGCCGGGAGCCTGGCGGTAATTTGCCAGTCCGCGAAATCGCAAGCAAAGTTCATCTTTCGCGATGGCGCTTCATTCATCTCTTCAAAGCGGAAACCACGTTCACGCCGAAACAATACATGGTGCGAATCCGTATGCGACGCGCGGAACATCTTCTGCAAAATTCGTTCCTGAGCATCAAGGAAATCGCCGCGGAAGCAGGTTTTGCGGATCCCAGCCATTTCAGCCGGGAATGCAAACGACACTGGGGAGTGAGTCCATCGGAGATTCGCGAGCGGCGACGCCGCGCAGGGTAAGTAGCAGCAACTTCCATCAATAGATAGCAAGAAACGGCTAGCGTTCCTGATTGTGTTTGAGAGCAGCTGAACGTACATTGCAGCCACACCAGAGTGGCCGTTCACCCCCCGTGCGGCCACGACACTTGGGGCGCCACTCAAAGCGAAAGTCTCCGAACCACTTTCCACGGCTTCGGAGCGCAACAAGGATTGCAACTCGGCTCTTGATCGACTCGTCCGCGCCGGCGAAGCGAACAGTGCGCGTGTGCCCAATCCTTACAAAGGAGTGGAGCCTTGAATTCAATGAACAGGACACATCGGTTTGCGTGCGTAGCCCAGTTGGCTATGGTCGCGCTCATGATTTGTGGAACCGCGATGGCGCAACGAGATCCGGGTCCGCGAGGCGGGCCTGCAGCCGCAGGCGCTGCATATCCAACACTGAACCCGACAGAACAGGCAGCGTTCAACGCTGCGCAAGCGGTCTTTGCCGAGGTGGATTCGGTCTCGGGAACAATTAGCGGCGAGGATGGCAAAGGCTTGGGGCCAACCTTCAACGGAAACAGCTGTGCAATGTGTCATGCGCAGCCGACCCTGGGCGGCAGCAGTCCGGGAGTGAACAGTCCGCAGATTCCGCAACAGAATCCGCAGGTTGCACTGGCGACACTGGATGGTGCGCACAACAGCGTGCCATCGTTCATCACTGCGAATGGTCCGGTGCGGGAAGCGCGCTTCGTGCGTAACTCTAATGGTTCAGCCGATGGAGGTGTGCACGGGCTATATACGATTACCGGTCGGACTGACGCCCAGGGCTGCAATCTTGCGCAGCCGAACTTTGCGGCGCAGGTCGCGAATCGCAACATAATCTTCCGGATTCCGACACCGACGTTTGGCATGGGATTGGTCGAGGACACTCCCGACGCGACTTTGCGCGCGAACCTCGCCCAATCGCAAAGGATCAAGTCGGCGATGGGGATCGGCGGAGTGTTGAATACGTCGGGGAACGATGGATCGGTAACGCGATTTGGCTGGAAGGCGCAGAACAAGTCGCTCTTAATATTTTCGGGGGAAGCCTACAACGTGGAACAGGGCGTGACTAACGAAGCATTTCCGAACGAACGCAGCGACGTAGCGGGATGCCAGCTGAATCCTACTCCGGAGGATCATTTCCAGGTCGCGGTTGGCGGATCATCGACCGGCGTAGGCAGCGAATTCGCCTCGGACCTGATCAACTTCGCGATTGCAATGAGGCTTTCGGCGCCGCCGGCGCCAGCGCCTTTCACCGCTTCGGCACAAAACGGAGCAAACCTGTTTACCAATGTGGGGTGCGCACTGTGCCATTCGACTTCGCTCACGACGGGGAACTCACCGTTCACCGGGATGTCGAATGTGACATATCACCCGTACTCCGATTTTGCGGTACACCACATGGGATCGGGATTGTCTGATGGGGTGACGCAAGGCGCGGCAGGGCCAGATCAGTTCCGAACTGCGCCGCTGTGGGGAGTGGGACAACGACTGTTCTTCCTGCATGACGGACGCACGTCGGACCTGTTGCAGGCGATCGCCGCGCATTCCAGCAACGGCTCGGAGGCGAACGGAGTGGTTCGAATGTTCAATGGCTTGAGTGCCTCGCAGAAACAGGACTTGCTGAATTTCCTGCGAGCGCTGTGAGTGAGGTGGGTAGCTGGTAGCTGTGGCGGAATCCAGCTACTTGCTACTAGCTACCCCCACTCGATCCTGTTCCTCTCTAGGAGGAAGCAGCCCAGTTGTGGCGCTCGATGAACGTTGGTGGCTCGTAGACCTTGCCTTGCGCGAGACGGCGTTCTTCGCGACGGGTGCTCCAGAGCATGATCGGTCCGCCGATGCGAGTGATCCAGCGGGTGAACGATCCGAATTCAGCTTCGAGTTCGCGGCGAAGATCTCGGACACGGCGGCTGACTTCCACGTTTGTTTTGCGGAGCTGGTGCTCCATGGCCCAGAGTGCAGGTCCATAGGACTTGCGCAATTCCTGAGCTTCGCGCTCGTAGCGTTCGCGAATGCGAGCGTCGGGATGATTCCGATACTTGCGCCAGCCCTGCAGCGTGGTGCGGCAGATGCGATAGATGCTCGGGCCATTGAGTTCAAAGTCGCGAAAGAAGGCCCAGTCAAGGAAGCGCTTGGAGTCGTCGCGCCCGATGGCAGCATGGTTGAAATTGAACTTGAACTGACCGTGAATGTCGGCGAGATCGCCAGGCAAGAGGCGTCCCTGCTCGGACATCTCCTTATATAAAGGAGTGCCGGGGACCGGCGTGTAGAGCATGAACTGGTGAAACTCGGTATCGTGCGCGATGGCCTGCTCAACTTCTTCGCGAATATTGTCGGGCGTGTGGTGTTCGAGTCCGATGATGGTTGATCCAAGAGCCTTGATGCCGTGCTCGCGCAGTTCGCGCACGAGTTGTACGGTGTCGGTACCATTCAACTTGTCATAGTGGCTCTTGCGCGACTCCAGGCCCATCCAGATCCAGGCGACGCCCAACTCGACCAGTTCTTCCACGGTGTATTTGCGGATCGCATTCGCCGAGGCGAAAACGTAAAATCCCCAACTCTTGTTGTGCGCCTTCATCAGCGCGAGCAGTTCCATGGCGCGTGGACGCTGGAGCAGGAAATTTTCGTCCATGATGAAGAAGAAGCGCGTGTTGGTCTTGGCTTCCATCTCGCACATGATGTCGAAAAGTTCCTGGCCGGTCTCGAAAAAATTGACGGACTTGCCTTTGCCTCCGAAGAAGGCCGAGGTAGTACAGAAGTTGCAGCCCATGGGACAGCCCACGGACGGAATGATGGTGACGGCAATGTCCTCGGGCTTCTCGTGGAGCTTGCGTCCCATGACGCGGAAATCGAAACCTGAAGTGATCCGCGGGTGGCGAATGGGAGCGCTGGGATCTTCGCCGAGATACGAGCGCATCCAGGCGATGCCTTCGCCTTTGACGATGTGGTCGGCGTCGATCATGTGGTCGACGCCCGGGATGGCAGCGACGTGGCCACCAATAACGATCTTCGAGTGTGGCGACAGCTTGCGGACGATGCGGCACATCTCGCGCACTTTGCCGACGTTCACGATGATGGAAGAGATGCCGACGACGTCATACTGCTGCTCAGTGATCTCGCGCGCGAAGGCTTCGCGGGTAGGGAAATCGAGCACCGTACAGGGCGCGGAGATGTTTTCCTGAATCATCATGATGCCCCAGGAGCGATGGAAGAGACGCGGCGAAAATGCGCCCTGCATGCGCGTCACCTGGTTGTAATAAAGCTCCATCGGATTAATGGAACGGCTGCCAAACTCGTCGTCTTGCGCGTAAGGACCGAACACGGAACTCAAGAGAATACGGGCATTCGTGCCTTTGGGATGGGTTTCCATAACTGCTGTTTAGCTGCCTCCTGCGGACTTGAAGCCTCATCGTATGTATCCGGCAGGAGCAGAAGCTGTGAGGAATGACACCGCAAGCAGCGGAATTACAAAAAGATTACAGAGAAGATGAAGAAGCGTTGCGATTTGCAACAGCGGCGAGCGTGTGCGCTTGAATGGGTCACTTGTTCTGGGCACGTGATAGATTTGGTTTCAATCCTCAAATTTGGCAGGTTTGGATGGCAATGGAAAAGAACCCACGCGAATCCTTCCGTATGACAAATCCCCAAAGCGGCATATTCGCTCTCGGAACCGCATCGCACGCTTATCTGGAATTCGATGTCTTAAGCGGACGGAACGCGCAGGATCTGGTACAGGCGATCTCGTCACTGCGTGAGCCGCGAACCACGATGGGGGGCGTCAACCTGGTGGTAGGGTTCCGGCCTGAGTTGTGGCAGCGGACTGTCCCAGATGACGCGCCAGCAGAGGTCGTGGGCTTCAACAAGGACTTGGCGGGCATTGAGGGATTTGTGATGCCAGCGACGCAGCACGATGCTGTGCTGTGGATCTCGGGCAGCGCCTACGATGTCGTCTTCGAAGTAGCGCGTAAGGCAATCGCTGCACTGAAAGACCTGGGCTCCGTCACCGACGAGACGTCGAGCTGGCCTTATCAGCATGATCGTGACTTGACGGGCTTCATCGACGGATCGGAGAATCCCAGCCTGATCGATGCGCCTGACGAAGCACTCATAGGAGAAGGGCAGCCCGGCGCTGGAGGGACCGTTCTGCTGCTGCAGAAGTGGGTCCACAATGCAGCTGAGTGGGAGTCGCTTTCGGTAGAGGCTCAGGAGCGCGTGATCGGAAGGAAGAAGCTCGACAGCGTCGAGTGCGAGAACAAGGCGCCAGATTCGCATGTTGCGAGCACCGATCAGGACCGGTTCGGCAAGATCTTCCGGCGGAACATGCCGTACGGCACGGTGACCAATCATGGGACGATGTTCGTCGGTTTCAGCGCCGATCAGCAGCGCCTTGCGAAGATGCTGGAAAGCATGGCGGGACTGACAACCGGTGTGCGGGACGCACTCACGCGCTATACGAAGCCACTTTCCGGTGCGTACTACTTCGTTCCGTCCACGGAGTCTTTGCGTCGACTGAGCGGCGAAACGTCTTCCTAGGTCTATCGGCACTATCCAAAAATTACGACCGCATTACGGTACCGGTGCGAGCTACGAGGCTTGTCCAGGTAACGGTTGCCGATACAGTTCCTCGTACAGCGGCTTGTAGCGGCTCGCGAAAAAGTGCATGGAATATGCCGGGAAAAAGACCGTGATGGGAGCGCCGACGAATCCGACGCAGTAGACAATCACGGGCACCGCAATGACCGATGCAAGCGCGATCCCGATCACAATGACGAGGATATTCGCGGCAGCGGCCTTGAAGACTACGACGCCCGCCGCTATCGCGATCGCTGCTGGGATGGCCACGATTAACGCCAAGATGACCATCAGAATCACGAATGCCATTAAGGCGGCGATTGCGAGAACAATCTTGAGCAGGACGTATCCGACATAGTTCATTGGCTCGGACCTGATGCGGGTCCAGAGGCGTCCCCAACCTTCTGTGCAGGTCACGCGCTCGAACATCATTTGCGGGACTACGAAGTCCTTGGTCAGAACCATCACGACGAGCAGCAATACGCCGAGGAGTGAAACGAACAGCACCGCTCCGGCCAGTTGCGCAACCGCAGTCACAATTTCCGCACCACCGCCACCCGCCTTGAGAACTCTGAGCAGGGGCAGGCCGACCAGGTAAACCGCAAGCGCGACGTAGGGGATCACCAGCATCAGGCGGAATGAGAAATACTCGAGGCCTTGCTCGCGCCAGCGCGCAAAGCCCTCGTGGATGCTTGCTTTGTCGCGCAGCACCGCTTCGTAAAGTACAAAGCGCAACACGCTGCCTATATAGAAGAACAATATCGCTAAGACGAAAATGGCTCCGATGACACCGAGGATCAGATTCCAATGCTGCGCGATCCAGGTTGGATCGAATCCGTGCCCAGGGACGGGATTCCCGTAAGCGGCAGTGCTGTGCTGGCCGCCGCCTCCACTGCCGCTGGTCGAAAGTTCGCCAGTCAAAACACCAAGCACAGCGATGCGCGACCAATAGCCGAAGCGAAATGGCTGGAACAAACGCTTTTGCATCAGATTGAAGGCGGGAGCAACACAATCTCCTGGAGAAATGCCTGCCATAACCACCTCGTTAGAAATCCGGATGACTCAAGCTAGGCCCGTGGTCCACCGAGGGTCAATGAAAATGTACGATTGCCAACCCGCTGTTGCAGAACAGCAAACTATACCCCGAATCGCTGTCGATATGCGCTCGGTGACACTCCTGTATGCCGCTGGAAGAGGGAACGGAAATAGGCGACATCTTCATAACCGACGGCGTTGCTGATCTCCTGCATCGTGCGGTGGTCATTTTCCAGCAGGCGCTTGGCGGCGGCGACGCGCAGCTTCTGCAAGTACGCGAGCGGACTGTCCCCGGTAGCTTGTTTGAAGCGGCGGACGAAATTGCGCAGGCTCATGCCGACACGTTGCGCCGGGGACTCGAGCGGGAAATTGCGATGAAAATTCTCATGCAGCCAATCCTGCGCGGAGGAGATGGACTGATCAGAATGCTCGGTCTTCAGAGGAACGATTCCGAAGCCTGCTTGCCATGCGCGCGGAGTTTCAATGAGGAGTGCCTTAGCGGTTTGCATCGCAACATCGTGCCCGCAGAAATTTTCGACCAGATACAGGCTCAGGTCGAGTGAGGCGTTGACACCTCCACCCGTGTAGAAGGGCCCATCCTCGACCACCATCAGTTCCGGCATCCAGCGTACGTTGGGATATTTCCGGCGAAATTGATCAACAACTCCCCAGTGGGTGGTGGCGCGACGTCCGTCGAGCAGACCAGCGGCCGCTACGAGGCCAACGCCCGAGCAGACACTGGCAATGACTGCACCGCGTTTATGCCAGCGTTTAAGCCAAGGAACAACCGCCGCATTACGTTCAACGACGTCATCGAGGCTTGGTCCGGTGGATGGAATGAAGATGAGTTTCGTCTTACGCACGGCGCTGAGCGAAGTTTCAGGTCGAATCTGGATTGCTCCATCACAGGAGACCGCGCGCCCGTCGACCGAAGCTGTGGTTACACGAAAAGGAGCGGCGACCGGAGTTCCCGTAAAGGCGTTCCAGAGCTCGCCGGTATGACGGAAGACTTCCATCGGACCGATCGCAGTAGAAGAGAACGTTCCATCAAGAAACAAAACCGTGACATCGATCATGGGATCTCCTGACAATCTGGCCTAATCGCCTATCTATGATGGCAAATGTGCCATCTTGTTGCAAGCCCCATTTCCCTCTACCGTAGTGAATATCGAACGCAACCTGTTCGAGCGAATGAGGAGGATGGTATGAAGAAATTTTTGATCGAGCGCGAGATTCCAAAGGTAGGAACTCTGGACGGGGAACAATTGAAAGCAGCGGCAACAAAGTCGAATGCAGCGCTGCGCGAGCTTGGGCCAGAGATCCAGTGGGTGGAATCGTTTGTCGCCGCGGATAAGACCTTTTGCGTGTATCTCGCCGAAGACGAGGAGATTATTCAAAAGCACGCGGCACTAAGTGGATTTCCCGCGACGAAGGTGACGGAAATTGGAAACACGATTAATCCTTTGACAGCAGTTGGTAAAAGCTAGTTTTACCCGGGCCCCGAAATGCGGACTGGAGCAAGACGAAGTGATAGGCGAGTTAATTTCGTATTACCGCGTCACGCGAAAATTAGGCGACGGCGGTATGGGGGTGGTTTACCTGGCGGAAGATACCCGCCTGGGCAGACTGGTCGCGCTGAAGTTTCTCTCCGAGTGCATCGGGGAGAAACCCGGCGTATTGGAACGCTTCCGGCAGGAAGCGAGGGCTGCGTCAGCGCTCAATCATCCGGGGATCTGCACGATTCACGAGGTGAGCGAGCACGAATCGCGGCCCTTCATCGTCATGGAGTACCTGGAAGGACAGACCCTGCGGCAGGCGATGCAGGGGCGACGTTTCGAGCTGGAGAAGCTGCTCGAGATCGGCGTGCAGGTCGCAGACGCGCTCGATGCAGCGCACGGCAAAGGGATCGTTCATCGCGACATCAAGCCGGGAAACATCTTCGTCACAAGCCGCGGTTACGCGAAGATACTCGACTTCGGCTTGGCGAAGATCGAGAGAAACGCCGTTCCCGGCGCGACAATCACGATCACTGCGGATCGATTGACGACCTCGGGCGTGACCATGGGTACGGTGATGTACATGTCGCCCGAACAGGCATTGGGAAAAGATCTGGATGCTCGTACGGACTTGTTCTCGTTTGGATGCGTGTTGTATGAGATGGCGACTGGCGTGGTCCCGTTCCAGGGTGACACCTCGGCGGCAATTTTTAATGAGCTACTGAACAAGGCGCCGATTCCGGTAGTGAGACTGAATCCGAATGTCCCTCCGGAGTTAGAGCGGATCATCAATAAGTGCCTCGAGAAAGACCGTGAGGTGCGTTATCAGAGTGGGGTGGAACTTCGCGCAGACCTGAAGCGTTTGAAGCGCGACAGTGACACTGGCCGAATCACCAGCGCGGCACAAACGCAAAAGCCCGGCCCGAAGCGACATGCCATTCCGGTGATAGCGGCTGCCGCACTGCTGGCGGTGGCACCAGTCTACTGGCTATCTCGTCCAGCGAACGTGCCGCGAGTAAACGGGATGCGCCAGGTGACGAGTGATGGCCTTACTAAGGTGGGACTGGTATCAGACGGCAGTCGCGTGTACTTCGCGGAAAATGATGGCGGCCGGGATGTGCTTGCGGAAGTGGCGGCATCGGGTGGCGATACAGCGATCGTTCCCACTCCTTATACGACGATATCCCCAAGAGACATTTCTGCGGAGGGCTCCGAAATTCTGCTCGGCTACGACGCCGTCGCGGAACGAGAGTCGCACGTTGGAGTGGTGCCGCTGCCCGCGGGCTCTCCACGGAGCTTCAATCTATCCGCGACGGGCGCCGCGTGGTCCAGGGACGGGCGAGAGCTGGTCATGACCAAGGGGTCTGCGATCTATCTTGCGGATCACGATGGCGGCAATGTGAGGAAACTCAGCGATGTGAAGCTCCCGGCATCCAGTCCGCGATTTTCACCCGATGGGAAGAGAATCCGCTTCACGATGAGCGACGCCATCAACAATACGAACTCGATATGGGAGATTGCGCGCGATGGCAGCAACTTGCACGAAGTGCTGCCCAATTTCAGAACGCCTCCGGACGAGTGCTGCGGGGACTGGACAGCAGATGGAAAGTTTTTCCTGTTCCAAAGCTCGACAGAGCATGGAAGCGATATCTGGGCAGTGCGAGACGGAACGGGATCGATCAGCCGATCGAGTCAACCTTTTCGGCTGACACACGGACCGCTCGCTTTCAGTAATCCGGTGCCCAGCAAAGACGGCAAACAGGTTTTCGCTTTGGGATATCAGTCCAAAGGGGAATTGGTGCGTTACGACGCAAGGGCCAAACAGTTTGTTCCGATGGCCGGCGGGATCGCAGCGAGCGAAGTGGACTCTTCGCCGGATGGAAATTGGATCGCGTATGTAAACACTGTAGACAACACGCTGTGGCGCAGTCGGGTGGATGGAACAGAGCGTCTGCAATTGACGTTTGGTCCCAAGTGCGTGGCGCTTCCAAGATGGTCACCAGACGGAAAGCAGATTGCGTATTCGGCAGCACAAGCGGGAAAGCCGTGGAAGATATTCGTAATTCCGGCGCAAGGTGGAACGCCGCGGGAGGTCTCGGCGGAAAACTTCAACGAAGTGGATGTGGGCTGGTCTCCTGATGGAAGACAACTTTTGTTCGGAAGGTTGAATTCGTCGAACGGCGCGGAGGAACGCGCGATTCTCACTGTAGACGTAGATCGCGGACAAGTCGCGATGGTTCCCGGATCCGAAAACCTGTTCAGCCCGAGGTGGTCACCCGATGGACGATATATCGCGGCGATCGATGCCCGAGGCATGGGAGAGCTGAAGGTCTACGACACGCGGACGAAGAAGTGGTCGACGTGGATCAAAGACAGTGAGGCAATCGGATATCCCGCCTGGTCGAGAGACGGCCGGTCGCTCTTATTTCCGCACCATCGCAAGCAGTGATCCCGGCGTATATGCGGTCCGATTGGGAGAATCGAAGCCGGAAAGGGTTATGGGATTAAAAGATGTTCGACAATACTGCGGATACTTCGGCAGCTGGAATGGATATGCGCCGGATGGGTCGGTGGTGCTTGTGCGAGACATCAGCGCGCAAGAGATTTACGCGCTGGAGTTGGAACGGTAGGGCCTCTCAGAAACTCGGAGTATCCGGGAATCATGAAGTCGCAAAGAATTTATCCAGATTGGTCAACCGGAGCAATTCCTTCATGCGATCCGTCAGGCTGACCAGCTTTAGATCGCATCCTTCTCTTTTTGCGGAAACCCAAACGCCGACCATCGCGCCCAGGCCCGCGCTGTCCATGTAGCTGACTTTGGACAGGTCGAGAACTATCGGCTTCTTTTCAGGAATTACCTTTCGTACTTCATCCCGGAGCATTGACGCTGTTGAGGAGACGATTCTGCCGGTGAAGTGCAAAGTTATTTCTGACGCTGTGGCTTCAGTCTCGAACTGCAATTCGGGAGCGGGGACGACAGGATCGGCGGCCATAGGGAGAGACCTCCAGAGAGAGAGCGTCAGAAACGCAAGGGGTTTTGATCAAACGCCGGGAGGGTACCGTGATGCACGGCTATTGTGGTTGTGGCTCAGCCGCAGTGTCAAGCGCAAGCGAAGCAGCTAATCGGTCCCGGTAAGGCGCAATTGTGCTTGTTGGCTGATGTAACGGCGAGCGTCGAATTTCTTCACAGCGCTGTCGTGTGACATGTAGCGGATGAGACCGAAGATCGGGCGCGGGAACCAGGGACGATCCATTTTGCCGACGATGGACCAGGCGATCCCGAGATAGCCGTTGGGATCGCGTCCGTCGAGCAAGGTATTTGTCGTTGAGGTAGACCGCGGTCTCGTACGCCTGATGCGGATTCGCGGACCACTCCAGGATCTTCTTTGCCCAGTACATGCGCATGTAGTTGTGCATCCAGCCCTTTTCCAGCATCTGGCGTTGCGCGGCGTTCCAAAGTTCATCGTGTGTCTGGGCGCTCTCGAGTTCAGAGCGAGTGTAGAGAAATGGACGGCGATCCGCGATGTGCTCGGCGAGCGTCTTCTGAGCCCACGGCTCGGCGCATTGGAAGTTGTCGTATTCAGCATGGAAGCGAACGAAATTGATGGCCAGTTCACGCCAGGTGATGAGCTGATCGAGATAGGCCTGCTTGTCGGCGGCAGGTGCGTTGGATTCTTTGACAGCGAGAGCGACGGTAATTGGACTGATGTGGCCGAAGTGCAGGTAAGGCGAGAGCGAACTGGTGCCGTCGATTTCAGGATGATTGCGCTGCGTGTCGTAGTGACGAAGCGGGCCGGACGTGAACTGCTTGAGCAGGCGCAGAGCTTCGGTAGTGCCTCCGCGAAAACTGGTTACGGGCGAAACAGAGCGATCAAGGGGCCAGTTGCGCAGGATATCGAAATCGGGCGGAAGCGATTGACAGATATTGCGGCGGGATCCATGCGTGCTTCGCCTTGGGATTCCTGCTGGGGACGAGAAACTCGTCCAAGTGCGCGTGAATTACGGGCCGAATGAAGCGCGCGGCAGTGAAGCGTTTGTTCAGCAGCTTGCCGGGGATGACGACGTCCGAGTCAACGGTCCACAGCGGCACGCGCAGCTTACGCGCGGCTAGCTGGCGCCAATGTTCAGTTTCACGCAGAGGATTCTCGTCGCCAACGACAAGCGCTGGTTTCGCTTCATCGCAGAAACGCAGCAAGCTGTGATCGGGATAGCGGCGAAGGATAAATCCAATATTGCGCTTGGCGAGGCGCGCGGCAGTGTCGGGTATGGCTTGGGCAAGAAAGCTGTAGTGACGCAGATTTGCGTGCGGATAAAACGGCACCGGCGCAAAGAACACGACGATTGGTTTGCCGAGAAGATTGCCGGCCTCGACAGCGATATCGAGCGCGGGATTGTCGAGGGCACGTTGTGAGCGTTGCATCCAGTAGACAACGCAGGTGCCCTCATGGAGAGGCTCGCCGGGACGACGAATGGTGACGCGCGGATTCTCGGCGAGTTGCTTGAGAGTCAATTCAGCCCCGTATCACGAAGTCTTGGCCAACCAGTCCGGGAGTGCGCGCTCGCGAACCATTTGCCAGAGTAGCCGCTGGAAACGAGCGTCTTCGCCGATAGCAGGAAGGAGTTCAATCTCGAGCGCGGCGTATTTCTCCTGAAGGTCGTGAATTTCGAAAGCGATGTCGCCAGCGGCCAGTTCGGCTTCCGAAAGAAACAACGGCAGAACGCGAACGCAATGAATGCGGCGGGAGAGCAGGTCTTCCACGACGTCAGAGAGCGACGGCAAATCCGAATGCAGGTATGCGATGCGAACCGAGTCGGCGCCAAAGTCACGTTGCGCGCGGAGGCTGAGATCTTCGAACGAGTCACTAGATCCGGACTCGTTTTCGCCGCCTTCTGCGACCAGAATCAAAGTGGGCGAACTGATCGTGTGCGGACGAGCCAAGGCAGCTTGCCGGTGGGACGAACTGGTGTCGCACGCAGCAAGTTCGGTAGCGATCAGGAAAGTCACTGGATCGAGTTCGGACATGATGACCTCACAAATAATCGAGGACAGCGCCGAAGACAGCAGGGCACGGCAAGAAACCATCCGCGCGCCAAGGCGTGCGGCCTCCCGCGGCTTCTGCCGTGCCCAGATTGCCGGCAAGCATGTCCCTGAGGACATGCCAGAACGCTGTAAACCCCTCTAGCTGTGAGACGAATGAAAGCCGAGTCCGTTACAGGTGCTCGCCGAACTTTATGAAGGCCTACTTAAGATGATCTTGGATCTCGAAGAGAAAAGAACACGAGTCGCCGGTCCCACCCTCTCCTTGCTTTTACTGTAGCGAA
This sequence comes from Terriglobia bacterium, assembly GCA_963848375.1. Taxonomy (GTDB): domain Bacteria; phylum Acidobacteriota; class Terriglobia; order Terriglobales; family Acidobacteriaceae; genus JAJPJE01. The sequence goes on from CAWKDK010000014.1 coordinate 169,635, forward strand.
TAGAAGTTTAAATGTGCAGAAAATCGGCTTTGGAAGGCAAACTCGTTTTAGCAGGGCGATAATCGGCTGGCAAAAGTTTTCGCGGTGGGCAAAATGAAACGTCTCGAAGAATTTGAGACTTCCGCCCACCGCTTCGGCTCACGCGGATCCGGTTCCTGTACCGGCGAGCCGGGTTCACTTTCCGGCTTATCCGGAGGCTCCTCCACGGGAGCTGGAGGAGTCTGCGTTGGTGGGCGCGGTGGTTCCGGATCAGTTCTAAGAAGCAAAGTCATAGGAATTGGATGCAAAGTGAATGTCTCAAGTCTACGCACTTAGCTTTGCATCGCCCGACGACCGATCATCCGGTTCGACGACGAGACCTGGCGAGCGGCAGTCGGATCGGGAACTTAGTCACGATGCTTGCGTCGCCGGCCCCTGATTCAAGTTGCGCGCGGCGCGACGCCCGAGTTGCGTAGCAAAGGAGCGGGTGACGGCAGTCTCACTCTCGCTGCCGGTGTAGCGGACACTGGGATCGCCTTGTGATGCAGGCAAGACGCGGTTCACGATGCCCATCATCTCGCACGTGAGCCCGGGCGCAACGCCGTGAAGTAGCCCGAGCGCCTTCGCCTGTGGAGAAAGGATCACCTCTGCGCGATGATGACGGATGGCGCTGACGATTCTGCGCGCTGCGTTCTCGGCGCTGATGGAAACGACGGGCAACGTTGCGCCGAGCGCAAACCAGGTGAACTCTCTGCGGTGATCGCCTTTGAAGAAAGCGTTGAGGTGCGATCCCGTGCGCATGAGTCCGGGCACGACGGTGGTTACGTGGATGCCGGACTTTGCGAGTTCGGCGTGCAGTCCTTCGGAAAAGCCGATAGCCGCGAACTTGGCCGAGCAATAAGGCAGCAGATGAGGTATAGAGACCTTGCCTCCGATCGATGCGATGTTGGCGATCGACCCAGCGCTGCGGGCCTTCATGTGCGGGAGCACCGCAAGTGTGGGATAGACCACGCCCCAGTACATGACGTCGAGCGCTTCCTGGAAGTCGGTAAGCGTTTGCGATTCAAGCGGACCCACGCTGATTTGACCGGCGTTGTTGATGAGGACGTCGATCTGACCGAAGTCAGAGCGGACAGAGTTGATCCAGCTGACGACTTCGTCGTAGTTGCTGACGTCGCAAACATAGGTTCCAACTTCCGCGTGGATGCCAATCTGCCGGCGAGCGGCCTCGAGTTCCTGTTGATCGCGAGCGCAGATGGCGAGACGCGCTCCGTGACGCGCCGCTTCCTGGGCGAGAGCGAGTCCGAGTCCGCGCGAACCGCCAGTTATTACCACGACTTTGCCGTTCCAGTCGTCGGGGCGTGTGGCAGAGCGAAACAGCTTCCAGCCTAGTACTCCCGCGGCAGCAGCGCCGATGGTGACTCCAGCTGCGACACCGGTGGCTCCGATGGCGGCTACTCTTGCGATGCGGCGGACATTGCGATTCACACCGGGGCGATTCACATCTTGATGAGTGCGCATACGGCCTCCTGAAACTGCATGGTTGGGGAGAGCACGGTCATTCGTGTTCTCCAGCGTGGACCTGGCCATAGTTAAGAAGAGTCACAATGGTGACGCCTCCGACGATGTTGCCGAGCGTCGCAAACAAGAGCCAGTGGAAGTACATGCCGGCGGTGAGATTTCCGGTCACAACGGCCGAGAGGATTTCACCACTAGTGGCGATGCAGTGGGAGAAACCGCCGACGCCCACGATGAAGGTGAGCAACCAGACTACGGCGATCTGGCCAATCGTGAAGTGGCTGGCGGAAACCATCCACGCAACCAGAGCAATAAGCCAGCCGCCAATGATGCCGCTCCAGAAAAAGAAGCTGGCATTGCCGGATATCGCGCTGGTGCCCAATGCTACGAGTTCCTGCGCGGCTTTGGGATTCATGGCTGCAGTCCGTTCGGCGACGAGGGCGAATGCCAAAGCTCCCAAAACATTGCAGACGAAGACCACAGACCAGAGACGAAGCGTGTCGCGAACCCAGCGCGGGTTGTCGAAGACGAGCACGACGGGATACAACGTGTTTTCCGTGAAGAGCTGGGCTCGCCCGATGACGACCGCAATAAATCCCATGGGGTAAAAAAGCTGGGCGATGAACTCGGATGCCGGATCGTGACCGAGTGCCGCGCGAACGACTGCGACGGAAAGTCCGGTGAGTCCCATGGCGAAGCCGCCGGCGAATCCCGAAAAAGCCAGAGCGTGGGTAGAGCGTTCGAGTTCTTCGCGGCCGTTTCGCGCGACGGTTTCCAGGATCTCCGAAGCGGAGCGGCGTGTGGATTTGAGCTCTACTTCCTTCGGTCGTGCTTGCGGCATCTGCGGTTAGATGCAGGTTTGCTGGAAGGCTTTTGCTCTCAGAAACGCAGAATCAGCTGGCATTCAGTTCCGTGCGGTTGCGGATGATCTGGAGCAGGTTTCCGCGGCTCAGAACGCCAAGTAGATTGCCATTCGAGACCACCGGCATCTGGTTGATATCCTCACGTGTCATCTGCTCGAGGGCTTGAAACAGAGGCAGATCGGGCGTAAGCGTGTGCAGTTGCGCGAGAGGCATCATGGCGACTCGGACGCTGGTTCGCGTCCAATCCTCACGTGGCACTTGGCGCACGTTGTGGGGCGTAATCATTCCGACGAGATAGCCCTGGTCCTGAACAACGAAGCAGCGTTCACCGGTGCGAAGCAGGTACATATCAACGAAATCCTGCAGGGAGATATTGCTCGGCACAGTGACGCAATCGCGCGACATGGCGTCGGAGACTTTCAGGCCGGTAAGCGCGGACTGGCTTCGGCGGGCGGCGAGCGAGTTGCCGGCGGCCTGTATCAAAAACCATCCGATGATGGCGAGCCAGATGGCGCCGATTCCCTGTCCGGTGAAGAGACGGAAGAAGCTGTAGATGATGAAGAGCCATCCGACAATCTGACCAATGCCGGCTGCGATGCGGGTGGCGCGATCGGCACTGCCTGTCATCCACCAGATGATCGAGCGCAGCACACGGCCGCCGTCCAGCGGGAAGCCTGGGAATCATATTGAAGGCGGCAAGCATGAAGTTGATGTAGCCGAGCCATTCGAAGATCGCGCCGCCGGGAGTGTGCGCGAGAGTCCAAGGAGTCCATCCGAAGACGAAGCGGGCAATCGCGAGACAGAGAAAGCCGAAGAGCACGCTCATCAGCGGGCCAGCAATTGCCATGAGGAATTCGGTGGATGCGGATTCGGGTTCACGCTCGATTTGCGCTACTCCGCCCAGAAGAAACAGGGTGATGCGGTTCACGGGTAACCCGCGGGCGCGAGCGACAACAGCGTGCGAGAGTTCGTGGAGGATCAGGCCAGCGAAGAAAAGCAGACCGGTAATGATGGCGGAAATCCAAACCGTGAGGGTGGACCAGTCGGCGTTCGTTAGACGGAATTGCGCGACCAGCGAAATGACGATGAGTATGGCGATAACAATCCAGGTGTAGTGCAGGCGGAGATCGATTCCGGCGATGCGGGCAAAGCGGAAACTGCCTGACTGCGTGCCATTCATGGCGTGCTCCTGACTCGCGTACCACCTGTCCAAAGAGATGCGAAGATGCCCACCGCCGAAGCAGAAAAGCTGTCCGGGCGGGACTAGTCGAGCCCCTGTTCGATCTGAACACTCTCGCGGACGATGAGCCGATGCGGCGCCATCTCGCGCAAGGTCGGAAGCACACGTTGAATGTGCTCATCGGTATCGATAAAGGTGAGCACCACCGGCAACTGTCCACCGGCATCAACCAGGTGTGAAGCGTGCACGGCCTGGCGTCCCGTGAAGCCCGCGACAGCGTGATAGACACCAGCTCCGGCGACATTCTCCTTGCGAAGATAGTTCAACAATTCGATGTGCAACGGGCGATGGTGCCAGCGGTCGGCTTCATTCAGATACATGGTGACTTGAACAGCCATGGGCAAGGTCCCCGGGCGCGAATTGTACTCCATTGGTGACTCCTGTGAAGTGAGCTGAGTTGCGCGAGATGCCTGGTTTTACAGTGCGCGTGCGAGAGCGCCGCCAGCTAATACAGCTGCCAGACAGAAGATGTTGCTGAGCACCACGTTCAAGCTGAACTGCAGCCATTGCCCCTGCTGGAAGTACGCGATAGTTTCGAACGCGTAGCTGGAAAATGTGGTGTAGGCGCCGCAGAAACCAATCGCAACCAGAAGACGCCATCGCGGATCGGCAAGGACGCGTTCCGTGGTCCAGACCAGGAAGAAGGCAAGAATGAAGCTGCCGGTGATGTTGATGATCAGCGTGCCATAGGGAAAGTTGGTCGAAAGCGTACGGGCAACCCAACGACTCAGAAAGTAGCGGGCGTTGGCGCCGAGGATTGCACCCAGGGATATCCAGAGGACGGCTTGCATGGAGTTCTTTCTCCCTCCGCGAGTTGAAGCGCGGACAACTGGCTTGCGCCAGACTGCCAATTGATATTGGTAGGAGTTATCAGCACCGGCAGTGGGCCGGGCGGTTATGGCGAACTCCATCGCCGTAACAGCGTGAAATTAAGTTTAACAAAATGGAGGCGCGTCGCGAACCCCGATGATGTGACGAAGGTACTGGTCGCGCCAAAACGAAACGCAGTCCCCGCGACTGAGGGAAAATCTGCTGCAAAGGCGAGGTGTTCTGGACTAGGATGCTGGGCATGTCTACCAATTCCTTCACTCGGCGTGCCTTTATAGCTCTTTCCGCGATGCTTCCCTTTGCCTGGTCCACGAGGGCGTTCGGCAAGAAATCGTCAATCCCAATTGGCCTGGAGATGTATTCGGTTCGCGATCCGCTGAAACAAGATGCTCAGGGCACGGTTCGGGGTGTGGCGCAGATGGGCTACCAGGGCCTCGAGTTCTATGCACCTTATTATCAGTGGACCGATGCGCAAGCGAAGGACATGCGCAAGCTGCTGGACGATCTCGGTATCCGGTGCTTCTCGACACACAACGAATTTGACTATCTGAAGCCGGACAAGATCGCGCGCACGCGCGATATCAATGGCATTCTCGGAAGCAAGTATGTGGTCGTGGCCAGCGTGCCCGAGATTTCAAATCTCGACGGCTGGAAGCAGGTGGCCGATCTACTGAATGCCGCCGACGATCAGCTGAAGACGGCCGGAATGCACTCGGGTTATCACAATCATCAGCCGGAGTTCAAACAACTCGATGGCAAGATGCCGATGCAAGTGCTGGCCGCGAACACGCATCACGACATCATGCTGCAGCTGGACGTGGGCACGTGTTTGTCGGACGGAGTGGATCCGGTGGCATGGATCAAGTCCAACCCTGGACGCATACGTTCACTGCACCTGAAGGATTGGTCGCCCGAGAAGGGCTACCAGGTGCTATTCGGCGAAGGCATTGGCAAATGGCCGGAGATCTTTGCTGCTGCCGAGAGTGTCGGCGGAGTGGAGTACTACCTGATGGAGCAGGAAGGCAGCCGGTTGGGCGAGATGGAATCGGCGAAGGTATGTTTCGAGTCGTATAAGAAGATGAGGGTGTGAGCAGCGGTTAATGGTTAGTGGCTAGTGCTTAAGCAAAAAAGCTCTTCTACTCTGGGCAGCCGCTCGGCTGCCCAAGTGATGTGACGCCAATTCATTCTGAATTGCCAACGCGCGATTCTCTGAGCCTGACATTGTAAAGTCTTGTTAAGTCTCGTCCTGCGAGACAGTTACGGCTGCGACGAAATGCTCTCTGCTTCATCCAATTGTTAGAGGTTGAGAGAAGAGTTATGCAGCTGTCTAGGATGAAAATTTGGTTTGCAAGCTTCTTCCTGGCAGCAGCTCTATCTGTGCCGGCCCTTGCCGACGCAAATCCAGCGCTACCAGGAACACTGAATTATGTAGAGGGCAATGTCTCCATTGATCATGAGGGAGTGACTCCCAAGTCGGTTGGTTCGACAACTCTGGAGGCCGGCCAAAGCATTACTACAGATAACGGAAAGGCAGAGGTACTTTTGACCCCGGGCGTGTACTTGCGCTTGGGAAGCGATTCTTCTGCGCAGCTCGTTTCTCCGAGCATCACCAACACGGAAGTTGCGTTGAATCATGGTGAGGCAATCGTTGAGGTAGACGAACTGTACAAGCAGAATGACATACGAATCGTGAATGGAGGCGCCACCGCCACCCTGCAGAAAACCGGCTTGTATGAGTTCGAGAACAATCCGGGTGTGGTTCGTGTGTTCAAGGGCCAGGCAGAGGTACAGGCGGGCGAGCGGCAGGTGAAGGTGAAGGGCGGACATGAGTTGGCCCTGGCACCGGAAAACGCCAAGCTGAAAGCGACCAGCTTCGACAAGAACAACTACGAGACGGCGGACTTGTATCGCTGGAGCAGTCTGCGCTCGCAGTACCTGGCAGAAGCGAACGTGAATGCTGCCCAGATCTATTACAGCAACGGCTGGTCTGGTCCGGGATGGTATTGGGACCCGTTCTTTGCGTCCTACACATTTCATTCCAGGCGCGGGCGTGTTGTATAGCCCGTTTGGCTGGGGATTCTATTCACCGGCGTTCATATATGCGTACGGACCGCGGTTCTACGGAAGACCAGGGTTCTATGGCAGGCCCGGATTTTACGGTGTGCCGCACGCATATGCGCCGCGGGCTGGGGTACGTCCGATCGCGCCACGTGTGGCGGCTCCGAGGGCTAGCGGGTTCCACGCGATGGGCGGCGGATTCCACGGTGGCGGATTCGCTGGTGGCCACGGTGGAGGAATGGGACGCTAATCTAAATCTGTAATTTGAATTTCAAGGCGCTGGCGACAGCGCCTTTTTTGTTGCCTGAGAGAGCGGGTATACTGCCGCTCTTATGGGCGTGATGATTTCCATGCTGCGCGGCGTGAATCTGGGGCCGCACAACCGTATGAAGATGGAAGAGCTGCGAGCCGTGTACGAGTCGCTGAAACTTCAGGATCCAAGGACGTATGTGCAAAGCGGTAATGTGCTGTTCAAGACGAAGGAACGAGACGAAGCAAAGCTAAGTTCGCGGATTCAAGATGGAATCGAGAAGAAATTTGGATTCCGGCCAGATGTAATTCTCAGAACAACAGAAGAACTCCGAACGGCCGTGGCGAAGAATCCATTCGCAGCGCGGAAGAATATCGATCCGAGCAAACTGCTGGTGACGTTTCTGGGAGCGACCCCTGCCGCGGACGCGTGTGGGAAACTGCTGGAGATTGACACAGCGCCTGAGGAATTGCACCTGGTTGGTCGCGAGATTTTCATCTACTACACCAACGGACTTGCGCGGCCGAAGTTCCAGTGGATCAAAGCAGAGAAGATTCTGAAGGTGACGTGCACCGGACGAAACTGGAATAGCGTCACGAAGATGCTGGCAATGGCGGAAGAAATGGAGCGGGAGTAACGCTCCTACAAGCTCGCACTGGACAAGGCCGCGGCATGCCAGGCATCGAAGCCGCCGGTGAGGTTGGCGACGTTGCGAAATCCATCGCGACGCAGAATGCTGGTAGCGATAGAGCTTCGATATCCGCCCTTGCAATGGACTACGAGTAACTTATCGCGATCCAGTTCCTGAGTGCGGGCTATCAGCTGGCCAAGAGGAATCCGCGCCGAATGGTCGATTGCGCCAGACGCGACTTCGCCAGACTCGCGTACGTCGAGCACCGCGATCCCGTCTTTTTCCTGTTCGCGCAGGTCAGCGAATTCCAGCACCGAGATTTGCGGAATGTAGTCGAGTGCGTAGCCGCTCTGGACCCAGCCTGAGATTCCGTCTTGCAGGTAGGCGTCGGCTTTCTCAATTCCCACACGTGCCAGACGTAACTGCGATTCGCGCAGGTGATCCGCGTCTTCTCCAACCAGAATGATGCGCTTATCCAAACCAAGAATGCGAGCAGCCCAGGATGCATATTGGCCCGAGAGCGCAATGTGGATCGAACCCGGAACATGCGCGACGGCGAACTCCATCAGTGGGCGCGTGTCGAGGATGACAGCGCCTGTTGACTGCCGTCGGAGAACCTCGGCAGGAGCTAACGGTGCTGGGGGCGGAAGTTGGTCGAGAGCCGCTGCGCCTTGCCGGTTGAGCTCTACGTCTCGACCGAAATATTCGGGCCGAGGTGGAAGACTGTCGGTTAGAAGGCGAACAAACTCATCCGAGTTCGCAGCCTGCAGCGCGTAGTTTGTGCGGCGTTCCTTGCCGATGGTCGACGAGCGCTCGGATCCCATTTGCCGACCGCACAGAGAGCCGGCACCGTGAGCGGGGTAGATTGCAGTCTCGTCGGGCATGCTCAGAAGCTTTTCGTGAAGACTCTTGAAGAGCATCGCTGCGAGTTGCTGCGGCGTGTAATCGCCGGAAAGATCGGGACGGCCGACATCGCCGACAAAGAGAGTGTCACCGGTGAAAACAGATTTCGGACGCGACGGATCGGAGAGGTCTGTCATCGTGACGCAGACGCTTTCCAGCGTGTGGCCGGGCGTCTCGACGAAATCGAAACGGCAGCTCCCGAACTGGATCGAGTCTCCGGTCTTCACTGCCACATGAGGGAACTTCGCTCCCGAACCTTGGCCGAGATAGATGCGCGCGCCGGTACGAGCTGCGAGTTCATGGTGTCCGGAGACAAAATCGGCGTGAAGATGCGTCTCGATGATGTGCTCGATCTTCAGGCCCTTCTCGCGAGCGGCTTCGAGATAGATGTCGACGTCACGCTGTGGATCGATGACCGCAGCTATGCCTTCCGATGAGATCAGGTAGGAAGCGTGTGCGAGGCACCCCAGAAAAAACTGTTCGATCGAGACGGGCTGCATAGTCCGGAGAGTATACATCCGCTCCGCAGACGTGATCCGGCCAGAGTAGCTAGTCGGTCTTCAACCCACCGGTGAGTTCGGTGATGCGCTCGATGCGATGCTCAAACGCCCAGCTCTCCAATCCTTGGACTAACTTCTCCGTCGCACACGGATCCCAGTAATTCAAAGTTCCCACCTCGATGGCAGCAGCTCCGGCGAGCATGAACTCGACGATATCGGTCGCCGTGCTGATTCCGCCCATACCGATCACAGGGATATTTACGGCGTGTGCTGCTTCATAGACCATGCGCAACGCGATCGGCTTGATCGCTGGTCCGGAGAGCCCTCCCGTGATGGTGGCGATTCGCGGACGGCGAGTTTCGGGATCGATGGCCATGGCGCCGAAGGTGTTCACCAGCGAAATAGCGTCTGCGCCAGCATTTTCCGCGGCTTTCGCCATCTTCGCGATGCTGGTCACATTGGGCGAGAGCTTCACGATCAGCGGGCGCTGGCAGACGGGTTTCACCGTGGAGACGACTTCTTCGAGCATCATGGGATCGGTGCCGAAGACGATCCCTCCGGCCTTGGTGTTGGGGCAGGAGACGTTGAGCTCGTACGCGGCGATGCCTTCGCCTTCGTTGAGGATGGTGATGACGTCGCGATAGTCCTCGCGGGTGTAGCCGAAGACGTTTGCGATCACCGCGGGGCCTTTGATCTTGCGCAGATGCGGCAGCTTATCGCTGATGAACGCTTCGGCGCCTATGTTCTGCAATCCGATGGAGTTCAACATACCCGCTGCAGTTTCAAACAATCGCGGCGGCGGATTGCCGGCCATGGGCTCGCGCGAAAGTCCCTTAACGACGAAGCCGCCGAGTTTTTCGAGAGAGACGATGTCTTCGAACTCAATGCCGTAGCCGAAGGTGCCGCTTGCGGCGATGACCGGATTCGTCAGTGGAATACCCGCGAGGCGCACGCGCAGGTCAGGCTTGGGTTGTGCGCCGCGATGCGGCTTGGCGGGAGTGGTTGCGGTCTCGCTCAATGTTTGGACTCCTTGTTCGTATCCGCTGGAACCATAATGCCATGACGGGCAGAAAGGTCGGGAGGGGTACGCAGACCTTCGGTGAGTACGCGCCCCACAGCGCTGTTCGGAGCATTGATTCCGAGCAGTGACGCCAGGGTTGCGGCCATGTCCACGGGCTCGGAATGAGTGCGATAAACGCCGGGCTGGAAGGGCAGTCCGAAGAACGCCAACGGCACGTGCGTATCGTAATTGTAGGGCGAAGCGTGGTCGGTGCCGCTGCGGGTTCCGACATAATAAGGTGGAGCAATGCCGAGTACGAACCAGCTCGGCACGCCGGAATAGCTGTGCAGGTATTTGCGGCCAAGCTCGTCGGGCGGGACATGAAAATCGGCGAGCTGCGTGCGCGTGAAGTAATAGCGCATGCCGATCTGCTTCAAGGCTTCTCCGGCAGCCTGTTCGGCTTCGGCTTCGCTGACCTTCGCCGCCGCGAAAGCATTTTCATCAAGGAAGAGAACCGGCCAGGAGAGGCCACCGTTGGGTACATACTTTCCCGGACCGAATCGCGTTGAAAGAATCTCGTTCAGCCTATTGCTGAGCTGCCGCTCATCGAGATTGGCGGCGGGCAAGCGGAAGCCCGCTGCAACAGCAGGCATTGGCGAAACACCGTGATCGGCGGATAGAGCAAGCCAGACGTTGCCGAGTCCGATTTGTTTCCCCAGAAAGGCGAAGAACTCCGAGAGCTGATGATCAAGGGCGAGCGCCATAGCTTCGACCTGCGGAGAGTCAGGTCCGACCTGGTGACCTAGAATATCGTTTGCCGATAGGCTGATTACGAGCAGATCGGTGACTGGTCCCTGTCCGAGCTTTTCGTTGGTAATGAGGGTGCGAGCGAAATCGAGTTGGTAGTCGTTCGCAAAAGGAGTGCTGCCTACGGTCCCGTAGAAATCAGCTTTTTCGGACGGCTTGTTGGTATTCCGCAGAACCCGCCCTGCGCTGTCCTTCCACTCGCGGTTCCAGTATTTGTCAGCTTGTCCTGAGGAGTTGAACTGCTGAACCCACGGGGGCAGCGAGTTCATGTAGTAGGTCGAGGTGATCCACGCACCAGTCGTGTGGTCGATCCAGTAGGCCCCGTTGGCGCTGAAGCCACCGGGAAGAACTGCGGAGCGGTCTTTCAGAGAGATCGTGAAGACGCGCGCTTTGCCCTGGGTTGCGAGCCTGAGTTCGTCGCCGATGGTGTCAGCCTGCAGATTGCGGGGCGAGGCGCCGTTCTCCGAACCGGAAATGCCAACGAGACGCGTCGTGTCATCTTCCACGGAGGTGACCATCTTCTTCTTCGCCGGATCCCACCATTCATTGGCGAGAATGCCGTGACCGTTGCTGTAGGCTCCAGTGAAGAGCGTGGCGTGACCGGGCGCGGTCCGGGTATTCGCGTAGTTGTAATTGCAGTTGGCGAAGTAGGCGCCACGATCGGTGAACAGGCGGAAGCCGTCGGGACCAAGCTGATCGTGCGCGCGGTCGAGATAGTCGCCGCGAAACTGGTCGATGATGATGACGACGACGAGCTTGGGCTGACCATTGTAAGCGGAAGCGGAAACGAAAGTGCAGGCGAGGAGAACGATCAGCGGGAGCGCTGCAAGGCGAAGTTTCATTGGTGTGAGTAGTGTACCGAAGTTGGTTGGGAAGTGGCGCGCTGGACGGTCGTTGTCCGATCAGGCCTCCAGGCGGCCAGTATAGATGGCCATTCCGGCGATGGCGTCGACGCCGAGTTGGTCCAGTTGTTCGATCTCCTCTTTCTTCGTAATGCCGCCGGCGACGATGAGTTTGCGGGTGGTGGCGGCGAGCAGATCGGGCACGACTTGCTGCGGAAATCCCTGGAGCAAGCCTTCGGTGTCGACATTGGTGTAGAGGAACGTTCCGCAAAAGTCGTTGAGAGCGCGCATGGCGTCGGGCGCGGTGAATTCAGTGAGGGTGCGCCAGCCGTGGATGGCAACGCGGCCCTGCTTGGTGTCGACGCCGAAGGTCAGGCGATCGGGGCCAAGTTCGCAGGCGAGTTCGTCGGCGAAGTCGCGTTGGACCTGGCCGTCTTTGAAAAGTGCAGAGCCGATGATGACGCGATGGGCTCCGAGCGCGAGGGCTTCCCGGGCGGCGGCGAGCGAGCGAATGCCACCACCGACCTGGCAGGGAAGGCGCGAGAGGAAGCGCGCGATCAGTTCGCGGTTGCTGCCGGTGCCGATGGCGGCGTCGAGGTCGATCAGTTGGACCAGGGGATATTTCGCGAAGCGCTCCGTCCAGTAGTCGAAGTCGTCAAAGTCTAGGGCTTTCTTTTCGCCCTGTACCAGTTGGACGATCTTGCCACCCATGAGGTCAATGGAAGGAATGAGCATAGTTGTTAGTCGCCAGTAGCTAGTAGTCAGTAAAGATCGTTTCACGTGCCAAGTTTCACGAAAAAATCCCAACTCCGGTTCTGCATTTCGCGAAACCTGAAACGCGAAACGTGAAACGGTTTCACACCGGCCAGCGCATCGGCACGCCCGCGCGCTGGAGATGTTGTTTCAGTTCGCCGATCGATTCCAGTCCAAAATGAAAGATCGATGCGGCCAGGGCTGCGTCGGCACGGCCTTCCCGAAATACGTCCACAAAGTGATCAGGCGATCCAGCGCCACCGGAGGCGATCACTGGAATCGAGACTACGCCGGCGACAGCTGCAGTCAATTCGCAATCGAAGCCGGCGCGAGTGCCATCGCGGTCCATCGAAGTCAACATGAACTCGCCCGCGCCGCGGGATTCCGCTTCACGCGCCCAGTCAAGAACGTTATGGCCGGTCGGCTTACGTCCGCCGGAAACGTAGACCTCGGCAGGGAAGGACGTTGCCGGTTGGTCGGCGGTCGGCGATTGCACGCGGCGGGCGTCGATCGCAACGATTACCGCCTGCGATCCAAAGCGCTCGGCAATGCAGGTGATGAGAGAGGGATCGGCCACAGCGGCGGAGTTGATCGTGATCTTGTCGGCGCCGGCGTCGAAAATGGCGCTGGCATCGTCGAGCGAACGAATGCCGCCTCCGACGGTGAACGGCACGAAGAGTTGGCGCGCAGTGCGGCGGACGGTCTCGACCAGCGTCTTGCGCTTTTCATGCGTTGCGGTGATATCGAGCAGTACGATTTCGTCGGCGCCGTTAGCGGCGTGAAGAGCAGCCAGTTCTGCGGGGTCCCCGGCGTCGCGGATGTTCACGAATTTCACGCCTTTAACGACGCGTCCCGCATCGCAGTCGAGACAGGCAATGATGCGCTTAGTCAGCATGCCATCTCCGCAAAGTTCTTCAGCATCGCGAGACCGGCAGGCCCTGACTTTTCAGGATGGAATTGCACGCCGAAGACATTGCCGCGCTCGACCACGCCGCTGAATTCGGCGCCGTAATTCGTTTTCGCAACTGTGCCGGGAACAATCGGAGCACGATAAGAGTGCGTGTAATAGACGAAGGCCTGATCGGGTACATCCTTGAGGAGCCGCGAGCCGGGCGCGATTTCGATCTGGTTCCAGCCGACATGTGGTGATTTCACTTCGCTCGGGAACTTCTCGATCATCGCGGGGAAGAGCGAGAGGCCGGGTACACCGTCGGCTTCGGTGCTGCCCTGGAACATCCATTGCATCCCGACGCAGATGCCCAGGAACAGCGCTTCGTGGTCGAGCGCGTCGCAGACTGCCTGGCGCAGTCCGCTCTTTTCCAACTGCAAGGTTGCGCCGAAATGGCCGACTCCGGGGACAACGATATGACGGGAGCCGCGCACCACCTCGGGATCTTCGGTCACCTGAACCTCGCAGCCGAGATACTCAAAGGCCTTCCGCACCGAGGCAAGATTTCCGGCGTGATAGTCGACGAGGGTGATCATAACAAGCCCTTGGTGCTGGGCAGCATCTTCGCCAATTGCTTATCGCGGGCACAGGCCACTCGCAATGCGCGGGCGAAAGCCTTGAAAAGAGCTTCGATCTTGTGGTGATTGGAGCGGCCGTACATCGTCTTCAGATGGACGTTGGCGCGCGCGCCGCGAGCGAATCCGTCGAAGAAATCGTAGACAAGTTCGGATTGCAGATCGCCCACCAGGCGCGTGCGAACTTTGGCGTCGACGACAACAGCGGTGCGCCCGCTGAGATCGATGGCGGCGATGCCGAGCGTTTCGTCCATCGGCATGAGGAAGTAGCCGGCGCGATTGATGCCCTTCTTGTCGCCGAGCGCGCGATCGAAAGCCTCGCCGAGCGCAATGCCGACATCTTCCACAGTGTGGTGCTGGTCGACGTCGAGATCGCCCTTGCAGGTGAGCTTGAGATCGAAGCCGCCGTGACGCGTGAAGAGCTCGAGCATGTGATCGAAGAAGCGAATGCCCGTCGAGACCTGGTACTTGCCGGAGCCCTCGATGGTGAGCGCCAGGTCGATTTGGGTCTCGGTGGTGTGGCGAGTTAGTTGAGCTTTGCGCATAGGATTAGCCGCTGACTAACGCGGAGGGATGCCGATGGGTTCTCCTGTTCTTTGATTCCCAACTCAGGGATCACCGAAGTCATCGCGGCCAGCAGTTGATCCGTGTGCTCGCGCGTGCCGATGGTGATGCGAACGCAGCCGGCACAGCCGGGGTCGGAGTTGCGGTCGCGCACCAGAATGCCGCGCTGCTGCAGCGCCTGAATGAACTCGCGATATTTGGGTCCGATACGCGCGAGAACGAAGTTGGCGTGGCTGGGCCAGTGGTGCAGCCCGGCTTCGGCGAAGAATTGCTGCACCCGCAGGCGGCCTTCGATTACCTGGCGCAGATAGTCGGCGACGTAAGCCTGATCGCTCAGCGCCACGGGAAGCGCGGCGAGGGCGGCGGCATTCACGTTGTAAGGTGAGCTGACGCGGCGGACCATTTCCATCTGGTTGGCGCGGCCTATCAGCACTCCTACACGAAGTCCGGCGAGGCCGTAGGCTTTCGAGAAAGTGCGCGCGATAAATAAATTGTCGTACTTCGATACTCCTGCCAGAACGCTCTGGCCGTAGAACTCAAAATAGGCTTCATCGATCAGAACAGCGGCATTGGGAGCGCTTTCGACCAGCCGAAGCAAATCGCGCGATTCGGCGACGGTGCCGCTGGGATTGTTGGGATTGGCGAGGGCAATCAGGCGTGTACGCGGCGTGATGCGCGCGATGATCTCGTCAATCGGAAACGAAAAATCTTCATGCATTGGCAAAGTGATGATCTTCGCGCCGGTTGCCTGGATATAAATGGCGTACATGCCGAACGTGGGGACGACAAGAATTGCCTCATCTTCTTCGCGCAAATAGGTTTCGCAGACTAGGTGCAGGCCTTCGTCGACACCATTCGTGAGCACGACCTGATCGGGCGAGACGCCGAGAAAGCGCGCGACGAGTTCCTCGCAGTGATCGCGATGCGGATAACGCGAGACCTCTTCCGCCGTGAGGCTGGCCAGCTTGCGATAGACGCGCGGCGAGCATCCGGCAGTGTTCTCGTTCATGTTGAGATTGAGGCCGGTGAGACCCGCGGATGGCGAGCGGTACGACTTCATTCCGAGCACGGCTGGACGCGGCTCAAGCACGGGTACACCTCACGCGGATGGATTCCGCATGTGCGCTGAGTCCCTCGGCTTCGGCAAGCGTAGTGACGACGGGCGCGATCCGCACGAGGGCTTCGCGCGAAACTTCCTGCACGGTGATGATCTTCAGATAGTCGACGACGCTGAGGCCGCCACGGGAACGCGCAACGCCTCCGGTGGGGAGCACATGATTGGGGCCGGCCGCGTAGTCGCCCAGCGACTGCGGTGAATAGGGACCGAGGAAGATGGATCCCGCGCTGGTGAGTGAGTCGAGTTGATCGCGCGAGAGCGTGATGTGTTCGGACGCGATGGCGTTCGCGACTTCGATCGATTGCGCCGGAGAACTGGTCACGAAGATGACGCCATTGCGACCGAGAGATTCGCGGGCAATCTTGTTGGTCTTCGCGCGGGTCTTGAGTTCGGCGGCAACATCTTTCGCAAGCGCGCCGCTGCTGGTGACGAAGACCACGCTGGTATCGGGATCGTGCTCGGCTTGCGCGACCAGATCCGAGGCCCAGAACGCAGGATCACCGTCTTCGGCGACAACGATGGCTTCGGTGGGACCGGCCAGCATGTCGATCGCGCAATCAAACGAGACCAACTTCTTCGCGGTAGTGACGAACCGATTGCCCGGACCCACGATCTTCACGACCGGAGCGATGGACTTCGTGCCGTAGGCAAGAGCGGCGATGGCCTGAGCTCCTCCGACGCGATAGAACTCGGTGACGCCGAGCAATGCTGCCGCGGCCAGCGTCTCCTGTGCGGGGTGCGGCGAGCAGACTACGATACGCGATACGCCCGCGACCTGTGCGGGAATCACGGTCATCAGCAGCGAAGACGGAAGCGGATAGCGTCCACCGGGTACATAACAGCCGACGGAATCGAGAGGACGAATGATCTGCCCGACCTGCAGGCCAGGCTGGATTTCGCGGGTGAACTCTTGCGGCTTTTGCCATTCGGCGAATTTGCGGATGTTGTGCGCGGCGGTCTCGAGCGCGTGGCGAAGATTCGCCGGAATGGAAGCGAGCGCGGTGGCTAGTTCTTGTTCGCTGACGCGAAGCGATTGTTTCGGCGCGAGGCCGTCCCATTTTTCTGCGTAGCGGCGAAGTGCGGAATCGCCCTTGCTGCGAACGTCCTTCACAATGCGGGCGACGGCGCGTTCGGTATCGGCGGAGAAGAGCAAGCGTCGATTGGCGAGCTTCGCGACCTCGCGCGCAATTGCGCGGCCTCGGACTGTGCGTACGCCGGCCACTACATCACCACCTTGTTCAGCGGATACTCGACGATGCCCTGAGCCTTGGCGGCCTTCAGACGGGGAATGATATCGCGCGCGGTGGTCTCCTCGATGATGGTGTTGACGGCGACCCACTGCTCGCCATTGTCGGCAGCGAGTTCGGAGATGGTCGGGCGCTTCAGTGCGGGCAGTACGGCAATGACGCCAGCCAGGTCTTCTTTCTTAACATTGAGCATGAGTCCGACGCGGCCCTGTGCCGCGATGGCGCCACAGAGCATGAGTGCGAGGTTCTGGATCTTCTCGCACTTCCACGGGTCCTGCATCGATTTCTTGTTGGCGATAACTTGCGTGAATGACTCCATCACAGTATCGATAATCCGAAGTCGGTTGGCGCGCAGCGACGATCCAGTTTCAGTGACTTCGACGATAGCGTCGGCCAACACGGGCGGCTTCACTTCGGTGGCGCCCCAGGAAAAGTCAACCTGCACGTTGATGTTCTTCCCGGCGAAATACTTTTTGGTCGCGTTGACGAGCTCGGTAGCGATGACGCAGCCTTCGAGATCTTCAGCGCGCTGGAAGCGCGAATCTTCTGGAACGGCGAGCACCCAGCGCACCTTGCCTCGGCTCTGCTTGGCGTAAACAAGATCGGCGATGGCGTCGACTTCGAGTCCGCTTTCGACCACCCAGTCCATGCCGGTGAGGCCGACGTCGATGACACCCTGCGCAACGTAGCGCGCCATCTCCTGCGCGCGGATGAGCATGCATTCAATTTCAGGATCATCGGCGCTGGGAAAGTAGGAGCGGCCGCTGACATAAATCTTCCAGCCAGCTTGAGCGAACAGCGCGACCGTTGCATCCTGGAGCGAGCCTTTGGGAATGCCGAGACGGATCGTGTTCGCCATTATTTGGCCTCCGTGAGTGGCAGCTCGCGCGTGAAGCAGGAGCGCGTGCCTTCGTGGCAGACGACGCCGTCTCCCTGCACCCGCACGCGGAAGAGCAATGCGTCCTGATCGCAATCGGTAGAGGCGGAGACGACGCGCAGACGATTGCCGCTGGTCTCGCCCTTCATCCACAGCTTCTGCCGCGTGCGCGAGTAGAAGGTAACGAAGCCGCTAGAGAAGGTGCGCTGGAGCGATTCGGCGTTGACGAAGCCGAGCATGAGGATGTCGCCGTTGTCGGCGTCCTGAACGATGGCGGGGACGAGGCCCTGCATTTTGTCGAAATCGATATTCATTCGTTTTTCCCTGAAAACAAAAAGCCCGCTGATTTTTGGTCAGCGGGCTCTGGATCTTGTTCTACTTTGCTTTTCGCTAGTAGCAGACCTCCGCTGACACGCTCGCCGCGTGGTGATGATGATGGTGGCGATGGGTCAACGTGGTCATGTGAAAAGACAGAATAGCGGTGTGCGAAGGAACGTGTCAACGAAGAATTCATCGCAGAGGACGCAGAGGCCACTTACCTTGAATAGAGGACTAGAATAATGACAGGGTGTTATGTCCTCCCTGAAGCAAATCCTCGATCAAAATGTGCGCGAAGCGGCGCCCGAGCTGGTGGAGAAGCTCGACGACAAGAACCGCGTGCGCTGCTATTCCTGCGGACATGAGTGCCCGATTCCCGATGGACAATCCGGCGTGTGCAAAGTGCGTTACAACCGCGGCGGGCACCTGTATGTGCCATGGGGATACGTGGGCGGCGTGCAATGTGATCCGATTGAGAAGAAGCCATTTTTCCATGCGTATCCGGGAGCGCTGGCGTTCAGCTTTGGCATGCTGGGCTGCGATCTGCACTGCTCGTATTGCCAGAACTGGGTTACGTCGCAGGCGCTGCGCGATCCCGAGGCAATGAGTCCGCCGATCGAGGCGACGCCCGAGCGGCTCGCGCAGGCGGCGGTGCGGCAAGGCGCGCGCGTCGTGGTGAGCACCTACAACGAGCCGCTGATCACCAGCGAATGGGCGGTGGCGGTCTTCAAAGAAGCGCGGGCGGCGGGACTGGCAACGGGATTTGTGTCGAATGGCAACGGTACACCGCAGGTACTGGAATTCCTGCGTCCGTGGGTCGATCTATATAAGGTTGATCTCAAGAGCTTCGACGATCAGCACTATCGCAAGCTGGGCGGAAGGTTGCAGCCGATCCTCGATACCATTCGACGACTGAAGCAGATGGACTTCTGGGTGGAGATCGTCACGCTCGTGATCCCTGGGTTCAACGATTCCAGTCATGAGTTGCGACAGATGGCAGAATTTATCGCCGGCGTCTCGCCGGATATCCCATGGCATGTGACGGCGTTCCACGAAGATTACAAGATGAATGATTGCGGGAATACGCCCGTCGAGACGCTACTGCGCGCCGCTGATATCGGTCACGAGGCCGGGTTGAATTTCGTGTATGCCGGCAATCTGCCGAACCAGGTGGGGAACCCGCGAGAACACATATTGCTCCAAATGCCATGAACTGTTGATCGAGCGCTATGGATACCTGATCGTCAGCTACCACGTAAGTCCGCATGGCACGTGTCCTGCATGCGGCGCGAGCGTTCCGGGCAAGTGGGACGCAAAGTTCGGCGGCCAGCGGACGTCTAGGCCATTCGTGCCGATGAGCGCAGTGAGATAAGACCTTTCACCACAGAGACACAGAGAATTTCAGATTTAGGAATTTAGATTGAAGATCGATCTGCATACGTACCGCAAATTTCCAGCCAATCTTTAGGTCTTCAGTTTTTGTTCTCAAACCTCTGTGACTCTGTGTCTCTGTGGTGAACTAATCCAAAATTTCAAAACCGCCGCACTTTCCGATACATTAGTTCTTTCTATGCTCGATCTAAATTTTGTCCGTGATCATCTGGAACTGGTGGAAGAGAAGCTGCGTCAGCGCGGCGCGAATCCCGACGACTTGCTGCGCAACTTTCGCGAAATCGATACGCGACGTCGCGCCGCGATCACCGAAACCGAGAATCTGAAGGCGCAACGCAATCGCGCGTCGGATGAGATCGCGAAGCTCAAGAAGAATAAGCAGGACGCGACGGCGCAGATCGAAGAGACGAAAAACCTGCGCGGTCAAATCGAAGAGCGCGAGAAGGCGGCGGAAGCCGCGGATGCCGAGTTGCGCGAAATCCTGAACAGCATCCCCAACCTGCCGCATGAGTCGGTGCCAGTGGGGCGATCCGAGGCGGACAACAAGGAAGTTCGGCGCTGGGGCACACCGCGCGAGTTCAGCTTCACTCCAAAGCCGCATTGGGAGTTGGGTGAGCAGTTGGGCATTCTGGATCTCGAGCGCGCCGTGAAGATCACCGGTGGTCGGTTTGCGGTGTATTGGGATATGGGCGCCAAACTGGAGCGGGCGCTGGCGAACTTCATGCTCGACCTGCACACGAAAGAGCACGGCTACACAGAGGTGCTGCCGCCCTACATGGTTAACGCCGATTCGATGTACGGCACGGGACAGTTGCCGAAGTTCGAGGCCGATCTGTTCAAGGTGCCGCACGGCGACAAAAACCTATATCTGATCCCGACCGCAGAGGTGCCGGTTACGAATTTGTATCGTGACGAGATTCTGGACACGACTCAGTTGCCGATTTCGCTGGTCGCCTATACGCCGTGTTTTCGCAGCGAGGCGGGATCGTATGGGAAAGACGTGCGCGGGATCATTCGCCAGCACCAGTTTCAGAAGGTGGAGCTGGTGAAGTTTACGCGTCCGGAAGATTCCTACGAACAACACGAGAAGCTGACGCGCAACGCAGAGGAAGTACTGCAAAAGCTGGGACTGCCCTACCGCGTTGTGGTGCTCTCCACCGGTGACATGGGATTCTCTTCCGCGAAGACCTACGACATTGAAGTCTGGCTGCCCGGCCAGCAGTTGTTTCGCGAAATTTCTTCCTGCTCGAACTTCGAAGCATTCCAGGCGCGGCGCGCGAATATCCGCTACCGTCCGGAAGGTAAGAAGGGCACGGACTTCGTGCATACCCTCAACGGCAGCGGTCTGGCCGTAGGGCGTACCTGGCTGTCGATCCTTGAGAATTATCAGCAGGAAGACGGCAGCGTGGTGATCCCCGAGGCGCTGAGGCCGTACATGGGAGTGGAAAAGATCGAGCGAAGGAAGAAGTAAGATCGAGCGAACGAATCGGCAACCACGCTACTGCGGCACCTTTTCTCGATTCTCGCGCAGAGAATCCACCATCTGCTTGGCTTCTCCTAAGCTGCAGCCGTAGAGCTTTCTGGCGACGGACATGGCAGTTATATTCTGCCCACGAGCCACGAGTTCGCGGAGCTGCTTTCTGTTGATCCTCGCGACTGAGCGATTTCAGGTGCGTGAAGTCCTGCTTTAAAGAAACCGTATCGGCAATCACCGTATAGGGCTGCAGGGCGTCAAGGAACTTGTGCGCGCTCGGCACGACGTCCCAATGTATGCGAAGCATATTCGTCGCCGTCATTGTGACTGGATAATCCCGGTAAAGAGTCGAACTGGTCCCGTACCAGTGTTTTTCCTTCGGAGCATCTTCGCCGCGCTCAGCCTGCAACGCATCCGCGAGCGGCGCGGTATTGCCAGATAACTCAAGATCGACATAGCGCAGGTATTGGGTCTGCGTGGCGCCAGGCTTTGCGGGATCGGGCGTTTCGACACGCTCTTTCACCAGGCGGGCCGACGCGATCTCGCCGAGAGAAAGAAACAGGACCGACGGGTCATCTGCGGACAGCCCATAGTTCAGATAAGAACGATACTGCACGTAAATTCCCATCTCATTCATGCGGACGAGCCAATTGGACGGGTGGAACCGAGCGGTGACGAGCCTGCGGGTCAGAAGCACGAACAGCAGCAGAAAGCCGCCGAAAAGGTAACCGGGCGGCCACTTTCCAACGTATGCCTTGAGGAACAACGCTGTCGTCGCGGCCAGTCCGGCAAGCCAGACGATCAGCGCCCGCACACGCGCATGGCGGAATACGCGGTCGTTGCTGCCAATCTCGACGTCTTGAAGGCGCAGCAGGCGCATAGAAGCTCCGATGAGCGACAAGAGTTTACTTCGGCGGGAGTACCGGCGATAGTTACTTGCGACATCCGGTCTGCATCTCTCCCCGCCCTTTCGCCAAAAGAGGGCGAATAGGACGGGGCACCCAGACGTCTTGCGATTTCAGATTCCCTCTTCGTCCTGCTAGACTTTCAGTGAGCAGCCTATGTGGAACACGATCAAAAGCTACATCTTCTGGACGCACAAGCGCGCAGGCTTCCACTACGACGTGATGGTCACGTTGATCCTGCTGTTCATCTTCCTGACACCACGATCGTTTTTCAAAGACAAACCGGTGCAGCGCACGCCGCATCAAACCGAAGTAGTCGTTCAGCCGGAAGGCGAATCGGGCTTCATATACGAAATCGATGCGGCCGCGGTTCGTGCCGGGGCTAACGACGAAATGGTTCGAGAAGATCTGTCGCGCGTGATCGAGCCGATTGCCGGCGAAGTGGAGATCACGAAGTGGGACACGGTGAAGGACGCCAAAGGACGAGTGACGGTATATAAGGTGCATGTTGAACGTTAAGGGCCGTCAGGATGTGAAATGGCAGCTGATCCGTTGTTCGCTCGCCGTTCTTATTGGCGCCCTGACGATTGTTTCGTGGGCCGTGCCGTGCGCGAATGCTGTTTTTGCGCAAAGCGTTCCCCAGAATAACAACGCAGCGCTGGAACAAGTCCTCAACCGTATGGACGCGACTGCGGCTACGTTTAAGTCTGCCCAGGCCGACTTCGATTGGGACACCTATACCGCGGTGGTGAGCGATCACGATCTGAAGGTCGGCACTATTTATTACCGCAAGCAGGGGAGTGCGGTAGAGATGTCGGCGGAGGTGAGGCCGTCCAAGAGCGCGCCCGTCCAGCAATACATCCTTTATAAAAACGGCAAGGTGCAGATCTACAACCCCAATACCAAGCAGGTGCAAGAGTATGACGCCGGCAAGAGCAACGCGGACGTCCAGAGCTTCCTGGTGCTTGGCTTTGGGGGCGGCGGCCACGAAATGCTGAAATCGTTCGACGTCCATTACGCCGGGACCGAACAAGTCCAGGGAGTGAATGCCGCGAAATTGGAATTAACTCCAAAATCAGATCGCGCTCGGGGCATGTTCAACAAGATTGTGCTCTGGATCGATCCCGCCCAGGGGGTGTCGGTGCAGCAACAACTATTCGCGCCCGGCGGGGATTACAAGCTTTCGAAATACAGCAATATCAAAATCAATCCGCCGAAGATGCCGGAAGATGTTTTTAAGTTAAAGCGCAACAACTAGGTCTGATTAAAAAACAGGGTACCCACAGATTCTCTAGTAGCAGTGCCTGAGCGCGACTATACTTGTGCAACCATTGGAGGCGCGTGGGGCGTCCCAACTGCTGAGTAGTTTTGAAACGCAGGTGAGTAATGGGTAAAGTCTTTACGATTCCGGTAACACCCGATCCGGGCCGGCGCAAGCGGGAACGCAGCACCGATCCTCGTTACGTCGAAGGCCAGCGCCTGCTGGTGGAAGCGATGAAGTATCTGGCACAGTCTGATCCTGTGCAGAACAAAGAAGCGATACACCTGCTCTCCGAACATTTTCGAACCCAGTTCCGCATGACGGATTCGCCGCTAAGAATGCAGTAGTTCAGCTCTTTTCACGATCCAATCGCGCGGGTTTGCTCTCTTCGTCGTGTGCGAAGCAGAGAAACCATCGCTGCGCTCGGAATGGAGCGATGGTGGAATCCCACCCCAGCCAAGGGACGGCTAGGATGGGGCGCCCGCATTTTGTGGTGAGTCGCCGATTTCGGCTGCTTTCTTTCGCCGCGAGGTCAGTCCCCATCCAGCAAGTGCGACCACCGCCGGATAGCACTCAAGCATGTAACGCGGTTCGGGGTTCGATAGATACATCAGGAACACGGATCGAAGTATTACGAACAGCAAAATGATTCTCAAGCCCTGCAGGCAGTCGCGCCAGCGGATCGCACCGATCACGGCACTAATCAGATAGAACGCGTTAATCAGTGCGAGAAGCAGCGCCAGGCTGAAGTCGTGTGGATCATCCCAGTAGCGCCACCAATGGATATCGATTGGAAGCATTTCTGTGCGCGGACGGAGCCACAGATCGGCTAAGCGCGCAGCGGGTAGCCAGACGTAGTAGCGAAAACGCGAATCGCGGATGCGTTGGTCGGCGAGTTGGGCGAACTGAAAATCAAGTTGCGGGGTGATTATCTTCGTGCCGTTGTTGTACTCGTCAAACAGGTGTTCGGTCTGCTCGCGCTGCTCGGTCGAGTCAAACGCGCGCGGCGGCAGGTCGGCGATATCAATTTCTTCCAGTGGGACCCTGAACCCGATGTCCTCAAGCGAGGAGTAGTCTGCGATCCAGGTCCGCGTCCAGCGATCGAAGCCGTGCGCAACAAACTCATCGGGTGCATTAGCAGCCACCGGCGTGAGCGGCTGGAACAAGTGATAGAGCCGCCAGTTGCGGATGGTCCATGGGATGAGAGGCGCCAGAGAGAACAGGGTCACGAGAACCAGACCTGCGATCAGCTGAGTTTGGCGCGTGCGTATGAATCGCCACACGAGGTAGGCGCCGATGGAAGCGAGAAGAATGCCTCCATCCGGACGCATAAAGATGCCTCCGGCGATCGCGAGTCCGCAGGCGATCCAGAGCTGTTTGGACTCAGGCCGTTCGAGAGCCGCCAGCGTGAGGTCGAAAGTAAGCGCCGCGAAGAAGATCGCAAGGCATTCGGTCAGAGCAGCGGACGAGTAGCTGGCGAAAAACGGACATACCGCGGCAAGAGCGAAGGCGATGAGCGGAGCGCGGCCGGCGTTTCGAAATGCAGGTCCTTCGCTCGTGGCGGTCGCTCCTGATGACGAACGCGAAAACATCCTGCGCGCCAGGTCGGCAATCAGGAAGCAGGTGCCGACGTCGACGAACATCTGCACGATCAGGACGGCCGTGTAATGCTCCAAGCCGGCGATTTTCCATATGCCGGCCAGAAACGCCGGGTACCCGGGCATCCGAATATAGGTCGCTTCCGGGCCGGCAGCACCGCTGATCCCGTAGACCCCCGATTCGAGCCAGTTCCTGGCGATATCGCCGTAGATGAAGGTGTCGGCGGTGAGCATCCGAAAGCGGAACAGGAACCACAATCGAAAGGCAAATGCGATTACACTGAGTAGAAGGAAGAATTGCCAATGACGCCGTAGGAAGTTGGAAGCGGTCGCGTCAACTGAGCAGGATTTCTGCATTAAGTTGGTTATTTTCCTATTAAATGTATATCACTGGATAGTAAGCACTCTGGTTTGACGCGGGCGGGTGCCGAATCTAGGATGGAATTCTCGCCCCAGCAAGCCAAAGTCGAGCTAGCCGAGGCCTCCGGAACCGCAATCATTCATGGTTAAACCCGTTTTTTATGATCCGCAACGCAAGCGCTGGAGAAGGTTCCGGCGGGTTGTGGACGTTTGCGTCCTTCTACTGACGCTGCTCCTCGTTTTCTTTGTGATCACTCTGCTCAAGGGTTCAAGCCTCCCCTCGTTGCTTTTACCCGAACAGAAGAAGGCGTATCACGCCTTAAAGGAAAAAGAGCCCCACCACACGAAGATAGTTCCCGCTGCCGGACGCCGCAAGACGACGAAACCGGCATCGCAAGTCGTGCTGAACTCCGACGAAGGCATTCGCGCTGCCTTCTATGTGACGTGGGATGCCGGCAGCTTTGCTTCGCTGCGCGAGTACCTTCGCCAGATCGATATCCTCTATCCCGAATGGCTGCACGTCGTTACGCCTGACGGCAACATCCAGGCGGTAAGTCCGGAGAACAAGCTCTACCCCGTGCTCCAGGGCGGGAAAGTTCAGCCGGTCGATGAGAAGGTAATGCAGCTTCTCCGCTTTGAAAAAGCGGATATGGAAGTCCTGCCGCTGATCAACAACTTCGATCCCACCACGAACGGTGGAGAGTGGATGTTGAACATCACGGACATGATGAACAGTCCGGAGGCGCGTGCCAGCTTCCGGCAGCAGTTGCTGACATTCCTGGCGAGCGACAAGTACAAGGGTGTCAACCTGGATTTCGAAGGCTTTCCGGTTGAAGCACAGGCGGGATACAAAGCGCTGGTGCAGGAGATACATCAGGACTTCCAACAGCGGGGGCTGAAGCTACACATCAGCGTACCCGCTACGGACCCGGACTACGATTACGCCTTCCTGGCGGCGAATTCCGACGGTCTCGTCCTGATGAACTACGACGAGCACTACGCGGAAGGCGATCCGGGACCGATCGCTTCTCAGCAGTGGTTCACCAACAACCTGATTCAGAAGCTGAAGATCATTCCGCGCGACAAGCTTATTTGTGGAGTGGGCAGCTACGGCTACGACTGGCTGATGCCAGACAGGCGAGGCACGAGGAAGAAGCCAGACGCCGTTTCCGTTTCGGTGCAAGAGGCATGGCTCTCGGCCACCGATGCGGATGCCACCATCGATTTCGATTCGGATAGCCTGAACCCGCATTTTGCTTATCTGGACGACAACAATCACCGCCATGAACTCTGGTTCATGGACGGCGTCACGGTGCTGAACCAGATGCGGGCAGCGAAAGCTCTCGGAATCCAGACCTTTGCGTTGTGGCGTCTGGGATCGGAAGACCGCTCGCTGTGGGCGATATGGGATCTACCGCAGGAGCCGAATGCTCCCGAGAAGTTAAAGAGCCTCCTGCCTGGTCAAGACGTCGACATGGAGGGCAAGGGTGAGGTTCTGCAGATTGCGAAGCGTCCCGCGCCCGGAGAACGCGATGTGACGGTCGACGCCAGCACTGGGCTGGTAACGGATGAGGAGATCACGCAGTATCCGGTTCCCTACGAAATCGATCAGTACGGCGCAAAGGATAAGAAGGTTGCGCTCACGTTTGACGATGGGCCGGATCCCCAATGGACGCCGAAGATCCTGGACGCGCTGAAGTCGCGCGGAGTAAAAGGCACGTTCTTCCTGATCGGCGTGCAGGTGGAGAAATATCCGAGCGTTGCCGACCGGATTTATCGCGAAGGGCACGAGATCGGCAATCACAGCTTCACGCATCCGGATATCAGCGCGATTTCCAAGCGCTACATGAAGCTGGAGTTGAACCTGACGGAGATGCTGTTCGCCAGCCGCTATGGGTTCAAGACGCTGCTGTTCCGGCCTCCGTACTCGATCGACCAGGAGCCGGACACGGCCGACCAGGTGAAGCCGCTGGAAATTTCGCAGGACATGGGGCTGATCACGATCGGCGACAAGATCGATCCCAATGACTGGAAGGATTTGCCTCGGCATTTAACGGCCGAGGAGATCACTGAACAGGTGATCAAACAGGCGAATCGCGGCAGCATCATTTTGCTGCATGACGGTGGAGGCGACCGGCGTGAGACCGCGCGTGCGATTCCAATGATTATCGATCAGCTACGCGCCCAGGGCTATGAGTTCGTCACGGTTGCGCAGCTGTTGGGTAAGTCAGAGGCCGACGTCATGCCACGGCTTTCAGCGAATGAGCGCTGGAGCGCACGCATCGATCGAGTTGGATTCGAACTATTCGGACTGCTGATGGCGGCCATCGTTCTAGTGTTCTATGTCGGCGACATCCTGATGACCTTCCGGCTGTTCAGCGTTGGCGCTCTGGCGATCTGGGACCGCTTCTGGCGAGGCCATAAAGAGCGCAAGACCGAGAGTATTGAGTTCACTCCTGCCGTTGCCGTGCTGATTCCGGCCTACAACGAAGAGAAGGTCATCGAGCGAACGGTACGTGCCGCGCTGATGTCGCACTATCCAAAGTTACGCATCATCGTGGTCGACGACGGATCGAAAGACCGTACGCTACAGGTGGCACAGGAGGCCTTTCGCAGCGAGATCGCGTCCGGCAAAGTGACTGTGCTGACCAAGCCGAACTCCGGCAAAGCGGACGCATTGAACTATGCCCTGGAGTTCGTGAACGAAGAGATATTCGTCGGGATCGACGCCGATACGGTGATTGCGCGCGACGCCATTTCTCGATTGGTGCCGCACTTCCTCGATTCACGCATTGGCGCAGTGGCGGGCAACGCCAAAGTCGGCAACCGCGTGAACCTATGGACGCGGTGGCAAGCGCTGGAATACATCACCAGCCAGAATTTCGAGCGGCGCGCGCTGGATGCATTGGGAGCGGTCAGCGTGGTGCCGGGAGCGATTGGCGCATGGCGCACCTCGGCGGTGCGCGACGCCGGCTTGTATAAGGTCGATACCGTTGCAGAAGATGCTGATCTGACGATGGCATTGCTCGAGAATGGATATCGCGTGATCTACGAAGATCGCGCATTGGCATGGACGGAGGCTCCGAGCGGTCCGCGCGGGCTGATGCGGCAACGCTTCCGATGGTCCTTTGGAATCCTGCAGGCAGTGGTGAAACATCGCGGCGCCTTCGCGCGCAAAGGCACGCTGGGCTGGGTGGCGCTGCCCAACATCATCATCTTCCAGATTTTGCTGCCGGTAGTGTCGCCATTCATTGACCTGATGTTCCTGTTCGGCTTGCTCACGTACGCGCTCGACAAACACTTCCATCCGGAGACGGCGAATCCCGCGAGCCTGATGAAGCTGATTGTGTTCTTCGCCATGTTCCTGGTGATCGATTTCATCGCCTCCACGATCGCCTTCCTCCTCGAGCGGCGCGACCAGAACTCAAAGGAAGATGCATGGCTTCTCGCGCACGTATGGCTGCAACGATTCGCGTACCGCCAGCTGTTCTCGGTGGTGTTGTTCAAGACGCTGAAGCGAGCGATGGAAGGCCGTGCATTCAATTGGGACAAACTGGAGCGCACGGCAGCAATGTCGCACGCGAAAGTGGGATCGTAGCCGGTTTCACTTCCGCTGCTGTCATGTTGAGCGAGGGCGTACGCCCGAGTCGAAACATCCCTGCGTAGCTGCTAGCTAAGAGACATGCTCAAAAGCACTCGACCCACATTGCTAACGCTCGATTAGGGTTGCTCGTTGCTTCTAGGGGGCTCTCCTTCCAAAACGCAATGGGCCTGAGAAGAATCGACCGCCGCAACGCGAGCATACTTGGGCTGTTTCGACTCGGGCATACGCCCTCGCTCAACATGACAGGAGCAACAAAGCCCTGGGGCTACTCGAGGTCGCATACACTCTCCGCCCTCCTGTAACATGTTCCTCGAGGATGATGATGGCAGACTACAAGAAGATTGAGCAGCAGTTGACGCACTCGCTGGGACTGAACCGGCGTCCAATAGCGGTGGCGTTCGTCGACGATGCTGCGAGCGTTCCCAAGTTCGAGGGCCTGCAGCCCTCGGGATGCAGCTACTGGCGGCTAGCCGCTGAAGGCCGCAGCTTTTATACCGAGCAGAGCGATCACCAGAACTGCGTGATCGGCGCGCACACCCACAACATCCAACTTCCCGAATCAAAGCAAAAAGAACTCGGCGAGAAGCTCGGTTTCATGAGCGAGATCGGCTACATCCGCATGGAAGAAGTGGCGAAAATCCCACAAGTCCCCTTCCATCCGAAGAAGATTGTTTACACGCCGCTCAGCGACGCGAAGAGCACCCCCGATGTCGTGATCGTTGCCGCAAAGCCTGCCAAGCTCATGCTCGGAACCGAAGCGGCGATGCGCGCGGGCATTTCGGCGCAATTGCAGGCACTGGGCCGTCCGACCTGCATGGCGATTCCCGCGGCGATGGCCGGCGGAGTCACGGCGAGCACAGGATGCATTGGCAATCGCACCTATACCGGGATCGGCGACGACGAGCTTTACATGGCGATTCCTGGCAAAGATCTGGAACAGTTCTGCGAAGCGTTGGCCACCATCGTGTCGGCGAATGCCATCTTGTCCGAGTATCACCAGGGGCGTAAAGCCGAGCTCACTCGATAGGTTCCCCAAAATGGCAGATCCAAAGATGCGCGCCATGGTTCTCACAGAGCCGAAGCCAGTCGCGGAAAAGCCGCTGTCATTGCGCGACCTTCCTGTGCCGGATCCCGCGGCAGGACAGGTGCGCATTCGTGTGAACTGCTGCGCGCTCTGCCATACCGATCTGCACACGGTGGAAGGCGAACTTCCGAAGCACAAGCGGCCGGTTGTCCCGGGCCATCAGGTGGTTGGGATCGTCGACGCAATCGGAAGCGGCGTGAAGGATCATCGCGAAGGCGATCGTGTCGGGCTGCCCTGGCTGCACTGGACCGATCAGACATGCGAGTATTGCCTGCGGGGCACGGAGAATCTGTGCGAGCACGCGCTATTCACCGGATACGACGTGGATGGCGGCTACGCGGAGTATGTGGTTGCACCAGCCGATTACGTCTATCCGATTCCGCAGGCGTTCGATGACGTGCACGCTGCGCCTCTGTTGTGTGCCGGGATCATCGGATACCGCGCCTATCGACTGAGCGGGATTCAGAAAGGTCAGCGCCTGGGACTTTACGGCTTCGGCGCTTCCGCGCATATCGTGCTGCAATTCGCCCGGCATCTGGGCAACGAGGTATACGTGTTCACGCGCGGCGAGGCGCATCGTGCGCTCGCGTTGAAGCTAGGCGCAGCATGGGCAGGCGGCTCAGAAGAAAAAGCCCCAGAGCTAATTGATGCTGCCATCATCTTCGCGCCAGTGGGATCTCTTGTGTTGGATGCTTTGCGCGCATCGCGCAAGGGCGGAACGGTAGCACTGGCAGGTATTGTGATGAGCCCGATTCCACCGATGGATTACAACCTGATTTATCACGAGCGCGTCGTGCGCAGCGTGGCCAACAGTACGCGGCAAGATGCGCGCGAGCTTCTGGAACTGGCCTCGGAAGTTCCGGTGCGCACCGAGGTTCAGACCTTCGCGCTCGAGCAAGCGAATGAGGCGCTACTGGCGTTGAAGCAGAGCCGGATCGATGGTGCAGGGGTACTACAGATCGCATGATTCCATCCGAGATTATCCAAAGAGAATTTCCTGGTCTTTCCGGCAAAACCTATTTGAATGCGGGTGCGCTGAGTCTGGCCCCACAGCGTGCGGTTAAAGCGGTCGAACGCATGATCGCGATCGCGTCGGCGCAGGTAGACGCGAACTCCGGGCAGATATGGGGCGAATTCGATGCCATGCTGAAGAGTGCACGACACAATGCAGCGTGGCTGCTCAATGCCGAGGAAAGCGAAATCGCGCTGGCGGAGAGCACGACGCGCGGAATGACGATCGCCGCCGATGCGATTCCTCTTAACAAAGGCGACCGCGTGCTGCTGTGCGATATGGAGTATCCGGCGGTCGCGCTCCCCTGGGTGCAGAAGCAGCAGACCGTAGGCGTCGAGATCGATGTCGTCCCAAACCGCAACGGCGAGGTTCGGGTAGAAGATTTCGCGGCGAGGATTACGCCACGCACAAAAGTAATCGCCATCAGCAGCGTGCAATGGACCAGCGGCTACCGCTGTGATCTGGCCGCGATGAGCAAGCTCTGCCGCGAACACGGAATCTTTCTAGTGGTGGATGCAATTCAGCAGCTCGGAGCGATTCCGCTGGATGTGAAGGCGACGCCGGCCGACTTCATCGCGTGCGGCGGGCATAAGTGGTTGAACTCGCCCTTCGGCATCGGATTCCTCTACGTGAACCACGAAACGATGCCGCGCTTGAATCCGCTAACCTCCGGGCTTATGGGAACGATCCCGCCCGAGGGCGGTTGGGGCGCCTATCTGGAGTCGCCGGACGCTCAGGCGGTTCGCGAATACAAATTCCTCGACGAAGCCCGCAGATACGAGGTTGGGGGCACTACAAATTTTGGGGGAGCGGCGGCGCTGGGCGCGTCTTTGAGCCTGACTTGCGAGCTCGGCAAAGAAGCGGTAGCCGAGCAGGTGCATACGCTGACCGATCATCTAGTGGCGGAGTTGGGGCGTATTGGAGTGCGGATCGTGACCGAAGTCGATCGTGCCCATCGCGCCGGCATCGTCGCGTTCGACCTGGGATCGGTAGATCGTAACCGCAAGTTGGCGAAGGCTTTAGAGGCAAAAAAGATCGTCGTTTCGGTGCGCTATTCCGCAGGCGTCGGCGGAGTGCGGGTGTGCTGCCATTTCTACAATTCGCTCGAAGATATCGATCGCCTCATCGAAGCAATTCAATCGTTTGCCGCCTGATACACGCCGTCACACGCGGTCGTTAGGTCGTGGCCCGACACTTGCTTAGCAAAACCCTTATGGGAATTGTGAAATCCATTTTTGTACTCTCCTCGTAATCTCCGTCACTGAGCACTTTTCTCGCCAGTCCTACAGTCACCAAAACGAAAAGCGGACGTCCCGCAAGCGGTCAGCAAGCGATTCCTGAAAAAGGAAGGCTACCGTGAGCGGGCGTTGTCGTTTACGCGGGCAGGTCACGAGTCCCAGATGTAAGTGACGGGGCGAAGCTGTGAAAGCGGGTGGTAGGCGTCACATGAAAACGAAATCTGAAAACGCGTTGATTACCGGAAATCAAGGAGTGACGCGAGCTGTTCGTATAACCAGCGCCGATCGCGGTCGCGGGTATGGCGATCAGGAAGTATCGCTGCTGGAGATTGGGCGAACGTTGCGTCGCCGAAAGTGGACTCTCGCGAGCTTTTTTCTCGGGGCACTGGTTCTCGCGGCAATCACGATTCTCCT
This sequence comes from Terriglobia bacterium, assembly GCA_963848375.1. GTDB lineage: Bacteria > Acidobacteriota > Terriglobia > Terriglobales > Acidobacteriaceae > JAJPJE01. Next base: position 201,796 of record CAWKDK010000014.1, read on the forward strand.
TGTCCCCAAGCGCTTTGACGCAACCGCCCGGTTGTTCCTCGACTTCGACGATTCCGATGCTCTTGGCCTGGAACAGTTGCAACCGCTAACCGGGCTGGATCCGACGACCCGGTTGCAAACCCAGATGCGTATTTTGCAGAGCGACACTCTGGCATGGACAGTGATCAAGCAGGAGCGCCTCTATTCGAATCGAAACTTCGCGGGACGTCGGCTGTTTCAAGGATCGCTGGTAGAAACTGCTCCAAAGGATATCGACCAGGCTAGTCCAGAATTGCGCACCCGGCTTCTCGATCGCTTTCACAAGAACCTGGACGTCAGCCTCCTGCCCAAGACGGAAATCGTGGAAATTCGTTTTCGCAGTGGCGATCCGCAGTTGGCGGCCCGAGTTGTGAACGCGCTATCAAGCGCGTACATCGAGCGCAGGTTCAAGACGAAGTACGAGGCCACAATCCAGGCCTCAGACTGGTTGACGCAACAACTAGACGATCTGAAACGCCGAGCGGAGGAATCGCAGGCCAAACTCGCGGATTATCAGAAGCAGACCGGACTGCTGGGCACGGACGAAGTCAACAACGTGGTGATGTCGAAACTGGATCAGTTGAACGAGCAGCTCTCGGCTGCACAGGGCGACCGCATTTTGCGCGAGGCGAAATATCGTTTTTCTCTCAGCAATGATCCGCAGCTCGTCGCGAGTATCGATCCAGAGAGCGTGTTGAGTTCGCTGCGCAAACAGCAAGCAGAACTGCGCGGCCAGTTGGCCCAGTTGAATGCGAAATATGGACCTTCGTATCCGCGAGTGATCCAGGCACGTGCGCAACTGGCGGACGTGGACGCCGCAATCCAGCAGGAAGTGAAACTGGTTGGGCAGCAACTAAAGGGCGAGTACATCGCTTCGCTGAAGGGGGAAGAACTCCTCGCAGCCGCCGTCGATCGGCAAATGCAGCAAGCCTACAAAATGAATGGCGACGCCATGCAGTTCGCCATGCTGAAGCGCGACGTGGATTCGAGCCGCGATCTATACGAAGACCTGCTTAAGAAGCTGAAAGAAGCAGGGATCGTTGCGGGATTGAAATCCAGCAACGTGAATATCGTGGACCCTGCCAGCGTTCCGGCGGAACCTGCGGAGCCGCGGATTGCGCTATATCTCGCGCTGGGTGGAGCAGGTGGCCTCGTTTCTGGACTGTTCGCCTCCATTCTGCGCGAGCATCTGGATGGATCGATTCGGACGCCGGAGGACGTGGAGTTCTACTGTGAGATGCCCTCGTTGGGAATGATTCCGCGGATCCCCGAAGACGAAGCGAGCGCCGGAGAAGCAAAACACGCGGGGCCGGCAATCCTGGAGCGTCCAAGTTCGCAATTTGCAGAAGCTTTTCGCGCACTGCGCACTTCGTTGCTGTTGTCGTCGCCCGGGGCGCCTCCCAAAGTCATTGTCGTTACCAGCTCGCTTCCGCAGGAAGGAAAGAGCGTTACCTCCACAAACTGCGCTACGGTTCTGGCGCAGGCAGGGCGCAAAGTCTTGCTCATCGACGCCGACATGCGACGGCCCACTCTTCACGGCTATCTTGGGATCAAGAGCCCGGTCGGACTGAGTGCCTGTCTTTCTGGAAGTACAAGTGACGCCCCGTCCGCGATTCCACTGCCGACGCTTCCGACCCTCGAGGTGATCACTGCCGGGCAGCGGCCACCAAATCCGGCGGAACTGCTGGCGTCGGACACGATGCAGACTTTGCTGAACCAGTGGCGTGAGCAGTATCACCACATTGTCATCGATACGCCGCCGGTCTTGGCGGTCACGGATGCGGTGGTACTGGCAACGATGGCGGATTGCGTCGTGCTGGTGGCGCGATCAGGTCAGACGGGGAGCCAGTCGCTGAAACGCACCGTCGAACTTCTGCGGCGCGTGAACGCCAAGATCGCCGGCGTTGTCGTGAATGACCTTGCGCCGAAGTCGCTGGCATATACCGAGTATTACGGGCACTCGTCAGACAAAGTGTCCCACTATCACCGGGAGGCGAAATGCTGAGAGCGCAACGAATAGTGTCCCTCGCAGCGTGGCTCGCATTCTTCTTGCTGGCGATCGCGTCGTGCATGAACGCGGCGGGAGACGCGGGAAGATCCGTGTTGCAGGTGGCGGGCGGCGACCTCCTGGAGATCAATGTATTCGACATTCCTGAACTTAGTGGCAAGTTCCGCGTCAGCAACACCGGTTCGATCTCACTGCCACTCATTGGCGAACTTGCTGTTCAAGACAACCGAACGGACCAGGTAGAGCACACGATCGCGCAGAAGCTCGAAGACGGTGGTTACGTTCGCAATCCGCAGGTGAGTGTGTTCGTGGCGGAGTTCGCGACGCAAGGCGTGTCGGTCTTGGGCGAAGTGAAGAAGCCGGGTATTTACCCGTCTTTCGGATCGCATCGACTCCTCGACTATCTCTCGATGGCGGAGGGCACAACTCCGCTGGCAGGCACCATGGTCGATATCACTCGCCGCGGGTCAACCGCGACGCAAAGAGTCGCGCTGAGATCCAAAGGCGAAGCGCGCGAGAATCCGGAAGTTCTTTCCGGAGACACAATACTGGTCGAGCGCGCCGGGGTGGTCTACGTGGTCGGCGATGTTGCGCGTCCCGGTGGTTTCCCGATGGATCAGGACGATCAGCTCTCGGTATTACAGGCCGTGGCGCTCGCACAAGGAGCGAATCGCACGGCAGCTTTGAAGTCGGCGAAATTGATCCGGACCACTCCGCAGGGCAGGTCGGAAGTGCCGATCAATCTGAGCGCCATGCTCGGTTCTAAGGCTTCTGATGTTCCGCTAAAAGATGGGGACATTGTGTTCATTCCGTCCAGTGCGGCGAAGAGCGCGATGAAACGTGGGCTAGAGGCCGGGGTTCAGGCGGCGGTCGGAGTTGCGATTTACGGCAGGTACTAAGGCGATGAGTCGAGGGCGGATCTCTAGGAATACGGCGATCAACATGGTGGGTGCGATTCTGCCATTGTTGCTCACGCTGTTCACGATCCCGCGATACCTGCGTTTGATCGGCGATGTCCGCTTTGGCGTGCTGGCCATAGTTTGGCTACTGCTCAGTTATTTCGCGATCTTCGACATGGGGCTGGGCCGAGCAACTTCGCGCAGCATCGCCCAGTTGAAGATGGCCGGCGATCACGAGAGAGCGTCGGTATTTTGGACGGCTTTGCTGATCAACAGCACCTTCGGAATTGTCGGTGGATTTGTACTGTGGGCGGTTGCACGCGGATTCCTCGGCGTATGGCTGAATATCCCCTCGGCGTTGCGACCGGAGTTGTTCTCAGCGTTGCCGTGGTTAGCCGCGGCAGTTCCGGTGGCGACGAATTTGTCTGTCATGGTCGGAGCGCTGGAGGGCAGGGAGCGGTTCCTGGTTGTGAATTCTCTACAGGTCATCAGCGCGGCAGCTTTTCAGTTATTTCCGCTGGCTGTTGCGTACTGGCATGGGCCAAACCTGAAATGGCTTGTGGGCGCAGCGGTGCTGGCGCGACTAGTCTCAAGTTTGCCGTTGTTCTTCGCGTGCCGGAAAGTGATACCGCTTACCGGAGTGCCCCGGCTGAACTGGCGCAAGAGCCGGGAACTATTTTCCTTCGGCAGCTGGATCACCGTGTCCGGTTTGCTTACGCCCTTAATGGCGACCCTGGATCGATTGCTGGTCGGCGCGATGCGCGGAGCCCAGGCGGTCACGTACTACACGGTACCCTGCAACTTCGCCACAAAGTTTTCCATGGTCCCCGCAAGCCTCTCGCGAGTCTTGTTCCCGCGCTTTTCGATGCAAACCGAGGCGGAGCGTCAGCAGTTGGCGCGACGATCGTTGCTGGCGCTAACCGCAGTGCTCACATGCGCCATCTCGATCACGATCCCTGCCGTCGATCCCTTCTTTCGGGCGTGGATTGGTCCTGAACTGGCTGCTCGCTCTTCGCACATCGGCGAATTGCTGCTCGTTGGCATATGGGTGAACAGTCTGTCGTGGATTCCATCGGCAGAACTGCAAGCGCATGGGCGACCGGATCTGGTGGCTAAGTTTCACGCCATCGAATTCATTCCATTTTTGTTTGCTCTATGGATTGGGCTGAAGTATGGCGGTGTGCAAGGAGCAGCGATCGTCTGGGTACTGCGCGTGATCCTGGACACAGCTTTGTTGCTCAATGCTTCCGGATTACTCCGTCGCACCTTCGCGCCCCTTCTGGCAGGGTTCTCGATCATGTTGCTCTCCGCAGTGCTGGTGAGATTCGCGGGTGACGCGTTACGTAGTCGTGGCGCGCTTGCGCTTTTGGTTCTTGGATTGAGCCTGGCATGGACGGCAATGTTTGCTCGTAATGCTTTACCCGGTCCGCGCGGTGCGTTTCGACTGCTGCAACCCAGTGCTGGTGACGCTCTCTAAATTCCCCGATGTTCCTTTCATATTTGTCTAACGGAGTACTTTCATGCGCATTTCTATCGCCCTAGCTACTTGCAACGGTGCACGTTTCCTGCAGGAGCAACTCGAAAGCCTGCTTCTGCAAACTCACACTCCGTACGAACTGATCGTCTCCGATGACAGCTCGACCGACGAAACGATGTCCATCGTCGCTAACTTCTCGCGACGAGCGCCATTCCCGGTTAAATTCTGTTCCAACGCCGGGCCGCTCGGGTTCACCGAAAACTCACTGAGAGCCGCGAGCGCGTGCGGCGGCGACGCCATCGCGTTCTGCGCGCAATACGACGTATGGCGCGAGGACAAACTTGCACGCTGCGCGGTAGAACTTGCGCGTCAGGACGTGTGCCTAGTGGTACATCAATTTGTCGCCACCGATGAACATCTCCAGGAATCAGGCGGCTGCATTCCTCGCACTCGTTCTTCCATGGTTCTCGAACGCCTGCAACCAGAGCCAGAACTAGCATGGCTGCCCGGGTGTGCGATGGTTTTCCGGCGTTCCGTTTTGCGCGAGGTTCTGCACCGCTGGCCTTCTCCACATGCAGAATTTGCTCAAGAGTTCGGTTGCAGCATTCTTTCGCACGACGGCGCGGTATTTTTCGTGGCTAACGGGATGGGGAGGATCTCGTATCTCGCGGAGCCACTGGTTTGGCACCGGAGCAGCGCCCCTTCCGTGCAGATGTCCCCAGCCGACTGCCGAATGATCCGCGCGAGTTCTGAGCTCTACGAATTGATGGCCTGTCAGGAAAACAAAGCGGAGATCGCGAAAGCCTTGCGCGAACTCACCCGAAGCCTGCGTCACGACCACCGACTCGCTCACGATCACAAACCATCTCGCGACCACAAACCAGCGCAGCCCGTTGCAGCTCCTCTCTACAAGGTGGTCTAGGCCGCACCGAATTCCATGCACCGATTAGCGTTCCTGATGCTCTGGGTATTCGTGTTCACCATTCCGTGGCAGAACAGCCTTTCGCTGGAAGCCGTCGGAACCGTCAGCCAGTTGGTTGGGATTGTGGCGTTCCTGGTTGCGATGCTCCGCTGTGTGTCGTCGGGGCATTTACGTAGGCCAACGGGGATGTTGCTCCTGGTCGGCGCTTTCGGCACATACGCGCTTTTGTCAGCCGGTTGGAGCCTGGATCCCAATACAACGCTGGTCAAGGCTCTGACGATTATCGAACTGGTGGCGATGTTCTGGCTTATTACTGAAGTGGTGAGCGATGACAGACAGATTTGTGGTCTGCTGTGCGCGTACGTAGCCGGATCCGCCGTCAGTGTGATGGCGACATTCGCGCGCTTTGCGGCCGGCACTGCAAATCAAGATCTACGTTACACGGCAGCGGGTTTCAATCCGAATGATGCGGCGCTCACATTGGCGCTCGCGATTCCCATGGCGTGCTTTCTGATGGTCCGTATGCGCACTCTGTGGACGAAACTTCTCTTGCTGGCATACACGATTGCCGCTCCGGTTGCGATTGCGTTGAGCGGATCACGCACCGGAGTGCTCGCTTGCTGTGCTGCGTTTGGCATGTCGGCACTCGGTTTGCGCCAATTACGCTGGTCAAGGCGATTGATGTTGGTTGCAGCGCTCGGTGTTTGCGCTTGGTGCTTGGTCGCGTTCGTGCCGGAGACGTCGTGGACACGAATCTCAACAATTTCGTCACAAGTTGATTCGGGAGATCTGAACCAGAGAACCGGAATCTGGGCGGCTGGCCTAAAGGAATTCGCAGCTCATCCCGTGCTCGGAGTTGGTGAAGGCGCTTATCTGCAGATCTCCGACAGGCAACTTGGCGAAGGCTTCGTCGCGCACAACACATTTGTATCTGTGCTGGTGGAGTTGGGCATCGTCGGATTCCTGCTCTTCGCGGCGATCCTTCAGCAAACAGCACGAGCGGTGTTGAATTTAGAAGGCAGTGATCGACTGATGTGGGTCGCCGTCGCTTCGACCTGGTTTGTAGGCGTGCTGGCCGCGACCTGGGAAACACAAAAGGTCACATGGTTATTGATTGCGTTGGTCTCCGTGGCGGCGCGAGTCAATGCACGTGAATTCGATTTCCACCTTACAGAAGAAGAGATGACAGCGGATTATGAATTCTCCAACTGACAGGAGACATTCGAAGCTCGCGATGGAACTGCAATGCCTGCTACTGGGGCGCGGCTCCCGGCGACTTCTGAACGTCTATCGTAACAAGACATTCATGCTCGGGCGAAGCAGTGAAGAACTGATGGATATTCAACGCCTGAGACTCACGGAAATTCTGCAGCATGCGGCTGCACACGTGCCCTTTTATCGCGAACGATTACGCTTGGCGGGTTTCGGAAACGCAAGCGATGTAAGGGCCGATCTGCTTCCTTACGTTCCAGTTCTCAAGCGCGAAGACTTGCAATTGAGCCACGAAGATTTGCGGGCGCAGAACTGGCCCGCTGAACGTGTCATTGAGAACAGCAGCGGCGGCTCAACTGGAACCCCAGTGAGTGTCTGGCAGGACCAGGCATACCGGGACGAACTCCTGGCGACCGCGTGGATCAGCGACGCGATGCAAGGTTGGAGATTCGGCGATCGAGTCGCAATGCTTTGGGGGTCTCCGAAAGATCGCGGGCGCTTTCGATCAATGAAGTCGCGCTTCCTCATGAGGGCCCGCCGAGTGAAACTCTACGACGCGTTCGCGATGGGACGCGACACGATGGAGCAGTATCACCGCGAACTGCAGGGCTATCGGCCCCACGTTCTTATTGGATACGCAAGTGCACTGGCGCTCTACGCCGAGTATCTGATCGATTTGGGGCGAAGGCCCGCCTATCCATTGACCTCCGTTATCTCCTCCGCGGAATCGCTCAGCGACGATCAACGGAGCGTGATCCAAAGCTGCTTCCGCGTCCCCGTATTCGACCGGTATGGAAGCCGTGAGGTCGGATGCATCGGCAGCGAGTGCCTGCACCGCAGCGGTTTGCATCTTCATCCGCTCGATCACGTGGTTGAAGTAGTCGATGCGCTAACGGGCGCGCCTGTAGTCGGGCGACCCGGTCGAGTGCTCGTCACATCACTCAACAATTTCGTCATGCCGCTCATCCGCTACGAAATCGGTGATCTCGCAGTGATGGGCAAGGGCGAGTGCCCATGCGGCCTTCACGGTCCCATGCTGCAAACGGTCGTTGGAAGAATCTCAGACTTTATCCAGTCGCCAAGTGGTCGCCAGGTGCACGGCGAATATTTCACCCATGCCTTTTATGGATTGAAAAGTGTCCGCCAGTTCCAGTTTGTTCAAAAGAGCAGGACCGATTTCGTTTTGCGCATTGTCACGACCCCGGAATTCAGGTCTGACGATCTCAACCGCATTCTCGCCGAGACCGAGAAGGCATTGGGAAGCGACGCAAAACTGAGCATCGAATTTCCGCGCGCAATTGCACCGTCGCTGTCCGGCAAACAACGGTTCACGATTTCTGAGTTGGAGACATCCTTGCAGTGAGTCGCAATATTTCTTCCCCTGACGTTGCTCTGCACTACGATCCGCGCGCATGGAGTTACGCGACGGACCCGCCTTTCCATCCGCAAATTCGATATCCCGAGTACGACGGGCCGTTGTCGAGGAGCGGCACGCCGAACGCAGCCTACGATGCGGTGCGGGAGACGCTCCATCTCCTTCAACTCGATGATGCACACTACGGTCGCATGGATTGGAATCCGCTCGGTAACTTTGTTTCTCCCGGGCAGATGGTGGCCATCAAGCCAAACCTGGTGATGAATCGTCACCTGCGCGGCGGCAGCCTGGATTGTGTGATCACTCATGGTTCCATAATTCGGGCCGTCGTTGATTACGCATGCCTGGCGTTGCAGGGACGTGGACGGATCGTGATCGGCGACGCGCCACTACAGATGGCTGACTTCGACGCGATCTGCGAATGCAACGGACTACACGAAATCGCACACTATGCTCAATCAACCTGGGGCGTGGATGTCGACATCGTTGATTTTCGCCGGGTGCGGGCAGTCAGCGATCACGGCCACGTGGTGCGCGTCGAGGAAGAGGACGGCGATCCGCGCGGGTATGTGGTCGTTGATCTAGCGGAAGCAAGCATGTTGGCGGCAGTGAGCGAGGCGAGCGACAGGTTTCGCGTTACCTGTTATGGCGCGGACGCGGTCGGGCAGCACCACAACGAACAGAAGAACGAATACCTTGTGTCCGGATCCATTCTGCAAGCCGACTGCGTCATTTCCATCTCCAAGCTGAAGACCCACAGGAAAGCGGGCATGACTGCGGCGCTGAAGAATCTAGTGGGAATCAACGGACACAAAGACTGGCTCCCGCATCACCGGTGCGGCGCCGCAAAGGAACGTGGGGATGAGTATCTAAACGCGAGCGCTTCCAAGCGGCTTTCGACACGGCTAGCGGAACAAGCGCTTCAATCGCGGGCGGAGTTGCGGCGGGCATGGGGGACGCTATCGGTCGCTGCGGGCGCGGCAGCCAAACGTCTGGGTCGCGATCCGTATACCGAGGGTAGCTGGTACGGCAACGACACACTGTGGCGGACTGTGCTCGATCTGAATCGGGTGTTGTTGTATGCGGACCGGGAAGGGATCTTGCGCCCCGAAGTGCAGAGGAATTGCCTGCATCTGGTGGATGCCATCATCGCCGGCGAAGGCGAGGGTCCGCTTGAGCCCAACACAAAGGTCTGTGGAATGATGCTGGGTGGCTTCTCGCCGGTAGCCGTCGATACGGTTGTCGCGGGGATGATGGGCTTCGACTTCCGCAAGATTCCTACCGTGTTCCAGGGATATGGAGTTCGCGAGTTTCCCTTGGCAGATTTCGCGCCAGAAGACGTGCGAGTCCATTCGAACCAGGCGGAATTCGACGGATTGGATGCATTAGCGCCTGAACCGTCGTTCCACTTCCGCCCCACAGCGGGTTGGCGCGGGCACATCGAGCGGGATGAAGTAGAGGCATTCGTACTCCAGCAATGAATGTGCGACGAAGGATACTGATCGTCGTCCCGCGACTAGTGGCAGGCGGCTCAGAAAAAGTGCTCAGCACGATCGCGGGCAATCTCGATCGCAAACGTTTCGAAGTACATCTGGCAGTTCTTGGCGATGTGAAAGCGGCCGAGCGAGCGGCCGTTGTGGCCCATGTAGTTGTTCACGAACTAGGGCTTCGCCACGCACGCTATGCGGGAATCGCACTTCTGCGCTGATCTGGAGATTGCGTCCGCGGACCGTACTCGCCGCAGGCGGACCGGCAGGAGTACTGACGACATTACTGGCGAAACTCGCACCTCGCGGTACCGAGGTTTTCCTGCGGCAAGGGACGATGCCGAGCTTGTGCGGCGTGCGGCAGAAAGTTGGGAGCGGCGGGCATTTGCATGGAGCCAACGCCACGCATATCGAGTGATCTGCCAGTCAAAGGCGATGGCAGGCGACGTGGTACGTACATCTCGCGTGGATCCCGAAAACGTACTCGTCGTGTATAACCCGGTGACGCCAGCGCAGAATGATGCCGTCACGGGTGCGAATCATTCCGCCGTGACGCGCTTCCTCGCAGTGGGCCGCCTTGCTCCAGAAAAACGATTGGATCTGATGATCCGCGCGTTCGCGATTCTGAAGCACCAGCATTACGCGAGCGCGACTCTGACAATCATGGGTGAAGGGCCTTGCCGCGGATCGCTGGAAGATATAGCAGATTCCGCAGATGTTGCGGCTTCAGTTCGATTCGTCGGGTACCAGCAAAATCCAACATCATGGATGCGTGATTCGCACGCCCTGGTGATGGCCTCCGAATTTGAAGGACTGCCTAACGTCGTGCTCGAGGCAATATCGGTCGGGCTTCCTGTCGTGGCGATTGATTGTCCTGGAGGGATCCGCGAGATTGCCGAGACGACCCATAACGTTACGCTGATCGCGGAAGAAACTCCGGCCGCGCTAGCGCGTGCGATGGCGGAGACGGTCGCATCCCCGCGGCCGCGCGAACTTCCTGGGGAGGCGTTCTGGGAACGATTCAATCTCGATTCCGTGATCCAACAGTACGAACAAATCCTGAGTCAATAATGACGCGAATTCTGATGATCGGCCCGCTCACCGGCCCACCCGGAGGAGCGACGATTCTCTTCCAGCAGCTGGTGGCTGAGTTGCAGGCTCAGCCGGATGTCGCAGTCAATGTGGTGGATACTTCGCACAGCAGGTCCCGCATAAGTGGCCTTTGGCGCTTGCTTTCGATTACCTATCACGCAATCACTCTGATATGGAGGAGTGACGTCGTCTCGCTTCATGTTTCCAGCATGCGAGCGGCGCTGTATGCAGCGTTTTTGTGGATCCTATGCAGTGCAGCTGGGCGCCCATGGGTATTGCGAATCTTTGGGGACGCGTCAGTCAAGCATTCCAAGATGTCCGCCCGACAGCGTGAGCTGATGGATTGGATCTTGTGGCGATGTCCTCTGCTTCTCGTAGAGACGCGGATCGCGGAGCAGTATTTTCGGCCGCGCTGTCGGAGAGTCGAGTGGTATCCGAACAGCCGTCCGCTTGTTGGTGCCGCACCGCGAAAGGAACGCAGCGAAACTGCACGGTTCGTCTTTATTGGACACGTGAAGCCTTCGAAGGGCATACGCGATATTTTCGCCGCGGTCCACTCTCTAGGAAACGCTGCGACTGTGGACGTTTATGGTCCTTTGCGCAACGGCATAGAAACCGGTGACTTCACCAGCGCGGTTCGCTATCGCGGGGAATTGCCCAGGGAGAAAGTTGCCAACTTAATATCGACATACGATGTTCTTCTCCTGCCAACTTACTATTCGGGCGAAGGGTACCCTGGAGTGATTCTGGAGGCTTTCGCCGCGGGGCTGCCAGTGATCGCGACTCGATGGCAGGCGATTCCGGAGATCGTAACCGATGAGAACGGCATTCTGGTGGAACCACACGATACTTTTCACCTGGCCGCTGCAATGCAGTACCTGATGCAATCGCCCGTGGAAGTTCGACGGCTCCGCGAAGGAGCGTTGCAGACGGCACGGCGATTTGATTCAGTGCTTTGGACGGATCAATTCGCCCGACTCGTTCTTGGCCTTGTTGCTCAACAGCATGGGGCGCACGCGCTTGCGACGTCCTCGCCGAAATTGAACTGATCGAGACTATGCGCTCACACTATTATCGCCGCATTTTTTCGGCGTACATGATGGGCGGAGCCAGCCAGCTGAACTTCTGGCACGATCAGCCGCAGGCAACGCGCAACATCTCCTCGTCGGAACTTGGCGAATACTACATGCCATTCATCGCCAAGGCGAACTATCCGCACGTGGATGTCTGTGGGATCCCGAAGCTGAATTATCGGGGTACGATCGGGTGGCAATATAACCCGATTGCGGTTGCGCAACATGGGCTCGGCCACCACACGCTTTTTCGCCGGACGGGGCGGCACGAGAATCGAGACCGTTTCTTGATCGCAGCCGGATGGCTGATTCGTAACCTGGAGCGAAATCAAGCTGGCCTGTATGTATGGAATCACCACTTTGACTGGGAATACCGGTCGCGACTCAAGGCTCCTTGGTGCTCGGGACTCGCGCAGGGACAGGGCATTTCGCTGCTGGTGCGAGCCTATCGGGAGACGCGCGACGAATATTATCTGGAGGCGGCGCAGCGTGCGTTTCTAGCGCTCAGCGCGCCGGTGGAATCAGGTGGGATGCTGGCTGGAACGGGTCAGCGTGTCTGGATCGAGGAGTACATTGTCGACCCGCCAACGCACATTCTGAATGGCTGCTTGTGGGCGAGTTGGGGCCTCTACGATTACTGGCTGGCGACGGGAGATCAGCGTGCGCTTGCGCTCTTCCGGCAGGTTGCAGCTTCTGCGGCCACCCGCCTATCGGACTTCGACACCGGATTCTGGTCGCTCTACGAGCAATCCGGCATGCGCATGAGGATGCTGGCAAGCCCGTTTTATCACCGGTTGCACATCGCGCAGCTCGAGGTGATGGGCCATCTCACCGGGAATCGAACGTTCGCAAGTTTCGCGCACAAATGGAGTGGATATCAACGCAACGCATTAAAGCGTGGTTACGCGTTCCTGCATAAGTGCGCATTCAAGCTTCTCTACTACTGAGCAGCAGCCGACTCCCTCAATCCAAAGCCGCTCAGAGTCGCCACCGTGAAAATCCTGTACGTCTCCCAATATTTCCCGCCGGAAAAGTGTGCGCCGGCAGCGCGAGTCTCCGAGTTAGCGCGGCATTGGGCTAACAACGGCGATCGTGTGACGGTGTTAACCGGTTTTCCGAACCATCCAACCGGAATTGTTGATCCAAAATACCGCAAGCGCTTTCGCCGATTGCACTGTCGAGAACGCGTCGGCAATGTGGATGTAGTGCGCACCTGGTTGTGGCCGCTGGCAAACGCGGAGAACTGGAAAAGGGTGATCTGCTACGTATCCTTTCTTTTGTCCGCCTGCGTGGCCGGATTGTTTCTGGATCGGCCCGAAGTCGTGATCGCAACTTCACCACAGTTGCTGGTCGGGTTAAGCGGTTGGTTCCTGGCGCGGTTTTTCGGAGTTCCGTTCGTGCTGGAGATTCGTGATCTGTGGCCGGAATCAATGTGCGCGGTCGGAGCGCAGAATTCGACCGGGCGCTTGTACCGGGCGGTCGGATTGGTTGCGAAGTTCTTGTACAAACGTTGCACCCAGATCGTAGTGGTTACGCCCGCATTTCGCGAGCAGCTAATCGAGCGCTGGGGCGTCCCAGCAAGCAAAATTGATGTCGTCGAAAATGGAGTCGAGACGGACCTGTTTTCCCCAAGCGGTCCCACCGATATTCGTCGTCCGTTCGCATTGGAGGGAAAGTTTATCGTGTCGTACATCGGGACGATCGGCATGGCGCATGGATTGGATACCGTTCTTGATGCTGCCCAGTTGATTCGGTGCGAATGCCCCGGAGCACACGTGCTGCTGATCGGAGACGGTGCGGAAAAAGCGAAGGTCGAAGAGGAAGCCGGTCGCTGCGGGCTGAAGAACTTGAGTCTTCTGCCGGCGCAGGAGCGCGAAACCGTGCCGGCGTTCATTCGAGCTTCCGACGTGTGTCTGACGCTTCTGAAGAAGGCCGACGTATTTCAGACGGTCATTCCCACCAAGATGCTCGAGTTCATGTCTTGCGGCCGCGCGGTCATCCTTGGTGTAGAGGGTCAAGCAGCGGAAATATTGCAGGAAGCCAAAGCGGGTATTTGCGTTCCTCCCGAAAATGCCGAGGAACTGGCCAAGGCGATCGTCACTCTCTACCGGGACAGTGAATTGCGTGGCCGGTTGGGAGCCAATGGGAGGGCATACATTTTGCAAAACCTTACGCGCGCGCGGACGGCGGACAAATACAGCTTGGTGTTGGACTCAGTGCTGAATGAAGCCGAAACGAAGCGCCGCCTGCGGTCGCAAACCGTACGGCCTAAACGCGCAGAACTTCCACAGAACAGTGCTGCGTTGCTGCCCATGAAGCAACTCTAGCGGCAGTTACAAACGAATCCTCCTTGAGGCGTGCCAAGCGGCACGCCTTTTCTTTTTGGGCGAAAGAGCTATTCGCGCGTGAGTGCTACGATGTTCGAACGAATGCCCAATGCATTCCACATCCTCAGCCTGCAAGTGCTGAATGCTCATGAGATGACCGAAGCGCGCGTTGCCGCGGGCGTGGCCATTTTCCTGGCCAGCTATGTGGTATTCGCGCTTGGCAAATTTCCGGGCACGAAAATCGATCGCCCTGGAGCCGCGATCATCGGCGCGGTGCTCATGGTGGCCTTCCGCATCGTCAATGGCGGAGAAGCCATTCGCGCCGTGGATTTCGCGACCATCGTTTTGCTTTTCGCGATGATGCTGATCGTCGGTGATCTCCGGCTGGCCGGTGCGTTCGATGCGATTGCGTTCTTCATCGTCTCGCGGTTGGGCTCGAGGCACCTGCTGCCGGCGGTCATCTTCACTACTGGCCTTCTGTCCGCATTTTTTGTGAACGATATCATTTGCCTGGTGATGGTCCCGATCGTTTTGACCCTTACCGATCGCATGCGCCTCGATCCCTTGCCCTACCTGCTGGCGGTTGCCACCGCGTCGAACATCGGTAGTGTCGCCACCATCACCGGCAATCCTCAGAACATCCTCATTGGGTCGTACTCCGGTATTAGTTATCGCAGCTTCCTGGCGCACTTGGGACCAGTAGCCGTAGCCGGACTTTTTCTAGACTGGGCAATCCTGCGGGCGCTGTTCCGCGATGCTCACGTGAAGCGCGAAATGTTGAGCCAACAAGACTCCAGCGTCGGTCGCTAACTCATGATCAGTGGATCAAGCCGTCGGTCGTGGTATTAGGCGTACTTGCCGGATTCCTGATCGGATTCCCGCCACCGTTGGTTGCAGCCGTGGGAGCGGCCCTGTTACTGATAACCCGCACCATGGAACCGCGGCATCTTTACGAAGAAGTCGACTGGGGGCTGTTGGTCTTTTTTGTGGGACTGTTCATCATTGTTGCGGGCGCCGAGCAGGTCGGTATCACACGCCTGCTCTTTGATGTGGCCCGTCACTGGAATCTGCAAAACCCGGCGGTGCTGGCTGCTGTTACAGCGGTTTTTTCCAACCTGGTGAGTAACGTCCCGGCTGTGATGTTGCTGAAGTCACTGATCCCCGGATTTCAGGACCCGCATCGCGGCTGGCTGATCCTCAGTATGGCGAGCACTCTGGCCGGGAATCTGACCATAACCGGATCGATCGCCAATATCATTGTGGTGGAACAGGCGAAAACAAAGGTGCAGATCAGCTTCCGCCAGTATCTGCGCGCTGGCGTGCCGGTCACGATCTGCACCTTGCTATTCGGAACGATCTGGTTATGGCTCACCGGATGAAGGTCAGCACCGGAGAGGCCTGATCCCTTACGCCCGATTCGTGTTGTGGTGGTGATGCTTGTGCTTGTGATGCTTCTTTACATGCTCGACATGAGCACTCGATCGGGAGCGGTTGAATTCCGCTGTTCGGACTTGCTGAGCGGAAATCGACCCTACTGAGAAGAGGATCAGAGCCGCGGCGAAGGCTAGAGCAAAACGATGCTTCATTGCAGGTTCCTGTGAGTCAGAATTGAATTTCATCGTGGCGCAAGGGATGTACTTGCGCCAGCAGGTGTAAACCCCAGGAACTTAGAAAATATGCGTGACAAGTTTAGTGCCACTTGGTGACTGGACCGGAGTGGTTCCGGCCCCGACCTCCCCTCCTGAAATCTTTCGTTAACAATCCATTAACAGTTCTGCTGTTTTTGAACTTCTGCGGCGCTCCGTCTCGCACGTCTGCCTTGCGACCTTTTCACAAACGGTGCAATCGAGCCTGTTTGCGCGCATCACCAGGGTTGTGTGATCCGGCTCACAGACACACGTGGGTGGCAGGACAAAGAATGCGCCTCACCGAATGATAGCCGGGGTGGCTTTACAGATCGTGCCGGCAGGGAGGTGTGCAAATGGAGCAATGGCGGCTGGAATCCGGCTTGCCGCTCTGCGCACGCCGGCCCAAGAGCTTCGCTCCGTTCGAGACGCGGCCTCCGCTCCTGTCCTCCGCAACGCGTCGTCGGATCACCATTGATGGTGACGTGCCCGTATTCCCGGGTTATGCGAAGCTGCACGGCACATGGGTCCACCCCGCCTTCGGTTTTTCGAGATGGTTCTCGCAACCGTTTAGGGCGTTCGTAGCTCGCCGCTTCGCGAATACCGTCGTTACAAGTTCCGCGTAATTTGCAGTTTTTAACGAGCCGATAACACTTCGTTGCATTCTTTCGATTGTTGTGTTTGACTCATCCGCCGTGGGCGATAGGGTCGGGTGTGGGGCATTCTTCGCGACTCTAAGCAGTCTTTCTTTGCAATCCAAACTTGGCGGCTTTGAGGAGATACACGCATGGCAACGCAGTCCATCGCAAGTCGGTCAGGATTCCAGCAACCGGAGTACAGCATTCGCAGAGTCATTCTGGCCTCCGCTGTTGGAACCATGATTGAGTGGTACGACTTCTATATCTTCGGAAGTCTAACGGCAATTCTGGCCGTTAAGTTTTATCCACCAGGGAACGATACTTTCGCCTACATCGCGTACCTGGCTACGTTCGCGGTTGGCTTCCTCGTGCGTCCTTTCGGCGCCCTCTTTTTCGGGCGCATCGGCGACCTGATCGGGCGTAAGTATGCGTTCATCGTAACCTTGAGCATCATGGGCGGAGCTACCGCGCTCATCGGTCTCCTGCCTACCTTCGCAACCGCCGGATGGTTCGCGCCGATCGCGCTGATCCTGATCCGCGTGATGCAAGGTCTGGCACTCGGTGGTGAGTACGGCGGTGCTGCGGTTTACGTTGCCGAGCACGTACCCGACAGTAAACGTGGTTATTACACGAGCTTCATCCAGATCACGGCGACGCTCGGCTTGTTTGTCTCGCTGGGCGTGATCCTCTCCGTGCAAGGCCTGATGACGGAGGCTAACTTCAAGGCCTACGGATGGCGTATTCCGTTCCTTCTCTCCGTCGTGCTGGTCTCGATGTCCCTCTATATCCGCATGAAGATGAAGGAATCGCCGATCTTCTCATCGATCAAAAGCGCTGGCATGACTTCCGCCAAGCCTCTGCTTGATGCGTTCACCAAGTGGGACAACCTGAAGCGCGTTTTGATTTCGCTGTTCGGCGCCACCGCTGGACAAGGAGTCATCTGGTACACCGGGCAGTTCTTCGCGTTGTTCTACCTGCAAACGATTTTGAAGGTGAATGCGAAGCAGGCGAGCATTATCGTCGCTATAGCGTTGCTGTTCGGCATGCCATTCTTCACCGTCTTCGGCGCGCTTTCCGACAAGATTGGCCGCAAGAAGATCATGATGGCGGCGTGCCTCATCGCGGTGATTTCCTACATTCCGATTTACAAAGCGATGGAGCGTGCAGCAGGCACGAACGTTGTTACCGTGCAGTCCACCAAGGACAAGGTGACCGGTGCTACAAAATTAACCCCCATGACTCAGGACCCAACCGGCAAGCTGGTAGCGGTGAAAGAGGCTGCCAATCCCAATAAGCCAATGCTGGTGTTCCTGGTTTTTCTGCAGGTGATTTTCGTTTGCATGATTTACGGGCCCATCGCTGCTTACCTGGTTGAAGCCTTTCCAGCAAAAATCCGCTACACATCGTTGTCGCTTCCGTACCACATCGGCAACGGCGTATTCGGCGGATTGGTGCCCCTGATAGGTATCGCCAGCGTAGCTGCAACCGGAAATATTTATGCCGGCTTGTATTACCCGATGGCAGTGGCCACCATGACATTCGTGATTGGTTCACTGGCGTTGAGGGAGTCCCACGGCGTTAAGATTTGGGACGAAGTGCAGGCAAGACCGCAAACACAGAAACTGTGAGGGAATGCAGGGCGTCGATTGAATCTTGATCTATCGGCGCCCTGCTAGCTCCCAATTCAGTCGTGTCGTCTTGCTCTTTCCTTCCTCCTGCACCATGCCGCGGATGACTCAGTTTCGGCCAAGGTATTTGTTCTCATCCGGAGGCAATTATGACCACCGCTCTTAAGGCCGCCGCTCCTGAAGCCACTTCCAATCTACTCACGGTCGCGGAGGAATACCCGGCGCAGCCGGTGAGAGTGGCAGAAGATTCCCGGATGTTATGCTACTGGCGATGTGGCGGTGAAGGACCGTGTATGCGGCGATGGCCGAAGCCGCGGCGGTCGGCATTCCCGACGCGCTGAAAGGCGAGGTCATCAAAGCGTTCGTGACCGTGCGTGTGGCCCATGGTTGCGTCGGAACAACGCGACATTTCGACCATGGAACAGTAGTCAATCGCAATACGATTCTTATCGATTCGCGAGGAATAGATGGCACAGGACACTACAATTAATCCGCAAGACACCAGCATTGATTCAACTCTGCAGGAGCAGCGCAAGTTCGAGCCATCCGCGGAGTTCCAGAAAAAGGCACACATAAAGAGTCTGGAAGAGTACGAACGTCTTTATAAGGAATCGGTCGAGCAGCCCGAAAAGTTCTGGGGCGACGTCGCCAACGAGTTGCACTGGTTCAAGCCGTGGGACAAGGTTCTTGAATGGAACGCTCCCTGGGCGAAGTGGTTCGAGGGCGGGCAGATCAACCTTGCCTACAACTGTCTCGACCGCCACGTGCAGAGCGGACGCGCCAATAAGACTGCTCTGCTGTGGGAAGGCGAGCCGGGCGATCTCCGCACGCTCACTTACGCGCAACTGCTCACCGAAGTAAAGAAGTTCTCCAATGTGCTTCTGGGTCTCGGCATCAAGAAGGGCGATCGCATCGCTATTTATATGGGCATGACGCCGGAATTGCCCATCGCGATGCTGGCGTGCGCGCGTATCGGCGCTCCGCACTCGATCATCTTCGGCGGATTCTCGGCTAATTCGCTCGTCGATCGCATCAACGACGCGCAAGCAGTTGCCGTCATCACGCAAGATGGCTCGCATCGCCGCGGCAGTGAAGTAAAGCTCAAAGCCACCGTCGACGAGGCCGTCGTCAACACTCCCAGCGTGAAGCATGTGATTGTCTACAAACGCACCGGCAGTGCGGTGGAGATGAAATCGGGCCGCGATCACTGGTGGCACGAGTTGATGGCCAAGGCTTCCGATCAGCACGAAGCCGAGCCGCTTGACGCGGAACATCCGCTCTACATCCTTTATACGTCCGGCACGACGGGCAAGCCGAAGGGCGTGGTGCACACTACCGCCGGATACTCCGTGGGAACGTACCTGACGACGAAGATTGTGTTCGACCTCCGGGAAGACGACATCTACTGGTGCACCGCCGACATCGGCTGGGTGACTGGCCACAGTTACATCGTGTATGGTCCGCTGCAGAACGGCGCGACGGTGGTTATGTACGAGGGCGCACCCAACTTCCCTGAGCCCGACCGCTTCTGGAGCATTATCGACCGCCACAAGGTGACGGTGTTCTATACGGCGCCGACGGCAATCCGCACATTCATCAAGTGGGGCGATAGCTGGCCCAACAAGCACAAGATGGATTCGTTGCGGCTGCTGGGCACCGTGGGCGAGCCCATCAACCCTGAAGCCTGGATGTGGTATCGCGAGACAATCGGCCATGACCGCTGCCCGATCGTCGACACATGGTGGCAAACGGAGACAGGCGCCATCATGATCTCGCCGATTCCGGGTGCGATCGCCACCAAGCCGGGCTCGGCGACCAAGCCGTTCTTCGGCGTTGTTCCCGAAGTCGTTACGCTCGACGGCAAGCCGGTGCCGGAAGGTTCTGGCGGGTACCTGGTGATCCGCAAACCTTGGCCCTCGATGCTGCGAACAATTTGGGGCGATCCGGAGCGCTACAAGAGCCAGTACTGGTCGCAGATTCCCGGTTCGTACTTCACCGGTGATGGCGCGCGGCGCGACAAAGAGGGCTACTACTGGATCATGGGTCGCGTGGACGACGTGATCAACGTCTCCGGACACCGCCTCTCGACGATGGAAGTGGAGTCGGCCCTGGTCGCGCACCCGAAAGTCGCAGAAGCTGCCTGCGTGGGGCGTCCCGATGAGATCAAGGGCCAAGCGATCTCGGCGTTTGTCACGCTCGAGCACGGCAACATGCCTTCCGATGAACTTAAAAAGGAACTGCGCGAGTGGGTGGTGAAAGAAATTGGCGCGCTCGCCCGTCCCGACGAGATTCGCTTCACCGACGTTCTGCCCAAGACGCGAAGCGGCAAGATCATGCGGCGCCTGCTACGTGAACTGGCTACGAACGGCGAAGTGAAAGGTGACGTAACCACGCTGGAAGATTTCACCGTGATCGCGAAATTACGCGAAGACGAAGCATAGTTCTAGAACGATTATCTCTTCTGTGGCGCGGACATGGTTCATGCGTGTCCGCGCCATTTTCTTTTTCGAACCGCACTTCGAATCGACAAATCGCTAATTGCCTCTCTCTGCAATCTCCACAGAGTTGAAGTTCCCGCCTCATTCTGCCGACTAAATAGCTGAGGAACGCCTTGGCTTCCGCCTTTGACAATCCCGCAATACTGCGAGGCCTCGCAGATAAGTTTCCGTTCGGGTTCTATGTAGTCGATCCGGAAAGAACGATTCTGTACTGGAACGAAGCAGCCGAGAGGATCACAGGCTATCACGCGCAAGAGGTGGTGGGGCGTTGTTGCGCCGATGACTTGCTGGTGCACTGCGGCCCTCAAGGCGGCGCATTGTGCGCGAGCGACGGTTGTCCTTTTACATTCACACTGCGCGACGGAAAGCCGGCCGAGGAGCATCTTTACTTGCGGCACAAAGAGGGGCAGCGCATTCCCGTAAGAATTCTCGCTTTGCCGATGCTCGATCCACATGGCGCGATCGTGGCCATCGCGGAGTTGTTTGTCGAAGAGAACAACAGCCCTGAGGGACTGTGCTGGATCACGGAAACCGCATCGCGCGTCGATCCGCAATTGAAGATTCCATCTGTCCTGGCGACCACCGAACAGTTACAGCTTTCGCTTTCGCAGTCCACCTCGCGTCTCGCGGTATTTCTCATCGAAGTGCAACACCTCAATAACATGCGGAAGAATCGCGGCGTCGAACTTGCGGAGACAGCACTCCGTGCAACGGTGCAGACAGTTCGCGGCGTGTTGACGGTCCCGCATTACCTGGGCTGCTGGACGGAGCACCGGCTGCTGTTACTGGTGCCCCATTGCGGCGACGAGTTTGCGCGGCAGCTTCCCGAAAAACTGCAATGCCTGGCGCAGACTTGCGGCCTGATGTGGTGGGGAGACCGCGTAAACCTGGAAGTGAAGGTGGCGAGTTCGTTCGTGCGTCCGGACGAATCACCCGAGGAACTGATGAAGAGACTGGAACAAGAACACAAAAATGATGACAGCCCAGGGGAGAGTCGCGGATGTTCATCATAATCGGAATCCTTGTGGTGCTGGGCGCGGTCGCCGGCGGATACCTGATGGAGCATGGAAACCTGAAAGTGCTGATCCAGCCGGCGGAGCTGCTGATCATCGGCGGCGCAGCGATGGGAACGGTGCTGATTGCCAATCCTCTGCACGTGCTGAAGAAGATCGTCAGTGGCGTGATCGGAGCGCTCAAGCCGTCGCGCTATAACACGCAGCTCTATCTCGACAGCATGAAGCTTTGCTACGAGCTACTGAATAAGGCGCGCCGCGAGGGTCTACTGGCGCTCGAGGGCGATATCGAAGGTCCGGACAAGAGTCCCATTTTTCAGAAGTACCCAAACTTTCTCAAGGATCATCACACACGCGATTTCGTCTGCGACACCATGCGCATGGCGATTACCGGAAACGTGGATCCCTTCGATCTGGACCAGATGATTGAGATGGACATGGAAGTATCGCATCACGAGGCCAGCCAGCCGATCGCCGCGCTCAGCACGATGGCCGATTCGCTGCCGGGGCTTGGGATCGTGGCGGCAGTGCTGGGGGTGGTGATTACCATGGGCGCGCTGGGTGGGCCGCCCGAGGAAATCGGGCACAAGGTGGCGGCTGCGCTGGTGGGCACGTTTCTGGGGATCCTGCTGTGCTACGGCTTTGTCGGACCCGTGGCGGCAAACATGGCCAAGGAGGCCGATGAAGAGAATGCGTATCACCAGGTATTGCGAGTGCTGCTGATCTCGTTCGTGAAAGGCAACGCTCCGATCCAGGCGCTGGAATTTGCGCGACGGGCGATTCCGCAGCGCGTTCGTCCGAGTTTTCAGGAGCTGGAAACTGCATGTAAAGGCAGCGCTGCCGCGGCTGCGGCGGCTGCTGCACCGGCCGCGTCGTAAACGAGAAAGGCCCCGTACTTGGCACCACGAATCATCATCAAGAAAAAGGGCGGCCACGGCGGCCACCATGGAGGCGCGTGGAAAGTCGCGTACGCCGATTTCGTGACGGCGATGATGGCGCTATTCATCGTGTTGTGGCTCCTGAATACCAGCAAGCAGGTGCAGGAGGCGATCGGCGGATATTTCAAGGATCCGTCGGGATCGTCGAAGCTCGTGGGCTCGAACATGCAGGGATCGGGCGAGAACTTCGCGCTTACCAAGCAGAACGTTACCAAACTGAAGGAAGAATTGCAGGCGAGGATTCGCAAGGTCTCGAATTTTGAAAAGCTGAGCAAACAGATCGAGATGACGATCACGGCAGAAGGCCTGCGCATTGAACTTTTGGAAACTGCTAAGGGAACGTTCTTCGATATTGGGAACTCGAATCCGAGTCCAGACGGCAAGGAGTTGCTGAACGCGCTGGCACAAGAGATCGGGAAGCTGCCGAATCGTGTCTCGATTGAAGGCCACACTGACTCGAAGCCTTACGGTACCGATGCCTACACGAATTGGGAGCTTTCAGTAGACCGCGCCAACGCAGCACGACGGATTCTGCGTGCAGGCGGATTGGGCGAGAATCAGATTGCACAGGTGCGCGGCTATGCCGACCAGAGCCTGCGGAATAAGAACGATCCGGAAGATCCGGCGAACCGTAGGATCTCGGTGATCGTGCAGTATCTGGAAGGCGACGCGCCGAAATTGGCGCCGGAGAAAGCGGACGCTGCGATCGAAAAGAAGGAAGAGAAGAAACGAAGAGAAGAAAGAAGAGAAGAAGGACTAAAGATACAGCCGCTCTATTCGCCGCATTGCGGCAGCAACAGCAGCTTGTCTTTGCCCATCAGGTCGGGAGTCGAGCTCAAGAACTGATGTGGCTGCACGCAGAACGGGCACTTGCCGAGGCGAACGTCGGCTTCCCACCCATCGCGTCCACGAACGAAATAGCGATCGCCGTCCGCTAACCGCAATTGCATCAGAATCTCTTCCACCATCAATACGCGCGACCAGCCTTGGTCGTCCCCGATCCCAACGTGCGAAATGTGGCGATCGGGATCTTCGTCGCGCATGCGGCGCGTCATGCATATGATCTGGCGTCGTGCCATCTTCAGAATGGGGCCAACTGGCCCGTGGTGGGTTCCGCTCAACAATACCAGGGCTCGGTCAGATATGGGATGGTAGCCCGTGCGGCCAATGCCGGCAACGTGGGAAGGACCTCGTCGTCCGATCCTTTGGCCTGTTGCAGCAGATGCCACGCGTACTCAAAGATCGTAGAGCGATCATATTCCAGCTTGACCGAAAACTGTATAGTGCGTTCGAGTTCGCGCTGCAGCGAATCGACCCGCGGGTCGGCGTGCTTCCAAGGATAGCTGAGAGAAGCCTGATCGAATGGCTCGACGATCTCCTGTACTTCACGCAGTTGCAGCAATCGTGAGCACGATGGAATCAGCAGCCGGATCGCGAGTTGAATCGGCTGCACGTTTTCGATCAGTTCCAGCTCGGCCATCGCCATCAGGAACTCTTCGTAACTCGCGAGCGACATCCACGGATGGAAGGCCACGAAAGTCGGACTCAGCGCCAGTCCGAGATTGCGGAAGATTTGAACGACTTTCAAAAAGTCGGCTCGCGTGTGACCTTTGTCGAGAAGCTGCAGGACTCGATCATCGAGCGACTCGACGGCGCTGACGACGAATGCACATCCGGTATCCCGTAGGGTCGGCAAAAGCTCGGCCTGCTGAAGCAAGTGCTCGACCTTGATCGTAGCGTCGTAGGTCAGCTTCGGAAATTCGCGATGCAAAGCCTTTACCAGTTCGACAGCATGCGTGGGCCCGTTAAAGAAGTCAGGATCGCCGAAGGTAATATGCTGCGCTCCCGCCTCGACTTGCTGGCGAATGTCGGCCAGCACCACATCGCGTTGCACCACGCGAAATTTTCCTTCGTAAATCGGGACTATGGGGCAATGCCGGCACAGGTGCTTGCAGCCACGGCTGGCCTCGGTATATCCGGCAAGCTGCTGCTCGCCGTTCGGCAATACCAGCTTCGAATACTTAGCGAGGTCAGGTAGCCCGTTGCGGCTCGGCGTCAGAAACGTCAGCCTATCGTGTGAAATCTGCAGTCCGGCCTGAGGTTCCGAATCACCATGCAAGCCTTCGGCAAGCGCAAGCAAGCGTCCTTCAAATTCGCCGCCAATGATAGTGTGCACGCCGAGCGCGTGGAGATGGTCAGAATTCAGCGGCGCGTAGAGCCCATAGGCACAAAGATGCGCTCGAGGATTCAGCTGCCGCAGGCGCGGGACAGCATGCGCCGCGATTCGTGTCGCGGTGTGCATCGGCAGATGAAGCGCGATCAGGTCGGCCCGACTCACAACGTCTTCGTGCTTGCCCAGGGCTTCCTGCGAGAGGTCCAGTTGATCGACAGTCGCTCCGCGCTCGCGCAGCCAGGCCGCGGGCGAAGCCAGGCCAAACGGCTGATGGCCGAGGTCATAGGTCGAGATCAGAACGACATTAAAATCAGTCAGCAAAGTGGCAGGATTGTCCCAAGCTTACGGTCCCTTACGATCAGATGCGAGTGCCCCGTGAAAGCTTCGAAAATTGGAACGATTCTATCAGTATCGTAAAATCGGACGGTGAGCCAGTTGATCCCATTATTTCCGCTGGAGCTGGTACTGCTGCCGGGCGCTCCGCTTCCGCTGCACATTTTCGAACCACGGTACAAGGAAATGATCGCGGAGGTCATGTCGCAGAACGACCAGTTCGGACTGGTGCGGCTGCTGAACAATAACTCCATAGCCGAGGTCGGATGCACGGCGGAAGTCCTGGAAGTCACAAAAAAATATGACGACGGCCGTATGGACATCGTCACCCAGGGACAGAAGCGCTTCGAGATCGCACGACTCGACCAGGAGCGAACCTTTCTGAGAGCCGAGGTGACCTTCTTCGAGGACGACCCCGGAGCTGCCGCCAAAGCAGAGCTCGACAAACTAGTCGATCTGCACAAGGAACTGGTGGGAGTATCTGGCGGGGAATCACCGGAGGTCGAGCTGGACGATCCGCAACTATCGTTTCAGCTAGCCGGAAGTTTGCCGCTCGACTTGGATTTCAAACAGACGCTGCTGGGGATGCGGTCCGAAGAGCAACGTGTGACCGCAATGATCGAGTATTACAACGCGCTCATTCCGCAATTGAAGCGCACCATCAAGGTGCGCGAAAAAGCCAAGGGCAACGGGCACGCCATGTAGTCGCAATCAGTGCGGAAGCTGATCGATCTTCGCAGCCAGGATAAAGTCGCTCTCGGTCAGGCCGTCGATCTTGTGAGTCCAGGTGGTAATCTCCGCTTTTCCCCAAGCCAGAAAAATATCGGGATGATGTCCCTGCTCTTCGGCGATCTCGCCAACGCGGTTCACGAACGCCAGAGCCGCGCGGAAATCAGGGAAGGTGAACGCACGCTTCAGGTGATGGCCATTGACCACCTGCCACCCTGGAACTTCCTGCTCTAGTGTGTGCAGCTGATCGCCGGCGAGCGGTGGAACTCCTCCGCGGCAAGGAACACAAGTTTTGGCGGCTAGGTCAGACATGGTTGGTGATTGTACATCCAGGGTGAGATCCCGGTGCGCTGCTGTCGGGACAGCGGCGGCCGCAACACCGCGGAAGATTGGCGCTAGCTACGCGACGTCAAGACGCTGTTCGCACTCGCTTGTGGCGCTCGTTTCGGAGCGATAGATCGGATCGACGTCCCGTTCGTCGCCGAACAGCAGGAAAAAGATGAAGAACAGCCCACAGCCCGCAAGTGAAAGCGCGCCAAGCAGGAGCCGGAAGGCAAACTCAGTGTTCATTTGTCCCCCTGAATTACCGGCACGCTTATTGACTATTTAATACGCCAGCGGTTTACCCGAGGGAAATCAAAAGATTCTATGGGACTAATTTGCAGATGCGTTCAGTGTGTCGTCAGAAAGCGGGGATAGCAAACGAGTTGGCAGGACAAGCGGGATTGCCTGTCCTGCGCGACTCGGGACTGCCCTTCCTGCTGCCTACTCGATTCGCACGCGCCCCACAGTCGTAGGTGCATTGGAATCGGTCATCTTCGCGACATGCACATCGAATCCGGTGTTCGGCAGCAGCGAGGTCAGCTGAAACACCTTGAAATTCGAGCCACTGATTTCCGCCTGCCGAAATACGCCCGCCTCGGTGTCTACCACTTCGTGATTGCCCTGGAGATTTTCAAGAAAAGCCTCGGCTGCTGCTTCGGTGACGTGCTTGCCGTTGGCGTGCTCGACCATAGCTTCAGCGGCATAAGAGCGAACGAGCTTCGACCAATACTTCTCCAGCAGCGAAGGACTGGCGAAGATGTCGGCCCATATGATTTCGCCGTTCACCGCAACCACCACGCCAACAGCGTTGCGATCGCGCAATTGATGAATCAGTTGCGTATAGCTTTGCTGCATCGGGATGACGACGTCATCGAGTTGTTTCTTGATTTCTGCATTCTCGACCGTCGCGGCATACGAAGTCGTGGTTCTGCCGTTTACGCCGGCCGTTGCCGGGCCGCCCAATGGCGGAGGGGCCGCCGCAACCAGTGCGCCTCGCGCTTCCGCCACCTGGTCCCACACCTTCTGCTGATCTTTGTCCACCATTGCTTTCGCGCGCACACTCGGTTGCGCCAGTCCAATGGTGGTTCCAAACTTGTCACTACGCGCGACCCAGCGTCCCGGCTCAACACAGAAGACTCCAAGATCAATGGGATCGCTCTCAGCGGGAACAATGCGATCTTTGCCGATTACGCGGTCCTGTTTGCCGCCAGTGACAATCTCTCCGGCCAGCAACAAAAGCGGTCGCTTGGAGTTATTGATCAGCACCAGCGTGTTGACTTGGGCGCCGCTCTGCGGCGGAGGGTACGGCCCGCGACGGCGGATGAGCGGCGCTACATTCCCCGATTCTGTAACCACCACCTCGCCCGAACGAATGCCTTCGTCCAGGGTAAGGAATTCGCTGGTATCGTGGGTAGACGACGCAACCACGGGGAAAATGGTCAGGTTGCCGTGCGAGATCGGGGAGAGAACCTTATAGCGGTGCTCGATCTGTCCGGCTGGAACTGCGGATGCGAAGAACAACATACCTGCAAGGCACAGCATCAACTCGGTTTTCATGTGCGTTCCTTTGGGATCTCGGGCGACGGCGAGGACACCCCTGCAATGACCTCGATCGGGCGGGAGAACTCTACTTACGTGAGGAGAACGTTGGGGACTGCCCTTCTTGCAAGGGAAGATGTACGATCCCACCAATCGAATGAGCGGTAGCACCCAAGTCGCGCCTCGGCGGCAATGGATTTCCGCGCTGGAACTCCAGTTTGCCGACCTTCTTCGTACCAGCGGTGCGGAAGGGCTGGGGCTTGCCCGCGAAGACTTCCACCAGATCCTGGTGCAGATCGGCGAAAAGTATTTGCCCGCCGATGCTGGAGTAGAACACGCGCGGGAGCTTTACCAGACCCTGCGCGTCGCGGATCTTGCTCTGGCCAGGGCATGCGCCGCGGGTCAGGAGAAGGCGTGGGATGTGTTTCTCACCCGCTTTCGCGAGAAGCTCTACGATGCGGGCCGAGCGATTGCCGGCGACGACTCGCGCGGCCGCGAGCTGGCCGATTCCATCTACGCCGAACTTTATGGCCTGAGTGAGCGCGAGGGCGTGCGAGCGTCGAAGCTGGCCTCGTACACCGGGCGCGGATCGCTAGATGGCTGGTTGCGGACGGTGCTGGCGCAGGAGTTCGTGAATCGCTATCGCACGCAGAAGCGTCTGGTCAGCCTGGAAGAAAAGGAAGAGGATGGCGTGAGCTTCGAGGCGCCGCGGCAGGAGCCGCAAGCCCCGGTGGATGTGCGCCTGAATGAGGCTCTCGACGAAGTCTTCCGCGAAATGGCGGCCGAAGATCGCACGATCCTGGCGGCCTATTATCTGGATAAACGCAAGCTGGCAGAAATTGGACGCATGCTGGGGTTCCACGAGGCAACGGCCAGTCGCAAGCTGGAACGCATTACGAAACGACTGCGGCAGGCGCTGTTCGACGGCCTGGTTAAGCGCGGCATGAGCCATAGGCAGGCAGAAGAAGCTCTGGAAACGGATGTAAGGGATTTACAGGTGAATGTGCGCGATCGGCTGGCGCAAGAAAAGCCGGCCGCACCGTTCAATAGAGAGACGACACCGGGCTAGTAAATTTCGGCAGGGAATCGGGGCTGGGCAGAAAGCCTCAGGTGATTTCCTCGGCAGGGACGCAGGGATCAGGGACGCAGGGACAAAGACGTTGGCAGAGATACCAAAAATCGCGCAGCGAAGATTGCAGAACGAACAGCTCGGGGCTGAGGTCGCGCACCCGGATGCTGATCTGCTGACCGCATTTGCGGAGCAGGCGTTACCCGCCCGTGAGCGCGATCAGGTGCTTGCGCATCTGGCTCGCTGCGCGGATTGCCGAGAGATTGCAGCACTTGCCGGAGCAGCCGTCGCTGAGCCGGAGCTGGTTGCAGCGCCAAAGCTAGTCGATCGTAAACCAAGCCGCTCTTTCTGGTCTTTGCGACCGCTACGCTGGACCGCAGCAGGAGCCACAGCGGCGGTGGTGTTGAGTGCAGTCTGGCTGAACCGCAAGGAAGTCACGCGACAGGAACTCCCCGCGGGAACCGAAACGAATCCGGCGATTGTGCAGCAACAAAACGAACCGACACCCGTGCCTGGTGTTCCCGCGACGGACAAAGAGACCGCGCCCCAGTCACCTGCTCTCCGGGCGGATATGGCTCCGAAGTTCGACGCGTTAGCCAAGTCCAAAGCAGCATCGCCGAAAGAGCGTGATGAACTTGCGGGCGCCGCCGTCAACGAAGTAGCTGTAGACAAATTCCCGGCGGAGAAGAAACAGTCACCGACTGGCAATGTCACAGATCAGAAGGACGCGCCAATGCTTCGCGCGAGGGAGACCGGTCAGCTACAAGCCGCCAAAGTGCCATCCAACCAGGGTGTGGGAGGTCCTCTATTGGCTGCTTCTGCTGGAGCAGCGGCGAAGGCAGAGAGAGCGCTGCCGTCTGCACATCCGGTTTCGAGCAACGACGTGGCTCTCGCGCCGGCGAAGAGTGCACCACAAGCTCCTCCACCAATCACCATGACATACAGTAGACAAACCGCCGCGGAGCTGGCGCCAGCCGATCAGGTCGCAGAATCGCAAACCAATGGGAACGCGTCCGGCACGCCGCGGGATTCAGCATCGCAGGTACGAGTGGGCCCGATGGCGACTCCCTTCCTAACGATCAGGCGTCGCTCGATAGTCTTGCAAAAGTCTTTGGATTTGAAGTCGGCAGGAACTCTGTGGCGCGTGAGCAGCTCCGGCGAGTTACAGCAATCGACCGACTCCGGGCAGAACTGGCGAACGGCCCTCGGTGAGCATCCTTCGAAATTCAAGGCGGTAGCCTCAACCGGCGCTACCGTTTGGGCCGGCGGAGATGACGGAGCGCTGTGGTCTTCGCTGAACAACGGACTCACGTGGAGGAAGTTGGCGCCCAGTGTGGATGGCCACTCGCCACGCGGAACCGTTGAGAACATTCAACTCGCCGCCCCGAAGAATGTGACTTTCCGAACTAGCGCGGGAGAGACATGGAGTTCGCCTGACGGCGGAATCAATTGGACGGTGAAGTCCGAATAACACGTTCACACCAGTGTCCGTCCCGCGCATCAGCGCCAGAATTTCCTGCTCAAGGCCAGCACGCTCTCAGCTGCCATTCGCGTAAGATAACAACAGAATGCCTGTGACTATCCGCCGGCTCAGGGCGTGGATTGTTTCCGCCGCGATCCTCCTCATGATCGTGCTGGCCGGGTTCTATACCTATGGTCGCTATCGCGTCCGGAACGTCCTGAGGACCTTGCCCGACAAATTGGGAGTCGATGTTCAGCAGAGCGCTGACAGCTTCTCCATCTCCAAGTCGGAAGGCGGACGAACTCTCTTCACCGTCAAAGCTTCAAAGGAAATTCAGTACAAGAGCGGCCGGGCCGAACTGCACGACGTGAACATCGTTGTGTATGGGCGCGAGTCGAATCGTTTCGACCAGATCTACGGATCGCAATTCGAATATGACCCGAAATCCGGCGACATCACCGCAGCCGGTGAAGTTCATATTGATCTCGAAGGGAACACCGAGGGCCTGGTCAGACCCGACCTCACTCCTCCCACGGAACTGAAGAATCCTATTCACCTCAAGACGAGCGGGCTGGTCTTCAATCGCAACAGCGGGATCGCAACCACTAGCCAACTGATCGAGTTCCGCATACCGCAAGTGAGCGGCACCGCCATTGGCGCGACTTACGATTCGAAGGCTGCCACGCTGACCCTCGGATCGGACATTCACCTCGAAGGTTCGGGTCCCGGAAAGCAAACGCTCGAAGCGAAACACGGCGTGATTACCAAGAACCCGAATCGAGTGGTGTTGCGCGAGGCGCGGCTGCGCAATTCCGACACAACGGTCACCGCGGATGAGATCACCACACTCTTGCGTCAGGACAACACGGTCGAGCAGGTGACTGCGGATGGTCACGTTATCGCCAACACTCACGGCAAGTCACAGGCGAACGCGGAAGCACCGCACGCCGAGATCTTCCTCGACGCGAAGAGCCAGGTGAAATCAGCAGTGATGACGGGCGGTGTCATCGTTGATGCCCAAGGCGATCACAATGCGCAGGGCTCCGCACAGCGCGTAGTGATGGATTTCGGGCCGAACAACTCTCTCCGCCGAGTACACGCGCTGGAAAACGTCAGGCTGGTTCAGATACCGGAACGCGCCGACGGGCAAACGACCGAGTTGACCGCCAACGCCGTCGACTTCTTCGCCCGCCCTGACGGGCACGGCTTAGAACGGGCCGAGACAATCGGGGCCGGAAAGATTCGATTGTTGCCGGCACCGAACTCTACTGCTCCTAAATCAAGCGCGGCGCGCACCGAACTCGCTGCCGCTAAGAGTAGCGTCGCGAAGAATCCCGAAGACGCCACCGCCCGTTCCACCACCACCATCACTGCCGACAAATTCATCGCTCGCTTCAACCAGCAAGGCAAACTGGACACTCTCTTCGGATCGCCCAATTCGAAGATGGTGTCCGAAACCCCAGGCCAGCCGCAGCGCACGACCACCAGCGCGAACCTAACCGTCGCGATGAATCCCGCAGGTGGTCTCGGCAGTATTGTGCAGGAGGGCGACTTCCACTTTACCGAGCCGCAGCCCAGCGGTTCTCGCGAAGCCTGGGCCGAGCGCGCCAGCTACAGTCCCACTGACGAACTGCTGGTCCTCACCGGCGATCCACGAATTGTCGACCAGGGGATGACCTCGACCGCCGACCGCATGCGCATTAATCGCAAGACCGGCGATGCCACCGGCGATGGCCAGGTAAAGACCACTTACTCGGAATTGAAGGAGCAGCCAAACGGAGCCATGCTGGCCACCGCGGAACCGATCCACGTAACCGCCGCCCAGATGATCGCGAAACGCGCGACCGGAACCGCGCACTATAGCGGAGGGGCGAGGCTTTGGCAGGGCGCGAACATCGTCGAAGCTCCGGTCATCGATTTTGACCGCGACAAGCGCTCGATGATGGCACAGGGAACTACCGACCAGCGAGTCTCCACCGTGTTCCTGAAGCCGGGGGAGAATGGCAAGGCAACTCCGGTGAATGTGACTGCCGCGCGTCTTACCTATGTCGATGCCCAGCGCCGCGCGAGGTTCGATGGCGGAGTCATTCTGCGGAGCGCCGACGGCACCATGACGGGCGACACGGTCGATGTCTTCCTCAAGCCAAGAGATCAGAACCAGAAGGCTACCGCGCAGCCAACTCAGGCGAGCCAGCTCGACCGGATCGTGTGTCAGGGAAATATCGTGTTACAGCAACCTAACCGCCGCGGCACTGGGGATAAGCTGGTTTACACCGCTGCCGAGGGCAAGTTCAAACTGACCGGCGGACCGCCTAGCATTTTTGATGCCGAACACGGTCAAGTTACCGGCGATTCGTTGACTTTCTACAGTCGCGATGATAGGGTGCTCGTGGAAGGAAACACCACCCCAACCGTCACAAAAGCGAGAGTTATCAAGTAGATGCAGACATTGGCAACGGACGAAATCGGTAAGAGTTACCGTGGCCGCCGGGTAGTAAACGGGGTAAGTCTGCATGTCAATCAGGGTGAGGTGGTCGGATTACTCGGTCCCAACGGAGCCGGTAAGACGACATCCTTCTACATGATTGTCGGTCTCACGCCTCCCGATACGGGAAGGATTTTGATCGATAAGACCGATATCACCGACGTTCCCATGTATCTGCGGGCCCGAAACCACGGGATCAGTTACCTTCCGCAGGAGCCATCGGTGTTCCGGAAATTGACGGTTGAGGAGAATATTCTCGCCGTTCTGGAAGCCCAGAGGCTCTCCTGGCATGAACGCCGGGAACGCATGGAAACGCTGATCGAGCAGCTTGGTCTGGGGCATATCCGGAAGAATCGCGGGTACGCTCTTTCGGGCGGCGAGCGGCGTAGGGTAGAGATCGGGAGAGCGTTGTGCATATCGCCAACTTTCATCCTTTTGGACGAGCCCTTCTCGGGCATCGACCCGATTGCCGTGCTGGACCTGCAGAAGATAATCTTCGACCTGAAGAACAGTGGAATTGGAGTTTTAATCACAGATCACAACGTACGGGAGACCCTTTCGGTCACTAACCGTGCGTACATCATTAACGAGGGAAGGATCTTCCGGGCAGGAACACCTGAGGAGCTCGGCAACGATCCGGAAGTGAAGCGCGTCTATCTAGGGGAAAGCTTCTCGCTGGTTTAAGCGATGAGAGCGGCATCTTTCGCCGCATTCCCGGGTTGCTCGCGCGTCGGAAGGTTAGGGGCAACGGGTCACAATGGTACTTCTTCAACACAAGCTCAGTCTCAAGGTCAGCCAGAAACAGATCCTCACACCGGGTCTGGTGCAGATGGTCAGCGTTCTGGCTCTCAATAAGATTGAGCTCAAGGACATGATCAACGCCGAGATGGTCGAGAACCCGGTCCTCGAGGAACTGGATCCGACCGTACCTTTGATCGACGATGTGTCGCGTAACGAAGAAGAGCGCGACCGGCAGGCACAGGCGACAACTGCCGAAGAGACCAATCCCGATTTCACCAAGAAGGAAGATCCCTTCGAGGAAATCGACTTCGGCTCGTTTTTCCAGGAATATCTCGATCCCGGCTATCGCACCAACTCCGAGATCGAATCCGTCGAAAAGCCCTCCTTCGAAAATTTCCTCTCCAAACCCAGCACGCTTACCGATCACCTGATGTGGCAATTGGGCGCGAGCCCCGTGAGCGAAGGCGTGCGCATGGCCGCTGAACTCGTCATCGGTAACCTGAACGAAGAAGGCTATCTCACCGCGACCGAAGATGAGCTGATGACGCAGGCGAATCCGAATGCGCCCCTGGCTCTCTTGCAAGCTTCACCATCGCGGAAATCGGCGGAAGCTCCCGCTCCTCCTCCAATGATGGTGGATGACGGCGAATCAGCCGAGCGTGCCGGCGCTGAGTTGGGATTGCCTGATTTCCAGCCAATGGTCAACGCGGCCGCGCATAGCGATCTGGAAGCCGAGTTCGAGGGTGGTCACGCGGTGGCCGTCGCCGAGCACATGCCCGAGCCTGAGATTCCTGCGCCGTTACCGCCGCCGCCCGCAGCCAGTCGCAGAGACCGTGGCGGCGCCAGCCGAATCGACTTTCGTCGCGCTCTTTACGCTCCAGGATTTGCAGGATGCGTTGCGGCTGATTCGGCAGATGGATCCGGTTGGAGTTGCTTGCTACGATCTGCGCGGATGCCTGCTCGAGCAGCTTAACTATCACCAACGGGTGAAGACGGAGCAGGGCAACGGAAACGGCACCATGGAGATCCTGGCGGACGCGATTGCCATCGTCTCCGACCATCTGCGGCTGATCCAGAATAAGCAGTTGAGAGAAGTCGCGAAGGCCATCGGCCGCCCCATCGAAGCTGTCGAGGCCGCAATGGATTACGTCCGTACTCTCGATCCGCGTCCCGGACGGCGCTATAACATCGAAGAGACGCGGCTGATCGAGCCGGATGTCGCATTCGTGAAGCAGGGCGATGAATATCTGGTCCTGCTGAATGACGACGACGTCCCGCAGCTTCGTTTGAACACAAGTTACAAGCGTTTAATGAATCGGGACGCCGCAGAAAAAGACGTGCGTTCCTACGTCAAAGAGAGGTATAAATCAGCTATTCAGCTGATCAAGAATATTGAGCAGCGAAAGCAGACCATCCTCAAGGTCTGTTACTCGATTGTGGCGAGACAGCGGGATTTCCTGGATCACGGCATCGACCAGTTGAAGCCGATGATGATTAAAGAAGTTGCCGAAGAAATCGGAGTCCATCCTTCTACGGTGAGCCGCGCCGTCGCCAACAAATATGCGCACACTGCGCAAGGCGTCTTCGAGCTGCGTTATTTCTTCAGTGAAAGCGTGCAGGGACCAGAGGGCGGCAACACGTCGCTACTGATCCTGAAACGCCGCGTCAAGAAGTTGATCGACGAAGAAGATCCCACCAGGCCGTTAACGGACGAGCAGATCACCCGCATCCTTCAGTCGCAGGGTATCCAGGTCACTCGCCGCACGGTCGCGAAGTACCGGGAGGATATGAAGATTCCCAGTACGCATCAACGACGAGTCAAGAAGTCGTAATTGCGCGCGGGGATTCGGATGAATAGGTCGCTCCCGCCCTACCTACGCAGAGTGTTGAGAACGCCGCACTGAGTTTGTCCTGGCTGGCCAGCAGTAGGCAAGCGGGCCGGACAGGCAGTACCACCCGGAACAGCGGGTGGTTGGTGGTAAACCCACGGGGCCTTTCAGCCGATAGACGGTTCGAGGGTCCGTTTTGAAGGGGGACGTTCGATGAACGTGGAATACACCGGCAGGCAATGTGAAATCACTCCTGACATCCGCAAACAGGTCGAAATCGGCCTTAAAAAACTCACCCGCATTCTTGGAGATAATTTCGAATCGAAAGTAATTCTTTCGGTGGAAAAGCACCGCTGTAAGGCGGAGATCACCGTGGCTGGGCGCATCAATCCCGTGGTTGGATTGGCCGAGTCAACGGAGATGAACCTGGCCGTTGGCGAGGCACTGGACAAGATCGAGCGCCAGATTGTGAAGCACCGCGCGCGGACCCGCAACATCAAGCGCCAGGCCAAGAAGAAATGGGTGGGCGAAGCACCCTTGCCGGAAATGCGCATGGCCGTGGGCAGCAACACGACAACGGCGATCCCGGTGGTCGTGCACACCTTCCCAGCCGCGTCGCGGATTACCGAGGCACACGTGGTGACGTCGAGCGACTCAGTGGCGCTGCGTCCGATGACCCTCGAGGAAGCGGTGAAAGAAGCGGAGTTCCGCGACCGCGATGTGTTCGTCTTCCGCGATGCCGAGGGACGGGTGAAAGTCCTGCACCGCAAGAAAGACGGCAAAATGGAGCTGATCGAAGCGCCGTAGAGACAGTTGTCAGTTGCTAGTTGTCAGTTGTCAGAAAATCAGATGGGCACAGTCGAGAGGCTGTGCCCATTTTCGTTGTTCACCACAGAGACACAGAGGCACAGAAGAGAAAGACGGTACACAGACCGCACAGCGAAGGTTTTCTGGTTGTCATCACGAGCGGCCGCAGGCCGCGAGGGATCCGCAAGCGATTCGTGGCGCGGGCGGCCCTCGCCCGCGTGAACTTCTTGTCAAGCCCCTAAAATCTGAAAAATCTCCCCAACTATCTCATTCCACGATAGAAATAAATTCCGCCAAAGTGTCCAGTAGGTCCCCTCAAATTTGTCACAATAGAAGCAGTAGATGAAATGAAGACCCGATCGATGAAAGGACTCACCCATCGCATCCGACGGATATGCGACGGATCATCCGACGGACGGTCCGATACCCATCCGACGGATAAATTTCCTGTCCGACGGATAAGTCCTTTGTTTCCCGCTAAAGTCTTCGAGACCCCTCCCCCTCCCATCGGATCCGAGGAAAATCCGATCAACCGCCTTTGGGGGATGGTTGTCATCACGAGCGGCCGCAGGCCGCGAGGGATCTGCATTTGTTTGGCGGATATCCGTTTCGGGAACCGAGCTTCCCCATCTCCTATCGTTTCCCGAACAAGATCAACTTTCTTGCAAGACCTGGGTTGGAAACCGCTAGAGTAGTGGAATCGCCAAGCGTGCCCAGCTGAATTCCTGTCTCAGCGCGTGCCAAAAGGATTCTGCTATGCGGAGAGTTTTGCAGCTGTTCGCAGTGGTAGTTCTTACGACCTGCTCTTTTGCTGCCAATCTTACGTACGTTCGTGTCGACGAGCCCATCGTTGAAGGCCGTCTCGCGCTCAAACCAGTCGATCAGGCCGCGCGCCTCACCATGTTGCGCAATCAATTCCTCAAGGCCGGATGCACCGCCGATCAGATCAAGGAACAGCATGTGACCGGCCAGGATCAACCGAACCTGATCTGCACCCTTCCCGGCACCGAGCCCGGTTCCATTGTCATTGGCGCCCGCTCCGACTATCAGTCGAAGGGCGATGAGTTAAAGGTAGACTGGGCGACTCTTGCGACGTTGCCCCTGCTGGCCGAGTCGCTCGTGCTTACGCCGCATCGCTACAGCCTCGTGTTCGTTGCGTTCACCGGACACAAGGACCTCGCCGGGTCCGCTGCGTATCTGAAGAGCTTGTCCGACGACGAGCGCAAAGCTATTCGCGCGATGATCGACCTCGACCAGATCGGCCGCACGCCTGCGACCTTCTCGTTTGCCACGGTACAGGCGGCATCCGGACTCACTCCGCTGGGACCGACGAAGCAGATCACGCATGACGACACGCCGATGAGCAAACTGCTGCCGCTCGCGGCGATCACGTTGAAGGATACGGACTACGCGCACCAGAACCGCGAACAGCTCTTCACCGACGCGCAGAACTTCGAGCGCGCGGGAACACTCGCGCTGACCATCACGTCGCCTGCTTATACGAAGCTCGTTCGCCCCGGAAACACCGAAGTCAGCATGGCGCGCACCGAACTCGATCCCAAGGTTTACTACCAGACCTACAACCTGCTGTGCGTGTACACGCTGTACCTCGACCGCGGAATCGCCCCGCCGAAGGCGCAGCCCTCGACGAACGTCGCGCACGCTTCAACGGTTGTGCCGGCGGACCCGCCACCCGCCACTGCCCAGCCTGCGGTCCCACCTGCCGTCGCGCCTAGGTCCGACTCCAGCGCTGGCTGGCGTTGCAGCGAAACCTCTGCTGCCGCCGTCAACCGCAGCCGCCGTGTCTTCGACGAGCGCGTCCGAACAGCCGCAGCATCCAGACATTCCCACGCCGACGTTTCGTTCCACCACACGCCTGGTTCAGGTGGACGTGGTGGTCACCGATAAAGCAGGAAATCCGATCACAGGTCTGAAGCAAGAGGACTTCACCGTTTTTCAAGATGGCAAGCCGCAGCCGGTGCGTGCTTTCGAGGCGCATGTCCTAACGCCGGAAGCACGGAAGACGCGCATTATTCCGACGCTTCCTCCAAACACCTACACGAATTTGCCCGACTCGATCCAGGACCAGAGCTGGACGATTGTGCTCTACGACCAGCTCAACACACCGACCAGCGACCAACAGGTGGCGCGCCAGCAGTTAGTCAAGGTGTTGAAGACTTTGCCGGCAGGAACGCCGGTAGCGCTGTTCATGCTCGGACAGCAACGGCTGGAACTGCTCGCATGGATTCAGCAACGATCCGACCGAGATTACCAAGGCAGCCGAGCGGATCAGGCCGCAAGTTTCCCAGATGCTATCGACGAATGCAGAGCAAAAAGACGCACTGGCGCAAATCGCCGCAGCTTCGGGTGCAGCAGCATCGTCGTATGGCTCGCCGGGGCCCATTGGAGATCAAGCGTACAAAGATACCGAGGCGCTCCGCACCAATACGCGCACGCTGTTCACGATCGACGCGCTCGAGGCGATGGCGCGTGCCGTCTCGGGATATCCCGGTCGCAAGAACCTGATGTGGCTCTCGGGCAGCTTTCCCATTCGAGTGGAGCCTGACGCCACTTCTGACGTAGCAGGTGCGCAATTCAGAAATGCTCGCGATTATCACGAGAGAATCGCACGAGCGGATGCGCTGTTAACCGAATCGCGTGTAGCTGTGTATACGATCGACGTGCGCGGCCTGACGACTGATCTTCCGGACGCTGTGGGGTTGGACGAGCGTGAAAGTCTGACGCAGATCGCACATGAAACCGGTGGCCGCGCCTTTGTTGGAACAAACGACTTCGGCGGCGCAATCAAGAAGGCGATGACCGACGGATCGATCTACTACACCGTCGCCTATACCCCGCCTCCGCAAAAAGAAAAGAGCGAGCCTTACCACCGCATTGAAGTGAAGCTCAATCGCACAGATATAAACCTGAGCTACCGCCGAGGCTACTATTCCTCTCCGCAGCAGCACCCGACATCAGAACAAGGGATTGCGGCGTTGCTGGGCGCGCTGCAACCAGGCATGCCTCCCGCTACGATGCTGTATGTGATGGCGTCGGTGCAGCCTCCCAAGGGCAAGCAGAAGACGGTCAAAATCAATTACATCATCAGCCCCAACAACGTTACCTTCAGCGATCTGCCGGAAAACAAGAAGCACGTCGTAGTCGACTGCATGGTCGTTGCTTTCGATAAAGACGGCAAAGAAGTGGCACACGCCTCCGATACTTTGGACGGCGCAATTCCCCAGGCTGCCTACGACGCCGTCATGAA
The DNA here is from genome assembly GCA_963848375.1 of Terriglobia bacterium. Lineage (GTDB taxonomy): Bacteria > Acidobacteriota > Terriglobia > Terriglobales > Acidobacteriaceae > JAJPJE01. Next base: position 240,785 of record CAWKDK010000014.1, read on the forward strand.
GCAGGGACTGCCTGCGAACCAGGAGATCGAACTCAAGCCCGGCAGCTACAATCTGCGACTTGGTGTGATGGACCACGCCACGCAACAGATTGGAACGGTCGATGTGCCGCTGGAGATTTCGGACGCCTCGCTAGGTAAGTAACGTCTCGGCACAGGTCTCTCTTGTTGTCATCACGAGTGGCCGCAGGCCGCGAGGGATCTGCAGTTTGCAGGTTTTTATCCAACTCGCTCCACAAACCGCGCGGACAGGAATGTCCGCGCCACACAAGAACGCAAAACTTTCCGTCCGGGGCCCGACTGCGATAGGATGCGCGCAGGATGGCCTCTGGCAAACCTGCTCTAAAAGCCCGCCGGCGCAAAGCGCCGAAGCCCGACCTAACCCATGAGCCGGTTCAGGTGCGCAAGCCGCATGCTGGGACGGAGCTGGTAATCATTACCGGCATGAGCGGTTCCGGCAAGGCGTCCGTACTCAAGGTCTTCGAAGATCTCGGCTATTACTGCGTCGACAATATGCCTGTCGACCTGATTCCCAGCTTCGCCGAGCTGGTGAGTCAATCGCCGGAAACGCATCGCGCGGCGCTGGTCGTGGACGTTCGCGAAGGCACGCGGCTCGATAAGCTGCCCGTCATCCTGAAGGCCGTAAAGAAAATTGTCCCCGCGAAAGTGCTGTACCTCGAGGCGAATGACGAGGTCCTCATGCGGCGTTATAGCGAGACGCGGCGTCCGCATCCCATGGGCTCGCATGCGCCGGTTCGTGCGTCGGTGAAGGCCGAGCGCAAGCGTCTGGCGCCGATTTCGACACTCGCGGACGAACTCATCGATACTTCGAAGTTCAACGTGCACGAACTGCGGTCGTTTATCAACGAACGCTTCCGCCAGGAGTCAAAGCAGAACAACATCATGGTCTCGGTGGTGAGCTTCGGGTTTCGCGAAGGCGTGCCCGAGGACGCGGACCTCGTCTTCGACGTCCGCTTTCTACCGAATCCGCATTTCATTCCCGAGTTCAGGCCGCTCACCGGACGACATCCAAAGGTGGCGAAGTACATACGTTCGTTCCCCCAGACGCAGGAGTCGCTGAACCGGATCTCCGATCTACTCACGTTCCTACTGCCGCATTACGTAAAAGAGGGCAAGAGCTATTTGACGATTGGGATCGGTTGCACGGGCGGCCAGCACCGCTCCGTGATGATTACCGAAGAGCTGGCGAAGCGCCTGCGCAAAGCGGGCTACGCGGCAAAGACCGTGCACCGGGACAGCCCGAAATAATCGGGTAATCTGAGAATCGGGTAATCGGGAAATTGCCGAAGATCCTTCTCAGCGTCTGCAGCGATGTTCTCATTCGAGCTTAGCCTTGAGGTGTTGGCGCGATTTTAGATTCCCTATTACCAGATTTCCCGATTCCCTATCCCGAGCCCCTGTTCTGGCCTGTCTTCCGGTAAAATAAGGGTTTGTTGCCTCTACATTTCATTTTGCCCCGGATTCCCACCCCAGCGAACCAAAGGCAGGCTCGCCGGGGACCCCGGTTTCGGGGTATCTTCTTGCATCGCGGCGGCGGGCCCAGCTTAGTCCCCTGTATGTTCCGCCCGCGCGGGAGCCATCCAGCATGCGCCAACTAGGACGATTGCTGCGCTACGTAGCACCGTATTGGGCGCAGGTGCTGGTGTCCGTGGTGCTGATGGCTGGCGTGGGCTTGCTGGAAGCCTTCCGCATAGTGCTGATCGGCCCGATGCTGGATCGCGTTTTGCATCCCGCTTCGCAGTCCAAAGATATTGCCTTATTCACTCTTCCTTTCAGCAATCGCACCGTGCTCCTCCAGCAGTTCGTTCCGCAGCACTTTAAGAATGCATGGACGATCGTTGCCTTCGCCTTGGTGGTCAGCACCATCCTGAAGGGCCTTTTTGATTATGCCGGCACTTACCTGGTGAATTACGCAGGATTCGGCATGATCACTGACTTGCGCGATCGGCTGTACAACAGCGTCCTGCGCAGGTCGTCAGCGTTTTTTCAGAAGCATCCCACGGCGATGCTGCTTTCTGCATTGATCAATGACATCGAGAAGATCCAGTTTGCGATGTCGCAGGTGCTGGCCGAATTCCTGCAGCAGTTCTTTACTTTGATATTCATGGCTGCTGCCGTGATTGTGCTTGGGCATCGCGCAGCCTGGGTACTGCTGCTGTTTGTTCCGGTGATTCTGATGTCGGCCAGAAGGATTGGCCGGCGTGTGCGCTCGACAACGCGGCATGGTCAGGACAAGCTGAGCGAAATTCAGAATATCCTGCACGAGACCATCACCGGCAATCGCATCGTCAAGGCTTTCGGGATGGAAGTGTGGGAGGCAATCCGCTTCCGGGGCGCCGCCAGACGGTTGTTCCGCGCGAACATGCGCTCGGTTCGTGTAGCCGCACTGAGTTCGCCGCTGATGGATACCTTCGGCGCGATCGCCATGGCAATGCTTTTATTGCTGGGCCGCGACTACATCAAAACGGGCCTCTTCACCGCAGGTACCTTCGTCGCATTCCTCTTCGCGGTATTTAAACTGTACGAACCGGTCCGGAAGTTTGCGCTGTTCAATAACAATTTCCAGCAGGCGTTAGGGGCTTCTACTTCGATCTTCGACTTCATGGATCAGGATGACGTGGTAAAGGAAAAGCCTAAGGCCAAGCCTCTGCCCGCTTTTCATGATTCCGTCAGATTCGAGAATGTGAGCTTCTGCTACAACGACGAAGAGAACGCGCGCGAGGTGCTGCACGAAATTTCGCTGGAAGTGAAGCGCGGCGAAGTGGTAGCGATCGTAGGATCGAGCGGCGCCGGTAAGAGCACGCTCGCTCACCTGATCCCGCGATTCTTCGATGTAACCGGCGGACGAATTGCGATCGATGGATACGACGTGCGCGACGTGACGCTGGCTTCTTTGCGCGCACAGATTGCCGTGGTGACGCAAGATACGATCCTGTTCAACGACACCGTACGCAACAATATCGCTTACGGACAGCCGCACGTGCCGCAGGCGAAGGTGGTAGAAGCCGCCGTGGCTGCGCTGGCCGATGGGTTCATTCGCGAGCTGCCGGAAGGCTATGACACGGTGATCGGCGAAAAGGGAATTCGGCTCTCCGGCGGTCAGAAGCAGCGGATTGCCATCGCGCGCGCGATCCTGAAGAATGCGCCCGTTTTGATTCTGGACGAAGCGACTTCGGCGCTGGACTCCGAGTCCGAAGCCTTGGTTCAGTCAGCACTGCAAAATCTGATGACAGGGCGTACCGTTATTGTGATCGCCCATCGTCTTTCGACGGTGCGGCGTGCCGATCGCATCGTAGTGCTCGAAGGCGGCTCGATTGCGGATTCGGGCACGCACGAAGATTTGATGAACCGTCTGGGAACGTACCGGCGGCTCTATGAGCTGCAATTTGCGGATTTTGAGTCACCGAAAGTGACGGTTGTAGCTGACAATTAGCAACGAGTGACTCATAACTTAATCATGTCCATTCGCTCCATGACGGGCTTCGCGCAGGTGAAGGCACAGGTGAACGATCACCTGGGATTTACGCTTTCCCTGAAATCGGTCAACCATCGTTTCCTCGATCTTCACATGCGTATGCCGTCGGAAACCGACGGCCTGGAGATGAAGATGAGGCGTCTGCTCAAAGATCGCATCGCTCGCGGTCACGTCGAGTTAACGCTCTCGTTCGAGCGCGGCGGTGATGACGGCGTCTCTCTGAACCGGCAGCTCGTGGGCGGATACCTGGCGGCCTTTCGCGCCGCGGCCGATGAGTTCGGTGTGAGCTCGGAACCTGATCTGAACGCCATCCTGAAGCTACCCGGCGCCCTTGAGGGCGGATCTGGTGTGGAAGATGAGACCTTCGAGAAGCTGGCTCTGTCGAAACTCGACGAAGCCATCAGCCGCCTCGATCAAATGCGCGGAGACGAAGGCAAGGCGATTGAACGCGAACTGCGCGAGCGCATCGAAAAGTTGAAGACCGCCACGGCCGAGATCGACAAGACGCGATCGGTCGTCCTGCAGGCCTACATGGAAAAGCTGCAAGGGCGTTTGCAGGAGCTGACCGGAGCGCAGGTCGCGCCTGAGCGCATCATGCAGGAAGCTGCTGTGATGGCCGAGCGCAGCGACATCTCAGGAAGAGGTTGTGCGCATGCAAACGCACATCCAGCACTTCCTCGACCTGATTGCAGGCGGCAAAGAGGCGGGGAAGAAGATGGACTTCCTGCTTCAGGAAATGGGTCGCGAAGCCAACACGCTCTTATCGAAAACGTCCGGAGTTTCGGGCGAAGCGTTGAAGATCACCGAGCACGGCCTTGCGATGAAGGCTGAGTTGGAAAAACTACGCGAACAGGTACAAAACGTCGAATGAGCGGAATCGTATTCATCATTTCGGCGCCATCGGGCTCGGGGAAGACCTCGCTGACCAACGAACTCCTGAAATACGTGCCTGACCTGGAGTTTTCGGTCTCTTACACCACGCGTAAACCACGCGGCAGCGAACAGACAGGGCGGGAATACTTTTTCGTCTCGCGCGATCAGTTCGAAAAAATGATCGCCAACCATGAGTTCCTGGAGTACGCCGATGTCTTCGGGAACTACTACGGAACCGCGAGGAAATTCCTCGAAGACGCGAGAAAGCGCGGCAAAGACCTGGTTCTCGATATCGATGTGCAGGGGGCCAAACAGGTCAAAGAGCGCCTTAAGGACTCAAAAAGTATCTTTATTTTGCCGCCATCGCGGGATGAGTTGGAGCGGCGTTTGCGCGCTCGGAGCACGGCGGAACAGATGACGGACAGTGAGGTCATCAACCGCCGGCTGGCCGAGGCAGGCCGCGAGATTGAGAATTATCCCGGTTATGACTATATTTTAGTGAACGACGACTTCAACCAGTCCGTGGACAAGTTGAAAGCGATCGTACAGGCCGAGCGAGCCCCTCAGCGTAATCCCGGCGAAAGCAGCGCTGATTCCGTGGTTCAGGCCAAAGCAAATGAGTGCCGACGTGCCAACGTGCAGGATCGGGCTCAGCAGATACTGGCTTCGTTTGGACTCTCGGCGGTGCCGAATTAGCCGCGAACAACGTATTCGTGGATAATCTTTTTTCCCGTTTCTTTCAGGTGATGGCTCATGAAGTTGATTGAAGGTTTTGACAGTAATTACCGGTACATTCTCGTGGCCGCGCGACGCGCGCGCCAATTGCAGTCCGGAGCCCGTCCGGTAATTGAGACGAACACTCGCAAGCCTTGCAAAGTCGCGCAGGAAGAGATCCGCGCCGGAAAGATCAGGTGGATGATCATCAAGCCGGAAAAGACCGCGACGGAGCAGGCTACCGAGTTCTTCGAAAAGGGCGCGGCCAGCTAGATCCATCCGATTTAGAGGCTCGGAGTCGGCTGAGCCTCTTCTCGCGTCTAATATGTGGCAGGCGACTCCCCCCGCCTGGAACCTGAGAGCTCACTCGCAGGACAGGCAGGTGGAAGGGTAGCGCAACCATATGAAAATCGCACTCGGCGTTAGCGGTGGCATCGCGGCGTACAAGGCGGCAGAGATCGTTCGTCTGCTGCAGGATCGCGGTGTCCGCGTCCAGGTCGTGATGACGCGCGCTGCGCAAGAGTTCGTGCGACCGCTTACGTTTGCCGCGCTCTCCGGTGAAAAGGTCATTACCGGCCTCTTCGAATCCGGTGGCGAGCAGCCGAACGTCGATTCTGCGGTCGAGCACATTAGCGTGGCACAGGGGATCGATGCTCTCCTCGTGGCGCCGGCGACCGCTGACATCCTCGCGAAATTCGCACATGGACTGGCTGACGACTTCCTCACCACGCTTTACCTCGCGACGAAAGCTCCCGTGATCGTGGCTCCCGCCATGAATGTGAATATGTGGGAGCATCCGGCTACGCAAGCCAATCTGGAAGTTCTGCGTAAGCGCGGGGTGACGATCGTTGATCCGGACTCAGGCTACCTGGCGTGCGGAATGACGGGTGCAGGCCGCCTCGCAGCTAATGAAGCGATCGTGGACGCGGTGCTGCGAACGTTGAACGTTGGGCAGGATCTTTCCGGCGAGACGGTGCTGATTACGGCCGGACCCACGCGCGAGCCCATTGATCCGGTGCGCTATCTCACCAATCGTTCCAGCGGCAAGATGGGATATGCGCTGGCGGACGCGGCCATGCGGCGTGGCGCAAAGGTCATTCTCGTTTCCGGACCAGTCGCATTGCAGCCGCCCACAGGCGTCGAAGTCATCGGCGTCGAAACCGCAGCCGAGATGCACGATGCGGTGATGGCGCGTCGCGGTGAGGCCACGGTAGTCATCAAAGCCGCCGCGGTTGCCGACTATCGACCCAAGCGCGTTGCCGCTCAGAAGATGAAGCGCCACGCGGAATTCGCGCTCGAATTGGTTCCGACTTCCGATATCGCCGCCGAACTGGGCGATCGAAAACAGGGACAGCTGGTAATCGGTTTCGCCGCGGAAACAGAAAACGTGCTGGAGAACGCGCGCCAGAAGTTGCTCGCCAAGGGACTCGACGCGATTGTCGCGAACGACGTTTCGCAACCCGGCGTTGGTTTTGACTCCGATCGCAACGCCGTCACCATCATCACGCCCACGGAAGTGCTGGACGTTCCGGCTTCCACCAAGTGGAATGTTGCGCAGAAAATTCTCGATACGGTGCGCAAAATTCGCGAGCAGCGTCCCGCAAAGGTGAGATCATAGCGATTCACCACTTCCAAGCTGGCTGAAAATAACTCCTGCCTATGGCTCGTAGCCTCGATCCTGAAACCAAAAAAGCTGTGGCGTCGCGGATTCGCTATTACCGCGATATGGGGATCTACGATTTTTATCGTCGCGAAAGCGTCGCCGTGGAAGTTGATTTGTCAGCAGCGGTGAACAACGAATGCTCAGAAGAGACAATCACCATTCCTAAACGAAAAGCAGAAACACAAATACAAAGCGACGATCCCATCACTGCTCTTCGCCAGATTCGCGAAGACCTCGGCGACTGCACTCGCTGCCGTCTCCACAAACAAGGTCGCAAACAGATTGTCTTCGGAGTCGGGAATCCTCATGCCGAGCTGATGTTCGTCGGCGAAGGGCCGGGCGCTGATGAAGACGAGCAGGGCGAACCCTTCGTGGGACGCGCCGGACAGTTGCTGAACAAGATGATTGAGGCCATGGGGCTGAAGCGCGAGCAGGTCTACATCGCTAACATCGTGAAGTGCCGCCCGCCAGGAAATCGCACTCCCGAGAAAGACGAATGCGATACGTGCTCGCCGTTCCTGCTTAAGCAGATTGAAGTAATCGGGCCTAAGGCCATTGTTGCTCTCGGTGCCGTTGCCGCCAAGACGCTGCTCGGGGTTGCCGACTCGATGAACAATCTACGCCAGCGCTCATATGATTTTCGCGGAACGACACTATTCGTGACATATCATCCGGCGTATCTATTGCGAGATCCGCGGCAGAAGGCGGAGACGTGGAAAGACCTGCAAAAGGTGATGGCATTTCTCGGACTTGAACTTCCCCGCAAAGAGTAAGGGCTCATTTCTGTAACGAAACGTTACGTCTGCGTACAATCCAGGCCAGGTACTACGTTCTGCTACTTAGCTCTTTCTAAGGTACATACCTTTTAGGGCTATTTTCCTTTTGATCCAGAGTAGATACACGGCTACTCTGCCTGCACTTCATTGCGCGCCCTTTGCGAAGCCGGTTAGATGCGTTCTGCCGTTCCTTCGTCGTCTTAACCTGAACCAGGAGTAGATCATTGTCGAAAAAATTACTTTGCTTCGCCGTCCTCATAACCATTGCTTCCTCTCTATCGTTTGCCGACGTAGTTACTACTGCTCCCCTGAATGGTGCAACTTCATCGCCTTCGGTGCACTTTGTAGCTTCTGCCAGCTCTCCTTATAGCGCCATCGCTTCGATGACGATCAACGTCGATAGCAAAGACGTGTACAAGGTGAATGCCAATCACCTGGATACCACCGTGACGCTCTCGTCAGGCAGCCACTCGGTTTACGTGAAAGCCTGGGATAACCAGGATCATTACTTCCAGCAAGTGCTCACGGTAAATGTGCAGAACAACGCGCCGGCAAGCACATCAACTGGCGTCTCGGTGAGCAGTCCCGGGAATGGATCGACGTCGCCTGCGTCCGTGCACTTCGTTGCTTCCGCGAGTTCACCGTACGCGCCAGTCACCGCGATGACGATCAACGTCGACAGCAAAGATTTGTACAAGGTGGGTGCCAATCACCTTGACACATACCTGACTCTGGGAACAGGCGGCCATTCGGTCTACATGAAGGCGTGGGACAATCAGGGCCACTACTTCCAGCAGGTGCTGACGGTTAACGTCCAGAATGGCGGAACGACTGCTCCCGCCGGCGTCGAACGATCCGGTAATTTCTGACATTCAGAGTTTGGGGGGCTGGGAGTCGTGCGGGTCATGCGCAGGTCCTGGCGGTAAAGGCGCCACTGTCTCGTACGGGATGAATCAGGGAATCAAGAATCCGTCGATGGATAGCAAGGCCGCGCAGTTCTGGCTGGGTGGAAGTAGCAAGACGCCTTATTCGAATGCACTCTGGTTTAAGCGTCTCCCCGGCAGCGCGACGGCAACTCACTTCATTTACGACTTCTACTTCTACGTCACCAATCCGAGCGTTGCTCAGGGACTGGAGTTCGACGTTTTCTATTCGCGCGACGGGCTGAAGAACTACTTCCTCACCGAATGCGACTCTCGCGGGAAATATGCCGGAACTTGGCAGGTCTCGAACGCGACTATCGACCAGTGGCAGCACACCGGCTATCCCTGCAAGGTGAATGCAAATTCCTGGAACCACGTGACGTTAGAGTTCTACCGAACACCTTCGGGGATGACTCACTTCGTCTCCGCCACGATGAACGGTAATAAAGTGAACTTCAACCTGGAGTATCCGCCGGAAAAGGTGAATTCGTTCGAGATGAACACTGCCGTTCAGTTGGACGGCGACGAGAAGCAGGATAATTACTCGATCTACGTCGACAAGATGTCGCTGAAGTATTGGTAGGCAAGTCCTGGTGACGCGGGCGTTTTGCCCGTGGGGATCGAGCAACCTTGAAATACGTGGCGCAGCCGACCTCGGCTGCGCTTTTTTTTCGGCGATGCGTGCCGCAATGCAGTCTTGAAACGAAGCAGAAGCAGAAGCTACTAGCTACCAGCTACCCCATTTCGGACGAAGCGAAGCACCTCGCCCGGTTCAGCTCTCTCCGTGTAATCCACATTAATCCACGCATATTGCACTTTGCCCTCGCGGCCAATTACATACGTCGCGGGCAGCGGCAGTTCCCAGCTCTGATCTCCGTTAATGTGCGGCAGATTGATGAACACGCTGGAGAACAGCTTCTCCTGGTAGTCAGGAACGCGATACACGATTCCAAATTGCCGCGCCACTTTGTTGCCTTCGTCGACAAGAAGCGGAAACCGCAGTTTGTGCTGGTCATGCATGAAATAGGCCTGATTCACCGATTGCGGTGAGATTGCCACGAGCGAAGCTCCGGCACTTTCGAACTCAGGAAGCATCCGATTCAGATGCCTCGGCCTCTCCGCAGCAGAATGGGCACCAGCGCCCACGCATGAAGGCGATCACCAACGGACCCTTTGCCAGGAGCGCAGCTGAACTAACCGGCTTTCCGATTTTGATCGAGCAGCGTGAATGCAGGCGCCTGTTCTCCCACTTTGAGCGCGCGCTCTGTGATGCCAGAGTTCCGCAGGGCTTCCGTCGCACGCTCGTTCACGGCGCGAGTGTCCGCCGGAACGTAAAGCTCCATTAGTCGCTTGCGCTCAGCGAGTTCTTCTCGCAGCGTACCTGCAGATTGTTCCGCATCAGTTTCTGAAATGCCGCGCCACTTCATGCGTACTCCCCACTAAAAGCTTGCTCAGAGTTTAGCATCGGGTAGAGAGGTACGACCTACATGAGGGACTGCGCGTCCACGTCGACGATGATGTTTGTGCGCGGAATTTTCTTTTCTGCGGTATGGGCAAGCATCGCTCGCAATCCGGCGTTCAGTTTTTCGCGGCTGGCGGCCTTCAGCACGAAATGATAGCGGTACTCGCGCTTCAAGCGGAGGACCGGTGCGGGCGCAGGTCCGAGAATTTTGATTCCCGGCGGCTCTTCCCTTCGAAACCATTCGCCGATCACGCCTGCGTAGGTCAATGCGTCGTCGAGGCGATCGCTGCGAACCAGAAGATTTGCTACCGAGCTGAACGGCGGATACTTCATCCAGTTGCGAAAGCGAAGTTCTTTCTCGGCGAAGCCGTGGTAATCATGCTTTGCCGCGAATTGCACTGCATAGTGATCCGGGAAAAATGTCTGCAGGACAACTTTGCCTGGCGTGCTGCCGCGTCCGGCGCGGCCTGCAACTTGCGTCAGCAACTGGAAGGTTCGTTCGGCGGCGCGGAAGTCGGGGAACTTCAACGCCATGTCGGCTCCGACTACTCCGACCAGTGTCACGCCGTGAATGTCATGGCCTTTGGCGATCATTTGCGTGCCAACTACCATGTCGAGTTCGCCGGCGTTGAGCGCTTGCAGAACTCTCTCGAAATCGTCGCGCCCACGAACAGTGTCGCGATCAAGCCGGGCAATGCGCGCGGTCGGAAACATGCCATGCAGTAGCTCTTCCAGCTTCTCTGATCCCGTGCCAAGGAAGTAGACGTACTCACTGCCGCATTTCGGACATTTCTCCGGCACCCGCGCGATGAAGCCGCAGTAATGGCACTGCATCTTACGCGCCTCTTTGTGGTGAGTGAGAGCGATGTCGCAATTCTGGCACTGCATCGTTTCACCACAAGTGCGGCAGAGAACGACCGGAGCATAGCCGCGACGGTTCAAGAGAACCATCACCTGCTCCTGGCGCTCGAGACGGTCTTTGATTTCCTCGGCCAGTTTGCGCGATACGACTGGTTCCTGTCCGGTCTCCCGAAATTCCTCGCGCATGTCGATGATCTCGACTTCCGGCAGCGGCCGATCCTGCACGCGATCCGGCATCTCGATCAGCCGGTATTTGCGGCCGGCATTGTGGAACGACTCCAGCGATGGAGTCGCCGAGCCAAGAACGATAGCGGCATTCGAGAGCTTCGCGCGCATCACCGCAACGTCGCGAGCGTGGTAGCGCGGCGTCTCCTCCTGCTTATAGGAGAGGTCGTGCTCTTCATCCACGACGATCAAGGCGAGATCGCTGACCGGAGCAAAGATTGCCGAACGCGTTCCGACCACGACGCGCGCGTCACCACGTCGTATGCGATGCCACTGTTCGGCGCGCTCGTCATCGGAGAGTGCTGAATGGAGAATCGCGACTTCGGGACCAAACGTTTCGTGCAGATGTGCTGCGGCAGCAGGCGTGAGTCCGATTTCTGGTACGAGCATGATGGCTGATTTGCCTGCGGCCATCACCGACTGCATTGCCGCCAGATATACCGCCGTTTTGCCCGATCCAGTGACGCCGTGCAAAAGAGAAACGGAGAACTGCTGGCTCAACGCTGCCGACTCGATCTGTTTGAGCGCGGCCGTTTGCGCCGGGTTAAACGTGAGATCGGCGAGCACATGGCGGGACTTCAGCCGGGAGACATGAAAATCGGCGGGCTCTTCAATCACCTGGACAATACTTCGTTTACGTAGCGTTTCCAGCGAGCTGCGCGAAAGGCCTAGTTCGCGCAGCGTTTCCGTCAGTGCACGGCCGCCGCTCGCCTGTAATGCTTCGACAATCTTCTGTTGGCTGGCGTTCAATTTGCCGGAGATCTCGCCTAACTCCACAAACTCAACGGTTCGCCGTGCGTCGCGTACCGCCGAGACGTCTTCCCGTGTAATCCATTTCTTTGCGACGAGCGAGTCGAGAAGGCGGCGTCCAGCTTTGGTGGCCGCGCGCAGAGTCTGTTCCATCACATCTTCGCGATCGGCAAGATAGCTGAGCACGGTCATCTCTTCCATCTGCTCTTCGGGACTCTTGCGCGAACGCAGCGAAGATCCGCGAGTCGCTGTCTGATGTAGCGATTCGAGTCCGGCGTCGGCGATGCGATACACACGCGCGCGTTTTACTTCGGCGCCAAGCGGAAGCATGGTGCGGAACACTTCGCCGATGGGAGCAATGTAGTACTGCGCAATCCAGCGTCCGAGCTGCAGCAAGGTTGCGTCGAGCACTGGCGAAGAATCGAGAACCTGGACGACGTTTTTCGCTGCGACCTTCGGCTCGCGATCATGCAGTTCAACAACGATTCCGGGAAGCCGCTTTTCGCGAAAGGGAACGAGCACGCGTCCGCCGACCACAGGAACGTGTCCGTTTACGCGATAGGTGAAAACGATGTCGAGCGGTACAGGAACCGCGACGTCGCAGAACTGAGGTTGAGCAGACACGCTGAGAACATGTTACAGGTTGGGAGCTGCGGATAAAAAATCCCCACTCGCCAGGTGAGAACGAGTGGGGAACCCAGAAGAGAACTTTTTACCAGTAAGTCAGAGTCATCTTGTCGACCCAGATGGAGAAGTTGTCCTGTTTCTCGTCGCCGTCCATTTGCACAGCGGGATTCATCTCGAAGGAGTTCACATCTCCCGGCGGATATTCCATGTTGAACGTCTGCACGTCGCCATTGAGCGTCGCGGAAACGAAGTGCGTCATAGCCGTCGAGGTGCGGTAGAACTCGAGCGTGATGTGATTCCAGGCGGCTTGCTTCAACTTGCAGGGTTTTCCAGTGTGTTGCCAGGTATCAATCGTGGCGTTGGAAATCTGCCAGGTTCCTGCGTATTTGCCGCGCGAATCACATTCGGTAAGGAAGTAATTCTTCTTACCATCGCGCGAGTAGAAGACGTCGAATTCGAGTCCCTGCGCGACGGCCACGTTAGTGACGTAAAGATAAAAATCAAGAATGAAGTGCGTTGCGGTTGCGCTTCCCGTCAGACGCTTGAACCAAAGATGATTCGCGTACGGCGTCGCGCTGGTGCCGCCCAGCCAGAATTGCGCTGAGGCTCCGCTCATCGCAGGATTGGTGATGTTCTGCGTCATCGAGTAAGGAACGCTGGAGCCTACACCACCAGGGCCGGCGCAGGATCCGCATCCGTCCCAGCCGCTCATTTTTTGAATGTCGCTGACGACAATGCTGTTCGGCGGCGGATCGGTAGGAGTGGGCGTCGGAGTTGGGGTCGGGGTCGGTGTTGGAGTTGGAGTTGGGGTGGGAGTTGGTGTTGGTGTCGGCACAGGGGTAGGCGCCGGCGTTGGAGTCGGATTAACTGAGGTGTTTGGTGTCGTTGGCGTAGTTGGGGTCGGGTTGGCCGCAGCCGGAGTCGCCGCTGCAGCCACTTTTGGGCCCGAGGTAGTCAGTCCCCCACAAGCAATGAATGAAGATATGGATACGAAAAGTGCCAGGCAACGCAGGTCCCTTTGCAAATGCATTCTCCTGTTTTTCAGGTGCAGACGCCGAATTTAGCGGGCTTGTACCGCCACTTTCGGAGGGGCGCGCTTGCTTTGTCTTGCTTGGAGGGCAGAGTACCTTAACACTGACTACGGACAAATCGAATATTTACCTTAATTCTGAGTACGCCGGTGCATGTCCTGATTCTTAAGTGATCTCCACGAGTTTAGAACCCGGCGGATGTACTGCGGCGCTCCCGAGTGGAGAGCGCCCGGCCGAAGAGCGTATCAAGAATCGAACGTGGCTTGGGCTTCCGCGGGCTCTTTCGACCCGGGCGTTCGCCCTCGCTCAAGATGACAACCGTAAAAACTTTAGTCGGAGTAGTAGCCTTCGCGGGTCTGGACCGAGTCATCTTTCTGCGTGGTGGTGAGATGGATGCGGTGATAGTCGCCGCCCGAAGTGGGCGCGCGATCGGGCGTGTAGCCGATGCTGTACTGGTTGCGCAGTTCCTCTGAGATCTGCTTGTAAATGTCGTCGATCGGTTCTTTTTTGGAAACCTCGAAGAAGCGTCCGCCGGTTTCCTGCGCAAGGCGCTGCAGGACTTTCTTGCCGTCAGGGTGGGACTGCTGCGGATAGCGGCTGCCGCCACCACCACCACCGGGATAACCACCGCCAGGATAACCGCCACCGCCCATACCGCCGCGATGGCCGCCCCAGGGTCCGCCGCCACCCATGTGCGGGCCTCCGAAGCCATTGTTGTAGGCGTCTTTGTCGGAGAAGAGGATGGAGTAGACGAGCGTGTCGGAGCGTTGCGCGGTTTCGATGGCGCGATCGAGGCTGACCTTGCTGCCGGTATCGACGCCGTCGGAGAGGATGATGACGGCCTTGCGTCCCTGCTGCTTCTTCAGGACTTCGTCAGAGCTGAGGAAGACGGCGTCGTAAAGAACGGTGCCGGCGTAGTGCTGGTGTCCCTGGCCGGGATCGGGCGCGCTGGTTCTCTGGTACTGGGGATCCGGCGTTTTGAGTTCGTCGAGCGCCGCTGAGAGCTTGTCGCGCGAATCGGTCAGATCCTGCAGGAGTTCGGTCTCGTGATCAAAGTGGATGACGAAGGCGTTGTCCTTGGTGTCGCGCAGCACGTCCTGGAGGAACTTGAAGCTGGCCGACCGCTCCTGATCGATCACGCGGCGCTGACTCAAACTGGTGTCGACCAGCAACCCAATGGTGAGCGGGAGATCGGTGTCACGCGTGAAGTACTTGATGGTCTGCGCACGACCGTCTTCTTCCAACTTGAAATCGTCTTTGCCGAGATTGCTGACCACGGCGCCGTGCTTGTCGCGAACAGTAGCGAGCAGATTGACGACCTTCACATTGGCGGAGAAAGTGGGGGCGTGCTGTGCTTCTGTCGGGGGCGTTTGCCTGGTGTGGAGTTGAGGTTCGTCTTGACTTTGAAGCTGGGCGACTACGAGGAACAGGACCGCAGCGATTACGGCGGCGTGGGAGCGAACTTTTGACATGGGTTTTGAAATCCGAAACTTCGTACGCGATGTAGTCGATAACACAACATACTGACGGAAGTTCTTGCTCCCGGTTGTGCGCCCCGGGGAGGTTCGCGGAATCCAAGCGAGGACGCCCTCCCATTCCTATTCCCGAAACGGGAGGTCCCATGGGGTACCCCCCTCCCCCCTGTCCCGCATTCTAAAGGACTTAGAGGCATGGGATAAGGCTCGTCCCGGCAAACAAAGGACTTAGTCCCATCGTCCCGCATAACAAAGGAGTTAGCGGTCGGCCGAAGATCGACTGGTTTTTCAGTTCATCAGTTTTTCAGTTCTTCAGCAAAAACAAAGGCGGCGATGCGATCGGCACCAGCCTGCCCACGTTAGCTTCGCGAACGTGGGGCACCAAAAGCAGGCGTCAGTTGCTAGTTGTTCAGCTGTCAGAAAAACAAAACCCACGATTCTTCTCAAACTCACGCCTATTTTCAATTGTGACAAATTGAGCGGGACCTACTAGACACTTTCGAGAACTTTATTTCTGCTGCGGAATGAGTTGTTTGGCGGGATTTCGAAGATTCTGAGGTATTGACACGATTTCCGCGGGCGAGGGCGCCCGCGCCACCGATGCAGGGTACAGACCGAAAGCTTTTTCATTACCGAAAATCTACGTCATGGTTACGGCGGTTTGATGGTGTTAGTGACACCTGTCACAGCGCATCGGTTCTCCGTTGGAAAGAATGCTGTTTCCTTGGAGAACTCATGTCACCAGGCGATCGCATGACGATTCGTGGCATTCTCGAAGCTGTCGCGCTCATCTCGTGCCTAACGATCAGCGGGTTCGCCACCGAAGCCCCCCAGGTCTATGTCCACCACTGTGTATCCTGTCACGGGTCTGATGGAAGCGGCCGCAAGACGCCTGCTTTGGGCCAAGTTCCAGACCTGCGATCAAAACGGATTGCATCTCTGACAGATGAACAGCTCTACAACACAATCGCCTACGGGAACGGACATCAAGCGTACGCACACTCATTTCAGCGATTGGGTCTAGCTGATTCCGAACTACGGCAGATCGTTCGCTATATTCGAGACATGCAGGCGCATCGAAAGTCGCAGACAGACTGAGAAGCAATTCCAAACCGCAAAGCGTTCTTCCAATCATTGTGCCGCGCGACCCAAATAAATCACTCGATAGCTATTGAGAAGTCGGCATACCACTCGTAGCTTAGGTTGAGATGGTGAGTGATAATCTCCGTTATCGACACTGATCTGGGTCAGGCTGAAGCCCGCTTCAGTTTCCAAGGCTTAGGCGCGGGAACATCAGATGGAACGACCATCTGCAGTTCTGCGTCGTCGGCCGCAATCAGTGTTAGCTTCGCCTGAATCGAATCCTCCGAACCATCGGTACTCTTGGTAGTGATACGCAAGATATTGCCATCAACCCGAAGATCAGTGATTGGGTCTGGGGCTTCGCCGTCGTTTGCCTCAGCTTTAGTAAGTTCGCCAGCGTTATTTAGCTCGATATTGGCGTGGCTTACGGTGCCGACGATTTTGTTTCCGTCAATATGCAGCGCAATAGTAAGGAAGGCATTACCCTGAAAACTTGCTTTCCAAATCCCAACAAATTGCTTCGCGTTCGTCGCGGTTGCAGGAGTGAGGTGTTGTGCTGACGCTGAGGCGCAAAACAACGTGACAGATGCCAAACAGCACAGGGTCGTAAACACTCGGCGAATAGTCTCTCCGAAATCAAACATTTCAAACCCTCCGAAAATTAGCAACCCCCGACACGCATCGTTTTCGGTGTTGCTCTGCGCCGTAGAGTTTACCTTCGATTTGTATTTGTCACTCACTATCTCAACTTGCGACTGGCATCGGCGAACAGCGGGAGTCACTGTAAACGATTTGTATATGATCGATAGACGCAGGCCGGTGCAACCCGCACCAAAAAGAGAAAGGGCGCTAACTTTGGTGCCCGGAGGGGGATTTGAACCCCCACAACGCTTTCAGGTCTGCGGATTTTAAGTAATGTGCCCCCGTTTGATGAACCAGCCCGAGAGAGCGTTCTCGGTTAACTTCTGCTTCAGATGGCAGCGCTCCTAGTCGCCTCTGGGTGATTCCGAGATATTCCAACTGAAAAGAAACACTCGTTGGATCAGGCATCACACCCGATGCAGAAAACTGTCTCTTGTTACTTAACTCCACTTTTGGCGTCTGTTAGGACGGGGGATTACCCCACTGGCATACCATCGGAGAACCCATGACCACACGCACTTTGCTCAAGTTCAGCGTGGCCGCGGCCCTCATGGGCTTGTGGGGCCTCAGTTTTGCTAGCCAGGATCACCTGCAGCCGCGACAGGGCGACGACCTCTCCGGCCTCCACGCCTTCGACCTGCGGGCCGGATGCTGGATCTACCACAACCATGTGCTGAAGGAGCGGCTGGCCAACAACCACGACTGGTTCGATTACGACAGCATCCAGCATCTGTGGATCACGATGGGTGGCTACGGCAACATGGACGACAACGAGATGCGCAGGCCGGACGGCACCTATTACGGTCTGACGGTGCGCACCTATGACCCTAAGACCGGCACCTGGTCCATCTGGTGGCACGACAGCCGCAACCCCGGCGATCTGGACCCGCCGGTGAAGGGACGCTTCAAGGACGGCGTGGGCACCTTCTACTCCGATGATACTCTGCGCGGCAAGCCCATCAAGGTGCGCTTCACCTGGTCGGGTATCACCGCCACCGCCGCCCACTGGGAACAGGCTTTCTCCGGTGACGGGGGCAAGACCTGGGAGACCAACTGGACCGCGGACTTCAGCAAGATCGATTGCAAAGCCAACTGAGGGAGCTGCTATTTGTGGTCACCATCGTCCTCGTTGCAGCGTTCGTCATTCTAGCGGTGCTTGGCCGCCGCTCCGCTGAATCCAAATAGCTGTCGGTAAATCTCCATACCACTCACTATCTGAACCTGAGATACGGAGTGGTATTCTCCGTACAACGAATCCCAATTTCAGATAGCCGGCTGCCTCCTTCTCGATATGTTGGCATGAAGTGCGAGCCCGCCGCCGAGTCGCTATCGGCAGCGGGCCGTGTCTATCGGTGATTAGCGGAGGCCGCCACCAGCGCGGACCAGTTCGCCAGTGATCCACTTAGCATCGTTCGAGGCGAGGAAGGTGGCGACGGTGGCGATGTCATCGACCTGGCCGATACGGCCGAGCGGGGTCTGCGCGACGGCGCCTTTTTCGAAGTCGGAGCCAATGAAGCCCGCGGCGTGCACGCCTTCCGTCTCCACCATGCCGGGGTTGATGGAGTTAACGCGGATTTTACGAGCACCGAGCTCCCTGGCGAGGACGCCGGAGATGGCGTCGACAGCGCCCTTGGTGCCGGTGTACACCGTGCTGTTCGGCGGCGTCAGGCTGCTGACAACCGAGCCGATATTAATGATACTGGCGCCCTCGCCGAGATGAGGGACGGCGGCTTGCGTGGTGAGCAGGAGGCCAAGCACGTTGATGTTGAATATTTTGTGAAACTGCTCTTCGGTGATGGCCTCGATCGGCGAGAACTCGTAGACACCCGAGTTGTTGACAAGGATGTCGAGACGGCCGAAGTTCTTGATGGCAGCGTCGATGAGGCCTTTGGCTTCCGCAGCCTTAGATACGTCTCCGCCGACGGCAACGGCCTTACCACCTGCCTTGGTGATTGCGGTAACGACGGCATCGGCACCGGCCTTGCTAGATGCGTAATTGACGATGACGGAGGCGCCTTCGGCGGCGAGCGATTTAGCGATGGCGGCTCCGATTCCCTTGGAAGCCCCGGTGACGACTGCGACTTTTCCTGTGAGCTTGCTCATATCCTTATCCCTATCCCTTTTTCTGATTTCGAAAGTCTTCGGAGCTGCTGCGCTACGCTGCTCCGCATTTCGTTCCGGTAGATAGATGGAGTCAGCCCCGAGATAGATTCAATAGTTCCGAAATAACGAACTATTGAACCTTTTCGCTGGAATGGCTACTCTTAAGGATGTGCGGCCCCTGTTTCATCCATCGATTGAGGACATTACGGTTGAGGGAATTCTCCATGCCTTGTCTGATCCTGTCAGGGCCGCTATCTATGCGGATATCGTGGCGCAGGAATGCTCACATAACTGCTCGATGTTTCTGAGAGTTAGCGATAAGACGATCCCGAAGTCCACGCTCTCCGAACACTTCAGGGCGCTGAGAGAGGCGGGATTGATCCGCGGCGAGCGACGTGGCGTGGAGATGCACAACACCTCGCGTTGCACGGAGATCGAGCGACGCTTCCCAGGGCTGATTCGAGCGATCGTCAACGCACACGCGATCCAATCGAAGGATGAAGCTCGAACCAAGAAACCTGCGGCGAAGAGATCTGCCAAGCGGTGACACCCATCCAACCCCAGACGAAACTGAATATCCCAGCTGCGTTCGAAAGCTGAGTAGCCCCGTCCTTTTCTTCCGCCCACCATCAAAAGGAATGCGACGGCGTGTTGCCGGGCGCTGAAAGGATCAGGAGCAATGGGAAAACTGGAAGGCAAGGTTGCCGTGATTACAGGAGCTACTTCAGGCATGGCGTTGGCTACGGCCAAACTCTTCGTCGAGGAAGGGGCGTACGTCTTCATCACGGGCAGACGCAAGGAAACGCTCGATCAAGCGGTGAAAGCGATCGGGAAGAATGTGACGGGCGTGCAGGCTGACTCTTCGAAGCTTGATGATCTCGACCGACTCTATGCAACGGTGAAGAAGGAGAAGGGCGGGATTGATGTGCTCTTCGCCAGCGCTGGCGGCGGAGAGCTCGGGCCGCTGGGCAGCATCACCGAAGAGCAATTCGACAGGACCTTCGGATTGAATGTGCGCGGAACGCTGTTCACGGTGCAGAAAGCATTGCCGCTGTTCAGCGATGGTGGTTCGATCATCCTGAACGCGTCCATTGCCGGCGTGAAGGGCTTCCCGGGGGCGGGTGTCTACTCCGCGAGTAAAGCGGCAGTGCGTTCGTTTGCGCGGACCTGGACGGTGGAACTGAAGGATCGAAAGATTCGCGTGAATGTGCTGAGTCCGGGGACGATCGATACTGCGATTCTCGACGTCTTTCCACAGGAAGCTAAGGACTTTTTTGTCTCACTGATTCCGTGGCGAAGGATGGGACGTCCGGAGGAGATTGCGACAGCGGTGCTCTTCCTCGCATCGAGCGACTCGAGTTTTGTGACGGGGATTGAATTGTTTGTGGATGGCGGCGCGGCGCAGATCTGAGGCGAGGGCTGCCGAGGTCGGCTGCCCCCACGTGTTCAGAGGGCAGTGGACTTTATCCAAACCAGCGGAAGGTTTTCCAGAATTCGGGCCAAGCTTGGCGAAGATTCCTGCATACGAATACGTCGGTGTAGTCGCCGACCGCAGCGTTCCTGATGCCGTAGCGGTTTGTGAGGTGACCAGCTAAGACGCAAGATTCGAAGAAGCGCTCAAGGTAGAGATCGCGAGGGGAGCCCACGGTAATTACGGTCTGTGGAGGAGGATCGCCGTATCCACGAAGCCAGTGGGAATTTGATCCGCTGATCGCACGCGGCAATCCATAGGCCGGTCCGTAAAGATTGAGTGCGCCAGCCTCACCGGCGTCGCCTGCAAGAATGCCGAGTTGTGCGCGGTCCGCGGCGGGCAGGGAGTCGCGAATCCCGGCGACGGTCTCCGTCATTTCTTTCCAGCCGAACTCTTCGCTGAAGTTGCCGCCGTTGAGGTTGTCGCAGAAGTTCCACCAAGCAGAAGCGGGGGATGGTATTCGCAACACAATGAGAATGACAATTGCGCCGTTGATCAGAAGCGATTGCCACGTGGTTGTACGGACCCATGCTTGGCGTGCCGGAGAGCCGGCGTGCATCCAATGCTCGAGCCAAACCGCTCCGGCAGCGATGAGCATTGGGTAAGCAGGGGCGAGATAGTATTCGCGTCCTCGCGCCAGGAATAAAGCCAGGAACGGAACGACAAACATCCACCCGATCATGCGATAACGCTTCCCCGCAGCTGTGAAGAACAGGAAATACAAACCTGCCAGCCACAAGGGCACGCTCATGACGGCAGTGTTGCTCCATAGCTGTTTGTGAAGGAATCCATCGGCACGGCCAAGGCCGACGTCGCGCGCATGAATGCTCTTGAGAAACTGCAAGGTGGCGAAGTCGTGGTGAATTTGCCAGATCAGGTTGGGCAGGAAGATCAAGACACAGACGGCAACACCGCACCAGAACCATGGACTGCGAAGATGACGACGCGCGCTAGTGAAGAGAACGCCGGCGAGAACTCCCGCCGCGAAGAAAGCCATGGTGTACTTGGTCATCAGGCCGGCACCGATTGCGGCTCCGATGGCGAGCCACCAGCGCTGGTTTTCTGACTTGAGCAAGCGAACGACCAGATAGGCGCTCAAGACCCACCAGAGATAATCGAAGCTCGTGTACATCAAAACCGATGCGTGGAATAGCGCAACGGGAGAGATGGCGGCCGCGACGGCGGCAAAAAATTGCGCGAAGCGACGACCTCCGAGATCGCGAGCCATTAAGCCGGTTAGCACGATGACCGTGCTGAGTGCCAGAGTGGCGGAAAGACGCATGCCAAGGAGCGAAGGTCCGAAGAGCGTGAACGCTATGCGCGCGAGGAGCGGAGTAAGCGGCGGGTAGGCGACGTATCCCCAGGCGAGGTGGCGTCCGTCGTCCAGAGAGGCGAGTTCGTCGCGATGAAAGCCGTAACGGCCGTTGGTCAGCGTGTGCAGGAGGATGCTAACGGCGGCAAGAAGGAGGAGACTGCCGATTTCGGAGTGAGCAATTCTCTGGCATGCATGCCAAAGCCGAGAAAGCGTGGTCCTTGCTGGGATGACATTCGGACTTAAGGCCGGCGTATGGGACATGGCTGCGAGCTCGGGAAGAATGAGTAGGCGGAGTCTCCGCTGGAAGACTTCCGTCGGGCGAAGAGTAACGCAAAGAGTTTTCTATGTGCTGTGACGAGGAGCTAATTTTTCGACGAATGTGTGAGACAGGCGGGATTGCCTGTCCCACATACTACAAAGGTACTCAGCGCAGAATGGCGTTCGCGATGTTCACCCATCCAGGAGGCGCTGCCAGATATGCGTACAACGTAATGCCTTGGGCGACGATGAGAGCCGGGAGCGCGTAGCGATACACGGGATGAACGGTCCGGGTGACGATCAGGTCGCGCAGAATGGCAATCACCAGCAGCAGATCCACGCCGGCGTAGAACCAATGATCGGCGAAAGCGTGGATCGGGAAGCGCCCGAACGCGGCATCAGTTAGCAGGCAACAGCTGATCAGCATGAGCCGCCGATGATATTCGGGCTTGGTTCGGAAATAGATGGCGAGTGCGAATACGGCGCCGAATATGAACATGTCGGACAGAGGAATCGCCAAAAACTGCAGCGAGTCGTCGAAGCGATGGTGAAGGATGTTGTAGCGGGCCATGGTGATCCCAGTACTAATTCCAACGACAACCATCGCGCTGGCCCACGCGACGCCGAACCAGCCGAGCGTGCGATGAATACGCACGTTATGGGTTCGCACCAGCGTGGACTGCAGAACAAAGAAAAACAGCCAGCCGAAAAAGAGACTTCCGTGGACCCAAAGAATCCAGGGACGCGGCATGTCTGGATGCAGGAGATTGCTGTTGACGGTATGGCTGAAGCCGTAGATCACGATGCCGGTGATCAGCAGCGACATGATGAAGTAGAAATACTGGTCCCCTGAAACGGCACGCTTGGTCGTCATGAGGCCTCGATGGGTACAGTGGGTGGAATTGAGTGCGCGGATTCTAACAGAGAGCCGTTGGATTTCGTTGACAGGCGTACAAAGACTGGCTATGCTGCGCGGCACAGGGGCGATGACAGTGGTTCACTTCCTGGTTTGATCTTCAGTAAAGCAATCATTCTTATACATAGTTTTGGCACGAACAGAGCTGTAGATCCGCGGACCTGCAGGACGGATGCGAATGAAAGTCGCCTCGTCTGTTTCGGCAAAACTCGCCACCGTAGCGTTGATCTCTGCCGTTCTTCTGGTCTTGCCGGCGACGGGTTTCGCGCAAGCGAACTCGGTGTTGCGCACCTATCGTGCCAGCAACTGGACCACGCAGACATTTCTTTGTGACAACCGAGTCGCCGTGAGCGAGTGCAAGAGCGAGGTTGAGATTCTGAAGACGCATATGCAGGCGTATCCCGTGGGTCAACTGGGCGCATGGACGTGGGTGCTGGTGAGGTCCGATCGATGGAAAGATCTGGGACTGGATTCGGCGTCGCCGGCCTACACTGCCATGGAAGAGCGGTTGACGTTGATCGACGAGTCCATGCTGGTGGAAAAGAACGCGCCTCGAACGGAAGAGCTGATGCGCAAGTTCGAACTTCCGCTGCCGGAACTTGTCGATTTCGCGGTGACTCACGAGATGGGTCACGCACTGTGCGGATTTAAAGAAGAGGGCAAGGCGGATGCCGTTGGGAGACGATTACGCGAAGGCAAACTTCCTTATTGTGCTATCCCGGTGAAGATGCACGACAAGTTTCCGGTGAAGGTGCAAGCGGATGTGTGGGGCGGCACGACACAGGAAGCGGTGGTGGCGGCGAGCAAGTGAAAGGAGTTGCCGTTCGAGTTAGCCGCTCGCTCGGCTATACTTCGCTTCCTGCCTGAGATGAGGTGTCAGTATCACGCACTTTGCTTGAAAGACTATTCGCTGCATCTACCACTGCAACCACGTCTTGGAATGGAAGATCATTGGTAACTCCGTCCACAAAGACAACCCAGTCCGCACGGCGACTCAGCTCTTTTTTGAGCGCATCATGTAAATTTCCGAATTTGATCTCATTTCCGTTCAGGAGGAATTGCGGCGAATCGTTTTTTGTTCTCACTACGCTGGACCACAAGCGGTGAAACCGCGAATTAGGCGAATCGAAAGTAACTGAGCCGTGCACCCTGAACCGAAGAAAACTGGCGCGGTAAAGCCGGAGAGAAGAGGCGCTTACTGACGCACCGGTACTCAGTTGGGCTCTTCGACTCGCGGCATTCGCCCTCGCTCAAGATGACACCGAAAAACGTGCCAATCGGCGGCAGGGGTCGGTTGCTCCACGCGGGCGAGGGCGCCCGCGCCACGAAATCACCGCTCTTGCTCAAATCAGGCAACTTACGCGATAATAACGGTTTGCACCCTGAAGCCTGAGGGCTTTGGTGTGTCCCGGATTGTTCTGATCGTCCCGTCATGTCGGGGATGAGATCTCATCCGAGCGGACAGGTTTAGGCGCCTCGCTTGAACCGCCGTACAACTCACAGAAAAGGAATCAGTTAACGTGTTAATGATTCGACTAGCGCGCGTAGGTGCGCGCAAGCAACCGTACTATCGTGTGGTCGTAATTGAAAAAGAACGCGCGCGTAATGGCCGCGCCATTGAGATTGTGGGCCAGTACAATCCGCGAACGACGCCGGGGACCGTGAACCTGGTGCGCGATCGGATTGACTATTGGGTGAGCAAGGGAGCGCAGGTGTCGGACCGCGTGAAGAAGCTGATCGAGAAGTATCCGACGACGGCGACAACAGCGGCGTAGTGCCGGCTTTGGTGGAATCCCACCCTAGCCAAAAGAGGGCTAGGATGGGGCACCCGAGAGTTGTGGTGAACGGGTAGCCGAAATCAAGCCAAAACGATCCACGTCGCTGGTGCGATGGGGCACCCGACAGAGTTCATTAGTCCACGCAGGAGACACAAATGAGCGAACCGTCAGCGATTGCGGCCAAGGCTGATCCGAAAGCGTTAGTGGAGCAGATTGCGAAGGCGCTGGTAAGCGATCCGGAAGAAGTCTCGGTGGAGAGCTTCGACGAGGATGGCGAGACAGTGCTGGAGTTGCGCGTGTCCCCGCAGAGCGTGGGCAAGATTATTGGCCGTTCGGGACGCACGGTGCGTGCGATTCGCGCGCTGGTATCGGCGGTGAGCGAGAAACTGGATCATCGCTATACGTTGGACGTGATCGAGTAGCGCGTTGAAGAACAAGTTCAGTGGAATCCCACCTCTGCCAAAAGAAGGCAGAGATGGGGCACCCGAGGGTAGTGGTGATTTCGTCACGCTGGCGCGGGTTGCGAAGACGCAAGGGCGCCACGGAGAAGTGGCCGCCGATCTGTTCAGCGATTTTCCGGAACGCTTCGCCGAGCGGCATCGGGTGTTCGCGCTGAACGCGCAAGGCGAGCGGCGAGAGATGGAACTGGAAGGATTTTGGCCGCACAAGGGACGCATCGTCCTGAAGTTTGCGGGCGTGGATTCGATCAGTGATGCAGAAGGGCTGATCGGCAGCGAGATACAGATTCCGGTGAGTGAGCGCGCCGAGTTAGAAGAAGGCGCGAATTACATTTCCGATCTGGTGGGCTGCATGGTTGTTGCGAGCGTAGCCGGCAGCGAAAATCAGCGGGAGTTAGGCCCGCTCAGGGCGGTGCAATTCGGAGCTGGAGAAGCTGCGCTGCTGGTGATTGGCGAAGGCCGCCAGGAATTATTGATTCCGTACGCGACGGAATTTGTGAAGCGCGTTGATGTCGAGCATAAACGGATAGAGTTGTTGCTGCCCGAGGGGATGCTTGAGATCAACGCGCCGTTGACAGCGGAAGAGAAGAAGAGCGGTCGTTAGTCGATGGTCGGTAGTCGGAAAGCGGTCATTAGTCGTTAGTCCTTAGTCGTTAGCAAATGCGAATCTTGCCTGTTTCATGAAGGCTTGGTTTTCGATTACGCTTCGCGTCTATCGTCTGAGGGACTTGCTAACGACAGACGACCAACGACCAGGGACGAACGACATGAATTTCGAAATTCTGACGATCTTTCCGGATTTTTTTCGCGGGCCGCTGGATTACGGAATCGTGCGGCGGGCGCGGGAAGCCGGGCTCGTTGGAGTCGGAATTCACGACCTGCGGTCGTTTACGAAAGACAAGCACCGCACGGTGGATGACCGCCCATTTGGCGGCGGCGAGGGCATGGTGCTCAAGCCGGAACCGATCTTTGAATGCGTAGAGTCGCTGGGTGTCGCAGCGCGCGAACAGCGCGTGAGCGGCGAGGCGAAAGAGACGGTGATCCTGCTATCGCCGCAGGGACAGACGTTTGACCAGGCGATGGCGACCGAGCTGGCTGCACTGGAACGAGTAGTTCTGATCTGCGGACGCTACGAAGGCGTGGATGAGCGTGTTGCCGAGCATCTCGCGGATCGCGAAGTTTCCGTTGGGAATTTCGTGCTGAGCGGCGGAGAACTGGGAGCGGCGTTGATCGTAGATGCGGTGACGCGGTTGGTCCCGGGAGCATTGGGGAACGAAGCATCGTCGAAGCAGGAGTCGTTCACCGAGACGGTTGCGAAGTGGGATCCGGAGCTTCCGAATTCGACGTGCGGATCGGGCGGGCTGTTGGATTATCCGCACTACACGCGTCCGGCGGAGTATCGCGGGATGCCGGTTCCGGAAGAAGTGGTTTCGGGGAACCACGAACAGATTCGCCGATGGCGCCGGCAGAAAGCGCTGGCGAAGACTTTGCACAACCGGCCCGATCTGCTGGAGCGGGTGGAGTTGAGCACGGAAGACAAGAAGTTGCTGGCGCAAATGGAGCGCGAGCGGAAATAAAGATTCGAGCGCAGATTCGATCTGTGCGGCGCCGGGCGAAATCCCCGGCAGACATTCGATTTGGAAGGAAAAGAATATGTCGTCATCACCGATTATCCAGAAACTGCTGGCGAAGGCGCAGCGCAGCGACGTACCGGCCTTCAAGCCGGGCGATACCGTTCGCGTTCAAGTGAAGATCAAGGAAGGCGATAAAGAGCGCCTGCAGGCGTTTGAAGGCGTCGTGATCAAGAGGACCGCTGGTCTGCAGCCGAGCTTTACCGTGCGCAAGATCAGCTTTGGCCAGGGCGTAGAGCGCATCTTCCCAATTCACTCCAAAGTGGTGGACAAAGTGGAAGTGGTTCGTTCGGCGAAAGTGCGGCGCGCAAAGCTGTATTATCTGCGCGGCCTGCGCGGCAAAGCTGCCCGTCTGAAGGAACTGGATACCCGTACCACCGTCCAGTAATTTTCAGCTCACGATTGGAAACTTCGCCCCGCGCACATGCTGCTGCGTGTGCCCGGGGCGCGGTGTTTTTAGCTTCTCTCCTCCTGTTCCCATTTCGACTCCTCGCTGGCATTACCGAGGTCACCTTTCCGGTAACTTCTTCTGAGCAACTCACACGAATCACCCATAAAATCGAAGCTCGTTTTGCGAGGTAAACAATGAAGCGGTGGTGGTTGCTGATTTTCATAACGGTTTGCACTCTTAATGCATTCTCCGAGACACATACAGGCTGGCAGAGGGGAAAGGTGCTGAGCTTCGATTCGCGGGAGTGGACAACTCCGTCAACATGGGGTGATGGGACACAGGCACGACTCACGTGCCGATTGGTATTGAGCGCAGGCGAGGTGACCTATGTGCTGCAGCGCGACAGTCCGCGGGAGAAGCCTCCGAAGCTGGAGGTGGGCGCGGCCGTCAAGTTCATATTCGATCATGATGACCTGATGGTTCGCGACGCTACGGGCCGGGAATTCAGAATGAGAGTAGTGAAGCAGGGCAGCGGCGCAGGAGTGGCCGTGGCGGCTGCAAGTACGCCGCAGGATTCGCCGCCTCCGGTGAAGGCCAGTGACGGGCAGACGGTGCTGGATGTGAGGTCTAATCCGGCGGGCGCGGAGATCTACCTGAATAATGTACTCGTGGGACACACTCCGGCGTTACTTCCTGTAGAGAAGGGCAACTACCTTATTCGAATCCAGAAGGAAACGTATATGGCGTGGCAACAGGAGGCGATCATCGCCGGGGAAAAGATGAAGTTTTACGCCGAACTGACGCAACAGGACGTGGTTCTTTCTGAGCCGCGAGGCGGGTCGGTGGCGGCAGCGGCAGCAGCGAGCAAGAAAAAGCAATAGCCGCGTTTCACGTTTCGAGTTTCGCGTTTCACGAAAACCGGCCGATCGAGCGAACAGACTGCATCGTCATTCCGATAGCGGCTCTATCCGTCGTGGTACATGTACGGATTCGCACTCTGCCGATGACCTGTCGATGTTCGTGACTTTCTGAGCTGGTGCGATCATTGAGCTGGCGAGGTGGACGGTGATTCGCAAGCTAGCTCTTCCCATATTATTTGTCGCACTTCTCATTTGGACAGCATGTGGTGGCGGAACGACAGCCGGAGGCAATTCCGGCAATCCGCCGGGAACGGTGCCGACACCTACGCCCACGCCCGTTCCAACTCCGACACCTACACCTACACCTGCTCCACCCCAGACACCCAGTGCATGCGCCGCGATGTCGACAGGGCAACTTTCCAGCCTGAACGGCTTCCGTCCGTTCGCAACGGACAGCCCGTGGAACACCGATATCTCGCAGTCGCCGGTCGATGCGAATTCGGCGGCGATCATCAACTACATCGGGTCTACGATCGGGCTGCATGCTGATTTTGGGTCGGGCTTGTACAACGGGTCCAACATCGGCATTCCGTATGTGATCGTGGATGGAACGCAGGCGGGCGTAAATATCACCGCGCAATATTCGGATGAAAGCGATCCCGGACCGATGCCGATTCCTGCGAATGCATTGATCGAAGGCTATCCGAATCCGGGGAGCGGCGACCGGCATGTGCTGGTGCTCGACAGCGCGAATTGTTTTCTCTATGAGCTATACAGTTCGTATCCGAATACGGACGGCAGCTGGAGCACTGGATCGGCAGCAGTGTGGGATCTGCTGAGCAACGAACAGCGCCCGTGGACGTGGACTTCGGCAGATGCCGCGGGATTGCCGATATTTCCGGGGTTAATCCGCTATGACGAGGTCGCCGCGGGACAGATTCAACATGCGATTCGTTTCACTCTGCAGAATAGCCGCGCCGCGTTTGTGCCTCCGGCATCGCACTTGGCGGCAACAACGAGCAATGCGAATGCGGCTCCAATGGGCATGCGTATGCGGCTGAAGGCGAGCTTCGATGTGTCAGGGTATTCGGCGGCGAACCAGGTGATCCTGAACGCGATGAAGAAGTACGGAATTATCATGGCCGATAACGGCAGCTCGATGTACATCAGTGGCGCGCCCGATTCGCGTTGGGACAACAGCGATCTGCATAACCTGGGAAATGTTACGGCAGGAAATTTCGAAGTGGTGCAGATGAGTCCGATCTACACAAGCGCGAATGTACCGCAGGGCGCGGCGCCGACGATCAGCAGCTTTACGGCTTCGCCGACCACGGTGAGTGCGGGAACGCAGGCAACACTGAGTTGGTCGGTAGCGAATGGCGAGTACGTGATCATCTCGCCGCAGGTGGGCGCAGTGCGCGGTGCGAGCGTGACGGTGACGCCGAGCGCGACGACGACGTATACGCTGTATGCGACGAATCAGTACGGACAAACGACGGCGACGGTCACGGTGACGGTGAATTAGACCGGACCTGTAAACCATTACCGGTCCCGAAGGGCTGTTGATGCGATAGCGTTCCCTCGCTGCGCTCGGGATGACAGGTGAAGTTCTGTGGCGAGCCTGAGTTTTGTTGCTAGTCCTGAATTCTGTTGCTAGTGCCAGCGGTTCTTTCGAGTGATCGCTCCCAGAGCTTCCTGCCCGATTCGTTTTCCTAATTCACAGCTTGTATGATGTTGCGCGCGAGCGCTGACCTGCGTTGGCGTTTCGCGCCAGAACATCTTCCTTCTTGTAAGGAGCTTCATGATTCAGCAGATAGCTGCTGTGCGGCGCGCCTTCTTTACCTGCTCATTCATTTCAATTTTCATGTTGGGCCTGATGGTACAGGCACAGACTCCCGTTACAAATAATCCGCCGTATTACGGTCCGTACAACGCGGTGTTTTTGCCGGATGGCGACGGTCTGACGAAGTCGCTGGTGAAAGAGGATACGGTGCTCCAGGCGGATGCGCCGTGGTCGCTCTATGCGTGGGTGCGGATGGAGGAGCAGCCGACTGCGATCACGCTCGTGGCTGGCGTGGGAGATCCGGGCGAGGAGTATCCGCGGTATCTCGCATACGATGGCGCGAAGCTTTCGCTGTGGATGGGCAAAGAGAATAGTTTGTCGGGTGTGGCCACGCTGGCCACGGGCAAGTGGCATCTCATTGCGGCGACATTCGATGGCAGTGACTTCCATTTGTACAGCGACGGAGCGCAGGTTGCGGCGGGGAAGCTCGAGTTGGGGAGCGTGAGTCCGGTGCTGATGATGGCGCCGCCGATGGTGCCTCCGCCGCTGCCGATTCCGGAATCATTGCGGTCGCTGTTGCCTTCGTCGGCGGAGAATGCCGGGGCGTCCGAGTCGGCAACGTCCACGTGGCAACACTTTGGCGGAAAGATTGCGGGGCTGACTCGCTAACGCGAAATGCGCTGAACGCGGCGGAGATCAAGCAATTAATGATAAGCCGCAGGATTTTTCCCTAGCAGTTTTCGAAGAGGGATCGAAATCGTGGGGAGTGCAGACGCGCGGGCAGGCGGGCTATCGCGCGCCGCAAGATCCGAATACAATGCCGCGCAGCAAGGCGCCATTCTCCAAGCCAGTGGCGGTAAAGCCGCCGGCCATACCGGTGTTGCAGGAGTCAGGGAAGAATGAGTGGACGATCAACGGCTGGATGCTCCAGGAAGCGCCGAAGGTGGCGGCCGATGCAGCGCAAATTGCACAGCCCGGGTTCAGTCCACACGATTGGATGATTGCCACGGTGCCGGGTACGGTGCTGACGACGATGATCGATCGCGGCGTGTATCCCGATCCGGATTATGGACTGAATAATCTCGCGATCCCCGAGAGCTTGAACAAGCAGGATTACTGGTATCGCAGCGAGTTCAAGGGGCCGAAGACCGGAAATGGACAGCGGCTGACGCTCACGTTCGACGGAATCAATTACAAAGCTGACGTCTGGCTGAATGGACAGGAGTTGGGCACGATCACTGGCGCGTTCATTCGTGGGGTATTCGATGTCACCAACGTGATGAAGCCGGGGCAGACGAATGTGCTGGCAGTCCGGATTTCGCCTCCGCCGCATCCGGGGATTCCGCATGAGCAGTCGATCAAGGGCGGACCGGGCGAGAATGGCGGCATCATGTGCCTGGATGGTCCCACGTTTGTTGCGACGGAAGGTTGGGATTGGATTCCCGCGATTCGCGATCGCGACAGCGGCCTCTGGCAGAAGGTGGTGCTGAAGGCAACAGGTTCAGTGAAGATCGGCGATGCGCAGGTGGTGACGTCGTTCCCGCTGCCGGACACGAGCAAGGCGGATGTGGAGATCACGGTTCCGCTGGAAAACAGCGGCGACACGCCGGTAAGCGGAACATTGACGGCCTCGTTCGATCAAACGACGGTCACGAAGAATGTGACGGTGGCTCCGGGTGGGAGCGCGGTGAAGCTGACACCGGCGGAATTCTCGCAATTGACGGTACAGAATCCGCGGCTGTGGTGGCCGAACGGATACGGCAAGCAGGAGCTCTACGCGCTGAATTTGACGTTTGCTGAAAACGGAAACACGGCGGACGTGAAGCATGTGCGTTTCGGAATACGCGAGATCACATACGAACTGAGTTTGTTCGATGAGACAGGGCATCTGCGGCGCGTGGAATTTTCACCGACGAAGGCGCGTTCGCTGAATGAGCGCGTGGTGAACGTCACGCACGCGGGGATGATCGAGACACCGTCGACGGATCCGCTGCCAGCGGGACTTCCGGAGGAATACAAGGAGTACTTCAAGTGGTGGGTGGCATCGATCATGCCGGGCCAGCAGTCTTCTGCGGCTCTGAAGCCGGGGACCGATCCGGAGGCTGCACCGTACCTGGTGATCAAAGTGAATGGCGTGAAAATCGCCTGCCGTGGCGGAAATTGGGGTATGGACGATTCGCGCAAACGAGTCTCACGCGAGAAACTGGAGCCCTACTTCCGTCTACATCACGATGCCAATCTGAACATCATCCGCAACTGGCAGGGGCAAAATACGGAGGAAACGTTCTACGATCTGGCCGATGAATATGGGCAGCTGGTGTGGAACGATTTCTGGGAGGCGACCGAGAACTACAACATCGAGGCGGAAGATCCGGCGCTGTTCCTGAAGAATGCGCGCGACGTGATCTTGCGCTTCCGGAATCATCCGTCGATCGTGGTGTGGTGCGGGCGCAATGAAGGCGTTCCGCAGCCGGCGATTAACCTTGGACTGGACGAGTTGACGCGCACGCTGGATGGAACGCGGTACTACTCGCCGAGTTCGAATCGCGTGAACTTGCAGGGCAGCGGACCGTACCGGTATATGGATCCGCAGCTGTACTACACGATCCTGAACCGCGGATTCTCGGTGGAGACGGGAACGCCGTCGATGTCGACGCTGGAGTCGTTCAAGGCGTGGATCCCGGAGCAGGATCAGTGGCCGATCAGCGATAACTGGGCGTATCACGATTGGCACCAGAGCGGGAATGGCGAGGTAACGCCGTTCATGGCGCAGATTCAGTCGGAGTTTGGCGCGCCCACGAGTCTCGAAGATTTCGAGCGAAAGGCGCAGATGCTGAATTACGTGCAGCACCGCGCGATCTTCGAAGGGATGAATGCGCACTTGTGGGCGCCGAACAGCGGACGCCTGCTGTGGATGACGCAACCCGCATGGCCGAGCACGATGTGGCAGATCTTCAGCTCGGATTACGATACGCAAGCGTCGTTCTATGGAACGAAGAAGGCGTGCGAGCCGGTCCACGTGCAACTGGATCTTTCGAACAACAACGTGGACGTGGTGAACACAACCAATGCGGCGCAACCGGGGCTGACCGTCACTGCAAACGTCTATTCGCTGGACAATAAATTGCTGCTGCATCGCGAAGAGAAAAAGGATCTGGCGGCGGATGCGGTGGCGAATGCGTTTCAGCTAGAGCTGGCACCCTACACCAAGACTGGCATGGTGATCATAAAGCTGGAACTGCGGAATGCCAGCGGGCAGTTAGTCTCGGACAATTTGTATTGGTTCGGCGGAACGAACTCGCAGTACCGGCAGTTGAACCGGTTGGCGGCGGCGACGGTGACGGCCAATGCGAGTTCGACGAAGTCGGAGCAGACGGTGCATGTGCGGGTTCAGTTGAAGAACACGGGAAATGACGTCGCGCTGGAGAACAAGCTGACTTTGATGAACGCGAATGGTACGCGCATTCTGCCTGCGTATTACAGCGACAACTATGTGTCGTTGCTGCCGGGCGAGTCGAAGGAGATCGATATCGAGTATCCAGCTTCGGCGGCGACAGGGGCGGCACAGGTGGCGATTCGAGGGTGGAATTTGATGCCGCAGAAGGTGGCGGTGCAGTAGGCGATTATTCACCGCGGAGGACGCGGAGCGCGGACAGGAATGTCCGCGCCACACAAGCGAACTGCAGATCCCTCGCGGGCTTCGCCCGCTCGTGATGACAAGAACCAAATCGGCGGTTCTCTGTGCCTCTGTGTCTCTGTGGTGAAAGGCAATTAGCAGCCGAGGCGGGACTTGAATTCGCGGGCGCGGTCGCGTGCGACGGTCAGGTCGGTTTCTTTCGCGTCACGCAGGCGGACGTTTAATCCGCCTCCAGGAAGTACGGCAACTTCTTTGATCCACGCGACATTCACTAGCGTACCGCGATGGATGCGCAGGAACTTCTTCGGATCAAGCTTCCCTTCGAGATCGGCGATGGTGTGGTCGATGCAATAGGCTTTTCCGTCGGCGACGGCGTAGGTGAGCTTGTCTTCGGCGTAGAAGTGCGTGACGCGCGCGAGATCAATGAACCAGAGGCGCTCTCCTAGGCGCGAAGCGATGCGGTCGAGATATTCGGGTTGCTGTTTTCGCAAGGAATCGGCAAGTGAGTTGATGAGAGTTTGCAAGTCTGGATGCGATGCGGGGCCATTGCCGCGCAGGCTGTCAATTTTGTTGAGAGAACGCTCGAGTTGCTCGGGGTCGATAGGCTTGAGCAGGTAGTCGACGGAATTCACCGCGAAGGCCTTGAGCGCGTACTGATCGTAGGCGGTGGTGAAGATGACCAGGGGCTGAACCGGCAAGCGCGACAGGACTTCAAAGCCGTTGAGGCGCGGCATCTGGATGTCGAGGAAGAGCAGGTCGACTGGCCCATCGGTCAACGCGGCGATGGCTTCTTCCGGTTCGGTGGTGCTGCCGACGACTTCAACGCGATCCGATTGAGCGAGCAGACGGCGCAGGCGCTCGAGGGCGAGCGGTTCGTCGTCGACGAGATAGGCGCGCAGTTTCATGAGCGTGGCAAGATCATTTGTACAACGCAACGGCCTTCGCGGCGTGTGACGTTCAACCGCGCGCGGTCGCCGAAGATCGCATCGAGGCGTCCTACAAGATTATCGAGGCCATGTCCGGCAGGCACGGCGGCCAGTTCGAATCCGGGGCCGCTGTCGGAGACTTCGACGTGCAGATCGCCATTCTGCGCGAAGGCACGCACCAGTAATTCTCCCCCTGCCTTTTGCGGCGTGATTCCATATTTCACCGCATTTTCAACGAGCGACTGTATCGCCAATGGAGGTACCTTTACTTCTTTCAGTTCAGGAGGAATCTCAACTGCTCCGTGCAGTTTGGTTCCGAAGCGAACCTTCTCGATGTCGAGATAGTTCTCGACGATCGCCACCTCCTGCTCGAGCGGGATCAGGGACTGGTTGGTACTGTCGAGCGAAGAGCGAAGCAGCGAGGCCAGGCGTCCAACGGTCTGTTCTGCACGGATCGGATCGTTGGGTATGAGCGAACTGATGGAGTTGAGCGTGTTGAAGAGGAAGTGTGGATGGATGCGGGATTCGAGCCAACGAAGGCGCGCTTCGGCCTCCAACTTGCGAGTGCGCTCTTCGGCCACCTCTTTTTCGTGGAGTTTGTATTCGGTCTCGCGGAGACGTTCGCGCAGCGATCCATAAAAGAATGCTCCCGAGCCGAAGACTACAGAAAAGAGCACACCAAAGCGCACGTTGAAGTAGTAGTCGTGCCAGAACGTCTCCAGAGAAGCACGGTGCAGTAAAACCAGAAGGCCCTGCGCCACAAGGCAACCGGCGGCCGTAAATAGAGCGAAGATCGGCACCAACAAGGGAACGATTGGCCATCTGCGCTGGATCACTCGATCCAGGACAGGAGGGAGAAGAGCAACGGCGGGAATGCCGGCCGTATTCGCGAAAATCAGCGCGTAGACCAGCATGCGGAGCAACTCCTTCCCGCCGGAGACATGGTTCATCATCGCCACGAGCAGCACCACGAACAACACCGTCAGGTTGATGAGAACCAGCGACAACTTCCATCTGCGCTCGATGCGAGCCATAGTTACCTACTTTGTGACCGGTTCAAAGGTGCCAGTGCGCACGACGTCCATGACCTGCATTGGCTGGCCGGGCAGAGTCAGTTCGCCAAGGACATCCTCGTAGAGCGTAGCGTACTCGATCTGTTTGGTCGCGAGCGAGACCCAGATCAGTCCCCAGTAATTGCTGCGACCCTTCAAGAGCAAGCCTCCGTTGGAGATGTCGAGCGGATTGAAGAAAGCACGATACTCGATGACGGCGCAGTCCTGTCCATTCTTTTGTGAGCGGCCGGTCCATACGAGGACAACGTCGCTGTTCTTGAAATTGCCGACGCCGGGCATATTCATGTTCTGGTTGATGATGTAGTGGAAAGGCTCGTTCAACTTGAGGTGAGCGAACTGCTCCTGACCGAAGACTTCGAACATGCCGGTATCCCAAACGAGATTGCGTTCCATGACGGCTGTGGGCGGAAAGGCCTTGAAGAAGTCGGGCTTCATGGTGTCGCCTAAATTGTTGGGATAGCGGAATCCCTCCATGAAGTCGAGCTTATTTGCGACCGGAAAGGGATCTGTCGGACTGTTCACGGCAACGTCAGTCACGTTCTTCCAACTGACTTCGCCAGCGGGAAGTCCGCGGGTGTACTCGCCCGTTACACGCTGACGGCGGACAATTTCGCCGCGCGTGTTGGCAGTGTTGTAGTCGACAACGAACCGATACGTGCGCGGGCCATTGTCTTTGACAGAAGTGTCCTGCGGGAGAGACCAGGTCTGTGCGAGCAGGGTGGTAAAGAGAAATGGGATGGTGCCGAGAATTTGAACTACAGTCCGAAAGGTGATCATGAGTACGTCCTCCTGCAGGCAGTGTGGAGGATATGGGATTTAGGGGCACGCGCTCAGTGACGGAAGGCCGGAATAGTGGATGAAGGGCGGATTGGAGAAGATGAGCGAGACGATGGAGATGGGTAGCTCGTGGCATAAGCTTTTCTGTGCGGCCTCAAGATTTGTTGCCGACTGCTGCCAGATGCGGCGCCGCAATCAAAATTCCCCACCCAAGCCAAAGGAAGGCTTGGATGGGGCACCCGTAAACCATTCCTCGTGCAAACGGCGACTCCTTTACTCAGGTCCGTCTTACATACGAGTTCAGTTTTGGGACGAGACGAGAAGAAACCGCGACCAGTCGGGCGGGAACAGAATGACATTCGTCCCAGGCGCTCGTCTAACCTACACAAATGAAAACCTCTCGCTTGCTAGTTATCCTCCTGCTGTGCGGTGCGGCGATGGCGCAGGATGCGTGGATGTTCCGCGGCAATCCACAGCATACCGGCGTCTATGAAACGCAGCCGCTCACTAAGTTCAATCAGCTTCAATGGAAGTTTCAGGCCGGTGGGCAGATCGCGTCGTCGCCTGCCGTGGTGAAGGACACGGTTTATTTCGGCAGTCTTGATAATAATTTCTACGCGGTGAATCGGAGCACAGGCGCGCTGAAGTGGAAGTTCCAGACGAAGAGCCGCGTGGCGTCATCACCGGCGGTAGCGGATGGCATGGCGTACTTCGGCAGCTACGACGGCAGCTTCTACGCGGTGGATACGGCGACGGGTCAACAGAAGTGGAAGTTCGATACGGCCGGCGAGCGGCGTTTCGCGGGCAAGCATCTGCACGGTGCGGTTCCTGCGGCGGAGGTCATGCCTGATCCTTACGACTGTTATCTGTCGTCGCCCGTGGTGTGGGAGGGCGCAGTCTATTTTGGCAGCGGCGACGGGAACGTCTACGCGCTCGATGCGAAAACGGGCACGCTGAAATGGAAATTCCAGACAGGCGATGTGGTGCATGCGTCCCCGGCGATCGCCGATGGCAAAGTGTTTGTCGGAAGCTGGGATAGCTACTTCTACGCGGTCGACGCGAAGTCGGGCAAAGAAGTATGGCGATTCAAGACGGGCGAGGATCCGGAGATACACAACCAGGTTGGGATCCAGTCATCAGCAGCGGTGGCGGACGGAGTCGTCTATTTCGGATGCCGTGATTCGAACTTGTATGCGGTGGACGCGAAGACTGGCCTGAAGAAATGGGCGTTCAACAATAAAGGATCGTGGGTGATCGGATCGCCCGCAGTGCGCGACGGCAAAGTGTATTTCTCGACCTCGGACTCAGGAGCGCTGTACGTCCTGGATGCGAAGACGGGAACGGGGCCTCAGATCTTCAGCTCGAACAAGTGGCCGATGTTTTCGTCGCCTGCGCTGGTGGGGAACATGCTGTACATCGGGTCTGACGAAGGCAAACTGTTCGCCGTCGACCTGACGAGCCAGAAACAAGCGTGGACGTTCCAGACGGAAGGCTCAAAGCAGATTGGTCCGAAGTACACGAAGCCAGACGGGACACCGAACTACGAAGCGGCGTTCACAAGCTTTTTCTACGACGACGTAATGGTTGGCTACGACAAGCTGATGGGGGTGGGAGCGATCCTGTCGTCGCCGGTGGTGGCGGATGGAGTGCTGTACGTGGGAAGCACGGATGGGAATCTGTACGCGCTGCAGTAGGGTGGCGGGGGTAGCTAGTAGGTATTAGCGGAAGAGTCGGACGGAAGCCGCAAGGTTTCTCGACTCCTGGCCGCGCGATCCAACTGCGGATCGCGTAAAACAAAGCGCCCAGTCGCTCGAAATGACAGGTGTGTTCAGGGAGTGAACACTCAGTCGGCGGCGGTTGAGGTTACGGAGGCTGTATCGGTTTTTATCGGGAACAAGACCGTAAACACCGTCCCATTATTTTTCGGATCGGTTGAGCTGCGCACGCGGATGACGCCATTATGTTTGCGCGCAATCTCCAATGAAACCCAGAGGCCCAGACCTGTTCCGGTCGATTCTTTAGTCGTAAAGAACGGTTCGTAGATCAGCTTCTGCGTGGCAGCGTTCATGCCGCGCCCAGTGTCTGCAACCGTTACCTGAATAGAGCGGCCGAGGTTGGGCGAGGTAATCACCTTCGTACGGATGCGAACCTTGCCTCCGGTTAGGCTGGCGTCGAGGGCGTTGCTGACGAGATTCGCAATCACCTGCCGGACTTCGCTGGCATAGCACAGAAACGTATCGTCGGGGGCGTACTCCGTTGTTACGTTCACTCCAGCTTGCGCGATGCGCCCGCGGAACAACATCAGGACCGAGTCGGTAAGTTCCCCAGCGCTGGCTGTGGAGCGGTGCGAAGGCTGGCGGTGGAAGCGGAGCGTCTGCTTGGCGATTTCGGTGACGCGCGCGAGTTCCTGTTGGGCGATCTTGATGTACTCGTGCCGCCGCGTGTCGTCTTTTTCGCGCTCGATGAGGAAGAGCAGATTGGTAACGGATTCCAGGGGATTATTGATTTCGTGCGAGACGGAAGCAGCGAGCCGGCCCACCGCGGCGAGTTTCTCGGACTTGAGCAGCGCCTGTTCGATTCGCTTCTTTTCGGTGATGTCGAAATTCACGCCGGCCATCTGCGTGGGATTGCCCGCGTCGTCGCTGAGGACGGATCCGATAGCGCGAAACCAGCGAATCTCCCCATCAGTCCGCACGGTACGAAATTCGCTGTCGTAGCGGCCGGTCTGGATCGCCGACGCGATGTTCTCTCTGACCCTCTCGCGGTCGTCGGGATGTAATGCGCTTTCAAAGGCCGTGAATGAATCAAGTTTCGGGACACCCAGGATCTTGCTGCTGTTGCCAAGATCAACCACCTCGTTGGTTTTCAAGTCCCAGACCCATGTCCCCATTTGCGCCGCGTCGAGGACCATGCGCATCTGCTGGCGATTCTCATTGATGATGTCGGCAGCTTTCTTGCGCTCGGTGATATCGATGCCGGTGCCCAGCCACTTTACCTTTCCTTCTGCGTCCGTAAAGAGCTCGCAACGAGCAAGAAACCAGCGATAGGCACCGTCAGAGTTGCGGCGAGCGCGATACTCAAGCTCGTAGGGCTTTCGCGACGCCAGACTCTCTCCGGCGATCGCAAGAACGCGGGCGCGATCTTCAGGATGGATTAATTCCACGGTTTTGCCAGCCTGTATTTCCGCAAACGTCTGACCGGTGAAGTTCAAGAAGTGCTGGTTCGCGTAGTCGACCTGACCCTTTTCATCGGTGGTCCAGACGTATTGCGACATCGACTCGGCGAGAAAGCGATAGCGGCTTTCGCTCGATCTCAGCGACTCTTCTGATTCCTTGCGGCTGGTGATATCGCGTAAGAAGACGGAAATGCCTTCTTCGGTCGGGAAGCAATCAGCCTGTAGCCATGCTTTCAGTGGAGGGTAATAGTGTTCGTAACTGAGCGGGAGCCTTTCCTGCATCACTCGATGCAGGCTGTCCCAAACGACGGAGTCTCTGGTTTCGGGCGCTGCGTTCCAAAGGATGCTTCCCACGGGATCGCGTCCGAGGAGTTCGCCCGCACGACGGTTGGCCCGGATGCAATGCCAGTCGCGGTCATAAACCAGAAACGCGTCGGACATGCCGTCGAGGATGGAGGTGAGCTTTCGCGATTGGCGTCTTTCGCGGCTGGCCAGCAGAGTGATGATGGAAGACGTAGCCAGGAACAGCGCCATGCGCAGGAGGTCGGAGGGCGCGACCGCAAGCTGATGGAGCGGGGGGAAAAGGAAATAGTCGACAAGAATTGTCGAAGCAAGCATCGCCAGGATTGCAGGACCCGTGCCGGCGAACCAGGCGGACAGGATTACGGCCCAAAGGAACGTGGCAAACGGCGGGGCCAGAGTAATGGCATGCAGCGTACGGTTCAGGAAAAATGCGATCGCGACGAAGAGCGATCGATAACGAATACGCTTTGACGGATCGGGGCATATCGGGGAACAGCAGCGGCGCCTGTACCATTCTGTCCGTATTTGCGGATAGTTGCAAACGCGTTCCCGTCGCAGAAAAACGAAGAACATCGAAGTTCAATGTCTAGATTGGCTGACTAGAGCTGGATTTCGAGGCCTTCGTAGGCGGCGCGCACGCTGGGGAAATACTCCGCTGCGTGCTTCACGATGGAATCGATGCAGGCGTCGGTGTGGTCGGGATCGTGATGGAAGAGGACGAGCTGCTTGGCGCCGCTTTCCATGGCGACACTGACGGCTTCGCGCCAGTGGCTGTGTCCCCAACCGCGACGAGTCGCTTCGTATTCTTCGGGAAGATACTGCGCGTCGTAGATAAGCACGTCGGCGCCTTCCGCGAGTTTGCGCACATTCTTGTCAAACAGATCGTGGCCGGGCTCGTTGTCGGTAGCGTAGACGAGCACACCTTCCGGAGTCTCGATGCGAAATCCGAGGCAGCCCTGCGGATGATGGAGCCACTTCGTTTGCAGGGTGCAGTGATCAAACTCCATCTGGCCTTCTTCGATGCCGAAGAACTGGCGCTTCGCGGCCATCTCGCTCATGTCCACGGGGAAGTACGGATCGGCCATCTGGCCTTCAATTGCGTTTTGCAGGCTGCGATTGCGGCTCGAGGAATGGAAGTAGAAAGTATTGCCGTGATTCTCGTAAAGCGGGCGGAAGAACGGAATGCCCTGGATATGGTCCCAATGGAAGTGCGAGATGAAAACATGCGCCTGTATGGGCGTTTGGGTCGCGTGCGAGAGTTGGGAGAGATGCTTGCCGAGAATGCGAAATCCGGTGCCGCAGTCGAAAACGAACAGACTGCCGGCGATGCGCACCTCAACGCAGGAGGTGTTGCCGCCATACCGAAGATTCTCTTTTTGAGGAGTCGGCGTAGAACCGCGAACTCCCCAGAATTTCACATGCATCGATTTTGCTGGTTTGGGGACCGGCCAATGCGGCTAGCCGGAGCCTCCACCCAGACTCCTTATCTGCACAAATACCGGTGAATTGCGGAAGTATATGACAGATAGGGGGGTGATTCGTCCCCCGAGAGTGCTAGGACCTGGGTACTAAAGTTTGGGGCGGTGGGCGTGCGGGGTAGCTGGTAGCTGGTGGCTGAAGGGTAGCCAGGGGTTGATGTGTTCGGAATGGCGATCAGAACTGTTGCGGGCTGTTTCGGCTCGGGCATGCGCCCTCGCTCAACATGACATAGCTAAAGAGTCTGCAGATCGGGCCGGTGCCGACACCTGAACCACGGAGCGCGCCGTTTATAATCAACGTTTTCGCGGAACCCTGAATGCTACGTCCTGATTTCAAAGAATTTGAGCGCCTGGCGCGCGATGCGACCTTGGTGCCGGTCGCCAAATCGATCAGCGCCGACCTGCTGACGCCTGTATCCGCCTTCCTGATGTTTGCCGCCGGTGAACCTTATTCTTTCCTGCTCGAATCGGTCGAAGGCGGGGAGAAGGTCGGGCGCTACACCTTTCTGGGGGCGCGTCCTTATATGCGCATCATCGCCCGCGACGGCAAAGTCGAGATTGTGCGCGGGAAGAAAACGGAACGGCGCAAGTCGGAGCCAA
The DNA here is from genome assembly GCA_963848375.1 of Terriglobia bacterium. Classification (GTDB taxonomy): domain Bacteria; phylum Acidobacteriota; class Terriglobia; order Terriglobales; family Acidobacteriaceae; genus JAJPJE01. The sequence continues at coordinate 282,316 of CAWKDK010000014.1, forward strand.
TCGCAGTGATTCGCGAACTGCTGCATAGCCATAAACCAGCACAAGTGCCAGGACTGCCTCCTTTCACCGGTGGCGCCGTGGGCTTTTTTGCGTACGACATGGTGCGGCAATTCGAACGACTGCCGGAGACGGCAAAAGATGATCTCAACGTTCCCGACTGCGCGCTGATGTTTTTCGATCGACTGCTGGCGTTCGATCATGTGCGTCACCAGATTCACATCATCGCCTCGGCCGACGTGTCACGCGAGACGCCGAAGCAGGCGTATGCGCGCGCCTTGCGGGATATCGAGGCGATCGAGAAGCGGCTGAAGGCAGGACTGAAGCCCGCGCAGATGAAGACGAAGCGCCATGCGGGCAAACTGAAGATCAAGACGCACACGAGCCGGAAGCAGTACATGAAAGCGGTGGAGGATGGGAAGGAATACATCGCAGCGGGAGACATTTTCCAGGTGGTGCTCTCGCAGCGCATGGACTTCGAGCCGAAGGCCGATCCGTTCACGATTTATCGCGCGCTGCGTACGGTGAATCCTTCTCCGTATATGTACTTCCTGAGCTTTGGGAAGAACCAGGTATTAGGCTCGTCGCCGGAGATGTTGGTGCGCGTGACCGGCCGCAAACTGGAGTACCGTCCAATCGCCGGAACGCGTCCGCGCGGACGCGACGAGGCGGAAGATCGGCAGCGCGAGCAGGAACTACGTGCGGACGAGAAAGAGCTTGCCGAACACGTGATGCTTGTCGATCTTGGCCGCAATGATATAGGTCGCGTGAGTGAATACGGCACGGTGAAGGTGCGCGACCTGATGTTTGTCGAACGCTACTCGCACGTCATGCATATCGTGTCGGCAATCGAGGGCGAACTCAGGAAGGATCTGGACGCGCTGGATGCGTTCGCCGCGTGCTTCCCCGCGGGAACTCTCACCGGCGCCCCGAAAGTGCGCGCGATGGAGATTATCGAAGAGTTGGAACCGCTGCGCCGCGGCACTTATGGCGGCTCCGTTCTCTATGCGGACTTTGCGGGGAACCTGGACTCCTGTATCGCAATACGAACTTTGTTGATGGATGGCAAGAAGGCATATTTGCAGGCGGGAGCGGGAATCGTCGCGGACTCGGATCCGGCGATGGAACATGAGGAGTGCCAGAACAAGGCGGGAGCGGTCTTGAGGGCGGTGGAAGCGGCTAGAACTGGGTTGTAGGGTTGGGGTAGCTAGTAGCTGGTAGAGAGTAGCTCGCGAAGCAGTGCTTATACGAGGAGATGAGTTACATAGAAGCAGCGATCATCAGGTTGCGGGTCGCGGGTACGGAGTGATTTTTATAGAGCGAGGATTCTCGCAACTAGCTTGCGTCAGACTGGGAGACGTCGAGCGTAGACTTGTTACATGATTTTGCAGCAGAGTGAAAACGCCGAGTGGGGTCGGCTGGAGATTGGAATGGGAGGTTATCGCGACCTCGTTGCTTGGCAAAAATCAATGGACCTCACCAAAGCCATTTATCAGCGTACGCGCGCTTTTCCCAGAGAAGAGACATATGGCCTCACGAGCCAGATGAGACGATGCGCCGTTTCCGTGCCAAGTAATATCGCAGAAGGATACGGTCGTCTCTCGCGCGGCGAACTGGTTCAGTTCCTGGGACAGGCTCGTGGTTCGCTTTTTGAACTCGAGACGCAGATACTGTTAAGCAGCGATTTGTCGTACTTGAGCGAAACCGATGCGGAACGTTTGCTGAAGGATGTGGGACAAGTCGCGCGGATGCTTAGTGGCCTTTTAAAGTCGACACGGCTTTCCAGCGGAAGCCCTTTAGGCAATTAACTCCGGATCAGCAAAGATCCCCAGCAACCAGCTACTGGCTACCCGACATGATCTTCGTCCTCGACAACTACGATTCGTTTACTTACAACCTGGTCCAATATCTGGGCGAGATGGGGCAGGAAGTGGTGGTGCGCCGCAACGATCAGATTACGGTCGATGAGCTGGACGAGATGCGTCCGGAGCGCATCCTGGTTTCGCCTGGACCGTGCACGCCGCAGGAAGCCGGGATCAGCATCGATTTGATCAAGCACTTCACCGGAAAGGTGCCGGTGCTGGGGGTTTGCCTGGGTCATCAGGCGCTGGGCGCGGCTTTTGGCGGCGATGTAGTACGTGCAAAGACGCTCATGCACGGAAAAGTCAGCAAGGTTGAGCATGATGGCCGGACGCTGTTCAAGAACGTGGTTTCGCCGATGCAGGCCACCCGATATCACTCTCTGATCGTGGCGGAAAAGACGCTTCCCAAAGAGTTGGAAGTAAGCGCGTGGACCAACGAGGCCGACGGTACGCGGGTGATCATGGGCCTGCGGCATCGGACGGAGCCGGTCGAGGGTGTCCAGTTCCATCCGGAAAGCGTGCTGACCACGGAAGGCCGCAAGATGCTGAAGAATTTCCTGTCGCTTTGATCTGCCAGCCCCGGAATAAACACGCCGGCAATTGTCTATTTACCAAAAAGTAACGGTAAAAGAATGTTCGAAAGTTGTGCAGTTAATCTGTTGACAGCTCTCGTACCTTCGCGCAATCCTAAGTGGCTCTTCCACGGAGAAATCAGATGGGTATCGAGCCTCAGCAGGAGCAGCGGGCGACGCGGCGGTTTGCCTTGCGGCTCCCCCTCACTGTGAAATTTCCTGATGGTGGTGAGAAAGAAGCACAGACACGCGATGTAAGCGCGCGAGGAATATCGTTCTACGTAGATAGTCCGCTGGCGGAAGGAACGCCGATCGAGTTCACGCTTACTTTGCCTCCGGAGATCACTTTGACGGAAAGCATCAAAGTGCATTGCCGCGGCCGCGTAGTACGCGTGGAGCCGCAAACTCCAGGACGCATCGGGATCGCCGCGGTGATCGAGCGCTACGAATTTCTAGCGGAATCCTAGGGTAATTCTTGAGCTGCTACCAATAATCGGGCCACAAAATCGTTCCGCCCGTTCCCCGGCCAAGATCCTCGCAGACAGCATGAATAGCTGGTGAAAAGACTGCTGCACGAAACAGAACTGCTGCGGACGGGTTATCCTGTTACAACATGAAGGTTCGCTTATGGATCGTGGCCGCCGGAATTCTCGGCGCCAGCGTAATGGTGCGCGCGCAGAACAACAATGTGGTCGGAGAGCTCTTCGCTTCTGACGCCAGCGTGCGCGGCTCGGTCCTGCTCGCGGGAACAGGAACAAAGGTTGTAAGTGGTTCCTCGGTGACCGCGGGGGATGCGCCGGCGGTGTTTCGATTGGCGCGCGGCGGAGACTTGCGCATATGTCCGGCGACGTCGGTGACGCTGACATCTTCCAGCAGCGGACGCGAAGTGATGATCGGCATGAGCACCGGGTCGATCGAAGCTCATTACACGCTGGCCCAGTCAGCCGATACGATCATGACGCCAGACTTTCGAATTCTGCTGGCCGGGCCGGGGACGTTCAATTTTGCGATCAAGGCTGACGATCGTGGGAATGTGGCCGTGCGCGCTCTCACGGGGAATACGGCTTCGCTGATCGTTTCTGAGCTGAATGGCGATGGGACGTACCAGGTGAAGCCCAGCGAAGAGGTTCTTTTTCATAACGGAAAATTGGCCGATCCCGATCACACCGCGCTGCCCGAGTCCGGTTGCCCAGTGCCTCCGCCAGCGCAACGCGCGGCGATAGAAGTTCCGAAGGATGCACCGAAACCGGCCGAAGACAAAAAAGCAGACCCTGCCCCGGTTCCGATGAAACCGGTGGCGGAGCAGCATGTGGAAGCTGCGGTGCCTTTCATATACCAGGCAGGCGATCCGGCCCAGGAGGTCGTAGTTGGCGTAGCGCGACTTCGCCTGACACATGGACCAGTGCTGCCGGGCCGAGTGGTGCTGCCGCCTCCCCCGCCACCCAAGGAGACTGCCACCGCGGCCCCTGCCCCCAGTCCCAAAAAGGAGGCTGCCCCAAAGAGGGGATTTTTCGGCAAAGTGGGAGCATTCTTCGCGGCAATCTTTCACTAAGAGGCGACACTTCTGGCCACCCAAAATGCGGGCGGGCATCCTAAGGGGCGAGTGTGGTGGTATGTCACCCTCGTAACCGGAATGCAAGTAGCTGAGGTTTGTTGCTTTTGCGGTGGTTAGGGCTGTAACTTAGCTCGTAACGGGGACGTAACTGGTCTTAACCGAGAGGTACTAACTTTTTCGGAACCTTTCATTTAAATTACCGTCTATACTCACAGCAAGAACCATGTCCACCCCTGTAGTAACACCTCCACCAGCCCGGAAGCCAATCGCCAAGCGAAAGGCAAAACTGACCGGCGAGCCCGATGTTCAGACATTGTTTGGCGCGGGAGATGCGTCGTATAGCGTCCAGTCAAAAAGTTTCGCAGCGTCATTTGCGCTGCAGTCGGTCTTGCTTGCGTTCCTGATTTGGGCCAGCACGTGGGTCTGGTCGCATAAAGACGAGATCAAGGTACAGATACAGGGGACCGTTACCGACATCAGCCCCTACGTTCTCCCTCCCTCGAAAACTCAAGCGGGTGGCGGCGGTGGTGGTGGCGATCGCGACAAGCTGGCGGCTACTAAGGGCGCGCTTCCCAAGAGATCCCTGGAGCAGATCACGCCTCCGGCAGTGGTCTTGCGCAACGATCATCCGAAGCTTGCGGTAGAACCTACCGTCGTAGTTCCCCCGGAGATCAAGTTGCCGTCGTTGGGCACAATGGGCGATCCCATGTCCAAGGTACTGGGTCCGCCATCGAATGGAACTGGAGCGGGTGGCGGCATCGGCAGCGGTGAAGGTGGTGGCGTGGGTTCGGGATCAGGTCCGGGCGTTGGTCCGGGATATGGCGGCGGCATCGGTGGTGGTGCATACCGTGTTGGTGGCGGCGTAAGCGCTCCGCGTGTTCTGTTCTCGCCGGATCCGGAATATTCGGAAGAGGCACGCAAGGCCAAGTATCAGGGAACGGTAGTTCTGTGGGTGGTGGTTGGTCCAGATGGACGTCCGCGTGATATTCGCGTGCAACGGACCCTGGGCTTGGGTTTAGACGAGAAGGCGATCGAAGCCGTGCGCCAGTGGAAGTTCGATCCAGCGCGCAAGAACGGTCAGCCAGTGGCAGTGCAGATCAACGTGGAAGTGAACTTCCGGCTGTACTGACGTTACGCGTTTCAAGTTTTATGAAAGGCCGAACGAAGAGTTCGGCCTTTCGCTTTTCGGGCGGATTAGAACTGCCCGCATTTTTCTAAGTCTTAATCGCGCCAAGTCCTAATCGCGGCTGAATACGCGAGTGACTGGCGAGACGGTATCTCTGGCTTTTCCCCAGCCACGCTTTCCTTTGTGCACGTAATGTTCTGCCTGGTCGCTGATATCGTCGATGGCGTCGCGTGCGTCTTCGTAGTGGCGACGGATCCTGCGGCGGATGTGCTTACCGGACTTTGGCGAGAAAAGCAATGCGGTGATCGCACCAAGACCAAGTCCGATGAAGAGAAACATAAGGCCGAAGCCAAAATGGTTTTCGTGTTCTGATTGCGGGGAGTAGTCGCCAAAGCGTTCGTAGTCGGTCATTGATCCTCCTGCGCAGTACCGTTCTAAGACAGTGTATTTGGATGCGCCGAGCCTAACAGTTAGATTTCGAGGTTCGGCGGTATTTCCGAGTATTCCTGGCATGCGGCGACCGGAATATCGCCAAGCAGCTGCAACTCAGGCAGCTTTCGCGTGTACCGCTCCGTGATCCTGACAGCTGCCGCCATCGGCGTGATGCAAGTGCCCGTTGACCAGGTAATCGACGTGATCGCCGTGCGGCACAGTCTCGTGACCGCAACCGGTTCCGTGTTTATGGCCTTGTTCATGGCCGCCACAATTGTGGTTCGGAGCTGCCGATGCGGGATTCCCCGAGTTGATGGGAATCACGTGCTCGTCCACATGCCCCTCATGAAGATGGTGCAAATGCCCGTCGTGGAGATAGTCCGTGTGTCCCTCGTGCTGAATCGCGGTATGCCCACAGCCGGGGCCATGCTGATGAGAGTGCGCGTTGTGAGTCTGACACTTGTCTGCCATGAGATCTCCTGATGACGTTCTCGAATCCGGTGGGGCTCTGGCCCGGCTTCCGTTAGTAGGGATGGCGCGACATCGAAGAATGATGTCCTGCGTGAGAAAGCCCTGAGGCGAAACGGCCACTCAAAAATGAGGGCGACCAAGGTAGAACGAACGAAATCCAACTCGGAAACGGGAGGAATGCGTGTTCGATTCCTGGATGATGCAGAGTCTCGCTGGCTTGCTGATAGCGGCTTGTGCGCTCGTTTCCCAAGGTGAGCCAGGACCAGCCGCCGAACAGCTGAGAGTTCCGCCCGGACAAATGCCACCAGCGTTCGATCAAGATGTGGCGCGGGTTGTCGCTGATCTCGACCGCATAGAAGCGGACACGTTGCAGCAGATGGATCGCACCACGCTCGATCGCGAAGGACAGATCCGCACGCTGGGGAAGCTGCTGCTCTTCGATAAAAGCTTGTCGGTGAACAAGAACGAGGCATGCAGCTTTTGCCATACGCCGGAGACTGGATTTACCGGACCCATCGCATCGCTGAATCAGACGACGGTTGCGTATCCGGGCTCGGTGCGAACGCGTTTCAGCCAACGCAAGCCGCAGAGCTACATGTACGCGACCTTCGCTCCCGTACTTCATTACAACGCGCTACAAGGTGATTTCGTCGGCGGGAATTTTTGGGACATGCGCGCAAGCGGATACCGTCTCCAGGATCCCAGCGCAGAGCAAGCGCAAGGGCCGCCCACGAATCCAGTTGAGATGGGGCTGCCGGATTCGGCGTGCCTGGCATATCGGCTCTCGCAATCGTCTTATCGGAAGCTGTTCGAGAAGGTGTGGGGCACGGATCGTTTTCGCGATTCAGTGGCCAGCGAACGTGGAGAAAGTTTGTGCCACTCCGGCGCCGCCACCAGCCGATGATCAGTATCCGGTGCACCTGAATGCTGCCGATCGGGCGCGCACGGATCATGTTTATGATGGCTTCGGACTGGCAGTCTCGGCGTATGAATCATCGCCGGAGGTAAATCCGTTCACCTCAAAGTACGACTACGTGCAGGCCGGAAAAGAACAATTCACGGCACAGGAGAAGCTGGGCTACGCACTGTTTCGCGGGAAGGCGCGATGCAATGAATGCCATCGTGACGGAGGTCCGGGTGAGGAGCCGCTCTTTACGGATTTCACAGCGAGCAACTTGGGCGTGCCCCGCAATCCGGGACTGCAGTTCTATTATGAGCAGCCGAACGCGGCTGGATATACACCGAATCCAGCCGAAGCCGCGTACATCGATCCTGGTGTGGGCGGATTCCTGCGCAGGCTGAAGAGCTTGAGCGGCCAATTGAATCCGGATTCACAGTGGATCGCACTGGCTCCGAAGTTTGATGGGAAGTTTCAGGTGGCAACGTTGCGGAACGTTGATATGCGCCCGCGTCCTGATTTCGTGAAAGCTTACATGCACAATGGTTATTTCAAGAGCTTGAAAGAGGTGGTGCATTTCTATAACACTCGCGACGTGCTTCCACGATGCAAGGCGGGTGATCCGGGAGAAAAAGTCACCTGCTGGCCTGCGCCGGAGAATGCAACCAACATCAACAAGAAGCAGTTGGGAAATCTAAAGCTGAGCGATCAGGAAGAAGACGCGCTTGTGGCGTTTCTGAAGACGCTTACGGATGGGTACAGAGTGCCTGCCGCAAGAACGGCAAAGTGACAGCCTGGTTGGTCATCGCGATCGGCGTGACCGTCTGTAGGATCCCTCGCAGTAAAACGCTCTTGCTATTTCGGTGCCACTTCACTCATTCTTCCACTCTGCCTGAATCCAGAGGATAACGATCCAAGGGAGTTCAGTGTTGAATAAGTGCTCAGGGAGACGAGATGGTTTCTGCGCGAGTTATCAGGCTTTCAGTAGTCATGATTCTTGTGGTTGCAGCGATCGCGGCCAACGCCGCAACGGACCAAGTCACGGTTTCCACTGGAAAGCTACAGGGAACTGCCAACGCGGACGGGACCGTCCGCATGTTCAAGGGAGTGCCCTTTGCCGCGCCCCCGGTCGGTGATCTGCGATGGAAGGCGCCGCAACCGGCGATCAAGTGGGACGGCGTGCGAGCTGCCGATAAGTTCGGATCCGCTTGCCTGCAGACCGACGTTTTCGGCGACATTTATTTCCGGGATGCGCAGCCAAGTGAAGATTGCCTGAACCTGGACATATGGATTCCAGCAAAGGCAGCCAGTTCGAAGCTGCCGGTGCTGGTTTGGTTCTACGGCGGAGGATTCGTCGCAGGCAGCGCTTCCGAGCCGCGCTATGACGGCGAGACGCTGGCGAAAAAGGGCATCATCGTCGTGAACCCGAATTATCGCCTAGGGCTCGTTCGGGTTTCTTGCGCACCCGGAGTTGACCAAGGAATCGCCGAATCACGCATCGGGCAACTATGGCCTACTGGACCAGGTGGCTGCGCTCGAGTGGGTGGTGAAGAACATTGCTGCGTTTGGTGGCGATCCGAAAAACATCACCATTGCAGGAGAGTCGGCGGGATCGTTTTCGGTGAGCGCGCTGATGGCATCACCGTTGTCGAAGAACTTGTTCCAGAAAGCGATGGGAGAGAGCGGCGCATTTTTTCCCAACACCACGACAGGCGGACTTCAGTTGAAGTCCCTCGCGGAGGCCGAGAAGTCTGGTGTGAGTTTCGCTGATTCCATGGGAGCGAAAACACTCGCGGAGATGCGCGCCAAGCCAGCCGACGATGTCTTACAGGCAGCAGCCAAACAGAATCGCGGCTTCGGATTTGGTCCGATCATTGACGGGCATTACTTCCCCGAAGACCCGCGAGCGATCTATGCGAAAGGCGAGCAGGCACATGTTCCACTGCTTGCCGGGTGGAATGCCGACGAAGGCAAGATAATGATTTTGCTTTCGCCGCAGAAGCCCACAGCAACGAGCTTCGCAGAGCAGGCGCAGACGCGGTTTGGCGATCAGTCGAAGCAGTTTCTGAAGCTCTATCCAGCCGAGACAGATACGGAGGCACTCCATTCAGCGATGGCCCTGGCGAGCGACGACTTTATTGCCTTCTCGACTTGGAAGTGGATCGACACCCAAGGCAAAAGGGGCGTGCCGGTTTATGAATACCACTTCGAACAGGTGCCGAAAACAAAGCCGGGGGCAATGATGGGGCCGATTCCGGCGAGCGAAATGGGATCGAAGCATGCCGGCGAAATCGAATATGTCTTCGGAACACTGAAGTCACAAGAAGGAGTGCCCTGGACCGAGGACGACTTCAAAGTGTCTGATGCTATGTCGTCGTACTGGGCGAATTTCGTGAAGACGGGCAATCCGAACGGCACGGGGCTGCCGGAGTGGCCGAAGTACGACAATCCGGATCACTACCAGGTGATGCACTTGGTTGGCACAGGCAGCCACGCGGCTCCCGATACGCTGCGCCCGCGTTATGAGTTTCTCGACGCGCATGCGCCACAGCCGGCGAAGTAAATCAGGTGATTGCTCGTGGGAGAGAGTTCCGGTGTCAGGTGGCGCCGGGACTTCTCTTCCGTTTCATATAGACTCTCCCCTCCGCTGAATCAGACTGCGTATCGCTCCACATTCCCAAGCCTTCCATGTCCGTGTAAAATCGAGTGTTTGCAGCGTAAGCCGTGGGTCTGCCGGGGCATATCCGGCTAGATCAGCGAGAATCAATCGTTTGCGCCTGCCGAACAGGTCAGCGCCTCGCTCGCGCATTGCGGGTAAGAGAGCCCGCACCACACAAGCGGTCCGAGATTCCGTAGTCGATAGCTCAGAAGGAGAACTCAGTATGGCAATTCCAGCCACCCAGCTGCGTCCGGGGATGGTGATCAAGCACAACAACGATCTGCATTCGGTGTTCAGCGTGGAACACCGCACCCCCGGGAACCTGCGCGCCTTTATCCAGGCCAAGCTGCGCAACCTGCGCACGGGTGCGATGTTCGAACACCGATTCCGCTCGGCGGACGCGATCGACAAGATCACGGTGGACGAAGAGAAGATGGAGTATCTCTACAACGACGGCGACAGCTACTACTTCATGAACACCGAGAACTACGAGCAGATGCATCTCGGGAGAGACATCCTCGGCGATGCGGTCGATTACCTGATCCCCAACCTGAACATCAAGGTCGAGTTCTTCGACGGTAAGCCCGTAGGAGTGGAACTGCCGCAGACCGTCGAGCTCACCGTTGTCGAGACTGAGCCTGGACTGAAGAGCGCAACCGCCAGCAGCGTGACCAAACCCGCTAAGACGGAAACCGGGTTGGTGGTGCAGGTGCCGCCGTTCATCAACGAAGGCGAGAAGATCAAGGTGGATACGTCGGAAGGGGCGTATCTGTCCAGGGCGTGAGTTAGTTGTGCTAGTTGCTAGTTGTCAGATGGGGTAGCTGGTAGCTAGTTGCTCACGTGCTTTCCAGAATATTGACGACATTTCTTTCGAGCTACCAGCTACTAGCTGCCCAACGATTCTGCGGTGAGAAGCGTCACGAAAGCGGATGAGCGAGAAAGCCAAGATGGAAGCGAAACAGTTCCTGGTGCGCGGACGCGTGCAAGGCGTCGGATTCCGCTGGTTCGTGGAGCGCGAGGCGCAGATGCTCGGCATACGCGGTTGGGTGCGCAACAATCTGGACGGTGCGGTCGAGGTGCTTGCGATCGGCACGCGCGAGCAGTTGTTGACGCTCCGAAGAAAGTTGCAGGAGGGTCCGCGAGCGGCCCGCGTGGACGATGTAGAGGAGTTTGAGGCAACGGCAGCAACGGATGTGAAGACATTCCGAATCGAAGGAGCATGGTAGCCCAATGGCCGGAGCTGGAAAGGCGCAAGTGAAAGAAGAGTTTGATGGGGACGCCCTTAAAAAACTGATTCGAGGCGTACCGGATTTCCCGAAGAAGGGAATCCTGTTTTATGACATCACCACGCTGCTGAAGGACAAAGTCGGTTTTGCCAGGCTGATCGACGCGCTCTCAGAACGATTCATTGGGCGCCAGGTGGACCTGGTGCTGGGGATCGAAGCTCGTGGCTTCATCTTTGGTCCCGCGCTCGCGTACCGCCTGAACGCCGGGTTTGTGCCGGTGCGTAAGCCGGGCAAGCTTCCTGCCGAAACGGCGCGCATCACGTACGCGCTTGAATATGGGCAGGACACGCTGGAGATGCATAAGGACGCGATCAAGCCGGGACAGAACGTGATCATCGTCGACGACCTGCTGGCAACCGGCGGCACGGCCGTGGCGACCGTGAACCTGGTGGAAAACATGGGCGGGAAAGTGGCGAGCCTGGCATTCATCGTCGAACTCGACTTCCTCAAGGGACGCGACCGGTTGAAGAACTACGACGTGGTGAGTTTGCTGCACTACAGCGAGTAGCATTTGAGTTGTCAGTTGCTAGTTGTCAGTTGTCAGACGGGAAAGCTGGCAGGAGCTTGCGGCACGGTTCTAAAGGACGCTTCACGTTTCACGAAAAGCGCGGATCTGCGATAGAGTTTGGCCTTGGGCAATACTGGTCCAAGGCCATTTTCTTGTTCTGGGAATACGTAACAATCGAGTGACGGCAATCGCTTCGCTGGTGAGAAAGTCGCTGGCAGGCACTCTTCTGCTCGCGGCGTCGTTGTTTGCGCAAAACCCTCTCTCTACTGAAATCGAGCCGAAGCCTTCCGTCGAAATCGATCTGCGCCAGTTCGGATATTTGCATCCGGTGGCGGAGCGCGACGAATGGAGCTACCAGTTGCTGTCGGATCCGCTGCTGTTTCTGGATTCCGATCATCTGGCGGCGTCGTTCCTGGTCGCGAATCCGAAGCCCGGACTCTCGGAGCGGGCGAATCCGTTTGGCAGTCCGGTGCTGTTTCATACAGTGGATGTTGACCTGACTACCGGCAAAGACACATGGGCACGCTCGTGGGGTAACGACAGCACTTCAGAGGTGTTGCTGCCGTTGGACGGCGGCAAACTGCTGGTGCAGTCGGGTTATGTGCTCTCGGTGCTGGGGAGTGACTTGACGCCGCTGGTCTCGCGCCGCCTGGAGTATGCCGGAGATACCCTGGCACAGCCGTTCGTTTCGACGACGGGCCGCACGCTCTATCTGGTGCAGCCGACGAACCCGGAGAGCGCCATCGCAATCCTGGATCCGGATCAGTTGCGGGTCTTGAAGGAATACGCCGTGCCCCGAGTGGTGACCTTCAGCGCGTCCGATGAATACATTGCGTATTCCATCGAAGAAGGATATTTCGGCAATATGAGCATGCGCATACAGGCGCTTGGCGGAGAAGGCCCGCACCTCACATTTCAGCGTGGCAACTGCTACGGCTATAGCCCTACCTTTCTTTCGGTCAGGACGCTGGTGGTGACCGGTGGGTGTCCGAACTTTACGTTCATCGACCTTTCGACGAAGGAAATGTGGCAACAGAAGCTCCCGAAAGCGTCAGGCACGGAACTGCGCGCCGCGCGCAACGCAAATCGTTTTGCATTCGAATTGGTGGAGCATCACATGGACCAGCCTTCGACTCCGCTGGAGGTCGACGTCTTCGATCTGGATAAGCGCAAGATCATCTTCGCGCTGAAGGTAAGTAAAGCCGGACAGCGGTTCTCGTTTGCGCTCTCGCCAGACGGGAAAAAATTGGCGGTGCTGCAAAGCCCGATGGTGAGTGTGTATCAGCTGCCGGAATAGATTTCCTTGCAAGTCAAGTCACGGTCCCCACTTGTGGTTCCACGGCAGCTTGCGTTTGGCACGAATACCCGAGTAGTCGCGAAGCTTATAAATCCGGATCATCATCTCCCATGGCGAAAACTCCGAGGCCCGCAAAGGAGAGTTCAAATACTCGCAGTTGTGATCGTTGGCGTGGCGTTGCTTACCTTTTCGGGATGCGGCGGCGGGGGCACGTCTTCCGCACCACCCCCTCCTCCTTTATCCGTGACGGTTTCTGTCTCACCCTCAGGCTTAGGCGTGTTGCTTGGCAACATCCAACAGTTCACCGCCACGGTATCGGGTACATCGAACGCAGCGGTTACTTGGAGCGTGAGCGGTATTTCGAGCGGGAATTCCACAGTGGGAACAATCTCGAGCACGGGCCTATACACCGCACCTCAAGCCTTGCCAAACCCCGCAAACGTCACGATCCAGGCCACGAGCCTGGCGGACAGTTCAGCGATTGGTAGTGCAACTCTGACCATTCTGAAGTCCGTGGCAGTTACGGTCTCACCCTCAAGCTCAAGCGTGTTGCTTGGCAATACTCAACAGTTCACTGCCACATTGTTGGGCACATCGAATACAGCGGTCACTTGGAGCGTCAACGGCATTTCGAGCGGGAATTCGACAGTGGGAACAATCTCGAATACAGGCCTGTATACCGCACCTCAAGCCTTGCCAAACCCTGCGAGTGTAACGATCCAGGCTGTCAGTCAGGCGGACAATACGGGCAGTGGCAATGCGGCTCTGACCATAGCCAGCGATCTCAAAGTAGGTGTAGCGACAAATCCGTCTGGCATGTCCTCCGTCGGTCCGGGGGGTATTGTCCAACTTCTGGCCACAGTCCTCAGCGCCGGACATCCCGATACTACGGTTGATTGGCTGGTCAACGGGGTGGCGAACGGGAATTCAACCGTAGGAACAATCACAGTGACAGGTATCGACACTGCCTTGTACACCGCCCCCGCCGCGGCTCCCACTCCCGCGTCGGTAAACATCACAGCCGCGTGCGTGGCTGATTTATCCAAGTCTGGACAGCTGGTGGAGACAGTTCAGCCTTGCAGGTTGAATGGAACGATTGGGTACGTAGCTCCGCCTCCCTATACGCCACCTTCCGGCCCCACATGCGACGTCTCCGATGTGACCACACTTGGCAGCTGTCTCACTGCAGTCCGCAATGGCACAACCACGAACGTTAGATTTACGGCGATGGTCAACTGCAGCGGGAACAACACCTGCCTTGTGGATCTCAGTAACCTACACGGGCCCGTCACATTTTTTGGAGCTCCAGGTGTGACTGCCGGATTCTTGCGAACAGATACTTACTCTTATCCTCTCCTGCGAATTGATAGCAGCAGCAATATAACTATTGCCAACCTGACGTTCGATGAAGGCCCAGCCGATCCCTCGTGCACGCCGTACGAGGTGAATGGTGCCTATATCAACCCCTGCATGTCTACGATCATCGTCGATTTGTCCTCTAACATCATGTTGGAGCAACTGAGCGTCCTACACTCAAAGGATCATGGAATAGAGATAGCGGCTGCACAGGGCCTGAACCATTGAAGATAGTCAAATTCAGAATAGCTGAGGTTTTTGGCATCTGGAGTGGTCTCTATCAGTCCCAGACATCGAGTAACGTTTCCATCGCCAACAACTTAATTCAAGATGTCCAGGCCAGTGGAATCTCGTTGAGTTATACGCAGAACACAATGATAAGGGGCAACACTTTAAAGCACAATCAGTACGTTGCGCTGTGGAACCTCTGTAATGGATTGTGTTCTGGACCCCAGATAGGCCTTGAAAACAACAGCTCGTTACAGATCTATTCGAACCAGATCCTCGATGGGCAAATCGACCTGAACAATGCGACCGGCCAAACAACTGGGGTTACGATCTCGGATCAAAATCAGGACGTCATCGTCACAAACAACGAGATCACGAATAACCTCGGGGATGGCATTGGGGTAAACGTCGGGGTAGTCGAGACGAATTTCCTGATCACTGGCAATAAAATCTATAACAACGGCATTAACGTTTACCTCGTCTCCGCCACAGGGATTCAGGAAGTAGGCGATTGTTTCACGCCGTAATGACGGCGCTCACTCGCAACTTACAGCTCGAATTAAGAAAGCCTATCCCAAACTGTAGTGGTGCCACTAAGACCGCTTCGCACACACAATCGAGGTTGACTTCACGTGGGAGTAAAGGGATACCTGTTGGCAACGGGCGTTAGCACTCACCATCCCGACTAGTGGGTCCGTGCCAGTCAGTGATCACCAGATGCGCATCCTTCGGCAGATAGCTTTTGCGCCGAAACCAGTCTTCCATCGACGATTGCAGACGATCGAGAGGGACATTGCGTCCGATCTCCATCTGGCCGTCGGCGACGGGGAGCGTGTCGTCGAAGATGGGATCGTTGGTGAAGTTGCGCATCGAGAAACTGTCGAGCCACTTCAGCGGGCAGGGATGGCGCTGGGAGCCTTCGACAAACTCGATGCGAACTTTGCGGGAGAACATAGAACCATTTCACCACAGAGGACACGGAGGACGCAGAGACCAAAAGGCCGCGCCGGGGAAGTTCAAACCTTACCGTGCAGCGGCGAGTTGGGCTTGGTGCTCTTTTTGCACTGCGTCGAGATGCTCAAGCGTTTCGGTGACGCTGAGCGCATACATCTCGCGGCCGCCGTCTTCGCCGGATTCAATCGCCCATTTCAGGTAGTGGCCGGCGATCTCGACAGCGAGCGGATCGGAGATGACCTTGCCTGTGCGCTTGTTGTACTCGACCCACGCGGGATGCGGCATAGCGATCCACACAGGACGGCCGTTGGCCAGGAACTTTATGTCGATGGCGTCGGCGTGACGCGTAGCAATGGCAACGATGAGCGCCTGATAAATGCAGTGGACCTCTTCACCGGTCCAGCGGTCGTGAACGCGAAAGTCTCCGTACATAGGGAACTATGAATATAGCGAACGATAGCGAGCGAGGCAAACTGGCGAGATAGGTGATCGAAAAACCGAAAAACCGAAAAACCGGGAAACCGGGAAACCGGGAAACCGAAAAACCGAACGCCGAGCGTCACTCTGGCTCTTCAATTACCAATCAGCTATTACAGATTACCAATCCGAATACATGACTTGCCCCTGCTAAAATTGACCTGTGGGTCAAGCCGCCGTCAAATCCAGTTCCAGCCGCAAGAAACCTGCCGCCAGCAAACCTGAAATTCTGAAAGCCGAGAGCTTTGCTCGCATTCCGTGGATGCTGCATGGCTTCAGCACGCGCAAGGGCGGCGTGTCGAAAGTCTATGGCGGTAAGAGCTTGAACCTGGGGATCACAGAGCAGGACACGCGCGAAGCGGTGGAGCGCAACCGAGAAATTTTTCTGAAAGGAACTCGGCGCGACCAAGGGATCGAAAACCTGGCCCACGGTGCCCATGCACCAGATTCATTCCGCCATCATTCATCGCGTTGAGCGCGTTCCTGAAAAGATGTTGCAGGGAGACGGGCTGATCACCAACGTTCCCGGCATGCTGCTTACCGTGCGCACCGCCGATTGCGTTCCGGTGCTCATTGCGGATCGGAAGAAACGTGCTGTCGGTGCGTTTCACGCAGGCTGGCGAGGGACGCTGGAGCGCATTGTGGAGAAGGGTGTCGGCGAGATGCGACGCCAGTTTGGAAGCGATCCCGCTGATCTGGCTGCTGCAATCGGTCCGTGTATTCATGCCTGCTGCTACGAGGTAAGCGACGACTTTCCAGACAAGTTTCGCGCGCAATTCGAATATGCGGATTCGTTGTTCGAGGAAGTATTCGATTCCAACTCGCTGCACTTGAAATATCCGCTGCTGTTTCTGAATCAACGCGCGCCCGGACACGGCGATGCCGCCAGCAAGCTGCACCTAAACCTGGTAGAAGCCAATCGCAGACAGTTGCTCGACGCCGGCCTAGCAGAGAAGAACATTTGGGCTTCCGATCTGTGTACATCATGCCGAAAGGACTTGCTGTTCTCTCATCGGGCAGAGTTCGGGCAGACCGGACGAATGATGGCGGCAATCGGAATCAGGCCTTAGATCGGCGATCCGCAAATGAAAAAGGCGCGGACCTTAGTCCACGCCTTCGCACTTTTTGTGTTCGAAGATTACGCGGGCGAGCCACCGCTCGGCGGAGGCGCGGAAGCTTCAGAAGCCACGGAGTTTACGACGTCCTTCAACTCCTTGCTGGGCTTGAAAAACGGAATTTTCTTCGCGGGGACGTCGACGCGATCACCAGTTTTTGGATTGCGTCCCACGCGCGGCTTACGTTGACGAGTGCGGAAGCTGCCGAAGCCGCGGATTTCAATCTTGTCGCCCGTCCGTAAAGATTTCACGATACTGTCGAAGATGGTTTCGACAATGATTTCACTGTCTTTGCGAGTTAACTCCGCGAGTCGGGAAACTTCTTCGATCAGATCCGCCTTAGTCATAACGCCTCGCTTCTGTGCTTGGTCATTCCGCTTCCGAACGACCTAAGTCTCAGGTTTACAAGTATTTATACCGTAATTGTGGGTTGCTGGACAAATTATTGTTGGCGCGATGCTCTGGTTGTTATCCAGCCAGAGAACCGGGCGGCGCGGTGTTCGCCCAGGACCTGAGGCTCCAAACTGGTTTGTGCGAGTGCCTTTAAGTGCTGTTAATTCAGTGAGATGGGGGAGAATGCCCGGCGAAGGGCTCGCCCAAGGTTGGGCCTGCTCTCGTGACTCGGTGTTCAAATCCCTCGTCAGGGACTGCTCGGAAGAGCGCCTCACTTCCACAAGTAGTAGAAGCCGACGTTATTCTGCATCAGGCGCGCGGTGTCGGGTAGGAACTCCGAGACATCGCCAAAGAGGAGATCCAGAACAGATTTCTTTTCCTTCTCGTAGCGAACGAGAGTGGGTTCACCCTTGATCCCAACCGAGGTAGCGGTGTCCTTCACGGCAGTTTCGAAGTCGCCGATCGAGTCCACCAGGTTCATCGACTTCGCTTCCTGACCGGTCCACACGCGCCCATCGGCAATGGACTTGATCTGATCATCCTTCACGCCGCGGCCGTCGGCGACGCTGTGCACGAACTGGCCAAGCATGTTGTCGGCCATGCCCTGCAGGTACTGCTGCTCGGCGGGAGTGATGTCGCGCGCAGGATTGCCGGTATCTTTGAATTCGCCGGTCTTAATGACGATGTTCTTCAGCTTCGCCCACTTGATCAGATCGGCGTAGTTGTACCACTCCATGATCACGCCGATGCTGCCGACGATGCTCGCGTTATTCGCGTAGATCTTGTTGGTTCCGGAAGCAACGTAATACGCGCCGCTCGCGCCCACGGTTTCAATGTCGGCGACGATGCGCTTTTTCTTCTGATCGCGTATGCGCCGTACTTCCCGGTAGATTTCTTCCGAAGCGGCAGCGCCTCCGCCGGGCGAGTCGATGTGCAGGATGATCGCCTTCACGCTGCTGTCGTCAGAGAACTGCTTGAGCGCTTTGACCGTGTCTTTCGGCGTCAGGATTACGCCGTCGAGATCGACAACCGCGATCTTGCCGAAACCGCCGGCGCGCATTACTTCGGTCGAATCCTGATTGCTGCGAACGGAATAGTAGACGAGGGTGAAGACGGCGAGCAGGAAGAGGAAGAACACTCCTCCGCCGACCACGACCCAGAGCCACACGCGCGAACGACCATCATTTGCCATAGGAAAAACACAGTGTAGCACCGCGCGGCAGCCCTCTACAGCGCCGTTCCTGTGGGGACGATGACGCGGAGTGCGCGGGGACGAATGGCAATTTCTACAGGAGTTTCGCAGACATATTCGCCGTCAGCGAAGAGGGGTGCGGGGCGTTCGGTTTCGAGGATGAAGCGTTCTCTGCGATCCATCGAAACGTAGGGCAGCTTAGTATGTCGGCCCCAGTACACGATCGAGAATAACGCCAGCAGTTTGAGCTTGCCGAGGCGGCGAACGAAGCACAGATCGAGAAGACCGTCGGTCATGCTGGCTTGAGGAGCGATGCGCAGCCCGTGTCCATAACGAGGAGTGTTGGCGAAGCACGTGAGCATGGCAGGCTCGGAGTGCAGTGCGTTTCCTGCGGCGTCATGGACGGTGGTGCGTTGTGCGCGGAACGTGAGCAACGTCGGGAGGAGCGACAGGATATAGCCGCCGTGCGCGCGTAGGAATCGCGGTAAATGGTTCGCCAGTGCGTTGGTCGCCGAATCAAGACCGAGATAGGCGGAGCAGCAGAAGTGCCAGTTGCTAGTTGTCAGTTGGCGGTTGTCAGAAGAACGTTTGGCGATTGTCCCAACGTCGATGGTGGCGACGTTCTGAGCTCCGGCGCAGAAAGCCTGCCACGCTCGCAGCGCAGCGCGCCGTGAATGAATGCCGAGAGAGGATGCGAAGTCGTTGGCACTGCCTGTGGGAACTACGAGCAGCGGAAGTTTGCGGTCGACGATCGTCGCAAGGTGGCGATGAACGGTGCCATCACCGCCGAAGATGACGGCTACATCGGCGCTGGAAAAGTCGTCGGTCCACGTGACCGACTTGTCTGCCTGAAACGGACGCAGATGAGACTGAGTTCCATGCGGAGCGACGATAGCGATGGCGCGCAAACGGGAGCAGGGTACTGCATGACGGGCACGGTTGGCGAGATGTTACGAGATCGAGACCTTCTTGATCTGCCGCCCAACTCGCACCGTCAACTCGGCCGGAGGTTTCACGGCCAGGAATAATTCTGATTTCACTTCTCCGTCGATCCGCACTGAGTTCGCCTTGATCTTCCGAACCGCATCGCTGACAGAGCTTGCCAATCCCGACTTCGCCAGAAGCTTGTCGAGCTTCACGCGCGAGCCGTCATTCGCCGCCACGATCTCGGTATGGGGCACCGAAACGTGCTCCACATTCTCCGGCACTTCGTCCCGCTGGAACTGTTTTGCCCAATCGACTTCCGCGCGAGCTGCGGCATCCGCGGAATGGAAATCCGCTATGATGCGAACCGCAAGCTGCTTTTTGTACTGCATCGGATTCACAGCACCGCTGGCAGCATTGTCTTTCATCTCCTGTATGCCCGCGCTGGTTACGTCGGTCAGCAATTCGTAGTAGCGCCACATCAGCTCGTCGGAGATGGACATGACTTTGCCGTACATCTCCAGCGGCGATTCGGTGATGCCGATGTAGTTGCCGTACGACTTCGACATCTTCTGCACGCCGTCGGTGCCTTCGAGCAGCGGCATCGTGAGCACAACTTGTGATGGCTGGTTGTAGTCGCGCTGCAGTTCGCGTCCGACCAGCAGGTTGAATTTCTGATCGGTGCCGCCGAGTTCGACATCTGCTTCGAGCGCGACCGAATCGTAGCCCTGCGCCATCGGGTAGAGCAGTTCATGCACTGCAGATTGGCTTTTCTTCCTGGAAGCGCTTGTGGAAGTCCTCGCGCTCGAGCATCTGCGAAACCGTGAACTTTGCCGCCAGACGAATAAGCCCTTCGAATCCGAGCGCTGAACATCCAGTCGCTATTGAAACGAACTTCGGTCTTATCACGATGGAGTATTTTGAAGACTTGCTTCTTTGTAGGTCTCGGCGTTGGCATTCAGCTCTTCGAGCGAAAGCGGCGGGCGCGTGGCATTGCGGCCTGTGGGATCGCCGATCAGACCGGTGAGCCGATCCGATCAGGAAGATGCCGGTGTGTCCCATGTCCTGAAAGTGTTTGAGCTTGCGGATGAGGACGGTGTGGCCGAGGTGGAGGTCGGGAGCCGTGGGGTCGAAGCCCGCTTTTACGCGCAGAGGCTTGCCCGTAGCGCGCGATTTCTCTAACTTCTCGCGCAGTTCGGATTCGCGAATGATTTCCGCCGCGCCTTTGCGAATGTAGGCGAGTTGCTCGTCAACTGGTGCGAATGAGGACATTACTTTGATTATAGCGAGAGGTCGCGCACGGACGAATCAGCGCCGGCCTGACGATCCAAATCCGCCGGCATTGCGATTCGACTCCGCCAATTCTTCCACAACCTGCACCGGGCTCGTTAGCACCGGATAGGGGATCAGATTGGCGATCTTATCGCCGGCGTGAATCTCGGCCGGTTGGTCGCCCAGGTTTTCCATGACGATGCGAATTTCGCCGCGATAGCCGGAGTCGATGACGCCCGCGGTGCAGATCAGGCGTCGCGCTGCCATCGAGGACTTGTCACGGACGAGCGCGCCCACAGGGCGGCCGTCGATCGGATCGAATTCGATGGAGATTTGGGTCGAGACGATGTGCGAGCCGCGTGGCGCAATTGTTACGGCTTCCGCAGAATAGATGTCATAGCCGAGATCTTCACCGGGATGCGCAATGGTCGGAGCCTTAGCGGCGCTTGAGAGCAATTTCACTTTGAGCATGCAGAAACATTCAACCACAGAGGCTGCAAATGATGCAGGAGAAAACAGCGCGGACAGGAATGTCCGCGCCACACAAACTCAGCGGGCGTGCTCGCCGATCAATGAACTCTTGCGGATCACGCGGCGATCGGCGATTTCAAAATCTCCCGAGAGCACAAGGTTAATCGCTTCCGTATAAGCGAGATGTTCGTGCTCGAGGATGCGTGTCGCGAGAGTGTGGTCGTCGTCGGTGTCGAGCACCGGCACGGCGTGCTGCACGATGATGGCGCCGTGGTCGAGGAATTCGTCAACGAAGTGCACGGTGCATCCCGAAATTTTCGCTCCATGCTCGAAGGCCTGTTTCTGCGCATCGAGGCCGGGAAATGCCGGCAGCAGAGAAGGATGAATGTTCAGGATCCGATGCGGAAAGGCACGAACGAACGCCGGCGACAGCAGGCGCATGTATCCAGCGAGGCAGATGAGATCGACGTTGGCCTGTTGCAAGGCGGCAATCACTTCCGCGTCGTGCTGCTCGCGAACTTTGCCTTTCGAGGGGATCACCACGGCATTCAGGCCAAGCTTGCGGGCGTGTTCAATGCCGGGCGCTTCGGCGCGATTCGAGATGACGATCGCAATGTCCGCCGGGATCAATCCTTTATTGATGTTTTCGGCGATGGCGGCGAAGTTCGAGCCACGTCCGGAAAGAAGAATGCCTAGCTGCTTCATAAGAAGGAATATTGTTCCACTGAGTCAACGCGGAGTCACGGGGAAATGCGCGGGCGAGGGCGCCCGCGCCACCAATTTAGCTGTAGAGAACCTTGCGCTCGCCCTTAACGATCCGGCCGATGGTGAAGCCCTTTTCGCCGGTGCGCTCAAGCACGGACTGCACGCGCTTGAACTTCTTCGTTGGGACGACCAGGATCATGCCGATACCCATGTTGAAGGTGCGCAGCATCTCTGACTCGGAAATATTCCCAAGCTTCTGCAGGTGGCTGAAGATCGGAAGAACTGGCCAACTCCCGAGTTGCACCTGCGCCGACAATGTTTTCGGCAACACTCGTGGCAGATTTTCCGTGATGCCGCCGCCGGTAATGTGTGCCATCGCCGTAACGGCTTCGGCCTCAAGCAGTCGCTTGATCACTGGCCAATAGCTCTTGTGCGTCCGCATTAACTCGTTGCCAACTTTGTTCTTCAATTCGTTGACATAGGTTTCCGGCGAGTAATGCGACACTTCGAACAGGAGCTTGCGGGCGAGTGAGTATCCGTTGGTATGCAGGCCGTTGGAAGGCAGGCCAACCAGAATGTCGCCGGGCACAACGTCTTTGCCGGTGATGATCTTGTCGCGATCGACGGCGCCCACGATGAATCCGGCGAGATCGTATTCGCCTCCGGGATAGAAGCCAGGCATTTCGGCGGTTTCGCCGCCAATCAGCGCGCAACCATTATGCTTGCAGGCATCTGCGATTCCGCTGATCACCTTCTCGGCGATTTCGGGCTGCAGCTTGCCTGTCGCGAAATAATCCATGAAGAACAAGGGAGCCGCGCCCTGTACGGCAATGTCGTTTACGCAGTGATTGACGAGATCGGCGCCTACAGTTTGATGAAGGTCCATCTCGAAGGCAATTTTCAGCTTGGTGCCGACGCCGTCGACGCTGGAGACCAGGACCGGGTCCTTAAACTTCTTCTTGTCGACCGAAAAGAGCCCGCCGAAACCGCCGATATCACTGAGGACGCTCTTGTTGAAAGTTCTATGCGCGAGATATTTAATGCGCTGTTTTGCCCGGTTAGAGCGTTCAATGTCGACGCCAGCTTCGGCGTAAGTGATCTCGCGATTGGAAGAGGTTGTCGAGTCCAAGCGTGCGTCCGTCGTTCGAGTAGTGGCGCGAAGGGCCTATTTTAGCATTTCGGATGATCAGTCTCTGTGATTGGCGGAGAAACTTAATATTTCTGGAACAGAATGTATCGTCGGGCGCGGGTCCTGACCAGAATTTTGCCATACGACGAACAGTGGTGACGGAGGGCACAGCCAGACGGCCCCGCGGAATGAAATAAGCTCCAAAGCACGGTGACTGGGCGCTTGGCAAGCAACTAGACTTAGCAGGAGCCAACAGTTGCCGCGACCGATCGACGAGGTTCGAATGAAGCCCGGAGCCAAGCTCGTTTCGAAACAACCGCCAGCTGATCCAGCGCATGATGTACTGCGCCAGGAACGCCAACCGCTGGACGTGGTCTTCGCGCCCAAATGTGTCGCGGTCATCGGGGCCAGCGAGCGTCAGGGGAGCGTTGGACGTCGCGTGCTCTGGGCGTTACTGAGTAGTCCATTTGGCGGTACGGTTTTTCCGGTGAGCAAGGATCGCCAGAGCGTGCTCGGGATCAAGGCTTACCCGAATGTTGCGGAGGTCCCGGAGAAAGTCGATCTTGCCGTGATCGTCACCCCGGCCTCGACCGTGCCGGGCATCATCAGCGAATGCGTGCAAGCGGGAGTACGAGCCGCCATCGTGATCTCCGCGGGCTTCCGTGAATATGGACCTGAGGGTGCCGCGCTCGAGCAGGAAATTGTGGCGCGCTTGAAGGGAAGCCAACTGCGCGTCATCGGCCCGAACTGCCTGGGAGTGATGAACCCGGTCACCGGCCTGAACTGTACGTTTTCGCAACAAATCGCGCGGCCAGGTAACGTGGCTTTTATCAGCCAGAGCGGCGCGCTGTGCACAGCCATTCTCGACTGGAGCCTGCATGAGATGGTGGGCTTCAGCGCGTTCGTTTCGGTAGGCTCGATGCTCGATGTCGGCTGGGGCGACCTGATCGACTATCTCGGCAATGATCCACGGACGCAAAGCATCGTGATCTACATGGAAACGATTGGCAATGCGCGATCGTTCTTGTCCGCGGCAAGAGAAGTCTCGCTAACCAAGCCGATCATCGTGATCAAGGCTGGCCGATCTGAGGAAGCGGCCAAGGCCGCCGCGTCCCATACCGGCGCTCTTAGCGGCAGTGACGAAGTTCTGGAGGCGGCGTTCCGGCGCTCAGGCGTGCTGCGCGTGAACAATATTGCTGACATCTTCTACATGGCAGAAGTGCTGTCGAAGCAGCCGCGTCCGCGTGGCCCGCGACTGGCAATCGTAACCAACGCCGGCGGTCCGGGCGTGCTGGCCACCGATGGCCTGGTGAGCAATGGTGGAAAGCTGGCGGAATTCGGACCCGAGAGCCTCGAGACGTTGAACACGTTTTTGCCGCCGCATTGGAGCCACGGCAATCCGATTGACATCCTCGGAGATGCCACGCCCGATCGATATGCGAAGGCACTGGAGGTCGCAGCGAAAGATCCGAATTGCGATGGCGTACTGGTGCTGACGGCGCCCCAGGGAATCACCCAGCCAACGCAGACAGCCGAGTTGCTGAAGCCCTATGCGCACTCGACGGGAAAGCCGGTGCTCTCCTGCTTCATGGGCGGATCCGAAGTCGCTGCAGCCAACGAAATTCTCAACCGCGCCGGCATTCCGACCTTCCAGTTTCCGGATACCGCTGCGCGCGCCTTCAGCTACATGTGGAGGTACAGCTACAACCTGAAGGGGCTGTACGAGACTCCGCTGCTGCGCCCCGACGCAGAGGCGCGTCCAAACCGGCTGGAGGCTGAACGGCTGCTGAAATTCGTTCGTGATGCTGGCCGGACGTTGCTTACGGAGACTGAATCGAAGCAGGTGCTCGCGGCGTATGGCATTCCCGTGGTCGAAACGCGTACCGCGAAAACTGCGGAAGAAGCCGCGAAGTGTGGGCACGAACTCGGATATCCGGTGGTGCTGAAACTGCATTCGTCGACGATCACGCACAAGTCGAAAGTTGGCGGGGTGCGGTTGAATCTGTCGGACGCGAAAGCAGTAAAGAAGGCGTTCCAGGCGATTGAAGCGTCGGTGCGGAATCGCGCCGGCGAGGGTCACTTTGAAGGCGTCTCGGTTCAGCCAATGATCGCGCTGGATGGAATTGAACTGATCCTCGGCAGCAGCATCGATCCGCAGTTTGGTCCGGTGTTGCTGTTTGGGGCAGGCGGGCGCATGGTAGAGGTCTTCAAGGATCGCGCCCTGGCGCTACCGCCGCTGAACACAACGCTGGCACGGCGCATGATGGAACAGACACGCGTGTTCAGTGCGCTGGAAGAAGCTGCGGAAATTTCCGGACTCAATCTTGGCCACATCGACGACCTGCTGGTGCGCTTCAGCAATCTTGTCGTCGAGCAGCCATGGATCAAGGAAGTGGATATCAACCCGCTGCTGGCGTCCGCGGAGGCGATGATGGCGCTGGATGCTCGCATCGTCCTGCACAATCGCGAAATGGATGAGGAGGAGTTGCCGCGTCCCGCGATACGGCCGTATCCGGCCCAGCACGTCGAAAAGTGGACCATGAAGAATGGCGCTGGAAATTACCATCCGCCCCATACGTCCCGAAGACGAGCCGCTGATGATCGAGTTCCATGCGCGGCTGTCTGACCGCACCGTTTATCTCCGCTATTTCCAGCCGCTGAAATTCACGCAACGCATTTCACACGAGCGTCTCACGCGAATTTGCTTCATCGATTACGACCGCGAGATGGCGCTGGTGGCCGAGTACAACGATCCGGAGCGAGGCGTATCGGTGATCGGCGTGGGACGCCTCAGCAAATTGCACGGCCGCGAAGATGCCGAAGTGGCCGTACTCATACGCGACGACTTCCAGCATCAGGGACTGGGAACGGAACTTGTTCGGCGGCTGATGCTGATCGCGAAAGAGGAGAAACTGAAGTACGTGCATTCGACCATGCTGGGAATCAATCGCGAGATGCGAGCGATCTGCACGCGCCTGGGATTTGGGATCAAGGTCGATCTGGAAGACGACCTGGTGAATGCGCGAGTGGCGCTGAAATAAAAAGGCAGCCACGGATTTGGACGGATGTTCACGGATTTCAGGTTTTTAAGATTGGCTTAATCCGCGAAATCCGAGGTCAGGTTTTCTCAAGTCAACTCTCTCACGTTATCCTCTAATGCTCCCTTGATGATGTCGCTCACGTCGGGCTCGGGCCTTTCTGTCATTTGAGATGCTCTCCTCGAAAACCCAGTTCTCCACAGCGTCAAAATCGTCCACGAGGCAAGTCGCGTGGAGAAAACAGCTGACTGCAAGCGCGCGAGAGTGAAAAAACACGGCGCTGAAAAGCTGCGCAGAGTGCGTGAATTCGCGATGTGTTCCAACTCGGGACAGCGCGCGAAGTTTTTCCAAAAATCATGCGCGCAAATTGAGCGGTGGACCTGTTACAATCACCCGTTTCCGTGACGATGATCACACGCGGCTGTGATTTTGAACGTAGCTGAACGATACAGGAGGGTGGAGCAGGTCGAATTCTCTTCCGGCTCCCGACAGGATTGGCTTAGGAAATGCCCCAGATCTTCCATCGCAGCACAAATTCAATTTCTCGTATCACGATTATTTTGTCGGTAGTGCTGGTATCGGGACTGTTGTTCGCCGCGGCGGAGCTGCAGCGGTCTCCGTATTACAGCTGGCGCGGCGTGAGCCGAGTGCAGCCGGTCCCTTTCAGCCACCAACATCACGTCGGCGGCCTGGGACTCGACTGCCGTTACTGTCACACCTCGGTGGAAACATCGAACTTCGCGGGAATCCCGCCGACCAAGACTTGCATGAACTGCCATGCGCAGATCTGGACAAACGCGCCCATGCTGGAGCCGGTGCGCGAGAGTTACCGTTCCGGACGGTCTCTGGTGTGGACGCGCGTAAATGCGGTGCCAGATTACGTATATTTCGATCACAGCATACATATCAACAAAGGCGTGGGTTGCAACGACTGCCATGGTCCGGTAGATCGTATGCCCCTGATGTACGCCGCCAACACGTTGCAGATGGAGTTCTGCCTGAACTGCCATCGCGCACCGGAGAAGTACCTGCGCCCGCGGTCTGAGGTCTTCAATATGCGCTACGAGCAGCCGACCTCGGAAAAGCCGGTGGCCATGGACGGGAAGATATTCACCGACCAGGACGGGCTTGGCAACTACCTGAAAGACAAATATCACCTGCGTACACCGTACGACATCATGAGTTGCAGCACTTGCCACCGGTAATCCGGCGGTTCGATAAGACGGAGACGATGGAACTCATACAGATCAACACGGACGATCCGAACTCCAGCGGCAAACGGCTGGAGTTGAAGGACGTCCAGGAAAAATTGGGCGCGGCGCGAGGGCCGCAATACTGGCGCAGCCTGGAAGAGCTGGCAAACACTCCGCAATTCGAGGAGATGCTGCATCGGGAGTTTCCGCGCCAGGCGAGCGAATGGATCGGTGACGACGTTTCTCGCCGAGGATTCCTACAACTGATGAGCGCTTCGCTGGCGCTGGCCGGGTTGAGTGGCTGCACGAAGATGCCGACTCAGGCGATCGTCCCCTACGTTCACCAGCCGGAAGAGCTGGTTCCGGGCAGGCCGATGTTCTACGCGACCGCCGCGACGCTCGGCGCTTACGGATTGCCGCTGCTGGTGCGCAGCTACGAAGGTCGTCCGACGAAGATCGAGGGAAATCCGGAGCATCCGGTGAGCCGTGGCGCGAGCGACATCTACTCGCAGGGCTTGCTGTTGCAGCTCTACGATCCCGATCGCTTGCAGACCAACGAATACCTGGGACAAATCCGCTCTTGGCCATCGTTTATTGGCGCGATGCAGGGTCCGATGGCGACGCAGAAGGCCAGCGGCGGCGCGGGATTGCGAATTCTGACGCCTACCGTTTCTTCGCCAACTATGGCGGCGCAGCTGCGAACGCTGCAGCAAAAGTTCCCCAAAATGAAGTGGCATCAGTGGGAGCCTGTCAATCGTGATGGCGCCTTCCAAGGTGCGCAGATGGCGTTCGGGCAGCCGGTTGAAGCGCGGTATCAGCTGCAGAACGCCGATGTCATCGTGACGCTCGACGCTGACTTTCTGTTCAACGGCTATCCGGGATTCACGATGTATGCGTCCGATTGGGCTTCGCGCCGCGAGCCAACGGCGGGCAAGCCGATGAGCCGCATGTATGCCATCGAGAGCGTGCCGACGTCCACCGGCTTCAAGGCGGATCACCGTCTCGGCGTAAGGCCATCCGAAGTTGAGCAGTATGCGCGCGCATTGGCGACGCAGTTAGGTGTCGGTGCCGGTGGGAATGTCCGCAGCGAGCACCAGCAAATGCTCTCCGCTATCGCTAAGGAACTTCAGGCGCATCGCGGAGCGGCCGTCGTGATCCCGGGCGAAGATCAGCCCGGAGTGGTGCACGCGCTGGCGCACGCGATCAATGAAGCAATCGGCGCGGTAGGCAGCACGGTCGTCTATACGGATCCCATCGCTGGCAGCTGGGTGAATGAGAATGCGTCGTTGAAGGAGCTGGTCAACGACATCAACGCTGGGACGGTTGAGTTCCTGCTGATTCTGGGTGGCAATCCGGTTTACACGACTCCGGTCGACTCGGATTTCGCTTCGATTCTTTCGCGCGTGCCATTGAAGGTCTACCAGGGGATGTACGCCAACGAGACCGCCGCCGCTTGCGATTGGGTGGTTGCCGGAACGCACTTCCTGGAAGAGTGGAGCGATGTTCGCGCGGCGAATGGCGCAGTCAGCATCGTTCAGCCGCTGATCTCGCCTCTGTACGGCGGCCACAGCGCCCACGAAATCCTCACGGTTCTGAATGGTCAGCCGGACGTATCGAGTTACGACCTGGTGCGCGCCTTTTGGCAGACGCAGTTCCACGGCGTCGATTTCGAGGCATTCTGGCGGCGCGCAGTGCATGACGGATTTATCGCCGGAACGGAGTTCACGCCAAAGACAGTTCAGGCGCGGCGCGATTTCGGAACGCCGACTCCAGTGGTGCAAGGGTACGAGCTCACCATCCGTCGCGATCCGCATATCTACGACGGCCGATTCGCGAACAACGGTTGGCTGCAGGAGTTGCCGAAGCCGCTGACGAAGCTCACCTGGGACGCTCCGGCGTGGGTAAGTCCGAACACGGCGAAGAAGCTCGGAATCAAAGCTGGGCAGGATGCCGACGTCATTCAGTTGGAGCATCGTGGTCGCAAGATCGACGTTGCTGTATGGGTTCAGGCAGGGCAGCCCGACGACGTCGTCACAATGTTCTTGGGCTACGGACGCCTGCGCGCAGGTCAAACGGGGACCGGGACGAGGTTCTAACGCGTACTCGATCTGGTTCAGCGATGAGCCGTACTACGCGGGCGATCTGAAGCCTACCAAGACTGGCGAAACCTACCTGCTGGCTTCCACGCAGGGCTATCAAAACATCGAAGGTCGCAACCAGGTACGCGCCGCAACTCTGGCGACTTACAAGGAAGAGCCCGACTTCGCGCATCGCGAGACTGAGGCTCCGAAGCCAGAAGAAACGCTGGTTCCGCCGTTCGAATATCCGACGTACGCGTGGGGTATGTCGATCGACCTGAACAGCTGCGTCGGTTGCAATGCCTGCATGATCGCGTGCCAGGCCGAGAACAACATTCCGGTGGTCGGCAAAGAGCAGACGCTGCGTGGGCGGCACATGCACTGGATCCGTATTGATGGCTACTATCAAGGTGATCCGTCGAATCCCCGCATGTACTTCCAGCCGCTGCCTTGCATGCAATGTGAGAACGCGCCGTGCGAGCTCGTATGTCCAGTGGGCGCTACGGTGCACAGCAGCGAAGGCCTGAACGACATGGTCTACAACCGCTGCGTAGGCACTCGCTACTGCTCGAACAACTGTCCTTACAAAGTGCGTCGGTTCAACTTCCTGTTGTTCCAGGATTGGGACACTCCGCAGTACAAGATGATGCGCAACCCTGACGTGAGCGTTCGCAGTCGCGGTGTGATGGAAAAGTGCACCTATTGCGTGCAGCGCATTACTCAGGGACGGATCCGGGCAGAGGAGCAGGATCGCAAGGTCGCGGATGGCGAGATCCTGACGGCTTGCCAGCAGGCATGCCCGACCAGCGCAATCGTGTTTGGCGACATCAATGATCCCAAGAGCCGTGTGGCGCAGCTGAAGAAAAATCAGCGCGATTACGGAGTTCTGGAAGAGATCAATACGCGGCCGCGGACTACATATCTCGCGGCAGTTCTGAATCCGAATCCGGAATTACCTGAAACCCAGCCGGAGCAGAATCTGTAATGGACGAGAAACACTCAGCAGCAGTCGATTCACAGCACGTTGATCCGCGCCTGATCGGACCCGGGCATACGTTCGGCACGGTCACCGACAAGATCAGCTCCATCGTGCTGACGACACAGACGCCGCTCCTTTGGTTTGCAGTAGTCGGCATCGGGTTTGCACTTGTCGGCGCCCTGGGGATGGCAGTGACCTACCTCTTCTACAAGGGCGTTGGCATCTGGGGCGTCAATATTCCCATTGGTTGGGGATTCGCCATCGTCAACTTCGTCTGGTGGGTCGGTATCGGTCACGCGGGAACCCTGATTTCAGCGATTCTGCTGCTGCTGCGGCAGGCTTGGCGAAACTCGATTAACCGTTTCGCGGAAGCAATGACGCTGTTCGCCGTCATGTGCGCCGGCATGTTCCCGGTGTTGCACATGGGCCGTCCATGGCTCGCGTACTGGCTGTTCCCGTATCCGAATACGATGAACTACTGGCCGCAGTTCCGTAGTCCGCTGGTGTGGGACGTGTTCGCGGTCTCGACGTACTTCACGATTTCGCTGGTCTACTGGTACATCGGCCTGGTGCCTGACCTGGCAACGATGCGCGACAAAGCGCACAACGTTTTCGCCAAGATGATTTACGGCATGCTGGCACTCGGTTGGCGTGGTTCGGCCCGCCACTGGCACCGGTATGAGAAGGCGTACCTGCTGTTAGGCGGTCTGGCAACGCCGCTGGTCCTTTCTGTGCACACCGTAGTGAGCTTCGACTTTACTGTGGGCATCGTTCCGGGGTGGCATAGCACGTTCTTCCCGCCCTACTTCGTTGCGGGAGCCATCTACTCGGGATTTGCGATGGTTCTCGTGCTCGCGATTCCGATCCGCTCCATCTACAACCTGAAAGACATGATCACTGACTGGCATCTGGAAAATTGCGCGAAGCTGATGCTCGGCACAGGGTTGATCGTGGCGTACGGCTACGTCATGGAAGCGTTCTTCGCCTGGTATGGAACCAATACCTACGAGAAGGCGCAATTCTTCTGGCGCCAGCACGGGTATTACGCAGCCGCATATTGGACCCTGATTGCGATCAACGTAGGGTTCGTCAATGTTCTCTGGATCAAGAAGGTGAGAACGAAGCCTGTCCTTCTTTTCCTGGTGTCCGTGATTGTGCTGATCGCGATGTGGCTGGAGCGATTCGTGATCGTCGTCATCAGTCTCACCCACGACTTCCTGGTTTCGAGTTGGGGCATTTACGTGCCGACCCGTTGGGACTACATGACATTCCTCGGAACCCTGGGCTTCTTCTTCCTGGCGTTTGCATTGTTTATCCGTGTGCTGCCCATGATCTCAATTTTTGAAATGCGCGATTTGCTGCCGTCTGCGCACGTTAAGGCGGATGCGTTAAAGGAGGCGGAGTCGCAATGAGCGAGCCTCGGGTCTATGGATTAATGGCGGAGTTCGAGACTCCCACCGATATTGTCGTCGCCGCGACCCGCGCGCATGAGGCAGGGTATCGCAAGATGGACGCGTACAGTCCATTTCCGGTGAAGGGGTTGAGCGAGGCAATTGGATTCCACAAAGATGCCGTCGCCCTGGTTTGCCTGGTTGGCGGAATACTGGGATTGCTGACTGCGTACGTGCTGCAGTACTGGATCAACGTGATTGCGTATCCATTGAATGTGGCCGGCAAGCCGTTCCACTCGTGGCCATCGTTCATCATCGTGACCTTCGAGCTGACGATTCTTTTTGGCGGACTATCGGCCGCTCTCGGCATGCTGGCACTGAATGGCTTACCGATGCCGTATCACCCGGTATTCAACGTACCCGAATTTACGGCGGCCTCGCGCGATCGTTTCTTCCTGTGCATTGAGTCCGCCGATCCCAATTTCGACATGAACGGCACCAAGAATTTCCTTGCACAACTCGGACCTCGCACGGTGACGGAGGTGCCCTATTAGCGCGCATCTCCCCAAGCGAGTGTTGAGCGGTTGCCTATTGCTGGGCGGCACAATGGTGCTCTTCGGCTGCGGCTTCCGCCTTGATATGCAGGTGCAGCCCAAGGTGAAACCGCTGCGCCAGAGCGACTTCTTCGAAGACGGAAGAGCGTCGCGTCCGTTGATTCCGGGCACGGTGGCACGCGGCGAAGCGCGCGAAGATTCGTACTACTACACCGGAATGGTCGCGCCCGGTAAGCCTGGTGATGAGTTGCCGTTTCCCGCTACCAAGGCTGCGCTGGAGCGCGGTGAACAACGCTTCAACATCTATTGCAGCCCCTGCCATTCGCGTGTTGGCGATGGCAATGGAATGATCGTGCAGCGCGGATATCGCCGGCCTCCATCGTTCCACGATCCAAAGCTGCTGAATGCTCCCCTGGGGCACTTCTATGACGTCATGACTAACGGATTCGGAGCCATGCCGGACTACTCAGCGCAAGTGACGCCGACCGATCGCTGGAATATCGCAGCGTATATCCGCGCATTGCAATTGAGCCAACACTCAACGCAGGCCAGTGTCCCCGCGGGACAGCAAATTCCGGCCGTGACCAATCCGGTTTCCGGCAGTCCGGGAAGTGGCGCGACCCCGCCGGCGGGTGAAGAAGGAATAGAGAGGAAACAGCCGTGAGCACCAACGTTGCGGTGGAAACCCTGGAGACGAAGGCCCCTGCGTTCATCCGCACGGTGCAGAGCAGAGCTCTGGTTGTGGCGGTACTGGCTGGCATTGGCACCATCATCGGATTCGTCGTCGAGCCGAACCAGGCTTTCCATTCCTGGCTGGTGGGCTTTGCCTACACCTGGGGTCTGACAACTGGATCAATGGCTGTGCTGATGCTGTGGTACCTCAGCGGCGGCCAGTGGGGCATGCCGATCCGGCGCATTCTGGAATCAGCCATGAAGAACCTCTGGCTGGTGGCGTTGTACTTCATCCCGATTGCCATCGGAGCGAAGGCGATCTACGCGTGGATGCACCCCGAGAACATGCACGAAGAGGCACTCCACAAGCTGGGTGAGAACTACCTGAATTTCCAGTTCTTTGTTTTTCGTGCGGTTCTGTATTTCATTATTTGGGGAGTCACCGTATTCCTGCTTAGTCGTTTGTCGACCAGGCTCGACAATCCGCCCTCGAAATTCATGGGGCGCGTGTTCGCTGGGATAAGCGGCGCCGGCATGGTGGTCTACTTCTACACGGCGACGTTTGCCACCGTTGACTGGTTCATGTCGATGATCCCCGGTTGGCCTTCCACCGTGTATTCGCTGATCCAGGTTGTAGGACAAGGTCTGCTGGCATTCTGCCTTTGTATCGTGCTGAGCCGGTTCCTGGTGGAGTATCAGCCGATGGCGACGCTGATGAATCGCAAGTTCTTCCACGACATTGGCAAGCTGACTTTCGCATTTGTCATGCTGTGGGCCTACCTGAGCTTCTCCCAGTGGCTGATTATCTGGGCCGGCAACATGCCGGAAGAAATCCGCTGGTATCTGCCGCGGCTCCACGGCGGCTGGCAATACGGATTCGCGTTCCTGTGGTTATTCCATTTCGCGGTTCCGTTCTCGATTCTGCTGTCACAGAGTCTGAAGAAAAACGTTCGCAAGCTCGTTTGGGTCGCTGTCCTGCTGTTGTTCATGCGTTACTTTGAGTTGTTCTGGCAGATTGAGCCGCAATTCCATACGAACTTCCACTACAGCTGGCTCGACGCGGTGATTCCGATCTTCATGGTCTCTCTGTGGCTGGTATTCGCGTGCCGCACTTACATGCGCCATCCGATCCTGACTCTGTACGATTCGCGTCTGCCGGTCACGTTAGGCGAGCTACAGGAGCAACAATATGAGTAATCACGGTAGCGGCCAACCGATGAATCCGGGAATCAACTACGAATCGCGTGATCTTGGCGCCAAGTCAATCGTGGTGTTCCTGATCGTGCTGGCGATTTCCGGCATATTGATCGAGTTGCTCGTATGGGGCATGCTGCGCTTCTACAACAAAATGACGGTCGAAAATAATGTGCCGACCGCGGGTACAGCACAGCTCTACACGCCTCCGGCGGAGTTGCCGGGTGGCGATCCGGCGCTGCGTTTTCCTAAGCCCGCACTGCAGGTGGATGACGTCGCCGATATGAACAAGTTGAAGGCGGAAAACGAAGAGATCCTGAGCAGCTACGGCTGGGTCGATCAGAACAACGGCGTGGTTCGAGTTCCGATTCAGACGGCGATCGACCAGGTTGCGCAAAAAGGTCTTCCCGTGCGGCAGGAGCAAGGCGCCCAGCCAGTCGCGAAATTCGGTGATGGCAACGGAACGATTCCCGGTGAAGGCGGCGGCGCCGGATCGCTGGTGAATCACTAAGCACAAGGGCAAGCAGTAGAAAGGAACAAGAAGTGAAATCGAGTAGTTTCAAGCCGCGTAGTGTAGCGATCGCAATTGCGTTCGCATTAGCGGCTACATTCGCGTACGGACAGGGAATGACGGGAGCGGCGACGAGCGGTACAGCACAGCCCCCGCCAAGCATCCTGAAGCGCGTCGGGATTGAACAGAAGTTGAATCAGCAGCTCCCGCTCGACCTGGTTTTCCGTGATGACACCGGAAAGCTGGTGAAGTTGGGCGACTACTTCGGCAAACGGCCAGTGGTTCTCAGCATGGTTTATTACCAGTGCCCCATGCTCTGCGGCGAAGTGATGAACGGCATGTCGAGCGTCTTCTCGACTTTGAAGTTCGACATTGGCAAGGACTACGAAGTGGTCACCGTGAGCTTTGATCCGCGAGAAGGGCCGCCGCTTGCGGCCGCAAAGAAGCGGACGATGATCACGCGTTACGGGCGTCCGGGCGCTGATCAAGGCTGGCATTTTCTGACGGGAGAGCAGTCGTCCATCCAAGCGCTGACGGAAGCAGTCGGTTTCAAGTATGCGTGGGACGAAGACACCAAGCAGTTTGCGCACGCGGCGGCGATCATGGTGATCACGCCGGAAGGGAAGATCGCGCAGTATCTCTATGGCGTGGAATATGCGCCCAAGGATCTTCGCCTCGCGCTGGTGCAATCGTCACAGAACAAGATTGGAAATGTAGTCGACCAGGTACTGCTCTATTGCTACCACTATGACCCGCGCACCGGGAAATACGGTGCGGTTGTTTCGCGAGTGCTGCAGGTGGCAGGTGTAATCACGATTGTTGTGTTGGGAGGATTCTTGATCGTCATGTTCCGCTTGGAGCCGCAGAGCCAGAAGAGCGGATCCTCGCCCCAGCAAGCCAAAAACGGGCTTGCCGGGGCCCAGATCCGACCGGGGAGGAAAGGCTTAGCATGTTTTCCCACGATCTGCCGCTATGGCCGGTGCAGGCGTCGTCGGGCGCCGCCAACGTGGACTGGCTGTTCATCTTTCTGCTGGCGACTACCGGGTTCTTCACGCTGCTGGTGTTCGCGCTGCTCGCCTGGTTTGCTATTCGTTATCGCGCTAAGCCTGGCGATAATCGGCCAGCCACGCAGATTGAAGGCTCCTACGTTCTCGAAGCCACCTGGTCGCTGGTTCCATTCGGCATCTTCATGGTGATGTTTGTGTGGGGCGCTCTCATTTATGTGAATGAGTCGAGGCCGCCAGCGAACTCCATGGAGATCTACGCCGTCGGCAAGCAATGGATGTGGAAGTTCCAGCATCCCGAAGGCGTTCGCGAAATCAATACCCTGCATGTCCCTGTAGGGCGCGACGTGCGGATGACCATGATTTCGCAGGACGTGATCCACAGCTTCTTCGTTCCTGCATTCCGCATCAAGCAGGACGTGCTGCCGGGACGTTACACCAGCACATGGTTCCACGCGATTCGTCCGGGAACGTATCACCTGTTCTGCGCTGAGTATTGCGGCACGCAGCACTCCGGCATGATCGGAGAAGTGGTGGTGATGGAGCCCGCGGCATACGAGACGTGGCTGATGGGCGGTACGGGCGAAGGCACCATGGCTTCGACGGGCCAGAAGCTCTTCCAGGAACTTGGCTGCTCGAGTTGCCATCGTTCGGACACGCAAGGCCGTGGGCCGAACCTTGTCGGTGTTTTCGGCAAACCGGTGCTGCTCGATGACGGTCGCACTGTGGCTGCCGACGACAACTACGTGCGCGAATCAATTTTGAGTCCGGGATCGAAGGTGGTGGCTGGATTCCAGCCAATTATGCCGACGTTCCAGGGCATCGTCAGCGAAGAACAATTGCTCTCATTAATCGCCTACGTCAAATCATTAGCACAACCCGAACAACGCGAACCGGTGAGCAACCGGCCGGCCGTCCCGGGCCGTGCTGCCACGTCGGGAACGAAATAGGTGCAGTAATTATGGCTACAGCGGCAACAACGACCGAGCGCGAGAATTATCTGAATGCAGGCTATGGGCTGAAGTCCTGGCTGTTGACCACGGATCACAAGCGCATCGCGCTCCTGTATCTGATCTCGATCACGTTCATGTTCTTCATTGGCGGCTTCTTCGCCACCATGATCCGCCTGGAACTGCTTACGCCGGCCGGCGATCTGATGACATCGGACACCTACAACAAGATGTTCAGCATGCACGGAATCGTGATGGTCTTCTTCTTCCTGATTCCATCGATTCCTGCCGTGCTCGGGAACTTCCTGATCCCGATGATGATCGGAGCGAAGGACCTGGCGTTCCCGCGCATCAACCTGCTGAGCTGGTACATCTACACCGTGTCCGCGGGCATGATGCTGTACGTGATCCTGAATGGTGGCGTGGATACTGGCTGGACCTTCTATCCGCCGTTCAGCACCACCTACTCGAACACGAACGTTGTAGTCGCGGGCCTGGCCGTCTTCGTCAACGGATTCTCCTCAATTCTCACCGGCCTGAATTTCATTGTGACCTTGCACCGCATGCGTGCTCCCGGAATGACCTGGACTCGCCTGCCACTGTTCTGCTGGAGTCACTACGCAACCTCAGTCATTCAGGTTCTGGGAACGCCGGTGTTGGCGATCACGCTCGCGCTGGTCGCGCTCGAGCGGCTCTTTCACATTGGCATTTTTGATCCGAAGGTCGGCGGCGATCCCGTCCTCTTCCAGCATTTGTTCTGGTTCTACTCGCATCCTGCTGTCTACATCATGATCTTGCCGAGTATGGCAGTGATGTCGGAAGTGATCACCTGCTTCTCGCGCAAGCGCATCTTCGGTTACAACTTCGTGGCGCTCGCCTCCATCGGCATTGCCGTGTTGGGATTCCTGGTCTGGGCGCACCACATGTTCGTTGCCGGAATCTCGGTGTACGCCGCGCTCATCTTTTCGATCCTGAGCTATTTCGTGGCGGTCCCTTCAGCGATCAAGGTCTTTAACTGGACGGCGACGATGTTCAAGGGCCGCATCTACATGCACACGCCGATGCTTTATGCGTTCGGATTCATCGGCCTGTTCACGATGGGCGGAATGACTGGGCTGTTCCTGTCGAGCCTTGGATTCGATGTCCACGTTACCGACACGTACTTCGTGGTCGCACATTTCCACTTCATCATGGTGGGTGGCGCGGTGATGGCGTATCTTGCCGGAATTCACTTCTGGTGGCCGAAGATCACTGGGCGCATGTATCCAGAGGGCTGGGGCAGACTCGCAGCCGGACTGGTGTTCGCTGGATTCAATCTGACGTTCCTGCCGCAATTCATCCTTGGATATCTCGGAATGCCTCGCCGCTATCACGCGTACTCTCCCGAGTTTCAAGTGCTGAACGTGCTATCGACGGCCGGAGCTTCCATCCTCGCGCTTGGCTATCTGCTGCCGCTGATTTATCTCCTATGGTCGTTGCGTTACGGCGCGATCGCCGGACCTAATCCCTGGGAAGCCGCTGGACTGGAGTGGATGACTGCTTCTCCGCCACCCACTTACAACTTTGAGGAAACTCCCGTCGTGACTTGGGAAGCTTACAACTACGACGAGTTGCCGCAGGAGGTCCCCGTTGCCAAGTAGCACTGAAGTCGTCGCCCAACACTCGCTGCAACACCATTTCAAGGACATGGAGCAGCAGCGTGAGTCCTCCAACCTGGGAATGTGGCTATTCCTGGTGACGGAAATCATGTTCTTCGGGGGACTGTTCACGGCGTACCTGATTTACCGGCTTCTCCATCCAGGCGCATTCGAGTTCGGCAGCGAGCACATGGAGTTCTGGCTCGGCACCATCAACACCGTCATCCTGCTCTGCAGCAGCTTGACCGTGGCGCTTTCGGTTCACGCGGCGCAATTGGGACACACCAAGGTCACTGCCATTCTGTTGATCATCACTGTCCTGATGGGATTCGGATTCCTTGGGATCAAAGCCGTTGAGTACCACAATCACTGGGTGGAAGGATCGTTTCCGGGACCGTGGTGGCACATGGACACGAGCGGGCTGCATGGAGATGACGTCAACGCCGCCCAACTCTTCTTCTTCATCTATTTCGTGATGACCGGCCTGCACGCGCTGCACGTGATCATCGGCATGGTGCTGCTGTCGTTCATTGCATTCTTTGCCTGGAGAGGACGCTACACGAGGGAGTATCACAATCCGGTGCACGTTTCCGGTTTGTACTGGCACTTCGTCGATTTGGTGTGGATCTTCCTTTACCCATTGCTCTACCTGATTGCACATACACACGCATAATTTATGAAAGAACACATCATCCCTCGCAAAACGTACTTCGTCGTCTGGGCCATCCTGATGTCGCTGATGGTGCTCACCGCCGTGCTGTCGCGCGTGAACCTGGGCGACTGGAGTACCGTGATCGCTCTGGGCATTGCCGCCATTAAGGCTTTGCTGGTGCTGTTGTTCTTCATGCACCTGCGCTACGAGGACTACAAAATCACCGCCGTGGTTTTGTTCGCCGGCTTCTTCTGGATGAGCATCTTATTTGTGCTCAGCCTTACCGATTATCTGACCCGCGGAGTCACGGGAACGCCGGGACATTAACGGCGTTCGTTCAAGAGACCAAGCCGCCGGGCAGAAGCCGGCGGCTTTTTACTTTAGCGGTCACAGTTGCAGAACACTTCTTACATGCTCGATCGCGATCAACTCCGGCAAGCAGGTCGAGAACGCATCGAGCGCATTCGAGCCGCCCTCACGCAGAACCAGCTTGCAGGCGTGGTGTGCACGCTTCCCAGCAACGTCCTGATGCTCAGCGGATATCGGCCGGTTGTGGGCATGAGCGCGGCGATTGCTCATCGCGACGGTGGATTGCTGCTGATCGTTCCTGAAGACGAATCCGAGCTTGCTGCGAAGAGCTGGGCGGATGAGGTAAGAACCTATCAGCCGGAATCGCTCGACCGATTATCGGATCCTGCAGATGCCATTCGTGAGCCGCTGCGCAAGGCGCTCCACGATCTGAAACTGCAATGCGCTGACTTGGGATACGAATTTGAGGCCGCTGCCGAACCTGCTTATTACTCCGGCGCGTATCTGTTTCAGGGAAGCATCGTCGGCATTTTGCACGACGTGGTGCCTTCGGCGCCACTGCGTCCTGTGGACCGTATGCTGAGCGGCTTACGCGCAGTGAAGACGGCGTATGACGTCGAGTGCATTCGCCTTGCCTGTACGGTTGCGGGCGAAGCGTTCGTTCGCGGACGCGACCAGTTGACCGAAACGCACACGGAAGCAGAGATTGCCGCCTATTTCCGCGCTGGCTTCAGCGAGATCGGATTGAAACACGAAGGTGTCGAGCGAGCCGACGGATTTGCCTGGTGCATGTCTGGTCCAAATGCAGCGAACGCCGCAGCCGCATTCGCAACAACTGGGTTGCGAAGAGTGCGTACGCGAGAATCCGTGTTAGTCCATGCAAACTCTTATGTCGATGGCTATTGGACCGATATCACGAGAACGTATGTTCTTGGCGAGATCGATGGCTCGCTGCGCAATGTCTATGAAGCGGTGTTCGCTGCGCGCGCGGCGGCGCTGGCTGAAATCAGGCCCGGCGCGAAGGCTGCTGACGTCGATCGCGCAGCCCGCGATGTTTTGAAATCACGTGGCTTCGAAGGTCGCTGTCCGCATTCCATCGGTCACGGCGTTGGTTTCAATGCGGTGTCGGCGAATGCGCGCCCGCGGCTGCATCCGAAGTCGGACGAGACGCTTGAGATCGGAATGACATTCAACGTCGAGCCTGCTATCTATATCGACGGTGAACTCGGCGTGCGTCATTGCGATATGGTTGCGGTCACCGAAAGCGGCATGGAACTGCTGACGCCGTTCCATGCCACGCTGAATGAGCTGTTGGTAAATCCAGTGGCGACGCTGAAAGCGGGATAGGCGCGCCGCAAAATCAAAATATCGAACACAAGGTCTCTCGACTTCGGACGGAGCAAAGCCCCGTCCTCCGCTCGAAATGACATGTGCGCGCGGACTACATTCCGGGCTGCGCGACCCTCGCCGATGTCTGAACAGCAGAAACCGTCTTCAGCATCGCCCGCTCGCTCGGCGAAAAACTGCTGTAGACGCCCGAGTTGATCTGACGCTCGCGTGCCGCAGGGGGCATCGCTTGCAGTGTGCGAATCGCGTTCTGCACCTCGCGGCGGTGCTGCTGCGCGGGCGACTGCACCGCTGTACGAATCACCCTTTCGGGATCTCGATTCGGCGCCGGTGTGAAGACCGC
The DNA here is from genome assembly GCA_963848375.1 of Terriglobia bacterium. GTDB lineage: Bacteria > Acidobacteriota > Terriglobia > Terriglobales > Acidobacteriaceae > JAJPJE01. The sequence goes on from CAWKDK010000014.1 coordinate 323,047, forward strand.
CGCTCTTACCACCTGGCGTTCTTCCGGCGAGAAACTCGCGTACAGACCCGTCGCCAGTTCACGCTCACGAGCCGCTGGTGGCATCCCGCTCAGAGCTCGAATGGCATTCCGCACTTCGGGGCGAGCTTCTGGAACTTGCCGCACAGCCGTCTCGGCGAGCTGCTGACTAGTCGGCCCAACGTAGTTCGTCGACTGGGGATTCGCGTAATCGGTGTTCGAGTACCCGGTCGGGTAGTTGTTCTGATTTTCCTGATAATCCTGGCTATCTATGCTGTACGAACCTGGGTTGTAGGAACCTGGATCCGCTTGCGAATAGCCCGACGGGCCATAGCAGGGCGAAGCATAGTAGCAAGGCGGAGCCGTCGGAGGCGCCCACCACCACGGATTGTAAGCATAAGGATACGGGTAGGCATATCCAGGTCCCCAGAAGCCTCCAAAGTTGAAGCTGAGTCCGATGCCCCAGCCTCCCCATCCGAAGCCGGGATAGCCCCATCCGCCCCAGCCAACCGGGTAGCCCCAGACCGACCGCCCCAACCGCCTGCCCCAGCCATAGGCGCGTCCGGGGTAAAATCCAGCGCCGCGGTAGCCGCCGTAAACCGGGCCGTGAGCCACACTGTGGAATCCAGTTGCACCACGATAACCGCCGCCGTAGGCAGCGCCACCGTGGAATCCGCCTCCACCGCCGTGGAAGCCACTACCGCCTCCGCCGTGGAAGCCACCGCCACCACCATGGAAACCACCGCCGCCTCCATGACCGCCGCGCTGAGCAAGAAGAGGTTCAGTCGTCAACCCGAGCGCCAGCGACACGACCACCGCGCAGAGAACTTTCAGAAAGGAACGTTTACCCATGGCAGTAACTCCGGCAGAGCGCCCCGCTGCCCGAAACGACTTTAGTTTATACCCATTGCGAAGGACCTGCTGATCCGCCCCTCGACATGTTGCTTGACAGCCTTTTCGATGGAATGTATCTCTGCTTACACTAAAAGGGGATGGCAGAGATGGCGAAACTCTCCCGTATTGCTCCAGAGGTTCCAGTTCCGCGCTTACGCGAGGCGATCGACTACTACTGCAACAGGCTCGGCTTTGAATTGGCTGCGGAGTATAGCGACGTAAGTTACGCAATCGTGGAGCGCGATGGCGTCGCGATTCACCTGTTTCAACAGGATGCAGAAGACCAGCCTCCGGTCAGCTTCCACGTGTTCACGCATAGCCTGGAGGACCTGCACAGTGAATTCCGCACGAGGGGTGCGGCAATCTGCCAAGACATTGTGCGCAAGCCTTGGGGGAATCGCGACTTCCGCGTGAACGACTGCGCTGGGAATGTCCTGAAGTTCACCGAGTCGGCAGCTTAAGTGAGGTAGGTATGCAGATCGCCTTTTCGACCCTGATTATCTTGCAGTTCCTGGTTGTGACTCTTCACGATTGGCTCGATATTCCCGGCTGGACGCATGGAAAACAAGTGCAAGCTGCTGTGGGAAGGCGCAAGTTCTTCCTGGTAACGCTCGTTAACGCACTGTTTCCCGGACTCGCCGTGACCTTCATATTTCTGTATCGCCACGGGCACAGGCCAGTGTTTGTCACCAACTACTGGTTGATCTACGCGGCGGTGACCGTATTCTCGGCCGTCATGATGTGGTACGTGCCCTACGTGTTCGGCGCCGACGAGAAAACCAAACGCATGTATCAGACGATGTACGCGGGTACGAAACAGGTTTTACCGGCCCGTGGCGATAACCCCCGTCCTAATCTGCTGCACTTGTGTTTTCATGCGCTGTTCTTACTTACGTTGGTATTCGCTGTAGTTGTCCGCTTTGGCGCGCGAGGTTAGTGGCGCGTCAAGAGGCCTTGCGTAAAACAAGAAGAATCTCAGAATGCCAAAATGAACAACAGGATTCTGATTGCAGTTTGGTTTTTCACGGCGAGCCTTGGTCCGGTCGCAGCCCAGCAGATTGAGATCAATCCAGCGCGGATAGCGTTAGACGAGTGTACAACCATACAGGTCCGGGGTATTACACCGGGGGCCCACGCTATCATTCAAGCCCACCTCAAAGATGGGGAGGACCATCCTTGGGAATCTCGTGCGGAGTTTGTCGCCGACGCACAAGGAATCGTTGATACATCCAAGCAGGCGCCCGTTAGCGGTTCATATAAAGATCCGTCGGCAATGGGACTTGTATGGTCAATGACGCCGACCAAGAAAGGCGTCGAAAGATATCACCCTCCGCAAGTGCAACCGCAAGAAATCGATTTCGATGTGATTGTAGGTGGTAAACAGGTAACGACGGCACGGCTCGAACAGGACGCGTTTAGCGACTTTCGCCAGACGGCTGTTGACAATGACATTCATGGCGTTGTGTTCTCGCCTCTCTCGCCTGGCCGCCATCCGGGCGTTCTTGTTGTCGGAGGATCTGAAGGCGGCGTTCCCGCAGATAAGGCCGCGTGGTTGGCCTCGCACGGTTATGTTGCTCTGGCATTGGCCTATTTTCGATATGCAGACCTGCCGCCGAAATTAGAAGCTATTCCACTCGAGTATTTCGGGCGCGCTTTGGGCTGGATGTTGAATCGTTCCGACGTCTTACCTGATCAGGTGGGAGTAGTTGGAACTTCTCGTGGTGGGGAATTGGCTCTGCAACTTGCGGCTATGTACCCGCAGTTGAAGGCGGTTGTCGCGTACGTTCCGGCGAACGTTCGTTATCCGTCCTGCTGTGGAGATACCTCCGTCCCTTATGCATGGAGTTGGCAGGGACGAGGTCTGGCTTTTGCCATGCCGTGGCGGCAGGAAAACCCATTGAATTTGATAAATGCGGAGATCTCCGTCGAACACATTCATGGTCCGGTACTCCTGATCGGCGGGGAGGATGATCACGTCTGGCCCTCTGCCGCGATGGTTGATGCCATTGCGGCCCGACTTAAGAGAGACCACTTCCCTTACGAAGTCGAAGTGCTGAAGTATCAGCACGCCGGACATCGGACAGCGCGCCCCGAGATCGTTCCTACTTGGCACGGGATCGAAAGACACCCGGTGTCCGGCAAACCGGTCGATGTTGGTGGGAGTCCCTCCGGTGATGCCGAGTCGTCGATCGATGCGATTCCGAAGGTGCTTGCATTCCTACAGGCGGCTCTGAACACTCCGGCGCACTAGATTCTTGTTAAACCGCTCGATGCTGCTGCTCGTACGCCGTGATCTGGTCTTCGTGGCGTAGCGTGAGTCCGATGTCGTCGAGGCCGTCGAGCAAACAGCGCCGCCGGAACTCGTCGATCTCAAACGACGCGGAGAAGCCCTTGTCGTCGTAGACCTGCTTAAGTTCCAGATCGATGGTGAGCTGGTAGCCCTCGGTATCTTTCGCGCGCTTCATCAGCTTATTTACTTCGGACTCGGTGAGAACGACCGTCAGCAGTCCATTCTTCCCGCAGTTGTTGGAAAATATGTCGGCAAACGAGGGAGCGATGACGGCGCGGAATCCGTAGTCGCCCAGCGCCCACGGCGCGTGTTCCCGCGAGGAACCGCAGCCGAAGTTTTTCGCCGCCAGAAGAATGCTTGCGCCCTTGTAGCGCGGGGCGTTGAGGATGAACTCCGGATTCGGTTTCCCGTCGGGCGTAAAGCGCCAGTCGTTGAAGAGGAACTGGCCGAAGCCGGTGCGCTCGATGCGCTTCAGGAACTGCTTGGGAATGATCTGGTCGGTATCGACGTTGACGCGATCGAGCGGGATGACGATCCCCGTGTGCTGGCGAAACGGTTCCATTAGCGGTACTCCCAGTGGCGCACGTCGGTGAAGTGGCCGGTGACGGCGGCAGCAGCGGCCATTGCGGGGCTGACGAGATGAGTACGTCCGTCGCGGCCCTGGCGGCCTTCAAAATTGCGGTTGCTGGTGGAGGCGCAACGCTCGCCCGGTTGTAGCACGTCGGGATTCATCGCCAGGCACATGGAGCAGCCCGACTCGCGCCACTCGAAACCGGCGGTGGTGAAGATCTCGTCCAGTCCTTCTTTTTCGGCCTGTACTTTTATCTTCTGCGAACCCGGAACCACCATGGCCTGTACGCGCGAATCCACGTGATAGCCCTTGATCACTTTCGCGGCGGCGCGCAGATCTTCGATGCGCGAGTTAGTGCACGATCCGATGAAAACACGATCGACCTTGATGGTCTGGATCGGAGTGTGCGGCGACAGCGCCATGTATTCGAGTGCGCGCTCGGCAGCGCGGCGATCCGCATCGGTACTGGCGAAGGTCGGATCGGGAACTTCGCCCGTCACCGGAACCACCATGCCGGGATTCGTTCCCCAGGTGACGTAAGGCGCGAAACTGCTGGCATCGATCTCGACGATGCGATCGTAGTGCGCGCCGGGATCGGTGTGCAGCGTCTTCCAGTACGCGAGCGCCTTGTCCCAGGCCGCGCCATGCGGCGCATGATGCCGGCCTTTCAAGTAAGCGAAAGTGGTTTCGTCGGGCGCGACCATGCCCGCGCGCGCGCCGGCTTCGATGCTCATGTTGCAGAGCGTCATGCGGCCTTCCATCGAGAGCGCGCGGATGGCTTCGCCGGTGAATTCGAGGACGTGTCCGGTGCCGCCGTCGGTGCCGATCTTGCCGATGATGCCGAGCGCGAGATCTTTCGCGCTCACGCCGGCGGGCAGCTTGCCTTTTACATCGATCTGCATGGTGCGCGGCTTCTGCTGTGGCAGGCACTGTGTGGCGAGAACATGCTCGACTTCCGATGTGCCGATGCCGAAAGCCAAGGCACCGAACGCGCCGTGCGTGCTGGTGTGACTGTCACCGCAAACGATGGTCAGGCCGGGCTGGGTGAATCCGAGCTCGGGTCCGATGACGTGCACGATGCCGCGATCTTCCGATCCCATGTCGAAGAGCTGAATCCCGAACTCGCGGCAGTTCTTGCGCAGCGTCTCCATCTGTTTTTCGGAGATGGGTTCGAGGATGGTGAGCGCGAGCGGCGTCGTCGGATTGTTGTGATCGACGGTAGCGATGGTGCGTTCCGGGCGGCGAACCTTGCGCCCTGCGGCGCGCAGACCATCGAAGGCTTGCGGCGAGGTGACCTCGTGAACCAGGTGCAGGTCGATGTAGATCAGTGGTGGCTGATCGCTGGGCTCGCAAATTACGTGCTCGTCCCAAACTTTCTCAAAAAGTGTGCGTGGCTTTGACATGGGAACTGCTGGAACTCCTGATCTGCTTTGAAGTCTAAAAGAGGTGGGGCAGGCACTCAAACCTGCCCCGTTCACTTGGACTACACAGCGTGGTATGCACGCCGGTTGTCCACGACTTCGGCCAGTGCCTGTTCGACAAGCTTGCCCATTTCCGTGGTGCTGACTTCGAACTTGCCTTCGCGCGCCAGATCCTTCGTGCGGTATCCGGAATCGATGACCTTCACGATGGCCTGCTCGATGTCGCGCGCTTCCTGCTCGAGCTTGGCGGTGTGGCGCAGCAGCATCGCGGCCGAGGCAATCGCGCCGATCGGATTGGCGATGTTCTTGCCGGCGATATCGGGCGCCGAACCGTGTACCGGCTCGTAAAGATCGACGTCGCCGCCGATGGTGGCAGACGCCAGCACGCCGAGCGAGCCGCTGAGCACGCCGGCTTCGTCAGAGAGGATGTCGCCGAACAGGTTCTCGGTGAGCACCACGTCGAAGCTCGTGGGCGCCGTAACCAGGCGCATCGCGCAGGCGTCAACATAAGTGTGTTCGAGCTTTACGTCGGGATACTCTTTGCCGAGCAACGTGACGACCTGGCGCCAGAGCTGCGAGGTTTCGAGGACGTTGGCTTTGTCGACCGAGGTCACTTTCTTGCGACGCTTGCGAGCGAGTTCAAAAGCAACGCGGCCGACGCGCTCGATCTCTTCGACCGAGTACCGCATGGTGTTGAAGGCTGCTTCGTGATTCGCGCCAACGAATCCGCGCGGCTCGCCGAAGTACAGGCCGCCGAGCAACTCGCGCACGAACATGATGTCGGCGCCGCGAACGATCTCTTCTTTCAGCGGAGAGCAATCGGCGATGCCGGGATAAACGATTGCGGGACGAAGGTTGGCGAATCCCTTGAGCGCCTTGCGCAAGCCGAGCAGGCCAGCTTCGACGCGCTTTTCAGGCGGAAGGTGATCGTACTTTGGCGATCCCACCGCGCCCAGCAGAACAGCGTTGCTGTTCAGGCAGCTCTCGATGGTCTCTGCCGGCAGCGGTGTTCCAAACTGATCGATGGCTACGCCGCCGATCGCGCGCTCGGTGAATTCGAACTCGTAGTTGTTCAGGTCAGCCACGCAGCGCAGAATGCGCACCGCTTCCCGAGTGACTTCGGGACCGATGCCGTCGCCGGGCAGGACCGTGATCTTGAGCTTCATGCTTGGAGACAACTTCTAAACCTCCAGTGTCATGCGGAGCAAAGCGAGATAAACGCCTATGCCATGCCGGCGGAGCGGGCAACTACGTCGGCGGTGCCGATCGCTGCACCCATGGGCGTGCCGGGGAACTCTTCGTGGATGATCGCGAGCAGGTGCCGGTCTTCCACGACCTTGATCTGATCCGCCAGCGCAACGAACCGTTTGTAGATGAGGTCGAGATCGCGGCGCTCAAATTTGTAACCCAACTCGGCGCAGCGCAGGCCGAGCGCGTGGCGTCCGGAGTGTTTGCCGAGAACCAACTTGTTTTCGGGGACGCCGACGGATTTCGGCGTCATGATCTCGTAGGTCAGCGGATTCTTGATTACGCCGTCCTGATGGATGCCGGCCTCGTGCGCGAAAGCGTTGCGTCCGACGATCGCCTTGTTCGGCTGTACCGGAACGTGCGTGATCTCGGTGAGCAGGCGGCTGGATGGATACAGCTCTTCGCTGTTGATGCCGACGTCGTAGGGCATCACGTCCGGACGTACGCGCAGTGCCATCACGAATTCCTCGAGCGATGCATTGCCGGCACGCTCGCCGATGCCGTTGATGGTGCATTCGATCTGGCGCGCACCACCCTCGAGAGCTGCGATGGAGTTAGCCACGGCCAATCCGAGGTCGTTGTGGCAGTGCACGGAGACGACGGCTTTGCGGCTGCAAGCGTCGATACGCGAGGTGACAGCCTGGATGATGCTGCGCATCTCGTTGGGAACGGTGTAGCCGACGGTGTCGGGAATATTGACGGTGGTTGCGCCGGCTTCGACGACTGCCTCGACCACCGAGCACAGGAACTCTAGCTCGGTGCGAGTGGCGTCTTCGGGCGAGAACTCGACGTCGGCGCAAAGCGAATGCGCGAACTGGATCTGCTCCACGGCCTGACGGATGCACTGGTCGCGATTCATCTTCAACTTGTAGTGAAGGTGGATATCCGAGGTGGCCAGAAAGACGTGAATGCGCGGCCGCGCGGCATGACGAACCGCACCCCAGGCGCGCTCGATATCGTGATGCGTGGCGCGAGCCAGTCCGGCGATGATGGGCCGGCGGATCTCCTGCGCGATCACTTCCACGGCCTCGAAGTCACCCTGGGAGGCGATTGGGAAGCCAGCTTCGATTACGTCCACACCGAGTCGGTCGAGCTGCCTTGCCATACGTAGCTTTTCGTCAAGATTCATACTGCAACCTGGTGACTGTTCGCCATCGCGTAGCGTGGTGTCGAAGACCGTAATGCGGGAACGTTCCATCGAGCGGCTCCTTTCCCAAGTCCGTGGGCCAGACCGGTACAGTACAGGGTCGGCGAGGCAGATCGATAAAGCAAGTTTATAGTTATTACTAGAGCATAACTGCAAGTTATGCTATAAGTACATCTTTGGGAGAAGCTGTAGTCCATAAGGAGGCGGCGTGGACCTTTTTCAGATGGAGACCTTTCTGACCGTGGCGCGGGAAGGCAGCTTTTCGCGGGCGGCCAAGAAGCTCTACCGGACTCAGCCGGCGATCAGCCAGACCATACGCAAGCTGGAAGACGAATTAGGGGAAGCACTGTTTGACCGGTCGTCGCGAGAGGGCATTCTTACCGACGCCGGACGCGTGCTCCACGATTACGCCGAGAAGCTGCTGAACATGCGCGGCGAGGCGCTGACCGCAATGGAAGAGCTGCGGCAGATGAACAAAGGCAAGCTCAGCGTGGCGGCCAATGAGTACACCTGCTTGTACCTGCTGCCGGTGCTCAATGAATACCGGCGGCACGCGCCGATGATCAAGGTGAGCATCCTGCGGTCGCTGGCGAGCCGCATTCCGGATGAGCTGCTGAATCACAGCGTGGAGTTTGGACTGGTCAGCTTCCGGCCGGAGGATCCGCTGCTGAAGTCGATTGTGGTGTATCGGGATGAACTGGCGTTCGTGGTGCCGCCCACGCATCCGCTGGCTGGGTCGGCGGAGGTGAGCATCAAGCAGCTGGGCGCGGAGTATTTCGTCGCGCACCACGTGCCTTCTCCGCTGCGCGCCAAGGTGCTGGAGACGTTTCAGAAGCGCAAGGTACCGCTCCACATGGATGTGGAGATGCCGACGATTGAGGCGATCAAGAAATTCGTGGCGATGGGGAACGGCGTGGCGCTGATCCCGGCAATTTGCGTGGAAGGCGAAATTGCGCGTGGGGAGCTGGTGCACATCCCCGTGCCGGAAGTTGCGGCAGACCGCAAGTTGCGGCTTGTGTATCGGAAGAATGCGAGCCTGTCGCATGCGGCACGTGCGTTCTTGAAAGAAGTCGAGGCGTATGCCGAGCGCGAAGGCGGACGGTATATGTTTGTGCCGGACAAGTAACTTCGTCTCTCAGTTCTTCAGTCTTTCAGCTCTCAGCTAAATGCGGGTGGCGCCCACCCGCGTTTCTCTTGCGCTGGGTGGGTTCTTGATTTTCTCAGTGACCTCTGTGCCTCTGTGGTGAAATCGATATTCCGGCCCTTTCCAAAAGCAGGAAAGGACCGGGCACCCGATTTCTGATCACCCGAATTTCGATGCGCCGATCCCTCCGTGACTCCGTGTCTCCGTGGTGAAAAAAGCCTACTGCTCCGCGCCTGCTGCTGGCTTCGTCTCCGGTTCCTTGCCGAGATCGCCAAAGGTCCACAGGCCGAATGCTTTCAATTCTTCGTCGGCGTGCTTCTTTACCAGCATGCGGGCGGTTTGCACTTCGGGCCATGGAGACGCCAGGCGCTCGGGACGATCCGCGATCCAGAAACTGGTGAGGGCCATGACGGCAGTGTCGCGAAGAAGAAGGTCCGGCTCGACCTTGTCGAAGGTATCGACCTGCGAGTGGTGCGTGTATTTGTAGTCGGGAGAATCCTGATCGAGATTGATGCCAGGCAGACCGGCGAGGATGAACGGTCCGGCGTCGGTGCCGAATTCAACCGCGTCGTCGGTCTTCACTTTGCCGAAAGCCTGTATGGAGGTAGCGAACTGCTGCGCGGCGGGAATGAGATCGTCGCGTCCGCCGAGCTGCAGGCCGATGACAGGTCCCTGGCCGTTATCGAGAATGACCGCCGCAACGTGGTTCGGCATCTCCGACTTGTGCATCTTCACGTAGGCCAGTGAGCCGAGCAGGCCCTGTTCTTCGCCGGTGAATAGAACGAAGCGCATGGTGCGCTTCGGTTTGAATCCGGATTTCATGATGGCTTCCGCAGCGCCGAGAGTGGTGGCAACGCCTACGCCGTCGTCGGTTGCGCCTTCTGCCAGATCCCATGAATCGAGATGGCCGCCGATGACGACGACCTGCTCCGGATGCTCGGTGCCGGGGATGTCGCCGACGACATTGGCGGAGTCGACTGGACCGCTGGTGACCGTGTTCTGAACGTCAATTTTGATATGGACGGCCTTGCCCTGATCGAGGAAGCGACCCAGCTGTTCGGAATCTTCGACGACCATGCTGACCACTGGAATGTCGTAGTAGGTGTCGAAGCCAAGCGCGCCGGTGTGCGTAAGATTCATGCCGCGAGATTTGGAGCCGCCCTGTCCGCCGATCACGGCGACGGCATGGGCCGCGTAGGCAGCTTTCAGGAACGGGCCGAACTTGCCGAACATCTTCGACCGCTCCTCGCGGGAAAGCTCTGTTTTCGAGCGCATCAGCAGAACCTTGCCGGCCCAGTTGCCGGAGTTCTCCTTCACTTCGCGATCGAGTTGCGTGTTATCGACGATTACAACTTGCGCCTGCACGCCGCCCTTTGGCGTGGATCCGACCCAGCCAAGAGAAGAGATGGTCAGCGGGCGCTGGATGGGATCGACGAGGCTGGCGCTGGCGGAGCCGCGAGTCCAGCCATGGGAGATTTGCCATTTTTCGGCGTGCACGTTGCTGAGGCCGATGGCTTGCATCTTCGCCATGCCCCACTTGATCGCCTCGTTTGCCTGAGGCGATCCGGTGACGCGGCCGCCGATGTAATCACTGAGCTCTTCCAGATAATCGCTGGCATGATTGTTGAGCGTGGCCTGACCGGCGATGGAAGTAAGCGCGGGCAGAGTGCCGTCCTGCGCGGGCGCGGGCGGTGGCGCCGGAGCGGCGTCGGCAGCGAAGGTCGAGGCGAGCAGGCAGAAAAAGGCTGTACAAGTCAGTATGGTTTTCACAGAAACTCCGTAAGGATCGTTGGCGCGCGATTGGTCCCCACAAGCGCGACCGCATATCCTAAAGCATTGTGGGTAGCTTACGATAATACGTGGGCGGAATTTCTGATCCGGGTGGAGGATTCATGCTGACCAGGCCTGAACGCAATGAATATAGTGACTGGTATGCCGACTACGTGGCGCGAGTTCCCGATGGCAACGTGATCGAAGTGCTGGAGCGGCAGTCGCAGGAGCTGCAGGCGTTTCTAAAGACGCTGTCTGAGGAGCAGGCGGAGAAACCGCCGGCGCCGGGCAAGTGGAGCGTCAAGCAGGTGATCGGGCATCTGTGCGATGGTGAACGCGTGTTCACGTATCGTGCGCTTCGCTTCTCGCGCGGGGATCAGACGCCGCTTCCTGGATTCGAACAGGACGATTACGTACGCGAGAGCCACGCAAATGATCGCAAGCTGGCGGATCTGGCCGCAGAGTACGACGCGCTACGCAAGGCGACGATTGCGTTCTTCAAGAGCGTGAGTCCCGAGGCGGCGCTGCGCGTCGGGAAAGCCAGCAATGCCGAGGTGAGCGTGCGCGCGTTGGCGTACATCACGGCGGGACACGAGCAGAGGCATTTGGAGTTATGAAGAAAGCGTGGCAGGAGACTGAAGTGACGGATTGAAAAGACATCACTCGCCGGATGCGACATGCTTAGCGATGGTCACCCGTCGATTCAACTTGCGAGGATCGTTTTTGCTCTAGTCGGTGATTCGATCATCGTCCCAATTGTAGGAGTGCTCGCGATCAAGTATTGAGGGGTCAACCGCATCGAGCTACCCAAACTGGTGCACGGACGGGTACGTGTTTGTGCCCTTCGAGTGTAAGAATTCATCGGTAGCAGGCAATGCGGTCGTCAGGCTGCAGATGCTTCTTCCCTGGAGATGACACGCCTTTTTCCGATCGGATTACAGCCGTCAATGCGACAAGGCAGTCTGCTCCAAATGCGAACGACCCGGCGCATGGATCTTCCTCGCGAGAACTGAGTCGCGCGGATCTGTGATCTGATTTCAGAACAAGTAATACCCGCGCTGGATGCGCTCGTCATGCGCTGAGCGCGCTCTGTGATGGAGAAGAAAAAGAACTCCGTGACTCCGTGTCTCCGTGGTGAAAAAGAAAAGACCCACTCAAGCCAAAAGAAGGCTTGAATGGGCCACCAAATCTTTCTAACCACTACCGCAACCACTAACCACTAACCACTAACCACTAATCACTTACTCGCCACTGCTGCCTGGTCCGATTCAGGCGTGACTTTCACCGCTTTCAGGAACGGCATCATCTCGCGCAACGAGGAGCCGACTTTTTCGAGAAGCGAAGTCTGCTCGTCGTGGCGCGTCTTGGTGAACCATGGACGTCCGTTCTTGTTTTCAGAAATCCACTTTTTCGCGAAGGTGCCGTCCTGAATTTCCGTCAGCATCTTCTTCATTTCTTTGCGGACGTTGTCGTTGATTACACGCGGGCCGCCGGTATAGTCGCCGTACTCGGCGGTGTCGCTGACTGAGTAGCGCATGTAGTTCAGTCCACCCTGGTACATGAGATCCACGATGAGCTTGAGCTCATGCAGGCACTCGAAGTAAGCGATCTCCGGCTGATAACCGGCATCGACCAGCGTCTCGAATCCGGCTTTCACGAGTGCGCTGGCGCCGCCACAGAGCACGGCCTGCTCTCCGAAGAGATCAGTCTCGGTTTCCTCGGCGAACGTCGTCTGCAATGTGCCCGCGCGGGTGCAGCCAATGCCCTTGGCGTAAGAGAGCGCAAGAGGAAGAGCCTTGCCGGTCGCGTCCTGCTCGATGGCGACGAGTCCGGGAGTGCCTCCGCCTTCGCGGAAGACTTCGCGCACACGATGGCCAGGCGCTTTCGGCGCGACCATGGTGACGTCGACGTCCTTCGGCGGAGTGATGGTGCCGAAGCGAATGTTGAAGCCGTGGGCAAACATCAGCATCTTGCCGGGCTTGAGGTTGGGCGCGATGTCGTTCTTGTAGACATCGGGCTGGGTGGTGTCGGGGACGAGGATCATGATCACGTCGGCCCACGCGGCGGCTTCGGCAGGCGAGGTGACGGTGAGCCCTGCGCCCTGCGCCTTCGCGCGCGATTTGCTGGACATGGTGAGTCCGATTTGCACGTTGACGCCGCTGTCTTTCAGGTTGAGGGCGTGTGCGTGTCCTTGCGATCCGTATCCGATGATGGCGACCTTCTTGGCCTGAATGAGGGCGAGGTCCGCATCGTTGTCGCGGAAAATCTTGGCCATGGTGTTCTGTTTCTCCTTAATAAGTGCGAATGAAGTTTGTGGGGGCTGAGTTCGAGTGTGTTTCCTCGAACTGCCCCACTCAAGCCAAAAGACGGCTTGAATGGGCCACCAGATTCCTACTCCGACCTCTGCCAAAAGAGGGCAGAGATGGGGCACCCAAACTTTCCAAACTGCAGATCCCTCGCGAGCTACGCTCGCTCGTGATGACAACAAAAATCAGTGCTGGCGCGAGCTACACCGAGTACGAGACGCCTTGCTCTTCTTCGTACACTGCAGCGACTTTGCTGCCGTTGGCGGTCACGATTGCCGGTGTATTGGCTTTGATGCCGCGAGCCATGGCCACGCGTCCGGTGCGCACCATCTCGAGGATGCCGTACGGCGCGAGCACTTCGAGCAGGCCGTCGATCTTGTCTTCGGTGCCGGTGATCTCGAGAATGATCGACTCGATGGCGACGTCGACTACGCGCGCGCGAAATACCTGCGCGAGTTGCAGCACCTGCGAACGCTGGTCAGCCTTGGCTCCGACTTTAATGAGCGCGAGATCGCGTGCGACGGACGCGCTTTCGGTGATGCTCTCGACCAGCAACACGTTCACGAGCTTGTAAAGATGCGCTTCGAGTCGGCGCGCGCCGGATTCGTCGGTATCTACGACGATGGTCATGCGCGAGACGCCCGGCTTCTCGGTGTGACCGACGGTGAGCGACTCAATGTTGTAGGCGCGACGGCGGAACAGCGACGCAACACGCGTCAAAACGCCCGGCTTGTTCTCAACGTAAACGGCAAAGGTATTCAGCATTCTGACCCCTATTCGTCCTCGCCGGTTTCGTAGATCGGCGATGGACGGCGAATCATGGCGTGCAAATCGGCTCCAGCGGGAACCATGGGATAAACCGAATCTTCCTGCTCGACGCGGAAATCGATGAGCACCGGTCCTGGATGTTTGCGTGCCGATTCCACGGACGGAATCACATCGTGGCGCTGGTCCACTCGCATGGCGCGAATCCCGAAGGCTTCGGAGAGTTTCACGAAATCCGGATTGACGAGCGGCGTGGCGGCGTAGCGCTTCTCGTAGAAGAACTCCTGCCACTGGCGCACCATGCCCAGGAATCCGTTGTTGATGATCGCGATTTTCACGTCGATCTTTTCCTGCGCGATGGTGGCGAGCTCGCACATCGTCATCTGGAAGCCGCCGTCGCCGACGACGACCCAGACTTCCGCGTCGGGGCGCGCGAACTTTGCGCCGACTGCGGCGGGAAGAGCAAAGCCCATAGTGCCGAGTCCACCCGAGGTGATGAGCGAGCGCGGCTCGTCGTGGTGGTAATACTGCGCTTCCCACATCTGGTGCTGGCCCACGTCGGTGACAACCAGAGCGCGGCCCTTGGTCTCACGCCACAGATCGTTGATGACATGTGCGGCGTAAAGATGACCGCTATCGGGCAGGTTCTGGATGTCGCGTACGGCAGAGTCGCCCTTGAGTTCGCGAATGTAACTGTTCCACTCCGAGCGATCATTCGCTTCGACGCGTGGTAGCAGGTCTTCGAGAACTTCTTTCAGATCGCCGACGAGTGCGACGTCGACCTTCACGTTCTTGTTGATCTCGGAGGGATCGATGTCGATGTGAATCTTCTTGGCGTTGGGCGCGTAGGTCTTCAGGTTGCCGGTAACGCGATCGTCGAAGCGCATGCCGAAGGCGAGCAGCAGATCGGCTTCCTGAATGGCTTTGTTGACCCAGGCTTCGCCGTGCATGCCCATCATGCCGAGGTTCAGCGGATGAGAAGCAGGGATGCCGCCGAGGCCGAGCAGGGTGATGGCCATTGGGATATGCGTCTTTTCGGCGAACTGGCGGACGAGATCCGTGGCGCCAGAAAGAATGATGCCGTGTCCGGCGAGAATCACCGGACGCTTCGCATTCTTGATCAGCGAAATCGCGTGCAGGCATTCTTTTTCGGCGGGCGAGAGATCCGGACGATAGCCGGGCAGCTGGATCGGTGTCTCGTCATATTCGAAACGGGTCGAGCCTTGCTGCGCGTCTTTCGTGATGTCGATGAGCACCGGGCCGGGGCGTCCGGACTTCGCAATGTAGAACGCTTCGCGAATGGTGCGCGCAACATCGTTGGCGCTGGTGACGAGATAGTTGTGCTTGGTCACGGGCATGGTGACGCCAGTGATGTCGCACTCCTGGAAGGCATCGGTGCCGATGAGCTTGCTGCCCACCTGGCCGGTGATGCAAACGATGGGCGAGGAGTCCATCATCGCGGTGGCGAGCCCGGTCACCATGTTGGTGGCGCCGGGACCGGAGGTGGCGATGGCAACACCGACGCCGCCGCCCGCGCGCGCATAGCCATCGGCCATGTGCGTGGCGCCTTGTTCGTGACGAACGAGGACGTGGTGGATGTCGTATTTCGTGAGAGCGTCGTAGGTGGGCAGGATCGCGCCACCCGGATAACCGAATACAGTCTTGACGCCTTCACGCTTCAGGCATTCCCAGACGATTTCCGCGCCGGTTTTCATCATTACTTTACGCACCTTCCTACTTCTTCGGTTTCGGCCTGGGCCGAAGCAATACTGTCGAGCGCATCCTGCTGTTCGTTGCGCATGAATTCCGCGGTACCCCAGTCGCTGGTGACCGCGCCACGCGAGGCCGATGACACCATGCGCGCGTATTTTCCGAACACGCCGGTGGGATACTTCAATGCCGGTGGGCGCCACGTCTTCATGCGAGCACGAATCTCTTCCATCGTGAGTTCGACGGAGAGGCGGCGCGAGGGAACGTCGATCTCGATGATGTCGCCTTCGCGAATGGCTGCGATCGGTCCACCGCGCGCAGCTTCGGGAGCAACGTGGCCGGTGGTGAATCCATGAGTCGCGCCGGAGAAACGGCCGTCAGTGATGAGTGCAACGGAGTCGCCGAGTCCTGCGCCATTGATGGCGGCGGTGACGGCGAGCATCTCGCGCATACCGGGTCCACCGCGCGGTCCTTCGTAGCGAATGACGACAACGTCGTTGGGTTTGATCTTGTTGTTCTGCACGGCGGCAAAGGCGTCTTCTTCGCAGTCGAAAACGCGAGCCGGACCGCGATGATGCGTGGTGTCGTGGCCGACGAGCTTGATCACGCAGCCTTCGGGCGCAAGATTGCCTTTCAGAATGACGAGGCCGCCGCTCTTCTTAATAGGATTGCTGAGCGGGCGGATGACTTCCTGGTTGGGAGTTTCTTTCGCCCTGTCAGCTTCTTCGCCGATGGTTTTCAGCGAAACCGTAAGTGCGTCGTTGTGCAGGTAATTGCCCTGCTTCAGACGCTGCGCGAGCAGCGGAATTCCGCCCGCGTTGTGCATGTCGGTGGCCATGAAGCGGCCGCCCGGCTTCAATTCGCAGAGTAGTGGCGTGCGCGCGCAAATCTTGTCGAAGTCATCGATATCGAGATCGACGCCAACTTCATGCGCAATCGCGAGCAGATGCAGGACGGCGTTGGTGGATCCGCCGCTGGCAGCCACGCTGGCGATGGCGTTTTCAATCGCATCGCGCGTGATGATTTGTTTGGGCTGCGTGTTGCGGCGGACGAGTTCCATCACCATGCGTCCGGCCTGGCGAGCAACGTCGAGCTTCTTCGCATCGACAGCAGGAACGCCGTTGAAGCCCATGGGCGAGATGCCGAGGAATTCACCCACGGTCGACATGGTGTTGGCCGTAAACTGACCGCCACAGGCGCCGGCGCCAGGGCAGGCGTGATCTTCAATGTCGCAGAGCTCGGCGTCGGTCATCTTGCCGCGGCCGTGAGCGCCGACGGCTTCGAATACGTCCTGAATGGAGACGTCGTGTCCCTGAAATTTGCCGGGGGCAATGGAGCCGCCATAGAGCATGAGTCCGGGGATATTGAGCCGGGCGAGCGCCATGATGGTGCCGGGGATGGTCTTGTCGCATCCGGAGAGGGCGATGACTCCGTCAAAGAGGTTGCCGCGAGCAACGAGTTCGATGGAGTCGGCGATGACTTCGCGGCTGACGAGCGAGGCTTTCATGCCTTCGCTGCCCATGGTGATCCCGTCGGAGATGGAGACGGTATTGAACTCCATCGGCGTGCCGCCGGCTTCACGAATACCTTCTTTTACGGCTGCGGCGAGTTCACGCAGGTGATAGTTGCAGGGGCCGATTTCGATCCAGGTGTTAGCGACTCCGACGATGGGCTTACGCAGATCTTCGTCGGTAAATCCGATCGACTTCAACATGGCACGGGCGGGAGCGCGGTTGGGTCCATCGGTGATTCCGCCACTGTGCCTCTTGCCTTCAGTGCTCATTGCTGCTCCCTGGGAAAATCCCTATATGCGAAAAAGCCATCATCGCCGGTAGCGGATGATGGCCTGTGAATCTGGTTGTTACGTCCTGGTCATCCGCAGTCAGTTCGAGCGCGCCTCGCGAAGGCGCACGAGTACGGCGACTAGCGGTCCCAACGGGGAACGGCGCCGAAAATCTGACTGAAAGTTGGAGAAAGGACGCATAAAAGCTTGAAAGGAGAGTAGTCGAGGGCTTCGACTAGCGTCAATCAAATTATTTGTTTTGCTTATATAAGCGAAACTAATTAGTAAGGATTGCTTATGGGCCCTGTTCGAAGTGGCATAGGGAGTGAGGGAGGGAAATGAGGCCCGTCTCCGGGAAAGACGGGCCTATGCGCGACGGTTGCTACTGTCTGATAGTGTTGTTGGCGGTGGTGCTGGATTTGGCAGCCGCGGCATTCTGCTTCGGTGTGATGCTCTCCGCCTGTTGCAAATGGCTTTGCAAAGTGGGCAGGGTAGTCTGCGCGAAGTTCTTCACGTCCGGGTCATTGGCGTGGGAGGCTTCTTTCTGAAAATCGGCAACGTCCTTCTTGTGGTCGGCCACCATGTAGTTCATGTAAGCCTTGTCGAACTGCGCTCCTGACATCTTCTCGAGACGCGCTTTCTCCGCGGTATCTTTGGCGTCGGGCTGTGAAGGCAGTGTCACACCCTTCTCGCTGGCGACCTGCTTTAGCTGATCGTTTGCCTTGGTGTGGTCATCGACCATGCGCTGTCCAAAAGCCTTAACGTCGGGACTTTCAGCCTTCTGCTGCGCGAGTTGGCCAAGTTCGACTTCGGCGGCACCGCCCTGGGCCGCCTCTTTCATGAATTTCTGGTCAGAGGCGCTGAGGGTGCTGTGGGTTGAGCTGGAGGCACTCTGACTGCCACCTGCCGTTTGTGCACTGCTGGTGATCGGGAGCACACATCCGAAAATCAAGAACGAAGCCAGGGTAGCCATAGAACTTTTGAGACAAAACATCGGTTCTCCTTTTGGGTCTATCGCGCTGCGATGGTAAGTAGACCAATCGTCCGCGCGATCGCCGGTCGCACACAGTTTATGTATGGCGAAAACGGTTTTGTTAACTTCGATGAGGGCCGGAGGAGAAGAGATCGCTACTCTGAAGCGGCACAAAATGTGGCATGGACGGTGCCGTATTCGGCAGCGCTATGGCGCAGGGACAGCCGGGCAACCTTTGAAATAGACCATGCTGAGTGCTTCCAGGCCAGCGACGCGGACAGGATAGGGTTCGAACAGTGTCGTCTGGAAGGCTGATCGGAAAAGCAATTCCCATTGCGCCAGAGGGCGAGCGTACTTTCCACGATCCCATTGTGCCATCTTGCGCGCAAGAAAAGGGTGCTCCGGCAATACCAGTTCCAGAATGTGAATGCGGCCATCGGTGGTGAGTAACGTCGAGAGATGTTGCAGCAGATTGTGAACGGCGTCGTCGGGAAGATGATGAAGAAGGCTGTTCACGAAAATGAAGTCATATCGCTCGGCAGAGCTGACACGATACTTGGTTACATCGGCTACTACAAAGTTTCTTCGAAAGCGGCGTTGCGCCTGACGAATGTACGCGGGGTTGATATCCATGCCGGTGTAGTCAACGTCGGCAAAGAGAGCCGTGTTGGTGCCCGGCCCGCAGCCGACATCAAGGACGCGATGGACCGTACGCAAATCATTATGAGCGAGGACTGGCGTTAACTTTTTGCGCGTGAAAGGCGCTTGGACGAGGCGGAATACAAGCGGGTTTTCTAGGACGCGCTCTTTAAGACTCACTGACGCCACCTTACCTGGAATTCGCCGACCGTTTGAACGTTTGGGAATTGCACAGCGAGAGCCTGAATGAGCCCCGGGCTCAAGGGTTGAGAGAAGTACGGCTGTTCACGAACTGCGATGACGTTGACTCGATTGCGAGCGATGGCGTCGAGGATGTTCTGGTTGCGATTGATTGTGTCCTGGTCGAGGAAGTCGAAGAGCGTTCGCGTCGGATTTCGTTTTCCGGCCAGAAAGTACACTTCGGGGGCGTCCGGCCCTGCGTAGATGTAGTTGCCAGTCGCGTGTTGCTGGATGAGCGGGATCAGCTGAGCATATTCGTCTGCAAGTTGAGGATCGACGCGCAAAGCGCCGCCACGCGGCAGGGTGAGCGTCACAGTCTGCTGATTGGGCGCATAACGCAGTCCGAGGTTATAGATGAAGCCGGGTGTAGCGCGAAAAATCCAGAACGCGAGATAGAAGATCAGGACGGCCGCGAAGACAAAGTCATTCCGCGAAGGGCGCAGCGAACTGAGTCCGACGACTGCGAGGAGGATCAGCGGCGTGACATAGCAGAAGTAGACGGGCGCCGCGAAAGGGAACTGGATGAGAGAGGTAAGCGCGAGGACGGAGATCAGCAGGAACAGCTGTTGTCGCTTCGTTGCCTCCAAGTTGGTGGCATACGCCAGCACGATCACTGCTATGACGGCGGTGACGGGAACCAGCAATACCATGGACGACCAGATAAAGCTGTAGATTGGCCGCACCGGCCCGGAGGCAGCGATCAGTCCGAACAGAACGCAAACGAGAATGATTTGCTGCCTTCGTGAGAAAGTCCGGCCCTTGCTCGCAAGGTAGAGGATCGTACCCAAGACTGCGGTTGCGATCAGGTTCATCGCGCGCAGATGCGTAGGATGAAGCGCGGCGAAGCTGAACCGTTTGGTGGGCGCGACAAAGACTCCCACAAGAAAGCTGTGTAGGGCGCCGGCGCGTGCGTAAGGAATTAGAAAAGCGATGACGGGGACAAGGAATCCTGCAAGAACGGGCAAGAGGAGACCAACGAGTGCGTCGGAAGCGGTTGCGGCTGGGTCCGCGCGAGTAATTGAACTCGCTCCAGAGCAGGTAGAGAGCAACCGATACGCCCGGAAGGATGAAGTGGGCGACGTATGCGGGATTGGCACTGGCGACTGTCTTGAAAAGCACAACCACAAACGCCAGCAGGCCGGCAGTAATGAAGATGGAATAACCTGCAACGCCGCGACGTGGTGACGACGACTGCGATTCCGTCTGCTCCAGGAAGATGAGGAAGAGAAATACGGCCGCGAGAAAGTAGAGTCCAGAGATCTTGGCGAGAAAGGAGAGTCCTGCGCACAGTCCCGCAATGGCGAGCCACCAGCGGTTACGACTCTCGAGGAAGCGAAGTACAGCGGCAGTCCCGAAGGTCGCGAAGAACAGGTTGTACCACGAGGGCACTGGTGCCGAATAAACAGGCACGCTGGCTGCGACCGCCAAAAATGTGATCAGGCCAGCTGCGAGCGGGGGAACCAACCGAGAGGCTATATAGAAGAGGGCTGGTACCCAGGCGAGGAAGAACAGGAACAGCATCCAGCGCAGAGTGGCAAAGTTCGCTCCCGACACGCGGAAGGCAGCAGCATTCAGGTACGTGAGGCCGCCCGTGTAGAGTTCGTCGAAATCACGGTGCGGCATTTCGCCCTGTAGTACGCGCTGCGCGCTCGAGGCGAATGTACCGTCGTCATGCGGCACCCAACCACGTTTCAGCAGCGCGCCTTCGTAAGCGGCACAAGCCAGCCAAACCAGGAGCAAGATGAGCGCCGGCCGCAGTCCGCGAGTGCCGCGGACGTGAACCCGCCCGGTCGTGAGAACGCGGTCTTCGATTAAGGACAAGCAGCTTGCCAGTTGCCAGCGCGGGCGCCGCAACTCTCCACAGTTGAAATTAGTGTACGAGTTTTCGCACTGAACTTCATCTGGCATAGACGTGGGGTTTGCGCCCGAGATTAGACTTGAGCGATGCGACTCCCGGAAGAGCTTAGGGCAGCGATCGAGATCGAAACAGAAGCAATTCCGCATCGCGATCTGACGCTTGCGGTAGCTGAGCTAACAGAGTCTTACAAACAGGGAAGCGCCGGTGGTCCGGCAATCAATTCAGCGGCGAAGCTGGGAGCGTACCTGCAGGTACGGATGCCAGCGACGTTTGCCGCGAATTGGCGAGTGTTCCAGGAAATCGCTGCGCTTGCATCCGAGTGGCAACCACGTTCGGTGCTGGATCTGGGTGCGGGTCCGGGAACGGCGATGTGGGCGGCAGCGGAGGTCATGCCGCAAATCGAAAGCTTCGGGTTGGTCGAGCGGGATCGAAAGATATTGGAAGCGGGACGCCGCTTAGCCCAGAGCAGTCCAATACAAGCTGTGCGCGAAGCTGTGTGGCTGCCGTCCGATCTCTGCGAAAACGCGGCCGCCGCTGCAGATCTGGTCGTGATCTCGTATGCATTGGGAGAACTGGCGCTGCAACAGCGTCGATCCGCGATTGAGTTTGCATGGTCACGTACGAAGCAGATGCTCGTTGTGATTGGTCCGGGTACGCCGGTCGATTTCCGAACGATTCTGGATGCACGGACACAACTGCTCGGATTGGGCGCGCACCTACTTGCACCGTGTCCGCATGAATCCGCATGCCCGATGGAAGATGGGAGCGACTGGTGTCACTTTTCGCAGCGACTGGAGAGGACGTCGGACCACCGGCGCTTGAAAGCGGGCGCATTGGGATACGAAGACGAGAAATTCTCGTACGTGGTCGCCAGTCGCGCTGCACCGACGCGAGCATCGGCGCGGATCCTACGACATCCGCAGAAGCACAGCGGACATGTGCAGCTCAGACTATGCACCGGCTCAGGGCTTGTGCAGCTGACCGTGACGAAATCGCAAAAGGAAAGTTATCGGCACGCGCGGAAAGCAGAATGGGGCGACCCGTGGAATGCGGCTGCAGACTGAAAGAGCGCGGCCGCCGCAAGTCCGCATTTAATATGCAAAGCTTACTATGCAGACCATGATTCCGAGTGACAAGCCGCCGTACACGCTATTGCAGGCATTGCGCGATTGGTGGGCCGAACGACACCCGAAGTTCGGGACAATGGGAAGCCTGCGTCAATTCGGAAAAGAGATGTTCGAGTTCCTGCGCGAGTCCACACCCGAGCGCGAGCGCCTTCGTTACGGAGATCTCGATTATGACTGGGAGCATCGCGTGAATACCACAGAAGCTGCCGTATCGACGCGAGCCAGGCTGATCGGGACGCTGGCGGGGTCGCTCTATCAGCCGACGGAACCAGCCGTGTTTCGCGAGATGCTGTCGTCGCTGCCGATTAACTATCGCGACTTTACGTTTATCGACATCGGATCGGGGAAGGGCAGAACCTTGCTGATGGCGTCCGATTATCCCTTCCGGCAGATCATTGGGGTCGAACTGTTGCCGGAACTGCACAGGATCGCGCAGGAAAATATTCGCAAATACAAGAACGAGAATCAGAAGTCGTTTGCGATTGAGTCACAGTGCGTGAATGCGCGCGAGTTCGTGTTGCCGGAAGACCCGATGGTGCTTTACCTGTTCAATCCGCTACCGGAGCTGGGGATGCGGTCGCTGCTGGCGAACCTGGAAAGATCGTTGAAGGCGCGCCCGCGAGATGTGTACTTCGTCTACCACAACCCGGAGCACCGGGCGTGGCTGGAAAATTCATCGTTACGGGAATTCACGGGCACCCACCAATTTGTGATTTACCGCAGCGTTGAGCGGGGTGCCTGAGAGACTCGCGCCAAGCGAGTTGCGCGGGCGTTGGCGAGATACAGGTCCGAGATGGACTCGCCAAAGGTGTCCGAGACTTTAGTTACGTTGGTTACGTGTCAGGTGTCCGATAGCCTTGCCTGTGAAGTTAGCCGACTTCATGATTGAACATTCATTCATAGAACAATCATTCGGTACGAAGATACATTTGGCGGTAATCCTTTCGAATAGCAATTGTCCTTCCCCACGGATGTGACGCAAGTACCGTTACCTCCAGGTGTACCGGAGTAATTTGAAGGCGTGCCCCTCCCCCAGTAGTCTCAGCAACGCTAATGAACCGTTTAGCGGAATTAGCCGCATCCGGATATTTCCGCATGGCTGTTATGAGTCGGGGATAGATAAGAAGTATGAAGAAAAGAGATACAGAGCGCGGATTCAGTCTGATTGGAATTGCTGGTGACTGTCGTGATCGTAACAATCGTGTTTGCGGTTTGCCGTGATCCAGATTGTTCCCGCATTAAGGTCCGCACATATGGACACAGCCAGCTCAACGATTCAAAACCAACTCAGGGCGGCCAGAGCGAAGGCGATCGCGGAGCGCGGCGAAGTTATCGTGATTTTCAATTCGACTGGCACGATAGCAACCACTGCGCCGAACATAACTGGATTTGTGCCGGTTACTGTTCCACTTCCAAGCGATGTGCAGTTCTATATCTATCCGGGTCTGCCGAATACCCCCGACAACTTTGCGCCTGCAGGCGAATGCCATCGATTTCGATCAGAGCTGGAGCAGCAGGCAATTCTTTAAAGATACGCTTCGAGCCTAACGGATCGGCGATTGACGATTCAGGCAGCCTGAACAATGGTGCGGTCTACATCGCGCAGACCAATAACCTCAATTCGCAGAGGGCGATCACGTTGCTGGGAGCCACGGCTCGGGTGCGGACCTGGCGGACTGACCTGAAGAATGGAGTTGCGACAGAGATGGAATTGAACGACAAAGAAGTCGCAATCGGGCTTTACGCTGATCGAAGCGGTGTTCGCGGCTTTGATCGTGACAGTCGCGTTAGTGTCGTTGCTGGCGCTATTTGGATTGGCGGTGAAGGTCGTCGACCAGTGTCACGGCTGGACACACAAGCGCGCGATCAGGCACAGCAGGTGGTTGAATCGATTTTTGCTGCGCGCAATGCCGGATCGTTGAGCTTCAGCGCGATCCAGAACGTGAGCACGATCCGAACGGGGTGTTTGTCGACGGCTATCAGAACATGTACAAGCCGGGGCTGACGGCGTTCCGGGACGACCGACGATGACACGTCGGTCTGCAGACCGATGCGGCCGGCAATCCGCTGTCAAGTATGAGCGGCAAATCTTGATTCAGCCGGTTCCTCTGCGACGGCTACACCGAATCCGAACGTTCGCAGCCTGACGTAAATATTCAATACCTACTTCGGGTGACAAGAACTATAGCCAACAGACATATATCTCCACGTATCGTTGAGGAGGAGAAGGGGTTCCTGATGCGCAAAGCGGCTAAGACAAGGACGCAACAGGTTTTACGCTTGATGGAAGCAATGGTGCATGGCGTCAGGTACTGGTGATATAGGGGCAGGGTTGATGCTCTTTAAGCAGGCCTCTTTTACGGGCCGGTCGACCATGTAAACAGAAATATGAGCGAGCAGACGTACATTTCAACGTACCGCTGAGGAACAGTCATGAATTTTCGATCGCAAATTCGACTACGCCGAAACCTAAAAGCAGGTTTCACACTGCTGGAAGCTCTTGTCGCGATGGTTGTGGGTTTGGTAGTGGTCGGCGCTGGGTTCATGCTCTTTCAGTCAGCTTCGAGCACCAGTCGATCGACGATGTCCAGGGCGGAGATGGAGCAGAACGGCCGCGCTGCCCTGAATTTCATGATGCAGGACTTCAGCATGGCGGCGACGGATTATCAGCAGGCGGAATCGCGTGGCGCGGTCTGGGACTACAAGGCAGTTTTTGGATGTGCCGGGTGCAGCATTTCGACTTATCCAAATAACCTGGCTACACCGATCGTGCCTTACGACAAGAATTCGATGAACGGCACGAGTGACACAATCACGGTCATTTACGTGGACAATACATGGCCGCCAACAGCGCAAGACTATTGTCACGAACAATACGCCAAAACCGCCGTGTCCGTGCGCGACGATTTCTTCGACTGGCGATCAGATGACCGTCTACCACGGCTTCGTTTCTCGACAGCAATAGTGTCCCGCGAAACTATCAAGACAGACAGTACGGGTCGAAGGTTGGGGACGTGATGATGATCTGGAATCCGAACGGTTACGTGCTGGCGACAGTGACCGATGTCGCAGGCGGCGGAGTGCTGACGCTCGCAGACGGAGACCCTCTCAACCTGAATCAGACAACTGCGGCAGCGGCGAATGTTGCTTCTCTGAAGGGCGCGGCGACGACTTTATCCAACCGGGGACAGCGGCTTCGCGGGTCAAGATCGTGACCTATTTTGTGCAGAACACTGCGGGTCCGGATGGAATATTGGGAACCGCCAGATGACATTCCGGTCCTCATGAGACAAGTGAACGGTGACGCCATCCGGCCACGGAAGTCGCCGATTACGTCCAGAACCTGCAACTGACCTACGACCTCTATAACCCGGTAACCAGTGTGTGGCAATTTGCCGCCACGGGTATCGGCGGTGCCGCGCCCACGGTCACCGATCCGACACAGATTCGAAAGATCAACATTGCTCTACAGATGCGTTCGCAAAACAAGAATTCGTCTGGCAATTATGACACTTTATGGGTCTCGAGTTCCGTCAGTCCGAGAGATTTGAGCTTCACGCGACCGTTACAACTGAAGTGAGCAAGTGGGGGATCTTCATGTCGCAAAGAGCAAGTTCAAACAACCGGGGTTTTTCGCTCATCGCTGCCTTGCTGTTGATGCTGCTCATTTCCGCGCTGTCCGTAGCGCTGATGTATTCGGTGAACTACGGAGCGCCAGATCAGCAGCGCCGACCAGGAGCAGAATCTTTCGCGCTACGCGGCAGAAGCCGCGATGGAGAAGATGACCGCGGACGTGGGCAGCCTCTACACGAGCGTGATGGCACCGGGTTGACCGACATCTCCGCGCTCGGTGCAGCCGCCAATCAGCCGGCGATCTCCGGCGTGCAGTTCACAACTATACAATATTTTCCGATGCAGACTGTAACCGCTACCACGCCGGCTTGGACGGATGCACAGCCCAAGCCCGAACGCAGTTACGAAGACAATCTCGTCCGGTCAGAACCGGGCTTGTACGCGCAGACAATCCCGATCCATATGGATGTGGTAGCGGCACGAACCTCCACGGGATGCCGAAGTCCACATCAAGCGGGACGCCGAGGTCGCTCTGATTCCGGTATTCCAGTTTGGCGTGTTCTCCGATTCAGACCTGAGCTTCTTCCCTGGCCCGGCGTTTGACTTCAACGGCCGCGTTTTTACGAATGGCAATCTGTTTCTGGCAGCGCAGAACGGTCCGCTTTCATTTCACTCCAAGATGTCGACGGCGGGTGACGTGGTGCGAACCGTACTCGTGAATGATGGTGACGCGACGCCGCGTACAGACCTCGTGCTGGTCCCGACGAAGCACCGGTGGTTGCGACGGCGGAACACAGCCGCCAACGGCGCGACGGAGTATCCACGTGTCTGCAAGAATCTGGATCAGACAATGGGTAGTCTGCAGTGCACTGGGCGATCCTTATACCGGGACGCCGGCGAGAGCTAGTCCAGCTGGCCGACCAACTCGAACACAACGTTTGGTGGACATGATCCAGACGCAATGGAACGGTATCACAAACTGAACCTGCCGTTCGTGGGAAGCGCGGAATTGGCGCCATGGGAGATCATTAAGCGTCCACCGCACGCAGGCCCTGATCCTGCAGCTACCTCGCGCGAATATAGCATGGCGCAGGTTCGCATTCTGCTGGGCGACTACAAAGCGACTGCCTGGTGGATCCCAGGCTGGGGATGTCCATTTTGGGGACCTCACGGATACCACTCTCCGGCGACCGAGATCCTTGTCGAATGGTATACCGTGCATGGCGGTAGCGCAGGTCCGCAGTATATGCGACGGCCAAGTATTCGCCATATCCGGGAACTACTCAACAATACACGACATGTACGAAGTGGAACCCACCAACGAATGCTTGAAGACGTCGACAACGATGACAACTACACCGAACCCCTGCACCGATCCTAAAATCTGTGCCTAAGCGCTACCGACAGACCCTGGCTGGTATACAGAGCGCGGCGCCGGCGCCGGGACGACTGGCCTCTAGTCACGGCTAGTTCCGAGTTGAGTATCACGCGGGACATCGCAGTGGGCACTTCCACTAATGTGACGCAGGAGTGGCTTAACTTGGATTTGCACGGGGCCCGTGAGTCCGAACACCGACTCGGCTTCGGAGGAAGCGGCGCCAACCCGGTCCATCCGAATGCAATTTGATTTTCCAGAACAGCCGAGCCCGCTCCTCCGGGATACACGTGGAAGGGCGCCTACAGCCGGCACGACCTATTGCAGAACCAGTTGGTCGTTACAACGGGGTATTTACAACTACATTAAGACCACCTCTGCTTCTAACAAGACCCCCAGGGCACCGATCAACCTATTGGATCTACTGTTCCCTGGGCCAACTGACAAGCGGCGGACATGACGAGTACGGCTGGTTCCCTATCAACATGTACGATCCGCGCGAAGGCGAGTTTGCGCATGGAACAACGCCAACCGCAACAGCTGCGCCGTTGGCGGATTGATGAATGTCGTCGAACTAGACATGGACAACCTGCGCAAGTGGCTCAATGGCACATCCCCATTCATGGTGGCAGCGGCACCGAGCGTGGAGAACGAGTCGCAGAACGGTTACATCGTTTACTTTTCAGACAGGCGCGGAATGCAGAAGCCTCCGAGTGCGACGGCTATCTGGATGGTGAGTACGGTTACGAGCCAGTCGTCGACGCAGGACAGAGCACTTGGAGTCCACACGGCATGGAGACGTCGGACGGAAGCGAAACGGCCCTGTTTCATTCGACGCAGACCGCGATGGGCGGAGCCGCGGCGGGAGAAGACATCAATGGCACGACTTTCAGCGTGAACTGGAGGAGGCGACGGGTAGATTGCACACTCACGGACGCTTCCATCTGGGGGATGGGTTTGGTGCGCCGCTAACCTCGTATGGCCATACCGGCTACTCTGGAACGCAGCTATCACGGACAGCCCTGCGGCGCGCATCACCGCTTGCGGTCAAGTCGGCCAGTCCAATCATCGTCACCGGTACCCGCCACGCACTGAAGCTGGTTGAACGGAAGCACGGGTCATCTTCCGATGACTACGGACGGAACCCGCATCGGCATAACGATAGCCAGCGAACAACCGGTTTACGTGCAGGGCAACTACAACGCGGACAGCACGAACGGCGACGACTGGAACGCTTGCGGCTTATACACACTCCTCGGCAGCCGTGATCGCCGATGCTGTGACCTGCTTTCCAACTAGTTCGACGATCGCAACTCACTGCTTACGATCCAGGCAGTATTCCGGCAGTACGCAACGCGCGGCCGAGACTTATTTCCGGGTGGCGATCGCGTCTGGCAAGAACAGGCCATTCTTCCAGCCGGGATAGGGCAGCGGGCGATACTGGTACCGATGGTGGTGTTCACAACTTCATCCGATATCTGGAGAACTGGGGCAACGTAACATCCCACTACCGCGGATCGCTCGTGAGCATGTTCTACGCGCGATACGGCAACGGGATTTACGGCAACCCGAACGTTTACTCGCCGCCTACACGCGACTACTCGTTCGACACGGACTTCCTGAATCCGACTAAGCTGCCTCCGGGTACGCCGCGGCTTCAGGACATCAACAACCTGTCGGCCCACCAGGACTTGTCGCCGCGAACTTACTAGTCTCAGTCTGCTGTAGTATGAGCCCGCGGGAGACCGCGGGCTTTTCTTTTTCATCAGCTCTGTTTTGCCTATCGAATTGCGACGTCCTGCGCAACTTGGCATGCGGTCCCTGAAAGTGGTACCTGTAGTCGAATCGTGCGCAGACAGAACATGGCACCCGATACCTCATCCACACGAACAAGACTCGCTTCTGAGTCACCGGCTTCTGCAAGTGTTTCGATGGTGCAGGAGGCGACTGCCTGGCCTCTGTCTCGTCCTCTGCTGTCTTCCGGATTTCCCGATGCGCAGGATTGGGACGCGGCCTCTTCCATCTCCTTCTGCGCCGACTGGCAAGCGAAGCACGCTGATCCCGAGCGCACGACCGAAGTGCGCATTCTGTGGTCGCTCGACACTTTATTCCTGCGTTTCCATTGCCGCTATCGTGAGGTATGGGTTTTTGACGACTCCGATCCGAATGGGCGGCGCGATGGTTTATGGGATCGCGATGTGGCCGAGGCCTTCCTGCAGCCCGACGATTTCGGTTCGCGAAACTACAAGGAATTTGAAGTCAGCCCAAACGGACTGTGGGTCGATCTGCAGATATCGGAACAACCGCGCCGCGATCTAAAGAGCGGACTGCGATGCACGGCCAGTCTCGATGCGAGCGCCAAACTGTGGAGCGCTGAAATGGCGATCCCCATGCGCTCGCTCACGCTAGAACTTCGATCCCGCGAAATCGTGGCGCGCGAATTTCTTTCGGGCGGAAGGAAAAGATCCGAGCCGCGCCTATCTTGCCTGGCAGGCCACGCATACTCCGCAGCCGCAATTCCACGTTCCTGCGGCATTCGGCAAACTGAAATTTCAGAGGTAGATTTCGCCGTCCTACAAGCTCAGGGCTGGGGATTATCCGGGGGAGGTGGCGTCCCCTCGGGCGCGGGTGGAGCTTCGGTAGGGGGTGCCTCAGCAGTAGGAGGCTGATCTCCCCCTTGCTGTGCAGCCTGATCTGCTCCCTGCCCAGCCGGCCAATCGGTTTTCGGAGTCAGGATGAGCTGCTGCAATCCCTGGGGCGATTCGACGATCACATAGTTGAACGAAGATCCGTGCAAGAGAGCCGCGATAACGTCACGCGGATTTCCAGGGCCGAGTTTGGCCACGACATGTTCGCGACCTGCGTCACTCCACGGCGGCATCTGAATTTCGGCGCCGGTCTTCGCGCCAACTTCGAAGAGGATATCGGTCAGCACCGAATTGTTTGCTTCGATGGAAAGCAATCCGTTGGCGAAACTGATGTTCGGCGGGTGTGGTCCGTACATGTTGTTAGCTGCTGCCGGTGGCGCGGCCCGTTTTGCCGGGATAGCGGGCGCGATACGCGGAGCGGCGGAAGCGCGTGCAACGACTTGTGGATGCGACGCTGCTTGAACAGTCGCCCGATGAATCGCCGCCGACGGCTTGCTGGCTACGACGGGAACGGAGGGCGATTCTGTTCTCGGCGCGGGCGCAACCTGGGCCGATTGGCTCGTGGCTTCAGTCTGGAACTTGACCGTCAACTCGTTCCCGTTCGGCTCCAATTGCGGCTTTCGAGTCCCGCTGGCGACATCGAAAACGATTCGCGTGACAGGAGGGTTTTCCTGGAAGAGCGACAGGCGAACAGTTTGCACCGATCCATCGCCAACCGTAATTCGTCTCGACGTGTTGCCCGGAAGAGTGCCAGGAAAGTCCATCACAATGCGGTCCGGCTCACGCTCGCTCCACAACTTCGGCGTGACGGCCTGGCTCAGCTTCACGGAAAAGCTCAACTCGCCCTTACCAGGGTGAACCGAAAGTCCCTCGACGACCGCATTCTGCTCCGAGGTTGGGGCTGAGGCGGCTGTGGGCGCCTTCGCAGCCGTAGGTTTCGCGGCCGATGGTTTCTCTGCCACCGGCGCTGGTACTGGGGACAGCGCAACGGGAGGTTTCGAAACGGCCGCCGCACTCGAACTCGACTCCCCAACGTGCAACACCAGGGTATCGCCGGCCGTCTCAAGCCGGGAAGGTAAAGGCTTGCTGAGGTCGATCACCACGCGCGCCACAGGGGGATCGGTCTGAAACTGTGAGATGCGAACCTGCAGAACCCCAGCTTGGTTGACTGCGACCCGCTGGTTGCCGCTGCCAAACTGGGCTCCGCGGAAATCAAGCACAATGCGATCGGGATCTTTCATCAGCATCTTGTGCGGGGTTACGCCGTGCGAGGGAATTCGAATCTCAACGCCATTTCCCGCAGCGCTGGCTTGGACGTCTCCGAGAACCACCGGCGAGTTGGCGGACGGGGTCGTCGTTGCGGGCATCTGTTGGGCTGTCGCGGAGCAGATGAGCAAGATTGCCGAGCAAACCACCGGAATAGCACGTACGAACGGCATCGGAAACGATGAGGGCCTTGCGAGACTTGAACTAGTTTCAATCAATGTGGCTGAATTTTCAATCGTGCAAACACCCGTCGCATAACTAAGGTCCCAGCACGTCGTTCGGGGCTGTCCCAAAATCTAACGCAGCAGCGACTATGTTTTGACATCTGAAAGCCATTTCGCAGTTAAAACAAATATCAGAACGGGACAGCAGATGAGAGATGAATGATTCGTCACTGTCGGGAAAGACAGTTGTTACGCGCGTCCGCTAGGGTACAGGAACGGAAAGAATGCAGGGTTAGAAGGAACGCTTTAGCTCGCGCTTGCATTTCCTATGCAACTAAGCGCGAACTGGCGAATCTGTATGTAGCCTGAAGTTATTACCGCAGGGAACTGACGCAGGCAAAGGAGTAAGGCATTCGTCACACGGAGATACTGATCGCAGGTGGCGGACCATCCGGGCTGGCGACGGCAATCGCCGCGGCGCGTGAAGGGTTCGGCGTCACCGTTGTTGATCGCGCAATTCCTCCCATCGACAAGCCCTGTGGTGAGGGCATTATGCCGGATGGCCTGACGGCTCTGCACGAGATGGGAATTCATCTGGAATCGACCTCAGCTGTTCCTTTTGAGGGCATTCGCTTTGTGGGAGACGGCCTCGACGTAATGGCCCACTTCGGAGGTGGAAATGGCCTGGGTATCCGTCGCACCGTCTTGCATCGAGCGCTGCTGGAGCGTGCTGCTGAGGAGGGCGTTTCCATGGAATGGGGCGTCTCCGTTGATCATGTAACGCGATACTGTGCACAGCTCGGGTCGCAACAGATTCGCTATCACTGGCTGGTATGCGCTGACGGCCAGAACTCGCGCTTACGCAAAGCCATTGGGCTCGATTCCGTTCATTTGCTCCGACGGCGATACGGGTTCCGACAGCACTTCCGCGTCGTACCCTGGTCGAAATATGTCGAAGTGCACTGGGCCGATTGCGGCCAGCTTTACATCACGCCGACTGCGGACGATGAAATCTGCGTGGCGCTGATTACATCGAATCCGACTATGCGGCTTTGCCAGGCTTTGCGCGAGTTTCCACAAATTGAAGAGCGTCTCCGAGGATGCGCTCCGGTAACGCGAGAGCAGGGAGCGATTACGTCGACAGCGAGTCTGGCATCGGTGCGCAAAGGCCGGGTCGCGCTGTTGGGCGAAGCTTCAGGGTCGGTGGACGCGATCACTGGCGAAGGACTCTCGACTGCGTTTCGTCAGGCAAACGCGTTCGTAAACGCGATTAAGAACGATGATCTGGGGCTGTATGAGTCTGCTCACCGAAACATCATGCGCCGGCCGCGCGCGATGGCGCGATTGCTGCTGTTGATGGACCGCCACCCATCAATCCGGCGTCGCGTCTTACATGCTTTCTCGTCCGAACCTAGTGTGTTTTCCCGCCTGCTCGCGATTCATACCGGCGCGCTTGCTCCGGCACAGTTTGGATTGCACGGCGCGCTTGCTTTCGGCTGGGGGTTAATGAGTGCATAACTGCTCGCAAAATGAAAGACACGCCGGAGTGATGCGCTTTGGACGAGTGATCACTGCGGGCCTCCTGCTCGTGCAGGTGTTGTGGGCAGCGAACCTGACGGCGCAGCAGCGAACGCTGGAGCTTGATCCGGCAAAGACGCAGATCCACTACGTTCTAGGAGCAACCGCACACACTGTTCACGGCGTTTTTCAGATGAAGAGCGGCGTCATTAATTTCGATCCAGCGACCGGAGCGGCCAGCGGAGCGATCATCGTGGACGCCGCCAGTGGCAATAGTGGTACCGAAGGCCGCGACAAGAAGATGGACAAGGAGATATTGCAGACCGAGCAGTACCACGACATTGTTTTCAATCCCAAAAAAGTGATTGGCAGCGTTCCCACGCAGGGCGCTTCGCAGATTCAAGTGCAGGGAGTTTTCCGGTTGCATGGATCGGATCATGATTTAACGATGGTGATCCCGGTTCAGATCAACGGGAGGGAAGTGAGTGCGACCGCGCAGTTCACCGTGCCTTATGTGGCATGGGGTCTGAAGGACCCGAGCACATTTATCCTGCGCGTCGCTAAAGAAGTGACAATCGAGATCGACACCCGTGGAACCTTGAAGTGAGATTCACACCACCAGAACCGGCGCAAGAGGTAGTTTCAGCGAGATCTGCGCACCGCCTTCGGGAACATCCGCAATGGTGACGGTTCCACCATGGGATCGAGCAACGGCACTCACAAAAGCTAATCCGAGGCCGTGACCTTTGGAATGCGCTCCCTTAACGAAACGCTCGAAGATACGACCGCGGAGCTCGGCGGGGAAACCGGGCCCATTGTCTTGAATCAAGACTTCCGCATGGTTGTCAGCGGAGCGGACGCTGATTGCAACTCGTGAACCGGCGGGCAGATGGGTAAGTTCGTTGTCGAGCAAATTGACGATGGCGCGATTGAGCAGAGCCACATCCGCTTCCACCATGAGTTGCGATTCCAGATGCAACGACAGTTCCTGGTTATGCTCGGCCATCGCGGGTTGATACAAATCCGCGAGCTGCTGGATCAGATCGCTAACGTTTACCGTTTCTTTTCGCAATTTCAGAGCACCGGCTTGCGCTTCCGCCAGGTCAAGCGTGGTGTTGAGCATCCGCAGAAGCCTATCCAGAGATTCAATCGCATTCTCGACGGAATCGCGCCATCTACTATCTTCGCCATCTGAGAGCGCGATTTCGAGGCTGCCGCGAATCGAGGTAACTGGGCTCTTCATATCGTGCGCCACTGAGTCTGTGATCAGCCGAAGCTGGTTCACGGAAGCTTCAATACGATCGAGCATGCGGTTGAAAGTTGCTGACAGGCGGGCAATTTCATCGGAGCTATTGGAAACCGGCAGCCGGCTGCCTAGATCGTCACTGCCAATGTGGTCCACTCTCTCGGTAATGCGTTCCACGCGCATCAGCGTTCGATAGGCGCCAGCAAACGAAATGAGGAAGCCCAGAACCACCATGCCCCACCAGACAAGAACGAATCCACCGGTCAGGCGGTGCAGCATGCGCTCGGCTGCAATGTCGGCGAACCCCAGGTAGGTTGCGCCATCGCTGCCGCGCGGGTGATAAACCACGCGAAATGGTTTCGTCCATCCGGCAACGTTGAGCGACGCCGGAACGCCGGGCTGAAACTGAAGTTCGCTTAGAGCTTTCAGGAAATCATCTTTGGAACCCGGCCCTACGAAGATCGGCGGCGTGTCATTGCCAGTGAGCACAAAAAACACCGTGTTTACATGCTGGCCCTGGCTGTTCAGTTCATCAGGAACTTCGTGGCTGGCAAGTTCAGCGACTTCTTCCACGATGCGGTCATTGAGGGCGTCACGCGGAGTGTTGATGGAGATATCGGCGAGTACGTCCGCTTCGCCGCTCAGCCAGGCATCACTGCGGTGCTGAATTTCGCGGGCCGCCATCGAATACATGATGGCAAAGGCGATGGCACTACCTACCGCGAAAGCGACGGTAGTCTTCGCTGACATACGCCAGGCCGCTGTGGAACGCAGCGTACTAGCTATCTTTGAGAACATAGCCGACTCCGCGGATGGTGTGGATCAAAGGGCGCACCGATTCAGAATCCACTTTACTGCGGAGACGATAAATGTGCACGTCTACCACATTCGTTTGCGGATCGATCCTCATCCGCCAGACGTGGTCGAGAATCATGGTGCGAGTCACCACACGGCCGGCGTTCCGGCAGAGATACTCGAGCAAAGAGAACTCCTGTGGCGTGAGTTGGAGAATTCGGTCGCCACGGCGAGCGTCACGGCGGATGAGATCCAGTTGCAGATCGCCGACCATAAGTTTGGTGGTGGAGTCAGTCTGGGGCGGAGCGGCACGCCGCAAGAGGTTTCGCAAGCGCGCGAGCAACTCGGCGAGTGCGAAAGGCTTGGTGAGATAGTCGTCGCCGCCCTGCTCCAATCCACGAACGCGTTCATCGACGGAGCGACGCGCGGAAAGGATGAGAACCGGAGCGCTAATGCCCTGGGCGCGGCAGCGGGCGATCAGGTCGAGACCGTCCATGTCTGGGAGTCCCAAGTCGATGATGAAGGCGTCGTGCACAGCCTCGAGCGCCATGCCCTCGGCTGCGGCCGCATCGTGAGCGACGTCCACCTGGTAGCCCGCTTCCAACAGCGCGCGCTTTAGAAACTGCTGGATACCGCTATCGTCTTCCACTACCAGTAGTCGCACGTTTCTCCTCGCAACTCGACCGTCAACGACGAAGCTGCACACATTACGTCAGCAGACATCAGAAGGTCAGGACTCGGCGAGCCATGCCCAGCGGCTCGCTCCAGAACGCTGCGGACGAATGTGCGCGCTCCACGACATCGTCGATAGCGGACACAAATCGCTCCAACTGCTCGTGGCTGACAA
Source organism: Terriglobia bacterium (assembly GCA_963848375.1). GTDB lineage: Bacteria > Acidobacteriota > Terriglobia > Terriglobales > Acidobacteriaceae > JAJPJE01. The sequence continues at coordinate 358,362 of CAWKDK010000014.1, forward strand.
CCAAGGGCGGAGCGACTTTGAGCACCATGAAATTGTTCCCGCAAATTTGGGTAAGGATATTGTGATCCCGGAAGAGTCGCATGACCAGCACCTGCCCAAACATTCCTGGGTGAATTCGCTGGAAGGCCTCGAAGGGCACACGCAGGCTTAGTTTCTTGGGAGTCCTGAACTCGATGCCGCAAAGCAGTCCAGCGCCAACCACGCGCTCCACCATATCAAAGCGGGAGAGTTGTTCCGTCAGGCGCGCCCGCAGATATTCGCCCAGTTCTGCGGCGCGGTCACCGAGCTTCTCGTTCCGCAAGACTTCCAGCGTAGCGAGCCCCGCGCGCATCGCCAGTCCATTCTCACTGAAGGTGGAAGTGTGGACGATGGCACGTTTCACCGAACTGTAAACCGAGTCATAGATTTGCTGTTTCATCAGTACAGCACCGCAGGGAATGACGCCGCCGCTGAGAGCTTTGGCCAAAATCACGATGTCCGCTTGCACGTTGAACTGATGAGCCGCAAGGAAGGTCCCGGTACGATACATCCCGGTTTGCACTTCATCGAGGACCAGGAGAGTTCCGTAGCGCTGGCATAGGCGCTGTGCTTCCGAGAGGTACTCGGGAGAGGGAACACGAATGCCTCCCTCAGCTTGGATCGGTTCCACGATGAACGCGGCAAATTCGCGCATGGCCAATTTCGCGGCCAGCTTCTCGATGTCGTCGAAGGGAACAGCTTCGGTATTCTGCAGCAGTGGCCCGAAACCATCGCTCCAGAATGTATTGTCCATGAGCGAGAGTGCCCCGCAAGTCAGTCCGTGGAAGGCGCCCTCGGCGTACAGGAGACCATTGCGTTTGGTATGCGCGCGCGAAAACTTGATGGCGGCTTCCACGCCCTCACTGCCCGAACTGCAGAAAAATACTTTCTTTAGATCGCCGCCAGCCAGGCGACAAAGCTCCGACGCAAGTTCGCCGGCAAGTTCAGGGACATGGCTCTGCAGCATGGCGGGGCCGGAGCGGTCCAGTTCGTCTTTCAGCGCAGACAAAATCGCAAGGTGATTGTGCCCGGTGTTGTGAACGCAGTAGCCGGAGAGGAAATCGAGGATATGTGTGCCTTCCGACGTGATTAGCTCGACGCCCGAGCAGCGCCCGTAACGCACATTCATCTGGAGAACATCCAGCAGCTTTACCCACTGCGGATTGACGTACTCACCGTAGAGCGCGAGAGAATTTTCTGTGATCGCTGAGAGCGCCAATAGCTTCCCCAATTTGTTCAGGAATTTCGAATTATGTTGAGGTTACGGACGGAAGATGAAAGGGCGCTGTTCTCAACGTGACGAAACGTTCATCCACGGGTTTTGCTGCCAAAATGGAACTCTGCCTTCCAGAAGGATCGCCGCACGCTCAGGAACTGTGGCTCGCGAATAGTAAACGCAGTTCTGGTTGAGAAGTTCCGTGTTTGAAGCGGTTGGGCTCCTGTGGGACACTAATCCATGCCAAAAAAGAGGGAGTCGGATGAGGGCGAGCAGAAGAGCGTAAGCCTGAAGTCGTTAGCGGCGCACCTGCAACTCTCTCCCGCCACCATTTCGCTGGTCATCAATAAGTCTCCACGGGCGCAGTCGATTCCGAAGACAACGCAGGATCGGATTTTCGAAGCCGCGCGCAAACTCAACTACAAGCCGAATTTCTTCGCGCGATCGCTGCGCAGTAAGAAGACATTCACAGTGGGAGTCCTGGTACCGGAAGCGCGCGAGGGCTACTCCACCATGGTGATTCGCGGCATTGAGAACTACCTCCTCGATGCCGGCTATTTTTATTTCATGGCAAGCCATCACCGGCGGCCCGACCTGATTGATCAATATCCAAGCATGCTGATGGAGCGCTCCGTGGAAGGCTTCATCATGATCGATACCGTGCTTAACGAGAAGATCGGAGTTCCGGTGGTCACAGTTTCCGGGCACCAGAAGCTGGATGGCGTGACGAATGTTGTGCTCGATCACCGCCGCGCGGCCGAACTGGCCTTGCGACACCTGGTTGAGCTCGGGCACAAGAATATCGCTTTCATGAAGGGACAGAGCTTCAGCTCTGATACAGAAGTGCGGTGGGATTCGATCTGCCGCGCCGCGCGCGAGTTGAAAGTGAATATGCCGCCAGAGCTCTGCGTGGAGTTGCTGGAAGACACGGTTTCGCCGCAGCTGGGAATTCCAGTGGTCGATCAACTGCTGAAGCGTGGGCATCCCTTTACGGCGTTATTTGCATTCAACGACACGTCGGCGATTGGAGCCATTCATTCTTTGCGTGAAGCAGGATTGCGCGTGCCGGAAGATGTGTCCGTCGTGGGCTTCGATGACATTCCGCTCGCGGCATTTCAGAATCCGGCGCTGACGACAGTTCGCCAGCCATTGGAAGAGATGGGCGCCGCTGCAGCTCGAGCTTTACTGGATCGCATACAGGGCGCGACCGAGTTTCCCGCGGAAATCCTGGTGGAACCGGAATTGGCGGTGAGGAAGTCGACGGGGCCGGCGAAAAGCTAGCTAGTGGTCAGTAGTCAGGTCAGATTGCGGCAGTCAGAGCGCCTTGCGACCGCGATTCCCGACCGTCGGATTCGCGTCTCTGTTTCTTCGCTGTAAGTAGCAGGACAGGCGAGATCGTCTGTCCTGCTAACAACCAAGACTACCTACCAACGATTTCCCAATCCCAGCTGAAATGGATTGCCGGCTTGCGCCGCGATCGTAAACCAACTCGTCGCCCCGATGTGCTTGAACGGCTTGTAGGAGAATCCGAAGCCGGTGTTCAGGAAACTGGTGGAGGCCTGTACTCCCTGTCCATTCACTAACGCTTTGCCGCCCACAGTTTGTCCCGCACCAAGTTGGTCCTGAGCCTGGCGAATGTCGTCGAGTAGTTCGGTCGCAGTGTTCACGTCGCCGGTGAATCCATCCTGGTCCTTCCTGGCGGAGAGCTTACGCTGCAGGAGAGCCGCGGCAAGGTGCCCGGTCCCTTCCAGCCAGACCGCATTCGGATCGGGATTGGGAGAGAATGGATCGGATTGCGAGATTACGCAGAAGCTGGGATCTCCAGTTTCTACGAGATCCGGACGCATGGGGAATGTGGCGTAGCTCACGCCCCGGAAGCGAACGTTTCCAGTCAGGACGGAGTTGTATGCCTGCGGTGTATCCGTTACGGACAGGTTCGTTTTCGCCCAGTCAAGCGAGACGGCGAAATTCTTGTCGAGCATCGCGAGGTAGGACCATGTCTGCACGTCCTCAGGGATGTTCGACTTGGGATCGGTGCTGAACGAGACGCCATCGTCCCCGGTCCCCGTCCAGAAGAAGCCCCCGGTCGTGTTATACAGCGCTTTTACGAACGTGAGCGCATGTTGAGCGGCGGCGGTCCAGACCGCACTTCCGGTTAAGCGAGCCAGCATGTTGAAGAACGCGAAACAGTCGATGTTGTGCTCGGTCGACTTATTGGTGAGCAGGTTTGGCGGGAATGCGTTACCGAAACCGAAGTTATAACCACCCGCGCCGCGTGTGTCGAAGAAATTTGCCTGGATGAAGTTCCCCAGCCCAATTGCGCCGGTTGTGGCTGTTCCGAGATACTTTTTCTGTCCCGTGGCGCGGTACAACTGCGCCAGAGCCATGCCTGTCCAGGCCATATCGCCAACCGCACTTCCTGTGAAAAAGAAGGGATCGAGTGCAAGTTTGACGAAGGCTCCATTCGCGTCAGCGGAGTTTACAAAGTATGCCTGGCGCACGCGGCCGTCGGAGAAATTGGGATCATGAGTTTGAGCGTAGAGCAGTCCGTCACCGAGGGTGAGCGCACGCGCAATGTCGTCGCCGCGACCGCGAATCAGGTAAGCCATGATCGCGAGGGCATTGTCGTAAACAAAAGCACTGGAGATCAGGCCGATCTGGTCGGCGTAGCTCTGCGTCAGCCGAACTGTCGAGCCCGTGGCGTACGCGTCCATCATGGCGTCGAGAAAAGAGTAAGAATTATCGAGCGCATTGCGAAATTGATCTCCGTCAATGGGAGATCCGTTGTTCCAGTCCGCCTTGGCGGTAGCGACGCCAGCCACGGATACGAGCCCGGTGGTGGCTGCCGCTCCCAAACCCACTTGAATCAGTTCGCGCCGTGAGAGCTTATCTGCTGACATGAATTTCTCCTTGGATCGCCGAATCTGGGATTGCCGGAACTGAGCCCAGAAAGCTGGGAGAGAAAACTGGGTCACACTCCTTGGCGGTTTGCAATTCTGCCCTACTAAAGCGGTTTGTCAACGAAATTCAGCAATAAAGGATTGGGCAATTCCACCGCGGGAACGAAACCGCCCAAATCATGACTCCGAGGTATACACTGGCTAGCTTTCGATCTTGACACTGTTTGTGTATCGGAGAATTAATCGTGCTCTTTCGGGCTTCTCGATTCTGGATCAACGTACTTCTTGTAACTTTTCTTTCCGCTTTTTGCTTCGCTCAAGCGCCAACTCCCGCACCGGATCCATACAAACCTGTTCTCGACCGACTGGCTTCGCTGACGGTATTGCCAGTGACCGATTGGCGTTTTCATGCAGACCTGCCGCATCCAGAAGACCCGGCAGTCAGTGACGCTTCATGGACCATGCTGAAGGTCGATGAGAAATGGACGACTGGCTCCCGCGTGCTGCGACAGACGATCACCATCCCGGAGAAATTCAACGGCTACGCGGTGCAGGGCGGGCGCCTACGGCTCGATCTGAACATTGGAAGCGATGGCCCAGTGGTGCTCTCTGTGTTCTCAAACGGCTCTCTGGTCTATCACGGCAATGAAGACGAGCAGCAGCCGATTCTGCTGACGGACAGTGCGCAAGCGGGACAGAAGTTTGTGATCGCGGTTCGCGTAGATGCCGACACCGTGTCGACACGGATCGTTCGCAGCCAGTTGCTACTCGAATCGGGCGCGAATCGGCCTGATCCAGGCCTGCTGCGTATGCAGATTCTCGCGGCACGACCGCTGATTTCCGCGTATGGCGAGGGCCGGCGCGTACGCGAAGCGCAGCTGAAAGTTGCCGTCGAGGCGATTGATCTGTCTGCGCTCGACCATGGCGACCAGGCGGGATTCGACGCTTCGCTGCGTGCGTCGCAGACGAAACTCGAAGTGCTGCGGCCGTGGCTGCAACAGTTCACGATTCGCGCGATCGGTAATTCGCATATTGACATGGCGTGGCTGTGGCCGTGGACGGAGACCGTTGAAGTCGTGCGCAACACATTTCAAAGCGTTCTCGATCTGATGCGCGAGTATCCGGACTTCAAGTTCACGATGTCGTCGGCACGGACTTATGAGTGGATGGAAGAGAAGTATCCGGCCATGTTCCACGAGATCGAACAGCGCGTGAAGGAAGGTCGCTGGGAAGTAGTCGGCGGTATGTGGGTTGAGCCGGATCTGAACATGCCGGCCGGAGAATCGCTCGTTCGTCAGATATTAGTCGGGAAGCGATATTTCAAGAGCAAGTTCGGCGTGGATATCAAGATTGGGTGGAATCCCGATTCATTCGGCTACAACTGGCAGCTGCCGCAGATCTACAAAAAGTCGGGGATGGACTACTTCGTAACCCAAAAGCTCATATGGGCGCACGAGTTCACGTATTTCCCCTACAAGATGTTCTGGTGGGAGGCGCCGGACGGCAGCCGCCTGCTCACGTATTTTCCGCACGACTATGCCGAGGGGATTGAAGGTAGCCACATTGCGGCGGACCTGGCGGAGTGGGCCCCGGCTATCTATGGACAGAATACTGAGATCGGACCGGAGACGATGCACCTGTACGGCGTGGGCGATCACGGCGGCGGGCCCACGCGCACGATGCTCGACAATGCGGCACAGTTGATGTCTCCCAACGTGGTGTATCCAAAATTTGAGTTTGGAACGGCACAGGGCTTCTTCGACGACCTGCAGAAAAAATTGCCGAGCATGACTGTGCCGACGTGGAAGGATGAGCTCTACTTCGAATACCACCGTGGTGTTTTTACTACGCAAGCGGAGACGAAGCGGCGAATCCGGCGCAACGAAGAAGCGATGCTGAATGCGGAAAAGTTTTCGTCGGTGGCTATGCTCTACGGGCGGCCGTATCCGCAGGACGAATTGAACCGGGCGTGGAAGAATCTTCTCTTCGACCACTTCCACGACATCATGCCGGGGTCGGGTATCGCGGTGAACTATCTCGAGGCGAAACGAAACCTGGAAGACGTGAACCGAGTTGCAACCGAAACCACCCAGGACGCGCTGGGCGACATCACGGCGCGCATCAACACGCAAGGGTCGGGCGTGCCCGTGGTCGTCTTCAATTCGCTTTCATGGCCGCAAGCAGAGGTGATTGAGGCTGAGGCTCAGCTTCCGGCACCGGCGAAGCAGATTGAGCTCGTGGATGCGGCGGGAAAGCCGGCGCAAGCACAACTGCTGTCTGTCGATCCACAAACGCACCGGGCGCGGTTTTTGCTGTTGGCCAGCACACCGGCGTTTGGATACCAGACGTATTTTGTGCGCGCGGCGACTAAGCCCACCTCGATCTTGCATCCGGTGAAGGCGTCCGCGGATTCGCTAGAGAATGAATTCATTCGCGTGAAGGTCGATCCGGCCACGGGCTGTATGACGAGCCTGTTCGATAAGCGCTCGAATACTGAAGCGCTTGCCCCGGCGGAGACCGACTCCGGCGGCCCCAAGGATCGCGTTTGCGGAAACCTGCTACAGGCGTTCGTCGACAAGCCGAAACGTTGGGACGCATGGAATATCGACGCCGATTTCGAGAATCAGCGCACCGATCTGATGAAAGCAGACGAAGTGAAGCTGATCGAGAACGGGCCGATGCGGGCGGTGCTGCGGGTGAGGCAGCACTTCCAGAATTCCAGCTTCATACAGGACATCACCGTGTATGCGGGCGTGCCGCGCGTCGACGTCAACATGCAGGCGGACTGGCACGAGAAGCACATCTTGCTCAAAGTGGCGTTCCCGCTCAGCGCGCATAGCGAACGGGCGACCTTTGAAATTCCGTACGGCAGCATTCAACGCCCGACGACGCGCAATACTCCGGCGGAGAAAGCGAAGTTTGAAGTGCCGGCACTGCGCTGGGCTGATCTGTCAGACGCGAAGACCGGCTTCAGCCTGTTGAACAACTGCAAGTACGGATATGACGCGAAAGGCAACGTGCTGAGACTATCGCTGCTGCGCTCGCCCGAATGGCCCGATCCCCACGCGGACGAGGGACATCATGCGTTCACATACTCGCTTTATCCGCATGCGGGAAGCTGGCGCGATGCACAGACGATTCGACGTGGGTACGAGCTGAACTACGGGTTGTCGGCGATGCAGGTGTCTCATCATGAAGGGGCGTTGCCGCCGCAGCATTCCTTCCTGCAACTCCGAGCGGACAATGTGGTTCTTACTGCGGTGAAGAATGCCGAGGATAACGACGGCATGGTGCTGCGGTTTTACGAGTGGGCGGGCAAGGAGGGCGATGTGACTGTGCAGCTTCCTCCGGGCGCCAAGTCCGCTTCTGAAACCGATTTGATGGAGCGTGCCACCGGCGCACTTGTAATTCAGAACGGCAGCACTACAATTCACACGAAACCATACGAGATCAAAACGCTGAAGGTGCAGTTTGCGGGAGTTGGTGGTACCGGCGCTAAGTGAGGAAAATTAGAAGGGGCGCGGCATCTCGCGCCCCTCTCGGAGTTACACCATAAGGCCTGAGTCACCTCGCTGGTGTTGGTACCACCTCCGCAAGTCGAACGTCCTGCCAAATCTTGGCGAAACCTTCGTCCTTATAGACGCTGCCCATGTCGTTGTAGCCCTCCTCCTTAGCCTTCTTCAGGTATGTGAGGCAATGCTCTATGTCGCCGCGCTTGGCAAACATCTTGGCAAGCATGAAGTCATAGCGGGCGCGTTCCTCGGGCAGGATCTGACCAAGGACGCCGGACCGGGTGCTTTGGCTGAAGATCAAAGGATCGAGCTCGACCGCACGGGAGAACTCAGTGGTCGCACGGTCCCACTGCTCTTCGTTGAACCAGGCTGCGCCCAGGTTCACATGGAACGTGGCTCGAGTCTCGCTCAGTGCAAGAGCCTTCTTGAAGTACTTGATCGCCTTATCGTTCTTTTTCTGAATGAAGGCAATTACACCCAGGTTGTTCACCGCGTCCGCGAAGTTCGGATCGAGCTTCGAAGCCTTATCGAAATGTCCCTGGGCCGCCTTACGGTTTCCAGCCTGCAACTCGGCCATACCGAGCTTGTTATAAAGGACGGCATTAGTAGGTTCTTTCCGCAGGGCCGCGCGGTAGTACTGCATGGCCTGGGGGAACTCCTTCTGCTTACGCAGTGAGTCACCCTTGGCTTCCATTTCCGATGCCGTCATGATCTCGGAGCCCGTAGTGGCCGCTGGTTGCGTATCCGGCTCAGCTACGGCACAAATCGGAACCAATCCGGTCAGGATCACCGCTGTCATCATTAGTTCAACTAGTCTTTTCATAATCGACCTCCCTTTTGGGCTGCTTTCCATCGGGCTCACTTACTGGCTAACCCGATGGGGGGAGTAGCCTCCGTACTGGCACAGTTATCGCGCAAATCGGGCGACAGCGGAACGCTATAAGGGCTACTCGGCGGCTACCGGAACGGTTGCCGGAGAGAGATAACGGTCAGCGCTGCAACGACTTAGAAATCAGCAAGTTGCGGAGCAGAAAATGCGGGCCAGGGAGCCTTGATCGACCGTTACATGGCCGTTACATGTAAGTGAACCAACCATGTAGACGGTTAAATACAGGCTGTCACTGAACAGCCGGTGTCTATTAGCGTATACACCTGGGGTAGGATCAGGGTTGCGGGGGCATCATGGCGTCGAAGGCTGCGGAAAATATTTCCCTGGAGCTGCAGAGGGCGGAACTGGGAGCGGTTCTCCGTTCCGAGCTCTTTTCGCGCGCACCCACCCTGGCACATCTTCTTTCTTACCTGTGTGAGAAGACCTTCGCCGGCGAAAGCGGGCAGATTAAGGAATACTCGATTGCCGTCGACGTCTTCGGCCGGCGCGACTCGTTCGATCAGGATGTGGACTCGATCGTGCGCGTGCAGGCGAACCGTCTGCGCAAACGGCTGGCAGAGTATTACGCGGCGGAAGGCGCAACCCACCGCGTCCAGATCTGTATTCCCGTCGGGCAGTACGTTCCGCAATTCGAAGAGAAGCTCGTGCCTGCGCCAGTGGAAGTTCCGGCCGTTGGCCGAGAACCCGAGTGCGGCTAAAAGACTCACGCGGCGTCCGTTGTGGCTGGTGCTTGCGATCGTCGCGCTCGTTCTTGTGGGGACAGCGATCACTTATCTTGTGCGACAACAAAGACGGTCAGCCATCACGACCGTGCATCGGACCGAGCTTCCACCCGAAGGGCCGGTCGGACTGCCGGTAGGTGACGAAATTCGCATTCTGGCGGGGAGCACAAGAACTTACGTGGATCGCTCAGGCAAAACTTGGACGGCCGACACAAGCTTTGCCGGCGGCACCGCGGTGCATAGTTTCACGCGCGTGATCTGGCGTACGCAGGATGCCGACATCTATCGCAACAGCCGCCAGGGAGATTTCACCTACGACATTCCCCTGAACCCGGGAACGTATGAGCTACGCCTGCACTTCGCGGAAACGTACTACGGGCCGGAAGATATCGGTGGCGGAGGCGAAGGCAGCCGCGTTATCTCTGTCACCGCGAACGGCAAGCCGATCCTCAGTAACTTCGACGTGATAGCCGATGCGGGCGGAAGCCGTACGGCAGACGTAAAGGTCTTCACCGATATCTCTCCGGCGAACGATGGCAAGCTGCATCTGAACTTCTCTTCTGTGCAGGGCGGCCGAGGCATGTTGTCAGCGATCGAAATTCTGCCGGGCGCGAGTGGGCACATCCGACCGGTAAGAATTCTTACTCGCGACAGCGCCTACTACTCCAATGACAGCCGCTGGTGGAGTCCCGACGACTACTTCAAAGGTGGACAGATATTTTCTCGCGAAGATTCAGTTGCGGGCACCGACGATTCGGAACTCTATGAAGGCGAGCGCTGGGGCAATTTCTCCTACGCGATTCCGGTTCCACCGGGAAAATACAGCGTCACGCTGCACTTCATCGAACGCCGCTTTGGTCCGAACAATCGCGACAAGTATTTTGGGCCGCCCCATGATCCGAATGCCGGTGCAGGAGCGCGCGTCTTCAGTGTCTATTGCAATGGCAAGGCGATCGTGCGCGACCTCGATATCTTCAAGGAAGTTGGCGAGAACCGGCCGCTGATCCGTACCGTTACTGGCCTCGAACCCAATGCGCAGGGAAAACTCGTGCTCGAGTTTGTGCCGATCAAAGATTACGCCACGGTTACCGCAATCGAGGTTCTGCCGGAATAGCTTAAGTTACCTTTTCTCCCACCCCGCACTCGCTTTTTCAGCGATTTAGACCGCTCGCAACTTTATGCGTACCTTCCGTGTTTCACCCAATAGCCGCTTCGTAGAGATCGCCTACGGGAGGGACCGATGCGACACAAGGCTGCTGTGGTGATGTTGTTGATGTTTGGACTCGGGATCACAACCAGCGCGTTTGCCGGCGACAGGTGGGACTACCGGGACAACTATCGTGACAGGAAAGACCTGAATCGTGATATCAGGCGTGACCAGCGCGACCTGAATCGTGACTACAACAAGCTCGCGAAAGATGAGCGTCACGGAAACTGGCGCGCTGCACAACGCGATCAATGGGATATTCGAAATGATCGCCGCGATTTGCATAACGATTACCGCAATATCCACAACGACCGGCGAGACATCCGGAACGACTACCGGTATCACGATTACCGCTAATAGGCTACGGAGTTCGTGCGCTGATAAGGGTGTGCTTGAAGAAGCGCACCCTTTTTCTTTGCGGTGGGGCTCTGGAAGGTAACCTTCGTGCCTTGCTCAGAGCGCTTTCGCATGCGAACTGATCTCTTGCCGACTATTTCCGAACTCCTACCTGTTTTACCGGTGTTTCACGGTTCCGACGCCGCCTGATTCAGGCTTGTCGCCCTGTCTTCAATACGCGGAAGTACATGTGCTTTCGAGGCCGGGAACACTTTGGTAATCACGAAATCCGCTAAAGAACGAAGTAGACTACGCCCCATCAGTAACAAAGTCCCGGCAACTCCATATTAGTGAGCTGATCGAATGAAAAATATTCATGAAGTATTGAGGGAGAAGGAACAGCAGATCGAACAACTGCAGCGCGACATTGAAGTGCTGCGCGCAGCCGCCCGCTTGCTTGACGGAGAGGGTGGCTCTTCTAGTTCGTCCAGCGCAGTGGGCCGCGAACCCGTGGGCGTAAGCACTGCCTCGGGACGCCGGTTCCCATGATCACCACACGTAGTCTCGTGGAACTATAGCGAGAGGAAACAAAATGGCAACGAGTGTGACACAGGGTCTTTCAGACGATCAGACGGGCGGCGCGAGTTATCGCATCGCCCGGCGCGTCACGTTGGCTGATTCCATGGTGGTGCGAGCGAAGCTCGGACCGGCCGGCGAAGGGCGGATCCTCGATATCAGTGAGACAGGGTTGGCTTCGCAGGCGCATATTCCGATTCAGCCTGGCAGCAAGATCACAATTGATTTCGATATTCCAGACGGCGGCCATATTCGCACCGAAGCACAGGTGGTGTGGCGGACCGCCGACAAGCGCATGGGACTTCGTTTCCTGCGGATGTCGGAGCCCGCGCGTCTACGCCTGAGAGCCTGGATTGACACACTTGCCGGCCCCGAAGTTGTACCTGCGGAAGCGCCCGCCGCGGCCCCAGCGAAAGCAGAGGCAGCAGCGCCACGCGACAATAACGAATTCTGGCACCTGATCAGCGAAATCAAAGCGAGCAAGCTCTACCTGGATTCCGCTCTCGCACTTATCGTGGAGCGAGCGGCAGAACTCACCGGATCTACTGGCGCGGCCTTAGCGATCGGTCCGCCGGAAAACATGGTGTGCCGGGCGACACTTGGCGACGCTCCTGAAGTCGGGACCGTCATCAATCCGGATTCCAAGCTGACCAGCGAATGCATACGCACACGAAATACCGTGCATGTGGTGGACACGGATACCGATCCGCGCGTGGATCCATTCGTCTGCCGCGATCTGAATATGCGGTCCGCTGTGCTAGCGCCTGCGTTTCCAAACAAAGGCGATAAGAATTTCACAGTAGTGCTGGAGATGTTTTCATCGCGCGCGAAGAATTTCTCAGCCGAATCCATTCGCAAGCTGGAACAGCTTGCAGAAGTAGCGGGCGTGCTCGCGCTGGGAGACTCTGCGGAGGGCAGCGCCCTTCAGGCGGAGGCTTTGGTGGCGGCAACGCGGGCTAGCGCGGGTGCGGACGAGAACGCGCTCTTTGCGCAAGATGAGCTGGATCACCTGGTCGATCGTTTCATTTCTGATTTGAAGATCGGTGGACCGGCCAAGCCGGATGGTGCGAAAGGCGAGACGAAAGCGCCTGCATTCGAAAACAAGCCGGCTGATCTGACGAAATCTGCGTCGTTCGAAACGAACTACGCCGGCAGCAAGACGGATTCTTTTTCAACGAAACCGACTTCTGAGAAGCCGCTCGCGACGAAGCCTGTCGAGAGCAAGCCGCTTCCCGCAACTGAGAGTATTGTCACATCGAAGAAGCCGGAGCCAAGCAAGAAAGCAACCGACAAATCGGCGGAGATGGAAGTCGTGTCCCTGGCCGAGCCAGTCGGAGCGCCGTTTGTGCCGAAGCGAGCCGTCGAGCGAGCCGATTTGACGTGGGGGCAGACTCCCGAGCCATCTGGTTCCAAAGTCCCGATGATTGCGGTGGCTGCGCTGGCTGTAATCAGCGTGATCGGCGGAGTCGTCTACTTCGTCCACCGTTCGAGCGCCACCCCGAAGCCAGTAGTGGAAGCTCAAGTTGCTCCTGCTCCGGTTACGCCTGCTGCTGATCCAAACACCAGCATGACGGTAACAGCGACGCCGTTGCCCGAAAGCAAGCCGTCCGCCGCTTCGAGTGTCGGAAAAAGTGAGCCCGCGAAAAAGGCCCCAGAAACCAAAGCTGCAGAGAAAGAAACGAAGCCGAGCGAAGCTCCGAAACAGGCGCCTGAGCCAGAGCCAATCGTTCTAGCTGCGGCGAGGCGCGCGACAACGGAAGCGCCCGCACCTATGGCGGCTCCGGCCATTACTATGCCGACCGGCGGTGCTGCTCCACCTACCGATATTCCGGTGTCGACCTCCGCGCCGCAATTGGCTGCGCAACGATCAACGGGAGTTACGCAAGGCGTGCTCATCCACCGCGTCAGCCCGAGATATCCTTCCGCAGCACGTTCCTATGCACTTTCTGGCGAAGTCGTGCTGAAGGGTCGGATCACGAAGGAAGGTAATGTCGATCAATTGAAGGCTGTCAGTGGCAACCCGCTTCTTTCGGGAGCAGCGATCGAAGCCGTCCGGCAGTGGAAATATCAGCCGTACAAGGTAAATGGCAGCCCTATCGACATGGAGACCACGTTCCGCATCCAGTTCGATATACCGAAATAAGATTGCTGACTCGTTCACTCGACCGGGAGTTTCGACTCCCGGTTTTTTATTTTCAGCGGGGAAGCTCCAGCCCGAAGTAGGTTGTGGCATTGTGGAAACAGATGTTCGCGACTGTTGCTCCTACCACATCCATGTCATGCGGCAGTTCACCGGATTCCATCAGACCGCCTAACCAATTGCAGAGAACGCGGCGGAAATATTCGTGGCGTGGAAACGACATGAAGGAGCGCGAATCGGTGACCATGCCAACGAAACGCGACAGCAGTCCGGTATTCGCAAGAGCCTGCAACTGCCACTCGATGCCTTGTTTCTGGTCGAGGAACCACCAGCCGCTCCCAAACTGAAGTTTGCCGGGAGTCGATCCATCCTGGAAGTTCCCGCACATGGTGGCGATCGCGTAATTGTCCGCAGGATTCAGGTTGTAGAGGATCGTCCGCGGCAACGCGTTCTCCTGCGCCAGTCGATCCAAGTAATGGCCAAGGTCGTTGATCTGCGGCCAGTCGCCGATCGAATCGAAGCCGGTATCCGGCCCTAGCGTTTCGAGCGCGCGCGTGTTGGCATTGCGCCGGGCACCGAGATGCAGTTGCTTCGTCCAATTTTTTTCGGCGTCGAGATGACCGAAGAACAGCATCAGGTACGACGCAAACTGCGCGTGTTCCTCGGGAGACGCGGCGCGTCCCGAGCGCACTTTATCGAAGATGCCCGATGCAACCGCCTCAGAACAGAAGTTAGCGTAGCAATGTTCCAGTCCATGATCGGAGAGGCGTGCGCCCATCCGTTCGAAGGCGTGATGGCGGCTGCGTAGGGCGCGCAGGAAATCTTCAAAGCCCCGAATTTCGGTATTGCTGCGCTTCTCGAGCTTGACTGTCCATTCGTTAAAGCTCTCGGGATCGTCAACGCGCAGGGCTTTATCTGGACGAAACGTTGGATAGACACGGAAGCCGAGGTCTGCCTGGGCGATCCGCTGGTGATCGGCAAGATCATCCGTGGGGTCATCCGTAGTACAGACTACTTTGACGTTAAACTTCTTCAGAATCGCTTGCGCGGTCAGCGCTTCGGTGGCGAGCATCGCATTCGCGCGTTCCCAGATCGCCGGCGCGGTCTGCTCATTCAATAGCTCATCGATTCCGAAGTAACGCTTCAGCTCGAGATGCGTCCAGTGATAAAGCGGATTGGCGATGGTGTAAGGAACCGTTCGCGCCCAGGCGAGAAATTTGTCGTACGGATCGGCGCTTCCCGTGCAGTAATCTTCCGCGATGCCGTTAGCACGCATTGCACGCCACTTGTAGTGATCGCCTTCCAGCCAGATTTCGTAGAGGTTGCTGAAGCGGCGATTATCCGCGATGTCGCGCGCTGAAAGATGGCAGTGGTAATCAAGGATCGGCTGCGCGGCGGCGTAAGTGTGATACAGGTCGCGGGCGCTGCGAGTGCTTAGAAGAAAATCTTCGTGAATGAATGGGCGCGTGGGTTGCGGTTGTGCGGAAGACATTGTGCAGTATTGTACGATTCGTCCCTAGTCGTTAGCTCCCACCTTTTCAGGTGCGCGCTTTTGAACGTCTGTCAGCGCCATGGGTTCCAGTCGGGCCGTGAAGTGGCGAAGGAATGGCGCTTCATAGGTCAGGCGCATGCCGCGAATCTGCTCGCGCCGGTTCCAGACTTCGAGGATGACTTCGATCACATAGTCGACATGGCTTTGCGTGTAGACGCGCCGCGGAATGGCCAAACGGACGAGATCGAGCTTGGCATTGGCGCCAAACATCAGCGCGCCAATTTCGACCGAGCGGATTCCGCCTTCCAGGTACAGCTCATTTGCCAACGCGACGCCAGGGAACTGGTCCGCCGGGATGTGCGGCAGAAAGGCGCGCGAATCGAGATAAATAGCATGACCTCCCGGCGGCTGCACGATAGGAACACCGTGGTCAGCGATGTGATTGCCAAGATATCCGGTGGAGGCAATACGGTAGCGCAGATAGTCTTCGTCGAGCGCCTCTTGCACGCCGACGGCGATTGCCTCCAGGTCGCGTCCAGCCAGGCCGCCGTAGGTTGGGTAACCTTCGGTCAGGATGAGCAGGTTCTTTTCCTGCTGCGCCAGTAGATCGTCGTTCGTACAGAGGAAGCCGCCGATGTTGGCCATGCCGTCTTTCTTCGCGGACATGGTGCAGCCATCGCCGAGCCGAAACATCTCTTGCGCGATCTGCTTGGGAGTGCGATCGGCGAAGCCGGCCTCACGCAGCTTGATGAAGTACGAGTTCTCGGCGAAGCGGCAGGCGTCGAAATAAAGCGGGATCTTGTGCTTCCGGCAGACTGCGCTGACGGCCCGCGCGTTCTCCATCGAAACCGGCTGGCCACCACCGGAGTTGTTGGTGATCGTCAGCATCACCAGCGGAACGCGCTCGCGTCCCACCCGGGCGATCAGTTCTTCAAGGGCGTTGACGTCCATGTTGCCTTTGAAGGGCTTGCTGACGCTGGGCTGCTTGGTATCCGCACAGGGAAGGTCAACCGCCTCAGCGCCGACGAACTCGACGTTCGCGCGCGTGGTGTCGAAATGCGTGTTGTTGGGAACGACGTCGCCCTTCTTGCAAGTGCAGCTAAAAAGGATGCGTTCGGCGGCACGACCCTGGTGCGCGGGGATCACATGCTTGTAGCCGAAGATGTCCTGTATGGAATCGCGAAAGCGGTCGAAGCTGGGACTGCCTGCATAGCTCTCGTCGCCTTCCATGACGGCGGCCCACTGATGCGTCGACATGGCGCCGGTGCCGGAATCGGTGAGCAGATCGATGAGAACGTCTCCCGCGGGGAGGAGAAACAGGTTGTAATGCGCGGCACGCAGCAGATGCTCGCGCTGCTCGCGGGTGGTCCAGCGGATCGGCTCAACGCTCTTGATACGGAACGGCTCAATGATGGTCTTGATGGGCATGTTTTCTCCGCCGGGCGCGACCGCAACGCGTAATTCTCTTCCTTTCCAGGATGAAAAGCCAGTCCAGCTCCGGATGAGGAGGGTATGCAAATTGCTGATTCAGCAAGGCTTCTCAAATGAGATCGAGAAACCAGTCAATTGAGGTGCAGTGCATTGCGGCTTTTGCGTGTGCCGACGAAACTCGCGTTCGTTGGAGGCCCTATGAATACGGATTTCAAATTGATCAATATCGACGAGGCTTATACAGATCTGCGGCGGAGCGCCGGTGCTGCCGCCCGAAGCTCGCCGCAACGCGTTGGGATTTAAATCTGCACTACGTGTACAAGGGAACTTTGTCGCCGTCGCCGAGAAGAAGACGCCTGACCTGGCTGGCAGAACGCATGCCGGCGTGGATGAATTCCGATCACCTGACGGCTATCGGTGCCGCTGGGCAACTGCTGGTCGGGTGCTCGTATTTGTTGGCGCGATGGAACCGGTGGGGATTGCTGCTCGCTATCTTCTTTCTGGCGGTGAACTGGTTTGGTGACAGTCTCGATGGCACGCTTGCGCGCCATCGAGATCAGCAGCGTCCGCGTTACGGGTTTTATGTCGATCACGTGCTCGACAGCCTCGGGTCGCTGTTTCTCTGCGCTGGACTCGCCGTGTCGGGCTACATGCATCCGCTCGTTGCGATGGCGATGCTGGTGGCGTTTCTGATGCTGTCAGTCGAGACCTATCTTGCGACGTACACCCTGAGCAAGTTCCAGATGTCGCACTGGATCTTCGGTCCAACGGAGATACGGATCATTCTCGCGATCGGAAACCTGGCGTTGTTCTTGCGCGGACCGTGGGCGCATTTGGGCGATCACGTTTATCGTCTGTTCGATATTGGCGGCGTGTGCGCCATCGTTGGGATGGGATTGATGTTCCTGATTGCGGCGATTCGGCACACCGTCACGCTCTACCGCCAGGAGCCACTGTGAGCCTCGGGCGCTGGCTGAAGTTCAATCTCGTAGGCGCGTTCGGAACCGCAGTACAGCTCGGGATGCTGGTGTTGCTCAAGAGCGCCCTGCACATGAACTACCTATTGGCGACTGCGTTGGCCGTGGAGATCTCCGTTCTGCACAACTTCGTTTGGCATGAACGGTACACGTGGCCGGATCGTGCGCTGGTTGGTTGGCGCGGGCGGCTTCGAAGCCTTGCGGCTTTTCACCTGACCAATGGGGTGGTTTCGATCGTTGGAAACGTACTGCTGATGCGGCTTTTCGTAGGTCAGCTAAGGGTTCCGTACTTCGTTGCCAATGTCATGGCGATTGCGATGTGCGGGCTGGCAAATTTCGTTTTGGCTGACCGCGTGGCGTTTGGACCTCAGCCGCTGATCAACGCGGATGAACGCTGATAAAAAAGCTAAAAAGTGAAAAACCAAAAAATGATCAGCGTTTATCCGCGTAAATCTGCGGCTGAGTCTTATTCTTCCGCTGCGACAGGTACCGCATTCTTTCGCGGGCGGCGGTTCGCTTGCAGGATCTTCTTGCGCAAGCGCAACGACTTTGGCGTGACTTCCACCAGTTCGTCGTCGGCGATGAATTCAATTGCCTGCTCAAGATTCAGCGTGCGGAAGGGAACCAGGCGAATTGCGTCGTCCGCAGTCGAAGAGCGCATGTTGGTCAGCTTCTTTTCGCGGACGGCATTCACGTCGAGATCGTTGTCGCGCGAGTTCTCGCCGACAATCATTCCCTCGTAGACGTCGACGCCGGGGCCGATGAAGAGTTCTCCGCGTTCCTGCAGGTTATAGAGCGCGTATGCGGTGGTCGCGCCATTGCGATCGGCGACGAGCGCGCCGGTGAGCCGGTGCGGAATTTCGCCCTGCCATTCGGTGTAGCCGTCGAACAGCGAATTCATCACGATGGTTCCGCGTGTGTCCGTAAGCATTTCGCTGCGCAGCCCGATGAGGCCGCGGCTGGGCACGCGGAATTCGAGGCGCACGCGGCCGTAGCCGTGATCGTGCATGTTGCGCATCTCGGCTTTGCGCATGCCGAGCTTTTCCATGACGACGCCGACGAATTCCTGCGGGATGTCGACGGTGAGCAATTCCACCGGCTCCATCAGCTTGCCATCGATGCGCTTGGTGACGATCTCGGGCTTGCCGACGGCAAGTTCGAAACTCTCGCGGCGCATCATCTCCAGCAGGATGGAGAGCTGCAGTTCGCCACGTCCCATCACTTTGAATGAGTCGGTGCTCTCGGTTTCCTGCACAGTGATGGAGACGTTGGTCAACAGTTCCTTGTCGAGACGATCGCGCAGATTGCGCGATGTGACGTACTGGCCTTCGCGTCCAGCAAAGGGAGAGGTGTTCACCGTGAACAGCATCGCAATCGTAGGTTCGTCGATGGCGATATGCGGCAGCGGAGAAGGATTCTCGACGTTGGTGATGGTCTCGCCAATGGTGATGCCTTCGACGCCGGCGACGGCAACGATGTCGCCCAGTTCGGTCTGGTCGATATCGATACGCTTCAGTCCATCGAAGGAGAAGAGCTTGGTGATCTTCACTTTGTGGAAAGACTTGTCCAGCTTGGCAATCGAGGCTTCGTCGCCGTTGTGGAGCGTTCCATTGAAAACGCGCGCGATGGCCAGCCGCCCGAGATAGTCGCTGTAGTCGAGATTGGCGACGAGGATCTGCAATGGACCGTCGACGTCGCCGCGCGGCGCAGGAATGGTCTTCACGATGGCTTCGAACAGCGGCTGCAGGTTCTCGCCCGTGTCCTTCAGATCAGTCGTGGCCGTACCTTGCTTCGCGTTGGTGTAGAGAACCGGGAACTCGAGCTGGTCTTCGTGGGCATCCAGGTCGATGAACAGGTCGTAGACCTCGTTCAGCACTTCCTGGGCGCGCGCATCGGGCCGGTCGATCTTGTTAATCACGAGAATCGGAGGAAGCTTCGCTTCGAGCGCTTTGCTCAGCACGTATCGGGTCTGCGGCAGCGGGCCTTCGGAGGCGTCCACCAGCAGCATTACGCCATCGACCATTTTCAGGGCGCGTTCGACCTCACCGCCAAAGTCACTGTGACCCGGCGTGTCCACGATGTTGATCTTGTAGTCGTGGTAGTGGACAGCCGTGTTCTTGGCCAGGATGGTGATGCCGCGTTCGCGTTCCAGGTCGTTGGAGTCCATGACGCGGTCGACGAGTTCCTGGTTGGCGCGAAAGACGCCGCTCTGGCGGAGCATGGCGTCCACCAGCGTGGTTTTACCGTGGTCAACGTGGGCAATAATGGCGATGTTGCGAATTCCCTTGTTCAAGCATTCCTCTGCAATCTTTTTACGGGGAGACGGGCGTCGGCCGCAAACCGGGGACGGTCAGGCCGGTCCAGTCACATGGTTAAGCCAATGAGAATGTTAGGCGCTGCGGAGACAGGTCTCTCTTAAACATTATATAGGGCGGGGATGGCGGGGCGAGGGATGGGGGATTTGGGGGTAGCACAAGGGGCGCAGGGTGGAGGGAGGGACGGGCGATTTATCAAATTACGGCGGATTGCTCCCGCCGCAACCCGATCTCTGGTCAGCCTTCGCCTCCGCAGAGAGGCTCTTCATTCCCTTTTGGATAACAAAAACGTCAGTAATCTTCATGGCTCTGAGTTGTGATCGATACATGTTCCCGTGCCCGTAAGTAGCACCGCTGGTGAAGACGCCTCTCACAGTAACATCCACGATTCCAGATCCCTTCGGCATTTTCCGCAGAGCCTTCTGGGAATCATTGTCATAGTCCAACGCAGACGGTAGCTCCAACCAGACTTTGCCCTCATCCGCGCACTTTAAGCAGTAAAGCTGTGACCACTCGTATCCATACCGATAGGTGGCTCTAACCGTTACTTCCTTGCCATTAAACCTTTCAGCGTTTCGGAGTAAGTCGCAGAAGTTCATCACCCCTTGAGCCGGTGCGGCGATGGTAAGCAAGAGGAACAGGATTAATTGGCAACTTGTTCGCATTGTCGAGAAGCGCGAATTATCTCTCAAAATATCAAATGCGCCCAGATAACTGTTGCGAACGACATCTTATCACTCTGTATGTCGATGGCGGTTGTGAGTGATAGCCCGACCCACTTTCCTCGGATCCGATGACAGGGGGAGGGGTGGAACAGGGCTTACGAACAAAACAAAGACCTTATCCGTCGGATGAAAGATTTGTCCGTCGGATCGGTATCGGATCGTCCGTGGGATGATGCGACGGATATCCGTCGGATGCGGTCGATGTGCCCTCCCCCACTCGTTGCTTCGCACGAGTGGGGCACCCCAATGTTGTCCTCAAATCGGTTTTGTTCCCCCATCTTTTATTCCATTTCTATTGTGACAAATTCGAGGGGACCTACTGGACACATTCGCGAAGTTTATTTCTGGAATGGAATGAAGAGGTTGGGGAGATTTTCGCGATTTGAGGGGCTTGACAAGAAATTCAGACAGGGAATCGCGGGTGCCCCACTCGTGCGGAGCAACGAGTGGGAAAACTATGAGCGGACTCCCATCTCCGCTTTGGGCCAGCCTTCATTGATTCGCACGGGCCCTGCCTCTCCTTCCGAATAGAAGCGATAGCTGCTCCATTTCCACAGTTCCGGACTCGAGACTAACCCTCGCACCACCGGATTCCGGTGCATGTACCGGAGCTTCTCGATCCGCTTCTTGTCCGTCCAAACGTTGAAGTCATAGAAACGGTGTTGCCAGAAATGCACAAGGTCGGGCCCTAACTCACCACGGGCTTGTCTCATTTCTCTCAGTTGCCGTTTTGCCACGCGAAACTTTAGGGCACTCATCGCTCTCGACGGGTCGCCGCGCTCTGGTTCGCTCATGAGCAGATGAAAATGCTCGGGCATCACCGCATAGCCAACCACGACAAAACTGTACCTTCGGCGCACTTCTTCCAGGTCTACTAGAAATGCGTCCCGCCGTTCTGGACTCGCCAGATGGGGAAGACGGTGGTAGCAACTGCAGGTAATGAAATGGAGATGGAAGGAACCGTAAGAACGCTCAAGGCCGCGGGTCATCGGAGCCGAATCGTAAACAAGAAATCAAGCTTCCGTCTGTGATCCTCCTCCCACTCGTTGCTTTCGCACGAATGGTGCACCCGCCTGCTTTCTTCTCACTCGTTGCTTTCGCACGAGTGGGGCACCCGCCTTGTTTCCTCCCACTCGTTGCTTTCGCACGAGTGGGGCACCCGCCTGTTTCGTCGAAAGTGTGAAGGTCACCAAGAAAGCGCGCGTAGATCGTTCCGAAGGCGGTCGGGTCCGCGAGCATCAAGGTCGCGAGCATTCAGGAGATCCTCAATTGCGGCGTGGGTGCTCTTCCAGATGGGGACGGCGCGCGCAAGCAATCTGCGTCCCTTGGGCGTCAGTTTCATCACACGGGCGCGGCGGTCGGCGGGGTCTGCCGTAATCTCAAGCAGACCGCGGCGCTCCAGAGGCTTGAGAGCGGCCGTCAAAGTGGTTCGATCCATGGCGAGCAGTGACGCCACTGCCGCCATCGGAGGCGGTTCCGGGCGATTCAGCGACATCATCAGGGAGAATTGACCGTTTGTCAGGCCCAATGGGCGGAACGCGTCATCGAAGCGGCGTGCCAGCGCCCGTGCCGCTCGCTGGACGTGAAGACACAGGCAAGAGTCGCGGACGAGGAGAGTCGTCTCATAGGCAGGGCTCTTATCCGTTGACATAACCCAATTATATTGATATCAACCTATATTCGTCTCCAGAAATACGTCAGGAGAATAAAAACCAATGAAGCGAAATACTCCCGTGACGATCGGGTTAGCAACGTCAGTGCTCATGGTTGTGTTGGCGGCGGCGTGGCCAATGGAAGCGCAGGATCGCCCTGCGGCGTATCCGAGCATGGCTCCGCTGAATCAGTACCTCATGGATCGCGGCGCTGAGATCGCCTTGGCACGAAGCGCAGCTCCAGAGTCGATTTCCGGACAAGCTGAGATCCAGATCCTGGGTCCGCATGGATATGAGCTCGCAGTGAAGGGCACTAACGGTTTCGTCTGCGTTGTAGAACGCGGTTGGATGTCGCCGTTCGACAGCGCCGACTTCTGGAATCCCAAGCTACGGGGTCCGCTCTGCTTCAACCCAGCGGCAGCGCGGTCGGTGTTCCCCCTCACCATCAAAAGGACGAATCTGGTATTAGCCGGACAGTCCAAAGCACAAATCATGGAGGCTCTCAAGACCGCAGCGAGCCGAAAAGAGCTACCTGGCCTCGAAGGTGGCGCGATGAGCTACATGATGTCGAAGAAGGCGTACCTGACGGAGGCCGGCGATCACAACATGTGTCACCTGATGATCTACGCTCCTCTGGCCGATGCTGCGTCCTGGGGCGCGGATAAGCCCGGGTCGCCGATCATTTTCAGCGGGCAGTTTCAGGGCGCTCCTGAACCCATTACCGTATTCCTGATTCCGGTTCCTAAATGGTCGGATGGAACAACAGCGCCGCAAATGTAGCGATCGCGGGGCAGCGGTACACCTTTAGACATCTGTAGTGGCCCAGTAAGGGGTGAGGTCAACGCAGACCAGTGGTTGACCTTCACCCCTCCCGGGCGACGATAGAGGTGTGTTGGTGTCGTCCGGGCTGCGTCCGCATTCAAAGAGGCTTTGCCGGTCCTCACTCCGACTCTGCCCATCCACCGTAGAGCGAAGAAGTGGTTCCCGAGTTGTGCTCTGCGAGTGTCTACACGTACAAGTTGCTACAAATGATGCAGCTACGAGATTAAATGACGAATGATTGTGGGAAAGGATGTATCGGCGCCTGACAGCGGTTGCACGAGGCTGCTAACGAAAAGCTTCCAGCACTCGAAAAGGTCGGGAGGATTGTGGGACAGAATCCCGCCTGCCGGTTCGAACAGCTGTGCCCGGGGCTGCAGTAGACTTGCTCCATGATCCGTCAGATCGCACCTGTGTTCTTCACTACGGACATTCCCGCTACGGTCGCCTATTACAAAGACAAACTGGGCTTCGAATGTCTCGGGACGTGGCAGGATCCGCCGGTGTACGCCATTGTGGCGCGCGACCAGCACGCGATTCATTTCCGCTGCGCAGCTCCGCCCACAGCCAATCCGGACAAATACGCGGACGAACTGCTCGACGCATACCTCTTTGTCGAAGATGCCGACGCGCTTTATGCCGAGTATGCCGGCAAGGGCGTGGAGTTCACGCGAGGACTTGGCAACATGCCATGGCGCTCGCGAGAGTTTGTAGTGAAGGATTGCGACGGCCGTCTGTTGGCCTTCGGCGCGAATTTGTAGTCGGTTTATTTGGTCTGGTTCACAAAACCGGTTGTGCAGATCACAAGGTCAGGCGCATTTCGTTTGTGGCTTGAAAACCCAGGGATTCGTAGAGACGGCGGCCGGAAGGGCTGGCATGCAGAATGACGGTATCGATGCGGTTGTCACGGCACCAGGCGAGCACGGTTGTCATCAGCTCACGTGCGAGGCCGAGACGGCGATACGGTTCGGCGGTATAGACGTTGACGATGTTACCTCGCCGCGTTCCGGTCCCGATCATGTGGGGAGGCCAATCCATTAACCAAAGCCCGGCGCCGGCTGCAACGGAACCGTCGGGGCCAGATACCAGCCAGGCAAGGTAGTCTCCCGAATCCATGCGCGCCAACAGCCAGGGACGAAACTTCGCTGCCATGGAGTCGAGCGCAGCTGCGTCTGCGTACCCCATGTCGTAGAACATCGCACGACGATGTAAGACCAATGTGTCCAGATCGGCCGTGGAGGCCTGGCGGGCTGTGAATCCTTCTGGGAGAGACATAGGAAGAGTTTAGTGCTGGAGCGCTTTTCCAGTCATCAACTGCCCTTCGCCAGAGTGGGCGAAATGGGCCATCGAGAGCGTCGCGTTATTCCATCGTTGCACGCGGCAGGCTGCCGCACTAGATTACTGCGACTATGAATTCACCGATCATTGCGCCGCCGCTTGCGGGACAGGTCCTTGGGAAATTGGGAGATTCGTTTGTCGATTGCCGAATGGGAGGACCCGGGCGGGCATACCGGTAGCCCTTTTCTCATTGCTCCTCCGCATGTTCATCATCATGACGACGAAGCCTGGTATGTGCTCGAAGGCGTGTTGCGAATACGCAGGGGCGACGAGGAGGTCGAGGCCCGAGAGGGCAGTGCTGTGCTGGTTCCGCGTGGCACTCCACACACGTATTGGAATCCGGGGGAAGGCAGGTGCCGGTACCTGCTGATCATGACGCCGAAAATCTATGAGCTGATTCAGGCGATACATGCGATGACGGATCGGAGCGGGCCGAAGCTCAGCGAACTGTTTCGACAATACGATTCCGAGCTTTTGTAAAAGAGAGCGCCCGCAAGCCTACGTCTCAAGGAGACGGAAGCCGCGGGCGCGCCACAACAATCGATGATCGAATCCCACCTCTGCCAAAAGACGGCAGAGATGGGGCACCCAATGTTTCACAAATCTAAGGGAGGCGGCGCCGTGTGGGGTTAGGCGCCGTATCCCTGATCGATCATCTGCCGGAGAACTCCGGCGAGACGATCGTGGTCTTCGTCACCGAGGGCAACGAAGCGAAAAGGCTGCAACTTGGCGGCAGATCGAGTCACGGGGCGCATCAGCTCTACGAGTCCGCTGATGGGGCCGGATTTCGATCGCATATGAAGTTCTGCCAAAGTGCCTTCGCGAACAGTGCCAGTAAATTGGGCAAGTCCGCCAGTAGTTGAAATCTCATGCAGGACCGCCGGTACGCGTTTGCCTTCCAGCGAGAAATTGACCGACTCGCTGTTCGGGACTCGCACCCGGGGAGCCCGCACGCTGCGGTGGGGTTGGGGAAAGTGAGCCATGGCGGGAAAGAATCGCAGCTGGCGTGAACTCTTGCGAGATTACGAGAGCCGCCGTCCAGATACGCGCGGGAGGGCTGTCCAGCAGTCCAGTGACTGCGATGTCACGGGCGCGAGTAAGAATTACCCAACTGCAAAGCAGGTGAGCTGCATCCCAATTGTTGAAAGGCAACAAGTTCTGAGATGGCAACGGCCTTGCTAGATCAACAACAGTCAGTTTGATTGTGGTTCGTAAACTGCCGTCTCCTGGGCAAACCCCAGTGCAAGGAAACGAAGGTGGGACCGAAAATTCTTTTTGTTGATGACGATCCAAATATCCGGCTTACATTGCCGGAGATCCTGCGCCAGCATGGGTTCGAAGTTGCGGTTGCAGCTACGGTGCCGGAAGCGTTGAAGATCATCAGCACCGAAAATTTCGAGGTGCTGCTATCGGACTTAAATATAGGTGAGCCGGGGGACGGGTTCACGGTTGTGAGCGCGATGCGACGGATCCAGCCCTCCGCCACAACGATTATTCTCACGGGATACCCTGCGTTCGAGAGCGCGCTGCGGGCGATACAGAGCCAGGTTGATGACTACTTAGTAAAGCCCGCGGATATAGCTTCGCTGGTTGGCAAGATCCGGGAAAAGCTGGCGAGCCCTATTCTTCGCCAGCAGGCGCCCCTGTTGCGTCTGGTAGATCTGATTAAAGAGAATCGGCAGGGAATTCTGCACGATTGGCTGGTCAGCGCGGATTTAGCGGAGAGCGGTACTATCGAGTCATTTGCGGAAGTGTTGGATTCCGTGATCCGCAATCTGCAACGTGGGCTTGAGAGACGGCCGGAGGCTGACCTGGAGCCGGCGGCAGCTCATGGGGAGCGGCGCCGCGCCGAGGGCTATCGTGCCTCCAGCATGGTGGACGAGTTGCACGCGCTGGAGAAGGTGGTACTTGTTTACGCTGAGCGCAACCTGATGCGGGTGGACCTGAGCACCCTGTTCCACGATTTGCGCACTATGAACGAGGTGTTCCGGGCACAGCTCTCGGAGGCCGTACGCGCCTATATGGCCGAGCCGGAATCGCACCAGCCGGCTCTCTGTTAACTCAAGAATCATATTTTCTCGCACGATTGCCGGGCGCTTCCGACAGTACGCCATACCTTCGTAATCTGGGCAGCGTTCGCTCGTAAGAAGAATATGCAGATGAGCCGAAAGAATGGTCTCATCCAAGTAATTCCTCCGGGGCGGCTCGAAGCCGCCTCTTTTTTCAGGAACTTGGAGACGGTCACGATTGTGACTCGTTTGCACACCCCCTAGTGCATGTGTATCATTCTTTTTCTTCTCTCCCCTGAGCGGCCAAGGCTGTCCCCATCACATCTTTTAAGGAACGCAGCGATATGTCCATTGGACGGCTGTATCGCGGAGTGGTCAGGGTAGTCACAGAAGAGGGTCCGTATTATTTGAGACCGCAGATGCGGCAGCGACTTCGGCTGCTATGGATGTTTCGACATTTCAGCGAACTGCCGGCGGTTGTTCTGAAGCCGGGCGAAATGCAGATCATCAGCCAACTTGCCCAGAATTGTTACTCACCCGAGATGCAGTTGAGCGACGAACTGATCGGTACACTCGATTGCCGGGCGTTAATTAAGATGAAAAAGCTGCCGCAAGGCGAAGCTGGCGTTTCGCGACGAACTGCATAGGATTTGATCCTGCCTATACCAGATAGCGCAAGCTATCCACGCCATGTATTTCTGTAACTCTGTCGATTTATTTTTCTGCTGATTATCGCGAAGGAAGAGAAGAAACGGACTACCGAAGAGCGTCACTTCGACAATCCGTTTCAAAGGTGCAGTAGCCTGAATCGCGTCTGACTCAGGACAAATCGGAGACCGATTAGCAAGGTACTGCCATGCCAGATCGCGCACAATACTATAAAAACAGTATGCCGAATCGTGCTGCGTAGCTGCCAATCTTGCCAGCCGCTACCCTGAACTCTTATAAGTGAGTTGCTATGAACGGAAGGTTCCTGTGATCGTTCGCCGAATTGTGCTCGACGAAGTGCAGATTCCCGCGCGCGCGGACAGCATCAACAGTCCGGAAGTTGATTATGCGCTTCACAAGCTGCCGGTTGGCGGTAAGCAGGGCTGGACGCAACAGTTCGACCAGGTGCCGAAGACGATGATCCAGGTGGAATTCGACAATGGCATCGTTGGACTGGGCGAATCCTATCGCGGGATTTCGCGTGAGCTGATGCGCGCCGTCGCAAGGGAGCTGATTGGCGCAGATCTGAGCAGACTGAATCTGCAGGCGCTGCCACTTCCCGCAGGACGCGTGTACGACGGTTACGAGTGCGCGCTGACAGATGCGCTGGCTAAGTCCCACGACATTCCTCTATATCAGCTGCTTGGTGGCAAGTATCGTGACAAGATACGAGTGGCGGCATGGACCGGACATCGTACAACGGCAGACGCAGCTCGCAAAGCCAAAGAAGCGAAGGCGCTCGGGTATGAATGCATCAAGTTCAAGTGCACGCTGACCGATCCCGTAGCCGATTGGTGCCGGGAGATCAGAAAGGCGTGCGGGAAAGATTTTTGGGTTGTGCTCGATCCCAATGAGCGGTTCGAGATTCCGGCAAATGCCGAGCGAATCGCGCGCGAACTGGAAGAGATCGGCAATGTGCTCTATCTCGAGGACCCGATTCCACGCTGGAACTACGATGGATGGCGCTACTTGCGCAGCAAGATCCATGTGCCGCTTTCCATGCACGTTTCGTTGCCGTACATCGAAATGGGGCAAATGCCACAGGATGCGGCGCGCGCTGCCAAGCTTGATTGCAATGACTACTTTCACTTCAATGGCGGCATTTTCGCGTTTCGACGGCTGACTGCAATGGCTGATCTGTTCGCGATCCCTTATTCGCATGGCAGCGAGCTGGACTTCGGGATCCTCGAAGCCAGCTACGTGCACAAAGTAGCGGCGTCGGCATTGGGAACGATGCCGAGCGATGTGTTTGGGTGGCTCATCCGCGAGCACGATCTGCTGAAGAAGCCGCTGGAGATCAAGGACGGAAAAGCGACGGTTCCACAGGGCGCAGGACTGGGAGTGGAACTCGATCCTGCGGCTGTCGAGCATTACCGAACCGATCATTGTGAGATTGAAGCCTGAGTGCGTGCGAGGAGAGCGATGTTTCTCGAGGAAATGAAGTGGCCGGAAGTTGACGCGCTCGAGCGCGAGAAGGTGATTGCGGTCGCCTGTATCAGTGCTCTCGAACAGCACAGCATTCACCTGCCGGTCTCCACGGATTTTCTGATCGGCTCGGAGATTGTGCGCCGGGTCGAGCGCGAACTGCCAAGCAAGCTTCTCTGTTTGCCGCCGCTCTGGCTGGGATGCAGCAGTCACCACATGGATTTCGCAGGGACGATCAGCATTTCGGTGGAGACGATGAGCCGTCTGCTGCAGGACGTTGTTGCATCCGTGATGAAGCATGGCTTCCGCAAGCTGCTCATCCTTAATAGCCATGGTGGAAATCGTGCAACGCTCGGTTACACCATTCAGTCCATCGGCCACGGCTATCCGGATTCGCTGATTGTGGGGGCGACGTATTGGGACCTGGTCAATAAAGAACTCTGGCAGGCGCGTGAAACCGAGTTTGGAGGAATGGGACATGCCTGTGAGTTGGAGACATCGATCCTCCTTCGTATTGCTCCCAATCTTGTTGACCTTTCTAAAGCCGAACCGGACGGAATGATGCTCTCTGAGTCGGATTTTGGCCGCAACGAGATGCTGAGTTCGGCAGCGGTGACGGTCTACAAGACATTTGCCGAGACGAGCAGACATGGTGGACATGGCGATCCGCGCACGGCCAGCGCTGAGAAGGGCGAACGCTTTTTGCAGATCATTACTGCCGGTGTGAAGAGTCTGTGCGACGACATGCTGAGAGGAAAGATTTAGAACAGAAGGTCGAGTAGTTAGCTCTTTGACGGAATACTGGCGCGCGCTTCAGCGGCGAGACGATCGGTGGATTCTGCCAGCTTCTTCATCGCTTCGATTGATTGTTCTGTTTTGGCAGCAGAGAGCTGCTTAAGGGCGGTGCGTCGCAGTTCTGGGTCGAGCGTTCCTGCCAGCAGAATATTCGAGAACTGCTCGAGGGTTGCATCTCCGGGCATCAATGCAAGAATCTGGACGGCCTTGCGCAACATCGCTACGCTGCTTTTTCCGGCGACGATGAATTTTCCGATTGCCGGCACCGTATTCGGATCTTTCAAGAACATCAGCTCGTCGGTCGCCTCGTCAAGCAGGTCGGGCGCGAGCTTCGGCAAAGCGTCGGCGAGCACTGGCGCACGTCCCTCGCTGCGGTTCCTGATAAGTGCGGTAAGCGCAGCGCGTTGAACACGAGCATCGGCGTGCTGCAGAGCCGGAGCGATGTGCGCGGCAAGCGCCGGGTCTTTCAAGTCGCTTAGCACGGTGCACATATTGCGCACGACATACCAGCGATCATCATTGAGAAATTTGCGTGCCGCTTCAATGGCGTGCGGTCCAAGTTGCGAACTGAGGCGCACCAGCGCGAGCCGGTTCTTGGCGTCGCCTTCCAGAATCAAATGCGAGAAGACGTTGTTCACACTCGCGGGAGTTCCGTAGCTGAGGAGAGTGACTGACTTCTTGGTCCAGGCGGAATCGGCGCGGTTGGCGAGGAATAGCTCTACCAGTCTTTCGTTCGCATTTACCGGGACTAGCCTGCTGATGCCTACGCGACAACACCGCCGGTGCTTGTCGGGATCACGTTTTTCCGAACGCTCCAACAGGCCGCCGATCTGTATGACATTGTCAAAGTCTTCATAAGTGGCGATCGACTGCGAGAGAACAGTCAACGTTGTAGCTACCTGGAAGTGAGTGAATTCGGAAAGATCGTCGCGCATCAACGTGCGGCCGAGGCGTTCGACTGCTTTCGGAACAAAGTCGATCTGTCCGACAGGAACGCAGCGAATCAGTTCAGGGGCGCGGCTGAAATCTTCCGTTAGGATTTCGGGCTTCTCCGCGTCCAGAAACTCGAAATAGTGGTTCACCAGCGCGCCCGCACGTTCCACCTGCCGGGTGCGAACACACTCTTTTACGAATTCCAGTAGGCGACGGAACTGCCCCTGGTTGTAGTGTTTAATGGCCAGGAGTTGGGTGTGCTTGGTCTTGAGATCCAGGGCGGTCCAGCGCAACTCAGACTGGATCTTTTCCTGCATGTGCGGCGGGACCGCAAAATCCTGTATGAACTTGACGAGTTTCTGCGACAGGCGATCGGCGGTTTGTGTCGCCTGCAGCGTGCGTGCTAATACGCGCAGGACTTCGTCTTCGACCTCGAGCTTCTGGCCGCCTTCTTCTGACTTCAATTGCTTGCCGGCCCACTGTAGCGCGGTGTCTTCCACGTACTCGGCCGCGACTTGTTCCGGCGAAGCGCTGGCGAGCTCTTTTTGGCGTTCAGCGGGAAACGAAGCAAGGATCTTGTCGACGCCCATGCTCTGCAGAATTCGCGCCAATGAGGTATAGGACTTGGCCGGGTTGCCGCTCTCTTCGAGCAAGGAACGCTGCACGGAGTTCTCCATCAACTCCATGAAGGTGTAGTAGCCAGGGTTTGCGCTCTTCGACATACTGGCGCCGAACATGACGCTTCCGCCTTTGCCCCCGCCAGATCCCGTTCCAGAACCTTCACCACCGCCGGAACCGCTCACGGTTCCATATCCAACGCCCAAGCCCTGGCCACCAGATCCATAACCCATGCCCGGTTCGCCACCGCCTCCAAATCCCGGACCGCCTCCTGGGCCGCCCATTCCGCTGCCCGGTCCACCTGGACCGAATCCACTGCCACCGCTGCCGGGCCCCGAACCTGCTGATCCCGCCGAACCCGGCGCTCCGGTACCGGTGCCAGTCCCGCCTTCTCCAGTGCCAGCGCCTTCGCCGCCCCCGGGGCCCTGCCCTGGACCCCCGCTTCCTGAGGATGCGTCGGCCTCGCCGTCCTTGGCGACTACCAGGTTGGGCATGGGGATGGGGACACCGTATCCCTGCTCTTTGAGTCCCGACATGCCCGAAAGAATGGCGTTGCGAGCGGAAGGATCGAGGCACGCCGATTCCAGCAGCGCATCTACGGAGTCCATGAAATCGCGACTGCCGGGGTCCTCCTCCATTTGTTTGGAGAGGATGTACGCCTCAGAATTGGTTTCGAGAATCGTGTCGCCCTGCTCGTTTTTCTTTTGATTCTTTGCCGCCAGCAGAATTCGGGTCCCCTCAACTTCGTTCTGCTCGATGAAAAGACGGAGGCCGCCGGCTTCGTCGATTACCTTCGAAGACGCGGAGACTAAGCCGATCAGCTTTCGATACCGTGCCATGGTCAATCCTGGCTCGAAAGTTACGGCAGCGATTCCGCGCTTCAGGAATTCTTTATTCAATTGATCGAGTGAAGGGTCGGTAGTAAGCAGGTTGTTCAGGACGATCTGGCTATCGACAAATCCCACGGTGAAGCGGCCGGATTCTTTCATCAGGCCATTCAGCAGATCGAAACTCTGCTGCACAGGACGCTGCACATTGGGATGCTCGGCGGAGAACAACACCGCCGTGCGTATCGCCATCTGAAACGTTCTTGCGAAGCGCAGGCCGACATTCTTGAGTTGTTTCGTGTCTAGCATCAACTCACCCTGCCGGAACCACGGTTTCGGTCCCGAAGTGGCCGCGTTCGACGCACTGCCGCTGTGTAGAGTGCACTGATTATGAACTATTTACCACTTGGGAAACTATAGCTGTTTTGGCACCGGAAGGCTTAGGACTGCTGGATTCGGGAGCGCTGGTTTCTGCCGGCGGTGGAGAGTCAAAAACTGCGAACCTCGGCTGGCACTTCCCAGCCGCTCGCGCCGAGTGCACCATGGATCAATTGGGGGACGAGATGGCCCGTTTTCTTGATCGTCTACTGCATCGCTGTTCCCACCAGTTTTTGTGGCCCCGTAAGTCCGTCGATGGCCGCGCCTACCAGGTCTGCATTCGTTGTGGCGCCGAGTACGAATACGATTGGGAACACATGCGCCGAACCGGCCCGATCGAAATCACCACACCGGTAGCCCATAGAGCGAACTTGATACCGCAGTAGGTACGCAGCCCACTGCTTCGGATCCACCCGAACCGCAACTTCACGAGTTCCACAGGGTTCACACTGCCGCTCCGGATCGATATATTGGTGATCAGGTTCGTTCAGCTAGTGGCGATGCGCTTATGTATATCGGGAAGAAAAAGAGATTCTTCGTTCTCGCATTCTTCTTTTTCGCAAGCCTCCTGCTGAGCGCACAGCAATCGCAAAAGGATGAACGATCCGCAGTAAGCCAGGTATTCCACTCCGATGCACGCTTGGTCGTGGTCGACGTCGTTATCACAGATAATGCCGGCCGGGTCGTGCACGGCCTGAAGACGCAAGACTTCACGGTCCTGGAGGACGGCAAGCCACAGACGGTCGTAGGGTTCGACGAGAGGAGACCTGAAGCGTCTCCGAAGTCAGCGCCACCTGCTGTAAACCTTCTTAAGAACGAATACACCAATTACGCAGTGCGCAGCGATACGGGTGCATTGACCGTCCTGCTTTTGGATACGCTGAACAGCAGCCGCCAGGATCTTACCTACGCCAGGAACGACATGGTCAGCTTCCTGAAGAAGCTGCCGCGTGGAAAGAGAGTGGCGTTGTACACGCTAGGCTCGCAACTGCGCATGGTGCAGGGCTTCACCGATGACACAGATACATTGATTGCTGCGGCTGAGCAACTCTCTACCCAGCCGCATCCGGTTTATACCAACAACCGGGAAATGTCGGCGACGGTTGGCGAATTAAAAGAGTCGGGCCTACTAAAGAGTCCCAGAGCATACGCGGCAATGGTGCGATTCCTGAGCGATGACTATCAAGGCAAGTTGGATATGCGCTCCCACGATACGCTGGATGCGCTGACGCAATTAGCTCGGGCACTGGCAGTTGTACCGGGGCGCAAGAACCTGATCTGGATCTCCGGCGGCTTCCCATTCGATTCGTTATCAAATGGTGATCGGCTGCAGAGAGTGTCGGCGCTGCTGGCTGCCACGCGTATCGCCGTGTATCCGGTCGACGTGCGAGGTGTCCTGTCGATGCAACCTGACGGGCAGACTCGCGATAGCGAGATTTCGCGAAACCAGGCTTACGAGACTACGGCAGGTCTCGACGAGGAGAACCGAACGCTGGTGGAAACGATGCAGAACGTAGCCCAGATCACCGGCGGACATGCATACACCGGCAGGAACGACCTGGATCATGCGATCGCAGATGCGATGGATATGGGATCGAGCTACTACACGCTGGCATACCGGCCGTCGAATAACAATTGGAACGGCAATTTTCGCAAGATCACGGTGAAAGCGGCTCGGCCTAAAGTTAAGGTGCTTTATCGCAACGGATACTATGCGGTGCTCGATCCGCTGAGCACAAGAGAAGATCCGAATAGCGTGGCGGCTTTTGCAATGCAACGCGAAGTTCCGCTGTCGACTCAATTGATCATGAAGGCGCGGGTGGTGCCTCCAGAGGAATCGGACAAACCAGTCGCCATCGATATGCTGCTCGACGCGCGCGATCTGACTTATAACCCCACACCAGAAAAGCAGCAGCGTCCGGAAATTCAGTTCATCGCGGTGGCATGGGATAGCAATGGGAAGAAGTGTGGCAGCTTCTCGGAAACTTTCAGTCCGTCGCTCTCTCCGTCGCAGTTGCAAACCTTATTCCGTAATGGCATGCAGTTCCATCAGCCCATGACGCTTCCTCCAGGCTCGTATCAACTCAGGTTAGGAG
Source organism: Terriglobia bacterium (assembly GCA_963848375.1). Taxonomy (GTDB): domain Bacteria; phylum Acidobacteriota; class Terriglobia; order Terriglobales; family Acidobacteriaceae; genus JAJPJE01. Next base: position 392,416 of record CAWKDK010000014.1, read on the forward strand.
TGATGGACCGACTCGCTGGCCGAGTCGGTACAATCGACGTCCCCCTGGTTATCGAGGCAAAACAGGCAGCAAAATAATTTCGCGTTCGCAGATTCCGAACCAATCACAGATTGCTCATCCCGCCCTCGATGAGTAGTTCGCTCCCCACCGTAAACGCAGCTTCGTCGGAAGCCAGAAAGACGACTGCACTGGCGATCTCACTGGGATTTCCAAAGCGGCCCGCAGGCACCTGGCCTTGGATGGAAGCGGCTACCGACTTCAGGTCGGTTTCGGAGAATCCAAGCTTGCTATAGAGAGGAGTCGAGATCGGGCCAGGGCTGACGACATTGACACGAATCCCGCGTGAGATCAGTTCTCCGGACAGCGTGCGCGCCAGCGAAATCATCGCCGCTTTTGTCGCCGAATAAACGGTGGTGTTGGGCATGCCGATGTGGGCGTTCACCGATCCGTTCAGCACAATTGACGCGGGATTAGCGAATACCGGCAGCAGCGCCTGGATGAGGAAGAATGCGCCTTTAAGATTGATGGCAAAGGAACGGTCGAAGCCAGCCTCGTCCCACTTCTCGAGCGGCCGCATATCCACGATGCCGGCATTCACGAACAGAATGTCGAGTCCGCCAAAAGCTTCGTGGACTTTCTGGGCGAGCGGCTTCTGGGCGGAAACGTCGCTGGCATCGGACGCGATCACCAGCACGTCGCTGGGCAGTTCCTTGCGCGCGGCGTCCAATGTTTTAGGATTGGTGCCGGTAACGACGACGCGTGCGCCTTCCTTCACGAACTGGCGGGCTGTTTCCAGGCCAATACCGGTAGTGCCTCCGGTGATAAGAGCACGTTTCCCTTTCAGTCTGTCCATTGCGGTCCTCCAAAGAAGTATCTAGATGGGAGTGGGGGCAAAAGGTCTGCACGATTTCTTGCAGAGACCGCGCAAAGCGCCCCGTTTCGTTGACTTGCCTGATATCAGAACCTAAGATGTGCGCAGATGGGGGAGTCCGCATCACCTTTCAGGCAGACAATCTCGCATTACCGCGTCCTGGAAAAGCTCGGCGCAGGTGGTATGGGGGTTGTCTACAAAGCACAGGACACGCGCCTGGATCGTTTTGTTGCCCTGAAATTTCTGCCCGACGATGTGGCGAGAGACGAGCAGGCCCTCAGCCGTTTCCGCCGCGAGGCTAAAGCTGCCTCGTCCCTGAACCATCCCAACATCTGCACGATTTACGACATCGGCGAAGAGGATTCCACCGCGTTTATCGCGATGGAGTATCTGGAAGGCAGCACACTGAATCACCGCATAAGCGGCCGCCCAGTCGATAGCTCGACTTTGCTGTCGTTGGGGATCGAAATCGCAGAAGCGCTGGATGCGGCCCATGCGAAGGGCATTGTCCATCGCGATATCAAGCCAGCAAACATTTTTGTCACGAGCACGGGGCACGCGAAGATTCTTGATTTCGGGCTGGCAAAGCTGACGTCCGTTCCCGAAGGTCTTTCCGGGATGACGACGGAAACCATGGGCGGACCGATTACTGGCCATGGTGCGGCGGTTGGCACCATCGGCTATATGTCACCCGAGCAGGTGCGAGGCGAAGAACTGGATGCGCGTACCGACCTGTTCTCCTTTGGTGTTGTGCTGTACGAGATGGCCACCGGCGTTTCGCCGTTCCGGGGCGAGACTTCAGGAACAATTTTCGACGCCATCCTGAATCGAGATCCGATCGCGCCGGTGCGCGTGAATCCGAACCTACCAGTCAAGCTGGAAGAGATCATCAACCGGGCATTGGAAAAGGATCGCGATCTGCGTTATCAGCATGCCTCGGATTTGCGCGCCGAACTGCAGCGTCTGAAGCGCGATATCAGCTCGCGGCGGCCGATCCCAACGCCTGCTTCACAGGCGGAATCTGCGGCCGCTGTCGCCGAATCTGCCGGCACCGGGACAGCGCAAAAAGCGCAGAAGCGTTCTATCCCTTGGCTGGTGGCAGGCGCGGTTCTTGTGCTAGCCGCGCTGGCAGCAACAGTTCTTTGGCTTCGCTCACCTTCCCGTGCCCCTGCGGTCGGCAAGGATTGGCAGCAGCTGACCTTCTTCACTGACTCCGCGGTGTATCCGTCGCTGTCGCCGGACGGACGCATGCTGACATTCCTTCGTGGCGATAATCCGTTTCTTACTGTTGGACAGGTCTACGTGAAATTTCTGCCGGATGGCCAACCGGTCGAACTCACACACGACGGTACGATAAAAATGCGCCCGGTTTTTACTCCGGATAGCTCTCTGATCGCGTACAGCACCACCGAGCCGTGGAACACCTGGGAGGTGCCTGTGCTTGGCGGAGAGCCGCGGCTGTTGCTGCCGAATTCCTCATCGTTGAGCTGGATCGATGGTGGAAAGCGGTTGCTCTTCTCCGAGATCAAAGAAGGATTGCACATGGCCGTAGTCACCGCCGACGAAGGGCGCGGAAACAGCCGCGACGTCTATGTCCCCACCGGTGCGCGGAGCATGGCACATCACTCTTATCTCTCGCCGGATGGAAAGTGGGTGCTGATTGTTCAGATGGACAGCCGCGGCGAATTGATTCCGTGCCGGGTTGTTCCGTTCCAGGGAAGCGGCGAGCCGGTGGTAGTTGGTCCGCCCCAAGGGATGTGCCTCGGAGGCGCATGGTCTCTCGATGGTAAGTGGGTTTATGTTTCCGCCCTGACGGATACTTTTCACATCTGGCGGCAACGCTTCCCGGGCGGCCAACCCGAGCAAATAACGTCGGGTCCGACTTCGCAGGAGGGGATTGCGATGGCCCCCGACGGTAAGTCATTCGTTACTTCGGTGGGCTCAGAGGACAGCACCGTGTGGCTGCACGATAAGGATGGAGACCACCAGATCTCTTCGGAAGGATATGCATTTGCTCCAGCATTTTCGTCAGATGGAAAGACCTTGTACTTCCTGATGAACGACGGCCAGAGTCATGAGAGCGAATTGTGGGTGAAAGACCTGGCGAGCGGACGCACCGACAAGGTGTTGCCGGGCTATGCAATGGAGAGCTACTCGGTTTCCAAAGATGGGAAGCAGGTGGCATTCGCCGAGAACGACCATAGCGGTCACTCCAGTCTGTGGATCGCGCAAACGAATCGCCGTTCTTCTCCCGTGCACATTTCCTCCAGCGCAGTCGAAGACTCTCCCTATTTTCTGCCCGACGGCGACCTGATTTTTCGTGCGATCGAGGGAGGATCGAATTTCGTGTATCGCATGAAGACGGATGGAAGCGATCGACGGAAGATCTCCTCGCAACGTGTGCTGGACATCGGTCCGGTATCTCCGGATGGCCGTTGGATCATCGCCGCAACATCGCAACCCGATGAAGAGTACACAGTTGCCACGAAGGCTTTTGCCATCGATGGAAGCGAGACGGCATCCATCTGCGTTCGGTATTGCCTGGTGAAATGGGACACAACAGGCAAGTTCGTCTTCCTTTATCTTCCACGGCCGACGAAGGGCACATACTTACTGGCAGCCGGTGGCGAATCAGGATTGCCGAAAGTTCCGCCAGGCGGAGTTACAAAACAGGAAGAGGTCGAGAAGGAAAAACTTGCCCCCGCTATCTCATACTTCGTGGACTCGGCGGTGGGCTCCTCGCTGTATACCTATACGCGCCAGACTACCCACCGAAACCTTTATCGAATTCCTCTCCAGTAATCCGGACGCATCGAAGTATGGTGAGCCAGCCGAGCGCTGAGATCCGGCGGCGCTGCAGGTCTCTCCGTGATAACGGACGCGTTAAATTTTCTTAAGTATCGCGCAGGCCTTTGACCTTCTCGCTCGCGTGGTGGAAGATCAAGTCTGGCACTCGACTCTTATGGCTCTGGCTGATAACTCCGAAAAATTGACTCTCCTCCTGGTGGATGACGACGCCGAGCTATGCAACATGATGAAGGAGTTCTTTGGCGAGAATGGCTATCGCCTGGAAACAGTACACAACGGGCGCGATGGCCTGACCCACGCTGTCGACGATCATTATGACCTGGTGATCCTCGACGTGATGTTGCCCACCATTAACGGGTTCACTGTCCTGCATCAGCTTCGTCGTCGGCGCGATGTGCCGGTCATCATGCTCACGGCGAGAACCGGCCCGCAGGATCGCATACAAGGGTTAGAGGGCGGAGCCGACGATTATCTGCCGAAGCCGTTCGATCCGGATGAATTGCTGGCGAGAGTTCGCGCCGTGCTGCGGCGGTCCGGAAAGCTGGCGATGGAGGGATCTGCTCAGATCGCCGGCGAGCTTCAGATCAACTCTCAAACTCGAGAAGTGTGGAAGGGAAGTAAACTGATCGACCTGACGTCGGTGGAATTCGACATCCTCGATCTGCTGGTCCGGTCGGCCGGCCGGATTCTGGCGCGCGACGAAATCACCGCGGCAATTCTCGATCGTGAAGCGACTCCATACGACCGCTCGCTGGACGTTCACATCAGCCATCTGCGCAAGAAACTTGAAGACGGTGGAAACTATATCCAGACGATCCGTGGCGTAGGATATGTGTTCACAAGAAGCCATTAGGCGAACCGCATGAGATCTCTTTACCTAGGAATTCTGCTGGCGATGGCGATTATTCTGGCGCTATCCGTTCTTGTGTTCCTGGGTATCTCCCGCGCCATTGAACAAAAGTATTTCACTCCCGTGTTCGACGCCATGGACGAGGTGGAAGTGCAAGATGCGCGCGAGATGCTGGAGACCCGAGGTCCCGACGCCGTTGTTGCCTATATGCACCGGCTGAATTCGGTGTTTGGCGGATCGCATTATCTTCTGGATGCGAATGGGAAAGATATCGTTACCGGAGAAGACCGTTCGGCGCTGGTTCCGAAAGCTCCGCTCACCAAGTGGCGCGGCCGTGTAAATGGAAAGGCGTTGGTGATGCACCAGTCCGCCGATGGCCGCTATTGGTTCATTGCCGTTTCCGCCGCACAGCCTCGAAACGCGCCTTACTATCGCTATTACCTGCTGGTGGTTGGCGCCACAGCCGTTCTCTGTTGGCTGGCGGCGATAAATGTTGTTGTGCCTATTCGGCAAATCACCGCGACCATCGAACAATTTGGACGAGGAAACTTATCAGCCCGCGTGAAGACGGAACGTCGTGACGAGATTGGCACCCTGGGACGTTCGTTCAACAGCATGGCAGAGCGACTGGAGAAATTGGTGCTCAGCGAGCACAGGTTGCTCGAAGACATTTCTCATGAGCTGCGATCACCATTGGCGCGATTGAATTTCTCGGTCAAGCTGGCAAGGACGGCCACTGATAGGGATGCCGCTCTCGATCGCGTCAAACGTGACATCGACCGATTGACGACGCTGGTCTCCGAACTGGTGGAGATGACGAGAGTGGAAGGCGACCCGGCCTGCCGCAAATCGGAAATTGTGTGTATGAACGGAGTCATCAGCGAGACGGTGCGCGACGCATGCATCGAAGTTGAGGCGCGCGGTTGCACTGTGAATGTCGACGGAGAGCTGACTACGAAAGTTTTGGGCGACCGCGAACTGCTGCGTCGCGCCGTGGAGAACGTGCTGCGCAACGCGGTGCGATATTCTCCGCCGAAAGCGAAGATCGATATTGTTCTGAAGGAAAAGGACGACACCGCCAGCATCATCGTGCGAGATTACGGATCCGGCATTCCTGAGGCTTTCCTGGACAAGATATTCGATCCATTCTTTCGGGTGGAAGAATCCAGAGATTCGGAGACGGGAGGAGTTGGTCTCGGTCTATCCATCGCGAAGCGAGCGGTTCAGTTGCACAACGGTTTCATTTTGGCACGGAATTCCAATCCGGGACTGAGTGTGGAGATCACGCTTCCCGTTACGCGGGAGCCTCTTGACGCGAATCAGGGCAGCGTATCTGCCAACGCCGTTTCATCAGTTAACAATTCTTAAGTGTGAGCGAGCCTTGTTCATGCTGAAATCTTATTGTGGACTGGCGCAATAAACGTGCCAGCAACAGCAAGGAGATCAGATGAAAAAGTTCGCACTTCTACTTACGTTAATGCTGGCCGTCGCAACCACTGTATTTGCAGCTGGCAAGAATTCAGCAACGGTCAACATTCATCAGAAGGTAACGGTCGGCTCAACCACTCTACCTGCCGGCGAGTATAAGGTGTCGTGGACAGATGCTGGCCAGGTTACGTTCGCACAGGGCAAAACAACTGTGGCGACGATACCAGCGACAGTATCTGCTAAGTCGAACTCGCAGGTAACCGTCATCACTGCAACCGAAGGGTCCAACCTTGTGCTAAGCGGACTACGGCTTAAGACAGCAGACCTTACATTCGGTGGCGCAGCGAAGAGCGGGCACTAAGCCGCAAGCGTTTCTGCAACCTCTTTTATCTTTATCCCACAGTTGGCCGGGGCGAAGGATTCAACTCCTTCGCCCGAGCGCCACCTGTGTGGGCGCAATTCTCCAGTCGGCAAGTTCTGTAACTATTCTTCGGTCAGCGCGTCTGATAGGCGTAGGAGTGAGGTACTTCCTTATGCTTGCGCGCTATTGTCGTGTTTTCCTGATCGTGGGATACGCGGTTTGTCTTCTTGCCTGTACGGCAAATGCGGCACCGAAGATGCCGATTCCTCCAGCTACGGCGGACGTCGCCCTGGCGTCAACTCCGGCAAAGCAAAAGGCTGTCTTCGCGGGCGGCTGTTTTTGGGGAACTCAGGCCGTCTTCGAGCGAGTAAAGGGTGTTCTTCACACCACGGTGGGTTATGCCGGCGGATCCGCGTCGACCGCAACTTACGATCAGGTGACGACGGAAACGACAGGCCACGCGGAATCTGTCGAGGTGGAATACGATCCATCCAAAATCACCTATGGACAGCTGCTGCGGATCTTCTTCTCCGTTGCGCATGATCCTACACAACTCAACCGCCAAGGGCCGGATGTCGGCAGCTCGTATCGCTCAGCGATCTTCTATGCGAATGACGATCAAAAACGAATAGCAGACGCGTACATCGCTCAACTGGATGCTGCGAAGATTTTCCCAAAGCTAATCGTTACGCAGGTAACGCCGCTCAAAGGTTTCTATCGGGCGGAAGATTACCATCAGGACTACGCGCTGCATCATCCCGAAAATCCATATATCGAGGTTTGCGATCGTCCAAAGATCGAAGCGCTGCAGAAACAGTTTCCGGAACTGTTTGTCGCCTATAAAGGCGCGCAGTGATTGTGCATTCAGTCTTCCGGTCGTTGGCGTTGCTCGACCTGAGAGATCACCATGTCTGAGGAAAGTCTGGTGCGAATCAAATCCTCGACCTGAGACCAGACACGCGGATCGCATTCGATGGCAGTGTGCCCCTTGAAGAAAACGCGATCGTACCAGGGGTAAGCATGGCATTCGGGAGGTTCGTTCTCATAGTGGAAGCGGAAGTTACCGAGGATGCGAGTACGAGGACTTGCGGCTGAGATCTGCGAGCGTCCGTGAAGAAGTCCTCCCGTTTGGTAGAAGTTGACCGCTTCATTTACGTTTTCGGGGATGATTGAGTCGTCCTGGCTTTTGCTGACGGTATCAACCTGGACGGTCAACAAGACAGGAATGCCGTCGCGCTGTAGTTCACGCGCAAGAGAGACGGCAGCCGCAGCGCCCCAGCTGTGACCGAAGAGAATGATACGTGCACGCTGCTTCTCGCGCGACGAGAGATCGCCGTCGCTGTTTTGATCAACCCATCGAAGAACTTCTTTCTGAGCCTCTCCGACTTGCCGATTCTCGAGTACGTCCACATGCACTCTGCGGCCGTAGGTCGACTGCAGGCGCTGGCCGAGTTGCACCTCGGAGTGGCGAGAATCATTCTTATGGACGAAGCCGCCAACAAAGCCGATCACAATCTCGGAGTTCGCGGCGTTGTCACTCGAAGGTGAAGACGCTTGAGCCATTGCGCCAGATGGTTGAAGAAGTGCCGCTCCAACGATCAGGAGAAGTGCGAGGATCAAGTAGCGGATTTCGAAATTGTGAAGCTTGCCGGTGGCGGTATTCGTTGTCCGCATTGCAGACGTCCTTCGATGAATGGATGATCGATTCATTGGTGAAGAATCGAAAATTCAATCGTCGTAAAAAGTGAATTGAGCGGGGGAGGGAGATTGTAGCCCTTTGTTGGCCGGAATGCCGCAAGATTGTGCTGCTTTTGAGCGGATCACTCAGTCTGGGCTGACCGAAATTTAACAAATCGCATACAGAGGCCGGCACAATGCAATCCCCGAAAACGCTATAAAGAGGCATGTCGTCTGAGATTGTTTCCGTGGGCTACAAGTGCCCGATCTGTGCGCGGCGCGTTGTAGTCCTGCGTTCTTGCGAAACAAAGCGAAGCCCGAGTGAGCCGATAGTCTCTGAGTGCTACTGCGGATACTGCCGCCCCATCTATATTGCCGACGTGCAGGCCCTCGATGTGTGGCGCGAAGCTTGAGCATAAGAAGCGCCGCCATGCGGCAATGACTGCTCCGACGGGCGCGGTCACTGGTAGACTCCCAGTTATGAATGTCAGCACTGCCTCCACGTCTGTGCACAATGAACGACGTCGTAACTCCGCCGTGTGGCTGGGATTAGTTCTCGCCATCGCGGCGCTATTGAGCCAGGGACTTTTCTTTCTCAAAGTTCCGGGCCAGAACGCGCTCCCCTGGCTCAGCCTGGCGTTGGCCGCGGTAGCTGTGGTCCTGGTCTTAGTTGGCGTCAAACGCGCGTTTTTCGAGCCAAAGCTCTACCGAGGGAAGGTCGCAGGCTCCATCATCACCGTGATCTCTGTATTGCTTTTTGGCGATGACGGTTTTTGTATTCGTGACTGCCCGAAAGCTGCCGGGGACTGCGGGCGTTCCCCAGGTTGGGCAAAAAGCTCCGGATTTCACGCTCGCCGATACGAACGGACAACAAGTTTCGCTGGCGCAGTTGCTTTCCACTCCGGTAGGGAACGCGCATCCCAAAGCGGTGCTGCTGGTCTTCTATCGCGGCTACTGGTGACCGTTCTGCAACCTCGAGTTACGAGGTATTCAGAGAGACCTGAAAAACTTTGAAGATGAAGGCGTGCGTCCGGTAGCCATCAGCGTGGATCCACCTGAGGTTTCCCGCGATCTCGCGAAGAAGGCGGGGTACACGTTCACCATTCTTTCGGATCCGCAATTGGACGCCATTCGCCGCTATCAGCTCGTGCATGCCGGTGGCGGGCCCGAAGGCCACGACATCGCGCGTCCGGCAGAGTTCCTGGTGGACTCCTCAGGTACGGTACGCTGGACCAACTTCACCGAGGACATACGGGTGCGCGCGAGGGCTGATGCAATGCTTACGGCTGCCAGATCGATTCCATCGCAGCGGGAGCCGTGATTTCGAGTATGCAGGGAGGGTGCAGGCGACCTATCCGCGGCGCGCCTTTTTTCCTCAATCGGGAAGTCCCGGGATACCCCCTCCCCCCACGTGTCCCGCATTCTAAAGGACTTAGAGGCATGGGACGAGGCTCGTCCCGGCAAACAAAGGACTTAGTCCCATCGTCCCGCATAACAAAGGACTTAGGTCGGCCGGAGGCCGACAGTTGTCAGTTGCTAGTTGTTAGTTGTCAGAAAAAAGCAAAATCAAAGACTTAACTGCGGTAGTTAGTAGTTAGTAGTTAGTAAAAGCAAAATCCAAAGACTTCCCGAACGCCAGCGCCTGCCTCCCGAACTCTAACGCCTACCTCTATTGTGACAAATTCGAGGGGACCTACTGGACACTTTCGGCGAATTTATTTCTATCGTGGAATGAGGTAGTTGGCAGGAAAATGGCGGGAAGCGGGGCTTGACAAGCTTTCGCATGGAGTTTGGGCGAGGGCTATTCGAAAATGCAGAAATCCTTCAGTCAGACCGGCGGGCGTTTGCGGGGTTGGTTCTCCCACCCACGACCCAAAGGAGGGTCGAGGGTGGGACGGCAGCCGACCAACCTTCGGCGTGACCGGAGCCTTCCCTAATATTTTTGCGATAGGTGATTTCCACCTGCACTGCCCATAATGCAGATAAGGCAAGGAGAGCGATAACGGCGACTAGGATGATTCGCCTCATGAATGAACGACTATACGTCAGCAATTGTTGCTTGGGAAAAGGTTCCCACGATGAGAACCAGTGCCGATGCAATCGTATGGTTATTGGAATGAAACATCGCGGGCCGCATCTCACCCCGGACTTTCGCCAACGGAAGGCGAATAGGACGGGGCACCCTCAGAAGTTGGAACAGGGTCGAGTTCTTCCCGGAGCAGTGCATCCTGTGGGCCCCCCGTCAATTGATCTAATGGAAGTTGTCGACCAGCATTAGGTCGCTGTTGATTTCATCTATCTGAGAGTACAGCAGCCACCTGCCGTCTGGCGACACAGCTAAACCGCTTGTCCATGGTTCTGGAGGCTTTTCAAGGGTGTAGAGCTGGCGAATCTTACGAGTCTGCAGATCGAGAAACTCGATTGCCTGTTTGGAGCCGACATCCCCTATGAAGTAAATACCGTTTCCGACCGGCCACCACTCATCTACAAACCTCAGAGCCGGCATACCTTGGACAACCGTTTCACCAGATCCATCCGGCTGAACCTGCCAAAGTTTGGTCTGCTCCCCCACACTGCGGACAAAATAGACATACTTGCCGTCAGGTGATGCTATCGGATATGTGGACGGCGCCTTCGCTACGAGATTAGCGGTGCCTCCGCTCGCTGGTATTTTCCAGATCGAGGACGCGCCGCTATCGGAATCTTTCTCGTAATAGATCGACCGTCCGTCGTTTGACCATGCACCCAGCGAATTGCTACGCGTTCCAGTTTCTAGTTTACGAGGAGCGCCGCTATTTGAACCGATGAGATATAGGTTCGCCTCGCCGCCAGCACGCGAATCGAAGAGGATTTGTCTCCCGTCCGGCGACCAGCGAGGGGTGCCGGTGATTGATTTGAGGAACGTTAATTGGACAGCGTTTGTGCCATCCGCTTCACACATCCAAATCTCTGTGTAGCCGCTGCGGGTTGAGCCGAACGCCACTTTGTTACCATCTGGCGAAATGCTAGGGAGGTTTTGCTCACGCGTAGAGGTGACAAGCGGCGTGGCACGCGGATTTTTGACGTCGAGTTAAAGCCGCCAGATGTTTGCATTCTGCGATTGTTGAGCATACGCTAGCCGCTTGCTGGCGAAATTGATGGTTGGTGTAGAGCCGTCACGGCCAAAGCTCAATTTTTCGGGCCGGCGGAGATGGGACAGTTCGACCTGCCACAGCTCAGAAGCTCCACCAGGTAGATTGAATGAATAGACAATCCGTTTTCCGTCAGCCGACCATGCAAGACCATCCATTTCCCCCTGTGCGGAGAACAGCCGCCGTTTCGTTTGGTCAACAAGGCTCAAGAGCCTGATGCCAAAGCGTCCGTAGTCCTCAATGCAAATGTATGCTAAGACATCTCCTCGAGGTGAGAAAACTGGGGCAATCGCGCGGTCACAATCGGTATCCAGCAGCTTCGGAGATGGGGAATCGATGGGCAAGATGAAAATTTGCATTCCATCGCGTTGCGAATCTTGTGGGCGGACCACAAAAGCAAGTTGTTGGCTATCCGGTGACCACGAAACTCCCGTGCCGTAATACGCAAGAGCATTGTTTGATGCAAGTTTCCGTTCGGGACCTCCCGTAGGTGGCACTAAGAAGACTCCGGAATATTCACCCCCGGCGCGGGAAACCGCCAGATACCGCCCATCCGGCGACCATGCTACTCCGAGCCATGCGGCCGGATGATTCGTTATCCGCAGGGGCTTGTCCGCGCCAACTGCCTTCACATAAACATCGAAGCCAGCACCGTCGTTTTCACCGTCCCAGCCGAACGCGACCTGGGTGCCATCGGGCGAGAAACTGGGCGAGATCTCTTGGCCGGGAAGCGTGGTGAGGGGAACAAGGGTTGCATCTTGTGTCACCGGCGCAGAACGGAAAACGAAAAAGATTGTCGCTGCAATCGCGGCCAGGATGAGTGGCGCTGCAATAGCGAGGTATTTTCGGTTGCGCCACACCCAGCGTCGATCGGTGCTTCGTGACCTGGTACCTGCCGTCAGCTTGTGTCCTGAAGTCGAAGTTTCCAGCCGGCGTAAGTCGACTCCCAATTCGCGTGCCGCCTGGTAGCGATCGTCCGGAGATTTTTCCAGGCATTTCAGAATGATGCGTTCGAGCTCAGGCGAAACCTGGGAATTGATCGATCGCGGGGAAACCGGTTCGTGATGAAGGATGGAATCGATGAGCCGTGAGTTCTGTGTTTCTTTGAAGGGCCGTCTGCCTGTGACCATTTCGTAAAGCACAGCGCCCGCACCGTGAATGTCAGTGCGCTGGTCTACTGATTCACCCAATAACTGCTCTGGAGCCATATAAGGCAGTTGCCTTTCGCTGCCTGGCTCTTTTTGAGGCTTTCCGTATCTCCTGTAGGGCTGGATGGCAGAAAAAGCCGGGCAAGACCGAAGTCGAGAATCTTAAGACGATGGTCGGGAGTGATACGTAGGTTGCTGGGCTTCAAGTCCTGGTGTACTACGCCGCGCGCGTGTGCTGCGGCCAGGCCTTCCACCAGTTGCGCTGCCAAGCGTAAAGCTTCCTTTTCAGAGAGAGCACCGGAGGCGAGCCTATCGTCCAGAGTCGATCCTGGAATGAGTTCCATGACCAGGAAATCCAGTCCGTCCTGCGAGTCAAAATCGTAGATGGTGGCAATGTTCGGATGGTTGAGTTTCGAAACGATTAGGGCTTCTTTGCGCAGTTGTTTCCGGGCGGCGTCATCGTGAATTGTGCCGAGCGGAAGAAGCTTGATAGCAACGTCGCGGTCCAGGCGCTCGTCATGCGCGCGGAAGACGACCCCCATGCCACCGGCTCCGATGCGATCGAGAACCGCATAGTGGCCCAACGTGCTTCCTACGATAGGTTTGGGCGCATCCACGAGTGGTTGCATGGTAGGACGCAGTCAGAGGTCAGTCAACGCGAAGTTTGCTGTGATCCAGCAGGTTTGGGCATTCGTGACTCGCGACCCATCCGTTCTTGCAATTTGGCAGGTTTGGCGAAATTGAAACAACCCTCGCGCATGATAACCGGCTTCCCACTTGCGTGGTTTCGAGGTACGAGACCCGGACGGATATGTGATCTTCTTTGGCCGTCCGAAGTGAGACTATATTCCTGTCGAAATGTGAATTGCGCTCGTAGTCCCGCAGCTCTTGCGCCGTGGAGAAAACAATGCTTCCCAGTCCGGTAGTCGACATCAAGGCGTTCGTGCCCGCCAAAGATCACGCACTTTCCAAGGCGTTCTACATGGATCTCGGTTTCTCCATCAATTGGAGCAATGACGAAATCGCAGAGCTACAGATTGGCTCCTTCCGATTTCTGCTGCAGAAGTTTTACGTTGAGCAACACGCGGGGAATTTTATGATGGGCATGCAGGTCGAAGATGCGGACGCGTGGTGGGAACACATCGAGCGCAAGGAGTTAGCGAAGAAGTACCCGGGCATCATGTGCAGGCCGCCAGCGATGCAGCCGTGGGGGCTACGTGTGCTTTACCTGAGCGACCCTACCGGCGTTCTTTGGCACATCTCCGATAGCAAGAAATCGTGAATGGGCGGCCCCTCCTATTCGAATTTCGTCGGCGAAAGAGCGGATAAGACGCTACGTTGACTCAGCCGCGCTTGTGCAGGAAGGTGGGAACGCTCCTGCCTCGCCAAAGTCGGGCGAAATGGGGCACCCTCGAAATTGTGTGGCGGCAAGAAACGATGTGGGCTGGACGCTTTTCTAGGGCTGTCGCGGCGGGCCGATCAGCGGCACCTTGACCGGCTTGGCCATTCCGTAGAAAACCACCACGCCCTGACCCGCGCCGAGGGTTTGTACTGCTTCATCCACCTTGCCAATGGCATCCAGATAGTTTTGCCAGTTGTTGGTGACCCAAACATCTCCAGCGGGACCGATGCCAACGTCAACCTGCAACTGCAATCCGCCGCCAACGTAGCCGCCTGGAGGCGAAATAGCGTCTCCCGTCTTCACGCCAGGCGGGCAATGCTCGGTGCGGAAGCCACACAACTCTACGATCCCGGCCGACGCGGTGCTGAAGTTGGAGACCCAGATATTATCGTTGCCATCCACGGAGGCCGCCCACGGGCCGACGAGACCCTTGCCGTAGACCGGCGAAAATGAAGCCTCGGTGCCGTCGGGGCGCAACACCGTTATGCTGCCGCCTTCGTATCCCGATTTCTCCTCGGTCATAGCAGGCACCAGCACCTTGGTCGCTCGTTGTCCGGCATCGGGATCGTTGTCGAAGTTGAATTTAAATGCGGCCAGCATTTCCGCGAACTTCAATGCCCCCTTGGGAGAACTACCTAGTTTGTTCGTGACCCAGACGTTGCCCAAGCTGTCGATGGCGAGACCGCTGGCGGAGTATCCCACCTTGAAGGTTTCGAATTTGCTGGGATCAGAAGCTGGAAAACGAACAACGTGGTCCGCGACAGCGTTAGTAACCCAGATACGGTCCTGCGGGTCGATGGCGAGAGCGAACGGCCCCATAAGTTTGCAGGGGTTCTTCAGCGGATCGCCGGTCTTGTTCTGACAGAAGAACTGGACCTTGGACGGATCGCCCTGGGGAAGCTTCAGAACCTGACCCTTGATCAGGTCGAGTGTCCATATATCTCCGCTTGGCGTGGCGATGATGCCCTGCATCTGGCTGATCTGGCGATTAAAGTTCCAGCCCTCGGGCGGCGACAGAGGTTTGCCGTCCCTGTCGAACTTCGTGATGTTCTGGCCGGTGAAGCTGGTGACCCACGCGTTGTCCTGCGCGTCGAGCGCCAATCCGAAACCGGGGCCTGCGATACCTCCGCCCCTGAAGCCCAAAGGGCTGGGCGAAAGTGGTCTGCCGTTGGGGGCGAACTTGGTGAGACCGCCGGTCCACGAAGCATCCAGATTTTGTGCCCCGACCGTAAAGTTGTCGGCAACCCAGGCGTTGCCTTCACTGTCGATCATGAGTTTGCCGCCACCGCTGTAACCGCCGCCGGTGAACTTGAGCGGGAACACGAAGGCGCTGGGCGCAAACGTCAGATATGGCAAGTACGGTGTATCCCGCAGGAGCTTGCCGGGAATGCCTGGTTTCGGCAGTGGATAGAACTCATCGAGCAGCGCGAACAGCTTGTCAGGGTTATGCCATGGGTAGAGCGCCACAACTTCGGCTGCCAGCAGGGTGTCCGGTGGAGGGCCCCCGTTGGGAGGTGTAGTCGCTGCGAAAAATTGGCTGCAAGCATCCGCTTTCACCCGCGTGATGCACCCAGCCATCACGTTGGCGAGTGTGCCGAAGTTGGCCATGGTGGGTGTCTGCGCGCTGTTGAGGGCGTCCAGAATGGTCGGGCCCCAACCGCCCGTTTCGAGATCGACAAAGTTGCGCAGGTTGCCAGCGGCAATCCGCAGCTGGAGCGGTGACGCCTTTATGGTCGTGTTGTCGATGAACTGAGCATGCGTCACCACCGAGGCAATGGTCGTGAACTCGTTGATGACGACGCGGGCGGTAGGCGTGCTGCCCACCACCGCCAGTAGCGCAATAGCTGGATTGTCACCACCCTTGCCTCCGGGTTCCCCCCCAGTGGCAACCAGATAGAGACTCGTGTCAGCTTGCGCTGGTGCCCCGCCGATCTCAAACCGGCCCTCATTGTTGGTCTTGGTCTGCGCAAGCTGTTTGGGTGCGCCGGCACTCGCCTCCCACAGCGTTACCGTTGATTGGGCGATGGGTGCGCCTCCACCCATTACCTGACCCTGGATGGTATCGGCGGCGTATGCCGCTTCGGCCAGCAAGACGCTAGAGACGATAAGAGTTACGAGCGCCAACTTTCGAGAAGCTGCTCCAACGTACATAATTCCTCCCACAAATCTCAGCGCATCCCCGGGTCGGGGTGTGTTGCGGGGCGACTCGCTATCTATGGGCTGTTAGTTCACTGCGATTGCGGCTGTCTGGAAACTGACACTTTTGATAGTTCTTGCCAGTTGATTGCGAGTCAGACACTAGAAGATTGAGGCTGGCCAATAAGCTTCATTAAGCATTCTCCGTTCTGCGGTAGACCGTCCGGGACTCGGCCGCGCTTGCGCGGGGAGTGGAAATGCTCCCACCTCGCCAACAGCGGGCGAGATGGGGCACCCTCAAAATGTGTGGTGACAAGAACGATGCGGGCTACCCGCGTCGAGAATTCCGGAAACGCTCTGACGAAAATTCTGTTGAACGATTGTCGATTTCCAGGCCCTTCGTACGACGTAGTAATAGAGGCAAGATCGAGCAGACTAAAGAGTGTCGGAATTCCCAGCTCTGGAATCGAAACTGAAGAGGAGGAACGATGCGTTACATGATGATCGTGAAGTCCGCAGAGAAGTGGGGCGTCCCGCCACAAGAATTGGTGGAAGCGATCGGGAAGCTTTCGGAAGATGAAATGAAGTCCGGCACCATGCTCGGCAGCGGGGGATTGCTCCCCAGCGCGCAGGCTGCGCGAGTGCGGCTGGAGAATGGGAAAGTGATGGTGATCGACGGGCCGTTTACCGAAGCCAAGGAAGTGGTCGGCGGCTACGCGCAGTTTGAGTTCAAAACGAAAGAGGAAGCGGTGGAGAGCGCCCGCATATTCATGGAACTGCACCGGCAATATTGGCCGGGATGGGAAGGCGAAACGGAGGTCCGGCCAATGTTCGACCCGGCGATTTCCCAAAGCTGTAAGAGCGAGTGACAACGAGCCGCTGCGAGAACGGCGGCGCCCTTGACGCTTTTAGAACTCTACTGGAGATGGGTTGGGGTAACGTTGACTCGGCAGCGTTTGTGCGGGAAGGTGGAAATGCTCCCACCTCGCCAAAAGCGGGCGAGATGGGGCACCCTCAAAATTGTTTCTGGCAAAACAATGTGGACTACCTGCTGATCGGTCGTTGAGACAGCGCGGCCGGCGTCGAACTACTTGAGAGTCTCCACGTAGTCTGCAATCGCTTTCGCCTGTTCATCGGTCAGTCCTGAGATTCCCTTGTTGTGCGGGGGCTTGCTCTGCGGTTCTCCTTTCGTTACGTGCTCGACAATTTTGTTAGTATCCCATGTCGTTCCTTTAAGCGATGGCGCCTTGACCGCTGGTTTCCCTTCACCATTTGCGCCGTGACAACCTGCACACTTTGCCTTGTAGAGCGCCGCACCATCGCCAGACGCCAACAACGCTGTTGAAGTAACCAGTAACGTTGCTCCCACAGCGAATACAGACTTAATGCTCATGCTCAGCTCCTTACTGACAGGACGTTGTTCTCGCCGCAACATCGGCATCACTGTTTTTGAAGTCTCGAGACTCGCTCCGCGATGCCAAGCTTCTTCAGGATTTCAGGAGATGTTTCGTCCATCGCTAGAGGTTCGTGGCAGGTGTTGCAGTCCTGCGTGATTGTTTTTCCATCTGCTGAAGTATGCGAACCATCGTGGCATCGGAAGCATCCCGGAAAGTCGGTATGGCCGAGATTATTGGGGTACGTGCCCCATGTAACCTTTAAGTCCGGGAAGACATTCCTGTTGTAGATTGCAAGAATCGCCTGAGCTGCCTGGCTAATGTCTTGAGAGCGCTTTGCGTAAAGCGCGGGGTATTGTTGTTGATAGAAACTCACGATGCTTTCCGGCAATTTCGCAACTGCTTCGCTGCGTGACTGATAATTAGCCTTCAGTGCTTCCACACCCTTTTTCTTGATGTAAGGAAGTGTCACGGCTATAGCGCCGTCACTGAGTCCTTTGTCCATCGCTCGATCCGGCAGTTCGAAAGTATGCGTTGGCCGGTTGTGGCAATCCACACATTGCATCTCGTGTCGCGGCAGACTGTCACTCGAAGCAGGTGATGTGTCGGAAGTGATGAAGGTCTCACTCACTCCTGTAGCGGTATTCCTGTATTCGACCCAGGGAATGGTCTGCCTGGCAGCGTCGGCCGCTGCAAAACTGATGTGAACTCCTGGTCCGAAGTGAGCACCGTGAATCCCTGCGATCCTGTTGCCACCCACCATCATGAGGAGGACAGTTTGCGTTAAGGTATTCGACTCGTCCTCAGCGTACTTATTGATTAAGCGGAGACTAACGCCCGAGAACTGTTGTGGCCAGTGACAGTTCTCGCAGGTCTCTCGTGCAGGCACGAGGCGGTTGCTCGTTATCGCCGAGGGAATCGGTCTGGGATAACTATTAAGGACGGTCTCAACCAGCTGGCGAAGTCCAGCGGCCTTGCTATTGACCCATCCTGTAGCACCGGGAGCTACGTGACATTCAACGCATTCCACCCGCGAGTGAGGTGAATTCTGGTAGGCAGTGAATTGAGGACTCATCGCGTGACACGTCGCTCCGCAGAATTGTGGCGTATCCATATGGCTGACGGCGCGGTACGTAACTTGAGTCCCGATAATGATGTTCACAAGCGTGACGACACCAAAGAACCAGGCAATCCGACGTAGAGCAGCCCTGCGATCGAACGAAGCGTCAGCCAAGCCCTCTCGAATGCGCCGCTTACTTAGGTAGACTCCGATTGGAATCAGCAACAAGCCAGCGAAGAACAGCACTGGAAGGACTAGAAAGATAACGATTCCGATATATGGATTGCTGACGTGGCCGCGGAGCTGTTGCGGCAGTACAAAGAGCCAAGAGATACCAGCGGTGGTGACCAGGGCAACCCCGACCAGACTTAACCAATGGCGAGTGAGCAAGAACCAAGCTGGTCTTTTATTCGTGGAGTTCATCGTCGAGCACTAACCGCACTCGTTAGTTGAAGAAGTCTAGAGAGTGGATCGCGAGAGCTAAAACTGGCAAA
Organism: Terriglobia bacterium; assembly: GCA_963848375.1. Taxonomy (GTDB): domain Bacteria; phylum Acidobacteriota; class Terriglobia; order Terriglobales; family Acidobacteriaceae; genus JAJPJE01. The sequence goes on from CAWKDK010000014.1 coordinate 411,176, forward strand.
AATGCTAGCGGCTGATCCAGTGAGCAGGTTTGCGCCAGGCGGAAGTTACACCTACGCAATCAAATTGGGATTGCCATTGATTCAATGATCCAGTTGGGTTATTGGTCGGGGCGAGAGGATTCGAACCTCCGACCCCCTGCGCCCAAGGCAGGTGCGCTACCAGGCTGCGCTACGCCCCGACTGTGTGGAGAGAACTGCTACGAGGGGTCACAAAAATCTTAACACAGGAAAATGGAGAGGTTTGGCGGGATCAGGTTCGCGCAGCCGGGGTCGGCTGCGCCACGAGCTAACATCCGCGGACAAGAATGTCCGCGCCACACAAAACTCGGCTGCACTATGCCCCGAGTGGAGAGAGCTGCTAAGAGGGATCAGAAAAAACTAAACCACGCGGACAGGAATGTCCGCGCCACACAAACCAATTCACCACACCGGTTTGCCGTTGTCGAAGCGTAAGATCAGTTTGTCTTCGCCCTTGGAGACTTCGCGCGCGAGTGTCAGCTCGGCACCGTCGAGCTTTACCTTCGATCCGGTTACCTGGATCTCGTCACCCTTTTTGAAGGTCACGCCCATGTCGTCGAGAAACGACTTGGGGCAAAGATAGACTTCCACGTCATCGGTTCCAGACTTCATCAGCAACCGTGCTTGCGGCTTTGCGCCTGAAGGCGGGAGGAACTTCAGTTCCTCGACGATGCCCTTCATCTTGGTTTCGGTGGAGACATCATATTTAGGTGGAGCGTTTTTAGGTGGAACGTTGGTTTGGGACAGCGCTACTCCGGTCAGCAACGCAAACAGCGGCACAGCACAAAGAACCCGGCGGAGACGACAACATGGGCGCATCGCAGGTACTCCAGTCGCGTTGCATGTTAGTGCGCTGGAACACGGGAGTCAATCGTGGGTTCCGGAGTTACGGGGCAGGTGCCACGAGAGTCATTCGTGTGCTCTCGCGGTTCGCATTACAACATCGAGGGTCGGGAAGTCTATAATTGCCTACTGCATGCAGAGTCCGCGCTACGCGTTAGTGGCTTACATTCGAAATACCCTGGGCGAGTTCGTCGAGAACTTGCGTAGCGAACTCCATCCGCCGCATGCTCATCTCCCCGCACATATCACCGTCCTGCCGCCACGCTGTTTACGCGGCTCGGAACAACAGGCGCGTGAACAGGTAGAGCTGGTTTGCCAGGGCGCGAATCCGTTCGTCATTGAAATGGGTGAGGTGGAAACGTTCATGCCCATCACGCCGACCATTTTTATACGGGTGGCACACGCGGCGTATCGAATGCGGGAATTGCACGATCAGATGAACCGCGCGTCGCTGTGGGCGGAGGAGAGCTGGCCGTATATGCCGCACCTCACTATTGCTAAGCTGGATACCATGGAAGCGGCGCAAGTGGCGGAAAATGTGGCTCGCGAACGCTGGCAGACGTTCAAAGGGACCCGGCGAGTCTGTATCGAGGAACTGACGTTCGTCCGCGAAGCTGCCGAAGAGCGCTGGACTGATTTAGCGCCAATTCCGCTGGGAAGACGCTTGGCGTCAGTCGGGATCAAGTAGCTCGGCCACGCGCTCTGCGCCGGCTCTCTGATTACTCCTTCATCATCATTTCAGCTTCCTGCCGTTAGCGTCTGGATTACCTCCAAACTACTGGACATGGCCTGATTTCGGATTGCGGATGAACTGTTGAAAACGCTACAACTTACGGTCTGACGCAGGCTAAGCCCTCCCCCAATAGTGCTCGCCTGCTGGCCCTCGCTGGCCGAAAGGAAATTGTATGCACACCGCAGTGTATGGCTCCGGCTATCTGGGGACGATCATTTCCGCATGCCTCGCTGATTTTGGATTGCCGGTCACCTGCTTTGACGAAGACAGCGCGCGACTGAAAGAAGTGGCGCAAGGCAAGCTGGGCTTCTACGAAAAGAATCTGGAAGAAGTGTTGCGCCGTAACATGCGCGCCGGACGGCTGATGTATTCGACGGAAGTCGCCGCGGCCACCGCCAAGTCGAGTGTAATTTTCCTGGCGGAAGATACGCATGTGCAGGTCGAAGATCTGGCGTTGCGATTGGCGCAGATGGCGCGTCCGCGAACAATCATTGTCGTGAGCAGCCCGGTTCCGGTGGGAACTTGCGCGCGCATCGAAAAACGGATCAAGGAAGCTGGACTGGCGATCACGATTGTTTCGCAGCCCATGTTCCTTACCAACGGTTGCGCTGTGGAAGACTTCAACTGGCCCGATCGCATTCTGCTGGGAACGAATTCCAGCGACGCCGTGATGGCGCTGAAGCAAACCTATCGTCCGCTGGTGATGCGCGGGGTGCCGGTGATTGTTACGAATCACGAAACGGCGGAACTGGTGCGGGAAGCTTCTACGGCATTCGTCGCGACCAAGATTGCGTTCATCAACGAGATCGCAAGCTTGAGCGAGCGCGTGAAGGCCGATGCGATGGACCTGGCGCTGGCACTTGGACTGGATAAGAAGATTGGTCCGCGCTGCCTGCAGCCGGGATCAGTTTTTGCTGGACCTTTCGCCGAGACGGAAATGGATTCGCTGGCCAGTCTCGCGAACGGCAATGGCGTTTCGTTGCGCATCCTGAGTGCGGCGCGTGAGGTGAATCGCTCTCTGCCGGATCGCATCGTCGACAAGATCACGGCGCTGGTCGACAACATCAAGGGCAAAGAGATGGGAATTCTCGGGCTGGCTTTCAAGCCCAATACGAACTACATCGCTGGATCGACTTCGTTGTTGCTGGCGAAGAATCTGATGACGCAGGGCGTGCATGTTCGCGCGTATGATCCGGTTGCGGTTGCGGAAGGGAACTCGGAGCTCGACGGTATCCGCTGCTGCGTATCGCCGTACGCTGCGGCTGAAGGTTCAGACGCGCTGGTTGTGGGCACCGGTTGGCCGGAGTTCCGCGCGCTTGATTTCGAGAAGATCAAGCGGCTGCTCAAGCGCCCCATCATTATCGACACGAAGAATCTGCTCGATCCTGGACGGCTCCGCTCGATGGGCTACCAGTATGTGGGAGTGGGCCGCGCATAATCTCTCTGGAACGCATGTGTAACTGAGATCCGCCGCGAGGCGGATCTTTTTTTGTGCGTGCCGACAGGGGTAAGCGTGGCGATGGGGTTCGAGAGCGACGCCAATCCCTGAAGGACGATCCTTTCCGCCTGACATGGCCGGAGCCAGATTGCTATAATCAATGTACTGGCAGGCAGAGCTCCCGTTTGCCAGCGAGTAGTGACCCGCTCGCGGAAGCACTAGCGATCTCGAGTCCAATCCTCACCAGATGGTGCCTGTAGTTCAGCGGTGGAACGCCGGACTGTGGCTCCGGATGACGTGGGTTCGAATCCCACCAGGCACCCCATCTCTTAGACCCGCATAAATAGGCCCTCCGTGATGTGCCTCACAGATTTTGTGCTAATTCTGTGCTTAGCTACCTCGCATGAGCATAGCCCCACTAGTCACAATCTTCGTTAGGCACTCGGCAGACTGTTCGTTTACCGGCGTGTGATCGCAAGATGGACGGTTCAATAAACACAGGATCGAACGCGAGCGGGAAAAAGAGGCTCTTGCAATCCTGTCACAACTGACAGTTGCGGTGCGTGACTTTCCGTATGTGTAATCCACAGAGTGAGTTGGTATGGCTGAGGCTAGTAGAGCGCCAGTTGTCATGCCGGAGAGGCGGAGTACAGCCAATCTGCCCCCAGCCAACGGTGTTCTCAAACACTACGAACGACGAAGTATCACCAGCAAGGCACTCTTCTGGGGTTCGCTTGTTGGTATTGTGGGTTTCTGTCTAGACTACGTCTTCAAATTGCTGCGATTACCCTGGCTCAGAGAACGCGCTTTCGAAAACTTGTTTGAGGCCGCAATCTTCACTTTTCTGGTTTGGGCTCTTCTTAAAGCGCGGGAGAAACAGTTGCAGCGACGTTTCAAAGAGGTGGGATACCTCAATCATCACATCCGCAACTCCCTTACCATTATTGAGCTGGCAGAAGGAAGTATTACCGAGCCTGTCCGACACTCGGAAATGGTCAAGGGGGCGAGCTCGCGCATTCGACGCTGTGTTGAGCGGATATCGCGAGACGAGGACTGTGAGATCAACGAGAAGTCCCCGCAAGAACCATGACCCGAGGGCATTCCCAAGATTTTGTCACCCGGAACGCCGGAAATCCGTCTCTCATAACCAGCTATGTTGTCGCCCTTCGCTCAGAGGCATTGCCATAAATGATGACCTACGAGGTATGGGCCAAAGCTCCGGTTCCGCACAAGATCGGACGCACCTACGCAACACAGGCCATCGCAGAACAACAAATTAGAGCGCTAATTATTGACGGCAAATTCGCGGTTGACGATCTGTTTATCCGCGTCAGACCTCGCGCCCCGATTAGGAGAACTCGCCGATAGCCGGGCGGAGGTTTTCTTTGTAAATCGCTGTTCAATATTGACCAGTTTTTATAGTTTCGATTGCGGCACTATACGCAGCCATGAAGGCTGACAAAGTTACGCTTAAACAGGTGCTAGCGGTACGTTGTCCTACTTGTGGCGCGGACCCGGGGGAGATGTGCGAACTCAATACGGGGCGGCCACGCAACGAACCGCATCGTGACCGATGTT
>CAWKDK010000015.1:0-165999 GCA_963848375.1 Terriglobia bacterium
CACCCTGGTTCTGCGGAGTCTGTGCGAACGCCATCAGGGAGATCATCAAAACCGCCAACAGAAATGCCGCGTAACGCATAGTATTCCTTGCCGACCGAAATCGATTCGGTCCTCAGACTACTCAGTTAGACTTGCTGACGTGGTCTGCGGGTTTCATCGCTATCTGCGAAAAGCGCGGAAACAGGGACCCTGAGGCGTGAGGTTCGTGAAACAGCATTCGGACGAATTGTGGATGGAAGAAGCGTTGCGCGAGGCACAGCGTGCGCAGGCACTGGGAGAGGTGCCGATTGGCGCAGTCGTGGTATGCGACGGTCGCGTAATTGGAAGAGGTTGCAATCGTCCGATTACGGAGAACGATCCGACGGCTCATGCGGAAATCCTCGCATTACGAGAGGCCGGACGTGCGCTCGGCAACTATCGACTCGAAAATTGCGATCTATTCGTGACTGTCGAGCCTTGTGCGATGTGTGCCGGAGCCATCACACACGCGCGCATACGACGACTGATCTATGGCGCAGAGGATCCGAAAGCGGGCGGCGTGACGTCAGTAATCGTAGTGCTGAATCATCAGGGACTTAATCATCAGGTGGAAGTCACCCCGGGCGTACTGGCCGGGCGCTCGCGCGAGATGCTGCAGGCTTTCTTCCGTGAGAAGCGCGGCGACGCAACACGAAGGTAGCACTGGCGAAGCGTACGGCGCTGCGTGGCTACCAGCTATTAGCTACCCAACTCGCCACTGTCACCGGGCGCTTACCGCCATCTGCTTCTGCTATCATTAACTACGGATCGGCGGCTACGCCGGTCTTATCGTTTCAACTCGCTTTGTTTTGGTAAACCACGGCGCGGAGAGGTGCGTGAGTGGTTGAAACGAGCCGCCTCGAAAGCGGCCATACCTTAACGGGTATCGGGGGTTCAAATCCCTCCCTCTCCGCCAGAAATTTCGTGTTTCTGCCAGGCTCGAACCCACGAATCCTTCTTTTTTCCAGTGATACAATCATCCACCCGGGGGTGGCATTCGATGGGAGTTTTCTCCTCGGTAGCATTCCATCCCGACCTCTTTTCCAGCGCCCCCGTAAAGCGCTCGCTGCTCGTGCGTTACATCGTAGCTGCTCTGCTGGTAGTCGCAACGCTTCCCATTGTGATCTGGCTTCGTCCCTTCAGTTACACCACGCCACACGTATATTTCTATCCTGCCATTTTGATTGCGGTCTGGTTTGGTGAGCTGGGTCCCGCGCTGTTGGCGACAGTGTTATCGGCTTTCGCGGTCAACTACTTCCAGTTTGTTCCTTACCACCGTCTTTCTCTCGATCCGGCGAGCGTCTTTCGCAGCATCTTCTTCTGCCTGACCGTGGGAACGATGTGCTGGTTTATCGATAAGAATCGAGCCCGCGCTGAAGTGGCGGAAGAAGCCTTAGCCGAGAGCAGGGAGGACTTGCTCGCCAGCGAAGATCGCCTCGCCAAGATCATCAGCTCTGCGATGGACGCGATCATTACGCTCGACCAGAATCAGCGAATCGTGGTCTTCAATACCGCCGCCGAGAAAGTCTTTTGCTGCTCGAAGTGGGAGGCTCTCGGCCGCCCGATCGATCGATTTATCCCCGAACGCTTCCGGGAAGTCCATCGTGGGCATATTCGTGATTTTGAGAGCACGGGCACGTCCTCCCGCTCCATGCAATCGCCGGGAACGCTGTATGGTTTGCGGGCGAATGGTGAGGAATTTCCACTCGAAGCAACGATTTCTCAGGTCACAACGAAAGACTCGAAGCTATACACGGTCATTCTGCGCGACGTCACCTTACGCAAGAGAACCGAAGCTGCCTTGATCAAGAGCGAGAAGCTCGCCGTGCTCGGCAGACTTGCTTCGATGATCGCGCATGAGATCAATAGCCCTTTGCAAGCCATCTCTGACCTTCTTTACCTCGCGCAAGGTTGTGCGATGGACAGCTCGCCCGCCCAGTACTTGCAACTTGCGAACTCCGAACTGAAACGCGCTGCGCAGATTGCAGACGCAACGCTGGGCTTTACGCGTGCGAGCGGCAAGATAACAAAGTTCCGGCCAGACCGAGGCGCTGGAGAGCATACTCACGTTGCTTGACCGCAAACTCCAGGCTAAGGAAGTGGTGTGTGAGAGAGATTACCTGACGGATGCGGAGATTTGTGGCGTGGAGAGCGAAATCCGCCAGGTTCTATGGAATCTTCTGAATAACAGCCTGGATGCGGTATCACCAGGTGGCAGAATCAAGCTCCGGATATCCTCAAGTTTGCCCGCAGTAAACGAGGCCGGGGTGCGAATCATCGCGGCAGACAATGGCCACGGAATTTCGCCCGCTACTCTTCCCTCGCTCTTCGAACCTTTCTTCACCACAAAGGAGAGCGGCAATGGACTTGGATTGTGGGTAGTAAGTGAAATCGTCAAAAAACATCATGGTACGATCCATGTACGCTCTCGGACCGCACCTAGACACCCAACCGGGACCGCGTTTTGTATCTTCTTGCCTGCCAATGCGATGGAAAGAGCGGATTTGCAACCAACACCACCAACGTGGGACCAGGGCATGGCTGCGGGACAGCAGGCCGCATAAGCGGGACTTTGCTATGCGCCGAACCGCTCCGCTGCCCGAGCCTTAGCCTTTGCAGCCTCCTCTTCCCTGTTCTTGGGAGGAGCGGTCGTCTCCAACGAATGCAGCAGGCGACGTGAGATGCCGGCGATCTCTTCTACTGCCGCGTCAAACGCCGCTTCGTTAGCTTTCGAAGGCTTGGTGAAGCCGCTGATCTTTCTCACGAATTGGATCGAAGCTGCACGGACTTCCTCTTCCGTGACTGGAGGATCGAAATTGAAAAGTGTCCTGATGTTCCTGCACATAGTTCAACCTAAGTCGCAACCGCACCTTTCGCGTCGTTGCCGCTTTTGTTTGCCGGCCACACACGCAATGCCATTTCGCCGGTCTCTCTCAATTGCGCGCGTGTTGCGCCGCCGGACGCCTGCACTGACATGCCCCACAGCACCGTAATGATGTAGCGTGCCAGGCCTGCCGGATCGGCATCCAACGGTAAGTCACCTTCCGCAACCGCTCGTTCAAATCTTCCCCGTAATGCCGCCTCGGCGCCCGCGCGCCGTCGACTCAACTCCTGCGTCACTGATTCTCCCATGGGCCCTGAGGCGAGCGCTCCTTGTACTAACAAGCATCCATCTGGGTGACGAGGGCTCATCACCATATCTATGGCGCCACGAAATAGCTTCTCGACCACTGCTCGCGCTGTCGGTTCCTTCAAGGAATTCGGAAGATAGGATGCGGGCCGCTGAATGTAACGATCCAAAACTTTCTTGAACAACTCTTCCTTGTTACCAAAAGCAGCGTACAGACTGGGCACATTGATGCCCATCGCTTCTGTCAGGGCAGCAAGCGAGGTTCCCTCGTAGCCGTGTCGCCAGAAGAGCAGGAGTGCGGCATCCAGCGCCTGTTCCGTGTCAAATTCGCGTGGACGCCCTCTCGATTTCGGCTTTGCTTTCATTTTTTAACATTCACTACATTAATCCGCTTGACTCCGATCCTCAAGCCTTTTATACGTAACGGTCGTACTAATCGGCCGCGTGGGGCGGCTACTGCCAAAATCTGCTATTGAAGTTGCGGATACAGGTGACCGGACCGGTTTCGGGTCGTCTTTGGTTAGAGATCGAACTGCAAACATACTGAGGAGCGAGGAATGAGCAAAGTACGAGTGCTTGTCGGTACGCGCAAAGGCGCATTCATTTTGACGTCGGACGGCAAACGCGAGAACTGGGAAGTGAGCGGTCCGCATTTCGCTGGTTGGGAGATGTATCACCTGAAAGGTTCGCCGGTCGATCCGAACCGCATTTATGCGTCGCAATCCAGCGGATGGTCTGGCCAGGTAATTCAGCGCTCCAGCGATGGTGGGAAAACATGGGAGACGCCAGGAGGCGGCCTTACCACCGGTCCAGGTGGATTTCCTCAAGGCGAGAGCAACAAGTTCGTTTATAACTCTTCCCCGGACACGGGCAAGCCACTCACCACGCACCAGTGGTACGACGGCACGCAGCACCCGTGGGAGTTCAAGCGCGTGTGGCATCTCGAACCGTCACTTAGCGATCCCGAGACCGTCTACGCGGGCGTCGAAGATGCTGCTCTGTTCCGCTCAACTAACGGAGGCCAGACCTGGGACGAGCTCTCTGGGCTGCGCGGCCACGGCACGGGTCCGAAATGGCAACCAGGTGCCGGTGGGATGTGTCTCCATACAATCATTCTCGATCCAAGTAATCCCGACCGAATCTACATCGCAATCTCGGCAGCAGGCGCGTTCCGCACCGATGACGGTGGCAAAACCTGGAAGCCGATTAATCGAGGTCTACGCTCGCAGTTCATACCAGATCCAGACGCCGAGGTCGGCCATTGCGTTCACCATGTCGCTATGAATCCCAAGCGCCCGAATGTGCTCTTTATGCAGAAGCACTGGGACGTGATGCGCAGTGATGATGCCGGCGATTCGTGGCACGAGGTCAGCGGGAATCTGCCGACAGATTTTGGTTTCGTCGTGGACATACATGCGCACGAACCGGAGACCGTGTATGTGGTTCCCATCAAGAGCGATTCGGAACACTACGTGCACGAAGGGAAATTGCGCGTGTTCCGCAGTCGTACTGGCGGCAACGAATGGGAGCCTCTGACCAAAGGCCTGCCGCAGAGCAATTGTTATGTGAACGTGCTGCGCGATGCGATGGCCGTTGATTCGCTCGACAAATGCGGGGTGTACTTTGGCACAACTGGTGGCCAGGTGTATGCGTCCGCCGATGCGGGAGATAGCTGGAATCCGATTGTGCGCGATCTGCCTGCTGTGCTTTCGGTTGAGGTACAAACGCTCCCATGATTCGTGTGCAACTGCCACAGCATTTGCGAGCTCTCGCGAAAGTGCAAGGTGAAGTGCAACTTGAAGTCGAAGGACCGGTTACACAACGATCGGTCCTCGACGCGCTTGAGGCCCGCTATCCGATGCTGAAAGGAACCATCCGCGATCACGTCACCCAGCAGAGGCGCGCCTTCATGCGTTTCTTCGCGTGCCAAGAAGATCTTTCGCTCGAATCTCCAGACTCTCCGCTGCCCGACGCGGTGGTCGATGGGAAGGAACCGTTTCTTGTAATCGGGGCAATCGCGGGCGGATAGCTTTCACTGAGGCTACTTCAAATCACAAGATGTTACGGAGGGTTGCATGGTGCAAACTGCGTCAGGAAGAAGCGGAATGTCGAAGAAGAGCTTGTGGATTGGACGAATTCTCAGCGGCCTGGTGATTCTGTTCCTTCTTATGGATGCGGGCATGAAGATCATAAAGGCTGCGCCTGCCGTTCAAGGAACTGTGCGCGTGGGTTACCCGGAGAGCGTTATCGTTGGAATCGGACTGGTTCTGTTAGCCTGCACCCTTCTGTACGCGATCCCTCAAACCTCTGTTTTGGGCGCCATCTTGCTTACCGGCTATCTGGGCGGTGCGGTGGCGACTAACGTTCGAGTTGGAAATCCTCTATTCAGCTTTGTTCTCGCTCCCGTCTATTTCGGAATACTGGTCTGGCTTGGTCTTTATCTCCGCGATTACCGTCTGCGAGCACTGGTTCCTTTTCGCAGTAGAGCTTAATACAAGAGTACTCGCAGCTAACCTGTCGATTTTGTTGCGCCCGTCCGTCGTCACAACATGGAGAGGTTCGACGAGGCACTCGCTGAGATCTCCACATAAACTTCATAAGGAGAAGCTATGCAAGTTCAACCGTATTTGAGTTTCGAAGGCCGTTGCGAAGAGGCGATCAACTTTTACAAATCCGCAGTGGGAGCAAAGGTCGCGATGATGATGCGCTTCAAAGAAGCTCCCGATCAATCCATGATGACGCCCGGCACCGGCGACAAGGTTCTGCACGCGTCTCTGCAAATCGGCGACTCAACAGTGATGGCGTCTGACGGACAATGCATGGGGAAGGCGGTCTTCCAGGGTATTACTCTGTCGCTGACGGCCTCGAATGATGCTGAAGCAAAGCGGCTATTCGAGGCACTCTCGAATGGTGGGCAGATCCAGATGCCGCTCGCTAAAACCTTCTTTGCCACTTCCTTTGGAATCGTGGCAGACAAGTTTGGAGTCGCCTGGATGATCTACGTCCCTGCATAACGCGCTGGGATTTACCAGTGGCCATAAGAACGTGCGCTAGCTACTTATACCTCAGCGCCTCAATCGGATTGAGGCGCGAGGCGCGCACTGCCGTTGATCAACACCACCGCGCCCCAGAATTACCGTCGAAAGCGGGATCGAGGAAAGCGAATGACAAGGCGAGTGTCTGCCCATTCGGCGGCTATCCCCAACTCTTCATGATTTCTCCAAAGCATTGCAGGCCGCTAGGAATCACGGCACCGTAGCCGTGGCCCGGTTGAGTCCATGCGCCCGAGAGATAGAGATTCTTGATGGCAGTGTTATGCGGCAGTCGGCGAGAAGTGGAATTATCCAGAGTCTGATCGAATCCGTAGATCGCACCGTGATAATTCGCCGTGTACCGTGAGTTCGTAAGAGGCGTGCCAATCTCCTTCACTTCGATGGCTTTAGACAGTCCTGGCATCAATGTCTTCTCTGCTTTTGCGATCAGCAGATCGGCGATGCGTTCCTTCTCAGCTCGATAAGCGGACTTGTTCCCCTTCACGTACTCCGCGGCAAATGGTTTCCAATGGTCATAACCCTGAAGCACTAGGAGGTTGACAGTATTCTTCCCTCTCGGTGAATAACCCGGATAGATGTTGTCGTAGAGAGTCAGTCCGTACCCTGAATTACTGAGATCAGTCTTCAGCGCGCCTTCGTAAGCGGCTTCGTGATCGTATCCGGTGTTGAAGAAGATTTCGCTGTCTTTAATCCCAATCTCGTGCACGAGATCTTTCTTAAGCCAAGGAATACCTGGAAACTTGAAAGACTGATGCTGTATGCGTCAATCTTCGCCAGGTATTCCTTCGTATGGTCATCGTCCTCAGCGGGAGCCAGCAGAGAGTGAAACGTGTCGTACGCATTCGCGTTAGAAACGACAACTCTCGCACTGTACGTATGGCCATCTGCTGTGCCAACGCCGTAAGCTGCGCCATCCTTTACGAGGATCCGACTCACGCGCGTATTTAACAGGACATGGCCGCCACGCTTCTCGATGAAGTCTACGAAGGCGTTGCTGATGGTCTGAGACCGGCCCTTTGGATAGAACCCGCCGCCAGTCAGATAAGAATGGGTAGGTGCAGCGTAATAGATGCTGGCAAGCTTCGAAGGCGGTAGCCCGTAGTATCCCCACAGCGCTGAAACGATTCCCTTCAGTTTCGGATCCTTCAGCCTCGCGTCGACCACCTGTCCCCACGTGCTGCCGGAATAGCGGTATACGATCGGGAAGTCGATCGGGAAGCGACTGTAGTCCACCTTTCCGTTACTCGCGCTCAGTCGCCCGAGTTCGTCGGTGAGCTGTCCGATTTCGCCGAATAGCGTGTCGATCTGCTGCGACTCGGCCGGAAAAGATTTTTTTAGGTACGCGAGATACTCCGGCAGATTACGATTCGGCACGCGTACATCGTGTTCAGGGAAAATGGCGCGATACAGCGTGGGATGGGGAACAAAATCGACACTGGTGATCTCGGGGAAACCAGGAATTAGATTATGAATCCCATTGCGCTCGGCCGCACCGGTGGAGTGCAGCGATACGTCAAACTCGAAGCCACCCGGACGCTTGAAGCTGGTTGCGTAGCCGCCTGCTTTGTCGTGCTGTTCCAGAACGAGAACCTTGAAGCCCTGCCGTGCGAATGCTGCGGCGCAACTGAGGCCGCCAAGGCCGGAGCCAATAATGATGGCGTCAAACTCGTTAGTTCCCTTTGCGTCGGCGTGGGCGACCGGCAGCACACTCCAGTCCAAAGCTCCCGCTGCCAGGGTCGCTACTAGCGTTTGGATGAACTCGCGGCGTTTCCACTCTGAAGCAGACATAGCGCCCTCCTCGATACAGGTGAAGGTAGCCGAGAAAAAGGCGCCTGCGCAGGACGCTGGTCACGATCGATGGTGATGGCTTCGCTGTGCCTACTGGCCGACCGCTACGGCCAGCAGATACCAGGCGTCATGCGGAATCCACTGCTCACCCCAGCGCCAGTCGTTGTCTCCGCCAGTCTGTTTGTAAGTGAGGTTGTAGTCGATATCGCTTTCGTCTTTGAATCCGCTGGTAATGCCGTTGGAAATGCCGCCAGGCGCGTTGGTGAATTCGTAGGACGCAAAGAACATGTAGCGCGGATTGTTGCGTCCCACGCCGTTCAGCATGCTGCTGTCGAAGGGATTCAATCCGAGGATCCAGTTCAGCTGATTCGTAGCGTAGGTTTCGAGTTGACGCTGGAAGGCAGGATCCTCTTTGTAGTGAGGAGCTGCGAGGCGAGCGGCCGTCGCCAGCGATGCGAGACGCGCGTTCTCGCCCTGCCACCACGGAGCCGCGTCAGAGTTGTGCGGGAAAAAGAATTGCGTGCGACGCGCACCCGTTTTGTCCTGCACGAGTTGGCGTGCATAACCAAACGGATTGTTTACTTCAGCGGTCGTCGCCAATTCAAAGGCCAGTGACTTCCTTACGGTGTCGAATACCTGTTTCTGCGTGGTGGGATCGGCGATCTCCGAATACCACAGCAGTGTAACTACCGGGAAACCAGCATCGGATGCGTGAAAGAAGGGTCGTGTACCGCTATCAGCTCTCCAGTAATTTTGATAAGGGCCATTGCTGATCAGTCGTGACATCAGGCTCTGCGCGCGGCGATCCGCCACCTGCTTGTAAATCTCTTTGTGCGTGGCTTTGTAGAGTTCGGTGGCGGCGGTCAGGGCACAGTAGTCGTCAACAATGTTCTCTTTTCCATCGTTGATGTATTGCAAATTGTTCTTTTCGAGGAAGACAAAACCGTCTTCCGCAGCTTTCAGGTAATCGGCGCTGGTGAATTCGCCGGAAATGGGATAGGTGCTTGCCTTCGCCAGTGCTGCGATCGCAATGCCGCCGCCGGATCGGAAGCTAGTCTCGTAGTCACGCTCTATGTCGGCACGCTCAACGATCTGATTGTCCCCGTTCGTTGATTGCGTCAGGCCAAACGACTTCATTTCTCCCGCAACTTGGCGATCTTCCGGATTATTGGTCCCGTGGGCAGAGATCGAGCGATAGAACGAACCGTTCGGATTCTTCAGCCGAACGAGATAATCCGCGCCCCAGAAGCCCTCATCGAGCAATCGACGCTCGTATTGCAGGAAGTTTTGATCGTGACGGGCATGCAGCTCGTCATAGCTCTTGAACAGGTTGAGCACTCCAAGCGGAATCTGCTGCGGGTTGAAGTATGTAGAGAAAGAAAGATGCGAGAGATGTTTTCCATTGTCCCCCGTTGCATCGGCCCAGCCACCATGCGCGTCGATGGTTCCCTGTCTCTTTCCGTCCTGAAAAGTAACATGTGTATCCGCCTTCGCCATCTGTCCGGAGTTCCGCTCTTCCTTGAAGAAATAGATAACGTCGGAAAGTGTGTCTTCTTCCAGAAGTTGCTTCTGGATCGTGAAAGGATACGAACGAACGCTGCCCTGGTTGCTCGCGCACTCAAGATAAAACTGGCCTTCAGTGGTGGCAGAATCGAAATCGATCATCCAGAAATACCAATCGCGCCACTTCTTTACCTGACCGGTCGCCTTCGCTGTCAATCGCGAAAACTTCTTTGTCATCGGATTGCGTCTTCAGCGCGCACTTGGAGACGGTATCGCCCGAATGTCCGAGGATGACGGCACGTTTGGAGCCTGTCGTTTCATACCCGAGATGGTTCGTCAGGATTTGAGGCGTGGCGGAAAAAGCGTTACCGGCAAAGAGTGCAGAAGTGAGTACGAGAAGTGGCAGCCGCATGATTCCCTCAACAGGTCGAATCGATGACACAGAACGCCAGCAGTCTGCGAAAAGACATGGGTCTAAGTCAAGTTTGAAACGTTTAAATTAAGGTGCCGAACGATGGCTATACGTCCAGACCGATCGAACGCATTAGCTCCAGGCCGTTGCTCTTGGTGACGACACCTTCGCGCAGCTGGTAGTCAAAGCTGATCTTGCCGCCCTCCAGATGATCCTGAAAATGTACATTGAGGGCTTTGCCATCGAGAATATCGACGATCGCCGTGAGCGCGAGATCATGTGTAGTGACCAGCCCAACAGCGCCGCGTTGGACCAGCGTTCTCAGCAGGCCTTCAGCGCCAATCGCACGGTCATGCGAATTCGTTCCCTGCAGGAGCTCGTCGAGCAGAAAAAGCAGCGGGATCGGACCCGCAGCTTCGTCCGCGATCTTGCGCAGGCGGGTAATCTCCGCGTAGAAGCGCGAGCTACCTCCCTGCAGCGAATCGTTAACGCGTATGCTGGCACCGATCGCCAGCGGTGAGAGCTGCAGGCGCACGGCTCGCACCGGAGCTCCTGCCATCGCCAGCACCGTGTTGATCCCAATCGTTCGCAGCAACGTGCTCTTGCCGGACATATTAGATCCGCTGACAATCAGCACCTGCGTCTCTTTCTCCAATCGAACGCTGTTGCGCACACAGCGATCGTTCGGTAGCAGCGGATGTCCCAACATCTCGCCCGCGAACAATGGACTCTCGGAGGAGAATTCGGGGAAAGTGTCGGCCGGATGTTCGTATGCGTAACCGGAGAGCGAAAGCAGCGCCTCGGCATCGCCGATCGCCTCGATCCAGCGCCGGACCTCGGCGCCTTCCCTTCTGCGCCAGCTCTCCAAAGCAAGCGCAACCTGCACGGTATAAAGAACAGGAACATCGAGCACGCGCAGAATGACGTTATCGCGCGCTTCCAAAAACTCAGCTAGCCGTTGTAACCGGTTGATAGCAGCCGAGGGCTTCTGTGCGCCCGCCGAGAGTTGATGAGCAAGCTTCTGCAGGCGCGCCGACTGAAACTGTTCCGACTCCAATCGTTCAAGGATCGCTGCCAGCAATGGCAAATCGGCCAGCGCGCCTTCGGCGCCAGTGAGGATCTGACGTGTTTCACCGCGTAGCTTCAGAAGAACAGCAGCGGCCAGGCCGATTGTCAGCGCCATCCATCCAAGATTTCCGCCACGCAGCACCCATGCCGCTGATGCCAGAAACAGCACTGCAATGATGGCCGACGCGGTGCGCCAGAGCGAAAGATTGATCTGGCGTCCTGCGGCCTGCCCAGGTGACGAACTCCTCGGGATGCAGCCCTGCGTGTGCTTCTTCGCCAAGCATTGCCAACCATTCCCGAAGGTCTAGTTTCTCGCGAAGCTCGGTGACTGCTTCCTGCCGCGCGAGAATCTCTCCGACTTCCGCCGGATGCAGCAGCCAATCCGCCAGTCGCTGTTCGCCAATGCGCGTCCGCGCCCGCGAAAGCAACTCGAACAGACTGCCGCGGCCGAACAGATCAAGGTCTTCGCAGTACACATGTTCAGGGTCATGGAAGTTTTCGCCCGTTTCACCCTGTCCTATCCACTTGTCGGCGATGCGATTGAGGCCCTTGCGATAGAAGTCAGCCGCGCGGCGCGCTTGCGCCTGTCTGCGGAGAATTGTTTCGTGATAGATGACCAGCGCTACGAATGCAGCCAGCGGTAGAAGGAGCCACCATCCGCTAAGAATGTGCCGCTTCGCATACAGCCATAGCAGGAGTCCACCGGCGGCAAACACCAACAGGCGCAAATTGCCGGTCCAGATATGCCAACGCTCCAGGCGAGCGACGTCCGCTTCTCGAAGCTGCAATCTGCGCGCGTATTCGGCGGCTGGATCGGGCACGCTTGGATTCTAAACGACGAGGTACTTCGCGGCCGGATGATGCACGATGATCGCAGACGTGGACTGCTCCGGATCCAATGGGAATCCGATCGTCAATTGGACGCCAACGTTTATCTGGTCAAGCAAAAAGCTTGATTCGATCTGCCGTGTCCCTATATGCGAAACCGGCCCCGCAGGACCGGTTTTGACTGACGAACTTTGCGCGCCAAAACCGTCAACTAGTCAGGGCTGGCATACCTTTTTCGATTTCGGCTTCGTTGAACACAGCATTCGCTCCCAGGTGAGCTGGCAGAGGAGAAAGCAGCTGCTCTTTTCGATAGACGAGACTGCTGGCGTTGAACGTTGCCAGTTCGAAGCCATGTCCATGGGTAATCGCGTCGGTCGGGCAAGCCTCTACGCAGTAACCGCAGAAGATACAGCGGTTGTAGTCGATGTTATAGACCTTGGCGTAGCGCTCAGCGCCGCTGATGCGCTTCTCGGCCGTATTTTCGGCGGCTTCGATATATATGCAATTCGAGGGGCAGGCAGCCGCGCATAGAAAGCACGCCACACACTTTTCCAGCCCATTCTCGTCGCGCTGCAGAACATGAACTCCGCGGAAACGCTCCTGGAACTTAGCCCCCTTCAGAGGACCCGGTCCGTCCGGGTAGTTCTCGACGATTGTCGGGGCGAACATCTCCTTCAGCGTGATGCTCATACCCTTCGCGATTGCAGCAATATTTTTCAAGATCGGCATGCATGATCAGTATAAATGCTTAGCTCCAATTCGGGAACTTACCAGCCATATGCCGCCGGCAACTCTTTCCATCCCTGATTCAGTGCTGCTCCTGTACCTTAGTCAGGATTACGACAAGAATATTGCGATTTCCTGAAAGGTGGTGCAAACGTCTGAGTAGCTCGACGGCATCTCTGAGCACCATGGGCGTGAGTACGCGTGAGCTGTGCTTCGCCGTTGGAGGCTTCGATGTCTGTGGTTCAGTTCCCCCGCCTATCAGCCCGGACGATTTCCAGCCGTCCGTCTGTACGTCTTCTGCTAATCATCATCGCTCTCTGCGTCTGCACTTCGATCGCGTCCGCCCAATGCACGCCTAATCCAACGAACAATACGCTCACCATCTGCACGCCGTTGAACAACCAAACCGTATCGTCGCCATTCACTGTTTCCGCCGTGGCTACGTCCAGCGCTTCTGTGACGAAATTTCTCGTCTATCTCGATAGCGTTCTCAAATTCCAGCAACTCAATACGAAATCTATCTCCACCTCGCTTACCGCCACCGCCGGATCGCACAATCTCACCGTGCAGTACTACAACGGAGCATGGATCAAAGCGACGAATTTCATTACCGTCGGATCGGCTTCCGGGATTACCGTGACGGTCAGCCCCAGTTCTGCGACTGTAGCCACGGGCGGAACGCAACAATTCACAGCTGCGATTACTGGTACCTCGAACACTGCGGTGACGTGGGCTGTCGACGGCATGTTCGGCGGCAATACTACCGTCGGCACCATCTCCACTAGCGGCCTGTACACCGCGCCTTCAGCGACCGGAACCCACACGATCACAGCAACCAGCGCCGCAGATTCAAGTAAGACCGGTGCCGCTGGCGTGACCGTGGTGTCATCGGGTGGTAATTGCAGCGCGCCGTCTTCTCCGGGTGCGATTCTGTGCACGCCAGCCGCGGGCAGCACGGTGTCTTCGCCGGTACAATTCTCAGGCGCCGGAACCGGCGCCAGCGGGAGCGTCAATCATCTGGAGTTGTGGATCGACGGCAACAAGATCAACAACTATCCCGGCAATACGATGAGCGCGAGCGTGCCTCTCGCGAACGGATCCCACACCGCCACGCTGGTGGAAGTAGACAGCGCCTCCAACTTCATTAAGTCCACGCCGGTTACCTTCACCGTCGGCGGCGCTCCACCTCCTTGCAGCCCACCATCTTCTCCGGGAGCAATTCTGTGCACACCGGCCGCGGGCAGCACGGTGTCTTCCCCAGTACCGTTCACCGGCGCGGGAACCGGCGCCAGCGGAAGCGTCAATCATCTGGAGCTGTGGGTCGACGGCATCAAGATCGGAGACTTTCCAGGGAATACGATGAGCGCGAGCGTGCCTCTTGCAAACGGATCTCACACCGCCACGATTATCGAAGTAGACAGCTCCTCCAACTTCATTAAGTCCACACCCGTCACCTTCAACGTCACTGGAGGCGGCGGAGGAGGGGGGGAACGGTCGCGGTTACGACGTACCACAACGATCTCACCAGGCAGGGAGCGAACACGGCGGAGACGACTCTCACCACGTCGAATGTAAATTCCGGTTCCTTCGGAAAACTCGCAACGTATTCAGTGGACGGGCAAGTCTATCCTCAGCCTCTGATTGTCCCCGCGCTCGGCATCAACGGTGGTACCCATAACGTCCTGTACGTAGCCACGGAGCACGATAGCGTCTACGCATTTGACGCAGACGGCGGCGGTACCTTGTGGAGCAAGAGCCTGCTGGGACCCGGGATGACACCAGCTCCGAGCAGCGACACCGAAGGCGTGTCTCCCGAAATTGGAGTTCTCTCCACTCCCGTCATTGACCGCAATAGCGGGACCATCTATCTGGTTGCCATGGTCCGCAACAACGGCACAAACCAGTTCTGGCTTCATGCGCTTAGTATCACCAATGGCGCTGAAAAGTTCGGTGGCCCCAAGCAGATTAACCCCACGGTTTCTGGTACGGGCGCTGGCAATGTCGGCGGAAAACTCACGATAGAAGGTGGCTGCTACCAGCGCACTGGTCTGGCGTTGGCAAACGGTAACGTCTATGTCGGCTTCGGCCATTGCTCACACGGATGGGTCGTCGCCTACAATGCCGGAACTTTGGCGCAGGCCGCGGTTTTCAACTCCAGCCCCAACGGCAAAGGAGCCGCAATATGGAGTAGCGGCGGCGCT
Organism: Terriglobia bacterium; assembly: GCA_963848375.1. Taxonomy (GTDB): domain Bacteria; phylum Acidobacteriota; class Terriglobia; order Terriglobales; family Acidobacteriaceae; genus JAJPJE01. The sequence goes on from CAWKDK010000015.1 coordinate 14,728, forward strand.
CCGGCGGTTGATTCATCCGGCAACTTATTCATCGAAACGGGGGTAGACGCCGATAGCACGGTGAACAGCGGCTTTAGCAATGCGTTCCTGAAACTTTCTCCCAGCCTCGCTGTTTTGGATGACTTTATTCCGTCCAACACTGCATTCCTTACCCAGAACGATGCAGACCTCGGTAGCGGTTCTCCGGTTGTCTTGCCGGACAATTCTTCGTCGCACCCGCATGAACTGGTTGGAGCAGGAAAAGATGGTCGCATCTTCGTGGTCGATCGCGACCACATGGGCGGGTTTAGTTCGACCTCTAACAATGTTGTACAGATCGTGCAGAGCGGCGTTCGTCAGTTCGACAATTTCTTCGACACGCCCGCCTTCTGGAATGGGAGTATCTACTATCACGCAGAGGGAGATGTGTTGCGCCAGTTCCATTGGAGCAATGGCCTGCTCTCAACCTCGCCGTTTGCTGTGGGAACTGTGGTCTATGGAGTCCACGGGGCCACCCCGTCGGTTTCTTCAAACGGCACCTCGAACGGAATTGTGTGGGAGTTGCAGGTCGATGGGCAGCCAAACAACCCGGCGATTCTCCATGCTTACAACGCAAATAATGTCGGAACCCTGCTATACAGCAGCAACCAGAACGCTGGTCGTGATTCCGCTGGACCTGCGGTGAAGTTCACGGCGCCGACGATTGCTAATGGCAAGGTGTACGTGCCTGCCGGACATCAGGTGAACATCTACGGCTTGCTGAAATAGCAGAAGGGACGCGTCTCGAGTGAGGCGCGTCCTATCCTTTATAACTCGTGCACCAACTCCGTCAGCGGCCTCCGCGTGGTTCGCTCCGGATTTTCGTCCGCGTATCCGATTGCCAGAATCGACATCGGCCGCACACCATCAGGTGCGCCGATCACCTCAGCAACGCGCGTCGGATCGAATGCTCCGATCCAGCACGCACCAAGTCCCAGTGCAGTTACGGCAAGCATTGCTTGTGTGGTTGCGATGCTCGCGTCCTGCATTGCGCACGCGTCCGAACCCGGATACTGGCAGCGTTTCGCGTGCGTACAGAAAATAATCAGCAGCGGTGCCTTGGCGATCCACGCCATGTCCCAGGTAGTTCGCGCGAGCGCATCGCGCACCGACTGCTTGGTGGTTACGAAAATTTCGTACGCTTGAAAATTTCCTGCCGAGGGCGCCTGGTTTGCAGCTTTTAGAATGGCTTCTAACTTCCCAGGCTCGATTGGTTGTGAGTGGTATTTACGAATGGACTGCCGTTTCTCCACTACCTCAAAATATTCCATTGAATTATGACTTTCGACTGCTTATTTGATACCTAACTCCTTTGCCAAATCTTTCCAGCGCGCATCCACGCGCGCTTTCGTTTCCCTGTCCATAGTGATCTCGTCAGGCCACGGTCGCGCAAAACCCTCGGTTGGCCACTTGCGTGTCGCGTCGATGCCCATCTTCGATCCAAAATCAGGTAGGCGCGAAGCGTGGTCGAGAGAATCCACTGGGCCCAGTGTGAACTGTATGTCGCGCTCGGGATCGATGTTGTTCGTCGTCCTCAGTACAACTTCGCCGATGTCATGCACATTCACGTCTTCGTCCACCACGATGATGCACTTAGTGAACATCGCTTGCCCTAGTGACCAGATTGCGTTCATCACCTTGCGCGCCTGTCCCGGATACGATTTGCGGATCGAGACGATCATCAAGTTGTGGAACACGGCTTCGATCGGGAGATTGATATCAACTAGCTCGGGGATGGACATCCGCATCAGCGGAAGGAAAATGCGCTCGACTGCTTTCCCCATATACGCGTCTTCCATCGGTGGCTTGCCTACGATGGTCGTTGCGTAAATCGGATCCTTGCGGCTGGTGATGCAGGTGATGTGAAACACCGGATACAGATCTTCCAGAGAATAAAAGCCCGTGTGATCGCCGAAGGGGCCCTCAGTCCTGAGCTCTTCCAGGTTCACATAGCCTTCGAGCACGATCTCTGCGTTCGCGGGAACTTCGAGATCGACCGTCTCGCACTTCACCAGTTCCACCGGCTTCTGACGAAGAAATCCGGCGATCATGTATTCCTCAACGTCGGGCGGAGCCGGCACAATTGCCGAAAATGTGAGCGCCGGGTCAGTCCCAATCGCGACCGCCACTTCCATCTTTCCGGAAGGATGATCATCGCCCGCCAGGCGCGTCCCGCCCGTAGACCTTGCCATAATGTCCACGGACGAAGCTGCGTCCGCGTGACCTCCTGCCGCCGCTCGCATGCGTTCGCGATAATGCTCTGCCGCCACTTTCTGCCGCTGCCAGTGCATTCCGGTAGTCTTGCCGTCATACACCTGCATGCGATACATCCCGACGTTGCGCTTCCCTGTTTTCGGATCGCGCGTAATGACGCACGGCAGCGTGATGAAACGGCCGCCGTCTTTCGGCCAGCACTGCAGGATGGGATAGTCGAGAACCGAGAACTCTCCTCGCCGGATCAATTCTTTACAGGGACCGGTCTCTACTTCCTTTGGAAAAAACCTGCCGAGTTCCGCCAACATCGGCAGCATTTTGATCTTGTCGAGCAGTCCATGAGGACTTTTTACGTCCATGAAGACGCGTATGCGATCGGAGATCTCGTCGAACGAATCGGCTTCGAGCGCGAGATTCATCCGGCGCGCGGAACCGAACTGGTTGATCAGAACCTTGTGTCCGGGATGGCCTTTGACGTTTTCGAACAGGATTGCCGGACCGCCCGGCGCTGTACGTTCGAGTTCCGGATGGTGCGGGTTGGGGCGGCCCGCCTTGGAGACTCGATCGGTGATCTCGGCTATTTCCAGCACCGGATCGACCTCAGCCCGCACCCGGCGCAACTCCCCGGCGCGCTCCAGTGCCTTGATCCACTCGCGAAGATCGCTATACGCCAAACTGTCCCCCTGGGGCCATTCCGGCCGTTACATCTGAGTTGCGGGAGTAAACCCTGAATTATAGAGGCAGGCCTGAGATTTTAGCGGTGATGCCCAACTCTGGTGCGGCTGTTCACATCCAAGCAACATTGCTCTCCTGTCGAGAGCCAAGCGAAATTATGCCTCCAACTTCAGAAAAGCAAGTTATCCAGGCGCTTTCGAGCCTTGTACTGAAACCTCAAGCGGCACAAGGGCCAATCCGTTATCTGTCGACCTTGAGCGACGCTAATCTTTCCGACGTTCGCAGCATGGCCGAATCTCACCATGTTGTCGTACGGGCATTTACCCTCGTTCGCGACCAGGCGGGTGACCTCGGCTTTCGCACTCTAGGCAATTGGGCAGCCCAGATACTCACCGAAGAACATGCTCGCATCGACAACGCGGTTGCGCGACTCAATGAAGTTGTCTCCACGCTGCAATCTTCCGGCTGCGCTCTTGTCGTGATGAAATCTCTCGATCACTGGCCTGATCTTGGCAATGACCTCGATCTGTACACCACTGCGTCCGAAGAAGATATCGTCCGAGTGTTCACACAGAAATTAGGCGCTCATGTTGAAGCGCGCAGCTGGGGCGATCGACTGGCCAAGAAGTGGAATTTTGCACTACCCGGCTTGCGCGAATCGGTTGAAGTGCACGTTCAGCGCCTGGGGCAAACGGGCGAACATCGTCTAATGGCGGAACGGTTCGTCGGCCGAAGCACCTTAAAGGCAGTAAACGGATTTCGCTTCCCTATCCCGGCTCCTGAAGAGCGCGTAATTGTTGCCACCCTCCAGCGCCTGTACCGGCACTTCTATTTCCGTATCTGTGACATTGCCAATACGGCGGCTCTGATCGAGTCCGGAACCATCGACTTCGATGAACTGAAGAAAGCGGCTGACCTTGGCGGAATCTGGCCAGGCGTCTGCACTTACCTGAATGTGGTTTCCGATTACGCAGCTCAATACCGCGGTGTTGGGCTGCCTCTGCCTGCACAAGTGAAGTCCGCAGCCCTCTTCGGCGGTGAAAAAGTTTCCGCCGAAAAACTGTTCCTGCGGGTGCCCATCGTCCCGGAGGGAGCGTCGCTGTACACCCGTCAAGTCACGACAGCCGCGTTGCGTGGCGATGTAGCCGCTACGTTTCGACTCTCGCTGTTGCCGCCATTGGCGTCCGCGGCTGCTATCGCCTATCGCGTCACCGGCAGTGACAAAGGCATCTGGTAGCAAAAGAAAAGCCGCCTCTTTGCGGAGGCGGCTTTGGGCCAGAGGAACGACGGAACTAACGAATCGTCGCTGTTGTCCGTCGGAGTATGCTTTATCAGAGTAGCTTCTTCTTTGCGGCTCCAGCCACCCCCAGAATCCCAGAGGCTAACAGGAGAAGGCTACCTGGTTCGGGTACCGAAGCACGACCGATAAATGGCTGCGGCTCCCCGTAAGGCAGATTGCTGAAATCACCAATCGGAATGTAGAAGACGTCGGAGGTCTGATAACTTGGATTGGCGTCCACGAAATTCACTGCACCCCAGTAGTAGCTGTTCTGCGCTCCACCCGTGTTCAGCACCGCCCAGATCGCGTTCTGGATATCTGTGTTACCCGGGCTAGCAAATAATTCGTTGGCCAAGTAGCCCAGTTCGTCGTACTGAGTGACTGATCCTTGGAAATCACCAGTAATGCTGCCGACGTTCGAAATCGTGAATTCCTGAACCGTCCACTGCTCCCCGAAACCAATAAAATTCTTCTCGGAGTAGCAGATCAGCGGCGTCAGAGTTGTGCTTCCATTGACGGAAAACAGGTATGGCCCTGCTTGACCGTAAGGAGCCGACTGCAGTTGCAGAGTATCCGCGCTCGCTAGCGTCGCTCCAAAACTGACCACTGCCGCGAGAACCAATACTACTTTCCACTTTGCCATAGTTCGTCCCATCTTTAGCTGGTCTTCAGCTCTGAATGTTTTAGGCAAGTGTACTTCCAAACAGATCTGGCTACTCAAAGAAGCAAATTATTCATAATCAATCGCTTATCATCGAATAACGACACCATAACACCCACAGTTGTGCAATCTGTTGCATATGATGGGAGGTATGTTTCTGCTTTGTTAAGGGCGGTAAACAAAAATTGATGGAGCGGGGTACGGGACTCGAACCCGTTTCGCTGGCTTGGGAAGCCAGGGCACAACCCATATACCAACCCCGCGAACGGGTTGAGTGTAACACCGTCGCGAAATCGCCCGCAATTCGTTACGGGGCCTTATCCGCATCCACTCGGTTGATGCCATTCTCGGGAAAAAATATGTTGAACGCGGTTCCACGACCTAAGCGACTGCGGACTCGAATCGGTGCCTTATGACGGTCCAAGATCTCGCGGGAAACCCAGAGTCCTAGTCCGGTTCCGCCGTCTCCTTTGGTCGTCACAAACGGCTCGAACAGTCGTTTCTTGATCTCCGGCTGTATACCCGTTCCGGTATCCGCGATCGAGACTCGAATGCCCTCCGTCAAGCGCTTCGACCAATCCTTCCCTTTGTGAACACTAAGCAAAAGCTTTCCGTCGCGCTGCATGGAATCGATCGCGTTGCTTACCAGGTTCGTGAAGACCTGTTGTATCTCGCCTACGAGGCAGAGCAAGGACGCATCTTGATCGACGTGGCGTATGACTTTGATGTTCTTCTGCTTGAGCTGAGTATCGAAAAGCAGCACCACTGAATCCAGAACGTCTGCTATCTTCACGCGCGTGGCCGAACTCGATTGCCGATAAAACCGCAGCGTCTTGTTCGCAATCTGCGATAACCGTGCCAGTTCGCGTTCCGCTGCCTCCAGAAATGCCCGCGCTTGCGGCGAGATGGTCGCATCGTTCCTTGCGATGTAGACCAGATTGGTCACCGCTTCCAGCGGATTGTTGATCTCATGCGCAATGCTCGCCGCCATTCGTCCCGCAACAGCAAGCTTTTCTGCTTTGCGGAGCGCGTCCTCGGCTTTCTTTGTCTCCGAGATTTCACGCGAGTAGATTGCAATGCCGTTCTCGGGCGAGGGATATACCCGGTTCGCGAAATATGCCGACCATGGCTCAAAGAAGAATTCGAACTCTACCGGAACGCGCTTTTCCATCGCCTTCCTGAATTGACGCTCGGCTTCTGTTCCTTCCAGTTGTGGATACAGTTCCCAAAAAGTCTTCCCTATCACTTCTTCCTGCGAGAATCTGCCAAGATCGACCGCGGCAGAATTCAGGTATTGGATGCACCAGTCTGAATCGATCAGCCAAAAACCATCGCTGATATTTTCCAATGCCGCCAGCGCCTGATGTTTTGCTTCCTCCATCTCAGTCCGTAACTGCGCTTGGATTTCGTAGGCCTTCCGGCGATCGCGCGCGATCTTGATATGTGAATGGACGCGAGCGATTAGTTCCCGCGCCGTGAACGGTTTCACGACATAGTCATCCGCTCCGGTCTCCATGCCTTCAATTGCCGGCTCTTCGCCGGCTCGGGCCGAGACCAGGATCAGCGGTATAGTTGCGGTCGAAGGTTCCTGCCGGAGGGCCGTCAGCAACTGCAATCCGTCCATCTCCGGCATCATTACATCGGAAACCACCAGATCCGGGAGACTGGCCTTCGCCCGCTCGAAAGCGATTCTTCCATTGGGCGCGGTTTCCACATCGAACTGCGAGCTGAGCAGCTCCTTGAGATAATCCCTCATGTCGCGGTTGTCATCGACAACCAGAACCCTGGCACTCTCCTCGCCTTCCTCGTTCCTTGGGAGGCCCGTCTCGATCGGCACAGCGAATTCAGTCGCGCGCCCAACCGGGTCAATTGACGGCGCCGAATGACCAGGAAGCCAGCTCATCGCCTCCTGTACATGAAAAGCAGCACCGGCTGACACTTGTCGTCGAACGCTGGTATCAGAGATCTGATTCGTCGCTAAATGCGCATGCCCCAGAGGAAGGCGGATGTGAAACGCGGTGCCCTGGTGTAGCTTGCTGTCCACCTCAATAGAACCACCATGCATGCGCACGAGTTCAGAGACCAATGCCAGTCCGATGCCGCTGCCCTCGTGGGTGCGTCGGCGAGCTCCCTCAATTCGCCGGAAACGTTCGAAGAGATGGGGTATCTCGTCTTCCGGAATTCCTGTACCCGTATCCGCCACCGTCAGGACGGCATGGCCGTCCGATGCCTCTACCGCGACACGTATCTCACCCTCGAATGTCGATTTCAGCGCGTTCGAGAGAAGATTGAAAACGATCTTCTCCCACATCTCGCGGTCTACGTAAATCGGCTCTGGCAGCGGTTTACAGTCAACCACCAGCTTCAGCCCGGCACGTTCAATCGCCGAGCGGAACATACTCGAGAGCTCCTCGGTGACCGACGCCAAGTCTGTAGGTTCATATCTGGCTTGCACGCGCCCCGCCTCGAGGCGCGAAAAGTCGAGAAGCGTGTTCACCAGCTTTAACAGCCGCAACGAACTACGGTAGACGAGATCCAGACGCTGGGCATGAACCTCAGGTACGGGTTCAGTTCGGTCACGAAGCATGTCTTCCACCGGACCGAGCATCAGTGTCAGCGGCGTTCGGAACTCGTGGCTCACATTGCTGAAGAAAATAGTTTTGGCACGATCAATTTCTGCCAACGCTTCTGCGCGCTGTCGTGCCTCCTCATACGCCTGTGCATTCGCGATGCTGGCGGAGATTTGTCCCGCCACCAACTTCAAGAATCCGCGATAGCTGTCGTCAAGCTGACGATACGGGTTTAGGCCTACCACTAGCGCGCCGGAGAGTCCCGTTGGACCAGACGGCGCAATAGGAACCACGGCCGCAGTATGTGGTGCCCGGTCCCAGGTATCGCTCGGCAAATCAGCGAAGCGCGTATCAATACCCGACACTGAGGTGATGTCGTGCTGGCTCAAGACATCCGCAAGAGGCCAAGTCGACGCATCCTCGATCCGAACACTCAGCGGAGATGCCGGCAACCCAGGTTCGATGCCGCTCGCGCCTGCCAAGACGAAAGCCTTCTTTGCCGGGTCGAAAACGTATATGAGCGCGAAACACAGGTCTTTGGGATCGGTAGAGAGGCTCTCCGCACTGACTTCACACGCATCCTGCCAGGTGCGAGCATCGGCCGCGCGCGCCGCGAGTTCATGTAGCAGAGCAAGCTGCCGTCCGCTGATGACCTTCTCTGTAGTCTGGGTGACCGCGGTGAAAACGCCAGCCACTTGGCCTTGCTCATCAATGATCGGACTGTAGGAAAACGTGTGATACGTTTCCTCTGGATAGCCATGCCTTTCCAGGAAAAGCAGCAGGTCAGTCGACCATGTCGCCTCGCCTGTACGCATCACGTTTTCCAGCATAGGGCCGATCACGGGCCAGATTTCGGCCCACACCGCCCGGCCCGGTTTTCCCAATGCCCAAGGATGTTTGCGTTGTAGAGTCTGCCGGTAGGCGTCGTTATAGAGCACGACCAAGTCCGGCCCCCACCACAAAAATAATTCGAAACGGGAGTGCAGGCAGATGCTTACCGCAGTTCGCAAACTCTGCGGCCACGAACTTACTGGTCCAAGCGGACTCTGCGACCAGTCGATCGCCTCCATCAGCGCGCCGACTTCTCCGCCTCCGGCAAATAGGGCTTCTACATTTGAGGAATTGGCGTTTTGTGCCTGCTGCACTCTTGGCGCCTCGATAGACATGCAAGTCTTACGTTCTTAACTTACCTTCTGGACCGTCTGCCGCTAACTGCGATGGCCGTAGATAAGATGCATCGGAGAATGGCATCAGACAGCAAAACATCTACTACCAAAAATGGGAAGATTGAGAGATGCGCAATCACACTTGAGGGTTGCTCTTGAGCTCACGAACGATGCCAAATCACTGCGGTGTTTGCGGGCCGCGCAGGAAGAAATGAGGTTTGTCCATCCCCGCGGGAACGGCTACGTCGAAGAAGCCAACCATCATCTCGTCGCGCGTTTGATCTCCCCACTTCACCATCGCGTCCGGATCCGGATTGTGCGGATTATTCTCTGAATTGTCGAACCATGCCACCGCCTGCAGTTTTGTTCCAGCTTTCAGAAACCTAGGCTCCGCCAGGCGATAGCTGAGCTGCCAGTGGAAGTCGTAGTTGACGCGCAACAGCGTCTCCACCGTTCCATCGGCGTGAATTATGTTGTACTCGAAACGCTTTCCACGAAGATGCATGTGCGGGAAAAAGTTTAGGAGCATCGCATCGTTCGGCAATGTGCCCTGCACTTCTACGCGGAAGTTGTCGGCGTGTGGCGGAATCAGAAAGCTGCTGTTCGTCAGCTGCAAGGTCATCACGCGCTTCGTCACTGGTACCTTCGCGAAGAGTATTCCCGCGGCAGTTTGATCAGTGCCTGCACGGCCGTTGGTGGTGTAGTGCATCTGGAACACCAGGTCCGATCCTGCCGGAACAAACTTCGCCATGCCGTCTGCCCATTCGTCCGGCGAACTGCCCGGCGCATAGACCAGTAGCATGTCAGTGTCGGTCCAGTGCGCGTTTCTCCTCTGCACCGGATCGCTAAGATCATTCGCCGTGAACGGCACGCCCACCGGAGCACCGCGCAACCACTTCGAGTCTGGCGGACGTATATACACCACCGCATGATGGACGTATTCGGGCGACGATGGCCTGATCTGTGACATCTGTATCCAACGGTCTGTCGTGAAGCTCGTAGGAACAATCTCGTACGTGTAATCCACTTCCCCTTGCGCCGGAATCGGCACTGCCTTCGGCATTCGGATCACAACGTCAGGCTGTGGAATATTCCAACCCTGCGACCACTTCTTCACCGGAGGCGCATCGTGCGGATTGCCTGCGGGAGCACCCGCATCTGCCCACTGTGCCAGTGTCGCGATCTGCTCAGCTGTAAGCGAAGGATCATCAGCCCATTTCCCAAAACGCGGATCAGCAAACCACGGAGGCATGTCCTTTGACTGCGTAGCCTTCTTGATCGCCAGCGCTCGCGGTTTGCTCTCTTTGTAGGTAACCAGTGAGAACGGAGCGATTTCTCCCGCCCGGTGGCAGGTCTGGCAATGTTGCTGAAGGATGGGGACGACGTCGCGGTAGAAGGTTGGCGGCGGATCCACCTTTTGCGGAGTATCCGCCGCCACAAACAACAACATTGGAACGAGAGCCGCCAGCAGGAAAGTTGCTTTCGGCAAGACCCTCAACTTCATTTTCGAATCACCACTTCAACAGGACGACCTCGGAGCAGAAGCCCGGTCCCATCGCAGCCAGAATGCTGTAGGTACCCGGTTCACCACGGCGGTTCGTCAGGAAATCTTCCAGTACACACAGCACTGATGCTGACGACAAGTTCCCCACGCGCCGTAAGCACTCCCAGGAAGCTTCAAGGGCCTTGCTTGGCAGGTCCAGCGCAGTCTGCACAGCTTCGAGCACCTTTGGTCCGCCAGTATGGATAATCCAGCTGCTGATGTCCTTACGAGTCAAATCATGTTCGGCGAGAAGCGTGTCGATGTCTTCGCGCAGATGCAACTCCACCATGGTGGGCACCTCCGGGGACAGCACAATCTGAAAGCCGTGCTCGGAAACATCCCACCCCATTACGGCTTCAGTGCCCGGATAAAACACCGAACGTGTGTCGATAATCTGTGGACCCGGCAAATCCCGGTTCGCACCGGCAATCACCACCGCAGCGGCGCCATCGCCAAACAGTCCCGTGGAAATTAAATTCGCCACCGAAAGATCTTCACGCTGCCAGGTCAGCGAACAGATTTCAACCGAAAGCAAAATCGCGACCTGATCAGGGTACGCGCGCACGTAATCTGCAGCTCTGGCAATACCTGCCGCACCCGCCACGCATCCTAAGCCAAAAATAGGAATCCTCTTGATATTGGGAGAGAGCCCCATCTTATTGACCAGCCGCGCATCAATCGACGGGCTGGCAATCCCCGTGACGGAGACGAAGAAGAATGCAGACAAGTCCTTCGGCTGCAAGCCCAGTGGCGTGATCGCCTTGCAGATCGCTTCCGACCCAAGCTCCTGGGCATTTTCGATCCAGATATTGTTCGTTTTCCCGAATGTATTCGCGCGCACATACGACTGCAGTGGCATCACCGTGTAGCGTGAATCCACGCCTGTGCGGCCGTGCAGCCGGTCGAGAAAGTCAGGGTTGGGGAGTTGATCTCGCCAGAAACCCGATAAGGCTCCGCTTATCGTTGCTTGATCGTAAGTGTTCTTTGGGAAAGCGCTTGCGGCATTTGCAATTCTCATGGGATAGGTTGGACCTGGATGCGCTCCAAGCTCACGCAAGCATTGTTCTCAAAAGCAGGAGATTTGGCAATGAATAATGACAAAGAACTTCACTGCAGTTGATTCAATTCACGCACATAAAGGTGATTCAGCGGAAATTCCTGTACCAATCCTGCCAGCAAAGTTCGCGCTTTCCCGCGATCCTGGTCGCGAAGCGCTGCCACAGCCAGCAGTAACCGTGCGTAGGGGCGTAAATAATGACCCTTTTCAGACGCTATTTGAAGATTCTTCAGCCCAGTATCTTTGTCCGTCTGTGCTCCCCCGAATCGCAATAACCAGCGAACCGGAGCCGGCTTAAGGCTGAGTAGGTAGTTTTCAACTCCTACCGCGATATACGCGTCATAACAATTTGGATCCACGTGCAGCAGTCGATCTGCCATTACGCGGCCATCCTTCAGATATCCCAGCCCGGCAAAGTCTCTCTTTTCGATCAGTGCTGCATAGTCGCCTTGCAAGCCCAACATGAGCACAGAAGCAAATAGCGCGTTCGGATCGTTCGGATTCCGCGCCAGCGCCTGGTCTGAGAGTTGTTTAGCCTTATTGATTTGCGCGATGAAGGCTTGCTTCACCGCGGGATCCGCAGCCGGACGCGATCTGCTCTCGAAGTTATCGTTGTTAGTAAAAAACTCGCTTTCCAGTATGTGCAACCGGTCGAACTCGGAAAAAAGATACGCCGCCGCGTTCGAAACCGGCCCCATCGGATCCGCAGGGTGGGTTCGCTGCCAGTCTTCAAATCTTTTGTGCGCCTGGTCGAATTGAAGGTTGTACATGTCACGGTATCCAAGCTCGAGTCCATTAGGGCTGGTATCCGCTCCAAACGCTGAACACACCGCGAAAAGGACAAGAAACACCGTGATTTTGCAAGAAGTATGCATACGATGGCCGATTATGCCTGCTGACCCGCTTCCCTGAGGATGGCCGGAAAGGTACTACCCCACATAACTATTGGAACACGAATTTGCGGTTCTGGTTGCGACACGGTTTCACCCAGCTCCACTGAAGGCCGAAATCCCGTCTTCAAGTAAGGTTTGACATTCTGTTTACAAGCAGTGAGAACTCTGCTTTTCTTACAGTCCTGGCAATCAGCCGTGTTCGATTCTATTCGTCCAATTCGTGAATGCCTGGTGACAGCTCTTTGCTTCTGTGCGTTCGCATGCACGCAGCAGCCGACGCAACCGCGGCATGAATCGAGCCCTCCACCTGTCGCTCAGTCGAGTGCGAGTAATGCTCATGATCTCTCCGTGGACGAGCAGATGGGCGGCCACACCCTTCAACGCCACATTGGTCGAACCGACGACGAGTTACGGGAGCGACTCGAACGTGAGCGTCACATCTCAGCGGCCTCCACCTACACTAACCGCGCCACCGCCGAGCACGTGATCGCCGAAGCCATTCGACAAAACCAGGATCGTATCCAGCACTGGCTTGAGCGTTCCAGTGGACACCCGAATCTGGTGCTCGATTATCACAGCGACCAACAAGTCGGACGCGTGTTGAATCGCGGAGAGTCGCATTCTATTCCCTGTTCCAATGCTATTGCGGTATTGAAGTGGGCCGAGCCGAATCGCTATTACGTTCTCACCAGTTATCCGGAGTGCCGATGAGCGAACGAAAGAATTCCGCAACCGTTTCTCGCAACGACTATCCCAAATTCTCGGAATTCCTTCGCGGCTATCTCCACCAGGACGCCGCGGAAGAATACGACACAGCCGACGAAGCTGCCGAAGAATTTCTTACGGACGCCGATTCCGACGAGAAAACCACTCTACAGAAGGAAGCCCGCAAGTTTTTGCAATGGAGCGAGCGTCAGAGCCTGACCGCGCAGAACTCAGCGCTCAAAGCTCTGGGAAGTTATTGGACCTTTGATAATCCTGCAGAGGTCACCCGCTTTCTTCAAACCCTGCTCGGTAACCACCCCAAGCACGACGGAGAAGAAGAGGAGGATTAATCTACCTGCTTTACGTCTGCAAGATTTCCGAGCAGAGTCAGGAACGGAATCCCGACCGTCAGGTTCTCCTGCGGCGGATTCTTCGTCAGATCGTATATGTGCAGAATGCCTCCCTGTAGCACGTAAATCAGGGCGCGATTATCCAGAGGCTGCAACCCCGTTACAGTACCTGACGGGCACATGGACGTTCCAGAAACACAAGGATTGATGAATACCGTCTGCGACGTCGTGTCCAGGATCGACATGCAAAGGCCGTTCGTGCAGTTCGTTGCGCCGACAAAAAGTTGCCCCTTGCTGGTGAGAGCCATCAGCGTGTGATTACCATCGCCAATCGGAATCGCGGACTTTGTTACCGTCAGGCTCGAAGGATCGATAATATCGATGAATCCACCGGCTGACGTGCTTCCTGCGACATAGAGCCGATTCGCGCTATCAATAAGTCCGACCGTAGCACCTGTTACCGGGGTGGGTGCGCCAACCGCTCCACTGCTTACGGTGAGCGCTGAGACGTTCGCAGCGGTCCCTCCGCACTCAACGCCGCAACTCAGAATGTAGGCTGTACTATCGTCAGTGCTGAAAACTGCATTTACGGGACGATCGAAGCTCGTGCTGGTTACGGGCGTTGCCGTTTTGGCGGCTGTATCGATCAGATTCACGCTGTAATCGTCGCTGAAAACTAAGTGCCTTCGTTCCGGCGTGATTCAGGACGAGCCGCCGCGCTTGTGGAACTGAGATGGATGCAGTGACTACCCCAGCCGTCAGATCAACAAATTGAACAATTCCGTTCTGAACCGATCCTGTAAATGGCGCCGTTGGTTCGGCGACAAGGAGCATCTCGTCGGAACTGCAACCGGCAGCCCCCGGGACACAAGGGATCGGCATTGCGACCATACTCTGCGTGGGACCGGACAGTCCAACGGTGCCGACCGGCGCTTCGCTCTGAACGTCGAGCACAGTTATGGTATTCAACGTCGCCGCAAATACAGCAGCCTTGGTCTTGTCAGGTGTGAGTGCCATCAAGCTGGCATTGATAACGCTGATTACGGGGTGATTCCGAGAAACGGTATCGTTCGTCGCGTTGACAATGTAAACCTGGCCGCCGTTCACCAGTGGTGTAGAGATAAAGACTCGGTTGCTTACACCGCTCGGGCGAGCAGGTGTGGAGGATCCTCCGCCGCAAGATGCAAAGAAAAGAAGTGTCAGAACTGCAGCTAACAATCTGAACGAACGAGATTTCAAAAGGTACTCCAACCACTTAGAGAAGGAATGTTGTTGAAAACGCTGATTATAGCAGAGTGAAACCGCACTCTTCTTGTCATGAACCAAGCTCTGGAGTAGCGCGCTCTGGCTTCGTCATTTACAGTTCCAGTAGGCGCGTTTTCGCCCTGCAACCGTTCGAATATACCAATGCCCACTGATTTCATAAGCCGGCTCAAGCAAGCGCCCGTCCTCTGCGACGGAGCAATGGGAACCCTTCTTTACTCCAAAGGCGTGTTTATCAACCGCTGTTACGACGAACTCAATCTCTCGCAGCCTGACCTCATTCGCAGTGTTCACCAGGAATACCTTCAGGCCGGAGCGGAGATCGTAGAAACAAACACGTTCGGCGCCAATTCGTTTCGCCTATCGCGCTTCAGTCTTGGCGATAAAGTTCGCGAAATTAATATCGCTGGCGTTCGCCTCGCCCGGGAAGCTGCCAAAAGCTTCGACGGATATGTAGCCGCAGCCGTCGGTCCACTCGGCGTTCGCATTGAGCCTCTGGGCAAGGTTGCACTGGACGAAGCCTATCAATCGTTCCTCGAACAGATCACCGCCCAGGTCGAAGCCGGCGCGGATCTCCTTATCCTGGAGACCTTCGGTTCCCTGCAGGAACTGCATCAGGCAATTCGCGCGGCTCGCGCAGTCACTCCCAACATTCCTGTCGTCGCTCAGGTCACTATCGACGAAGACGGCAACTGTCTCGATGGTTCCACCCCGGAGACCTTCGGCGCCAAGTTGGCCGAATGGGGGGTGGACGTGATCGGCTGTAACTGCAGCGTTGGTCCTGTTGCCATGCTCGACGCTCTCGAGCGCGTCCGCGCCGTAACCGACTGCCCGCTCTCCGCTCAGCCCAATGCAGGCATGCCCCGTTCGGTCGACGGACGCAACATCTATCTATGCTCTCCCGAATACATGGCGAGTTATGCGAAGAAATTCGTCGCCGCCGGAGTTCGTCTCGTCGGAGGCTGTTGCGGAACAACTCCTGAGCACATCCATTCGATGAAATCGGCTCTGCGCGTGGGTGAGGCGCGCAATAGCTCCTTTCATGTTGTAACGAAACCTAAGGCTGCGGTTGCCATCGAGCCTGCTCCGCTCTCGCAGCGTTCCACCCTTGGCCAGAAGTTGGCTGCCGGCGAGTTCGCCACCATGGTCGAAATCGTGCCGCCTAAAGGAATCGACATCGTCAAAGAGATCGACGGCGCGAAGTATCTCAAGTCGGTTGGCATCGACGCCGTAAATATTCCCGATAGCCCCCGCGCTTCCGCTCGCATGAGTAACCAGGCGCTATCAATTCTCATGCAGCAGCAAGTCGGCATCGAGACGGTGCTGCACTACACCTGTCGCGATCGCAATGTGCTCAGCATTCAGTCGGACCTGCTCGGTGCATCCGCGATCGGCATTCGCAATCTGATTTGCATCACTGGCGATCCTCCAAAGCTCGGAAACTATCCCGACGCGACCGCCGTTTTCGACGTGGATTCCATCGGACTCGTGAACATCGTCCGCAACCTGAACAGCGGTCTCGATATCGGTGGCAATCCCATCGGCACGGGCACGAACTTCGTTGTCGGCGTGGGCGCGAATCCCGGTCTGCCCGACATTGATGAAGAGATCCGCCGCTTCGAATACAAAGTCGAAGCTGGTGCCGAGTACGTCGTCACACAACCTGTCTTCGACGTAGAGCTGCTCGAAGCATTTCTCCGTCACATTGAGCACGTTCGTATTCCGGTCATAGCCGGAATCTGGCCGCTCACCAGCCTGCGGAATGCGGAATTCATGAAGAACGAATTGCGCGTCTCCGTTCCCGACGAGATCATGCGCCGCATGGCCAAAGCCACAAACGCCGAAGAAGCTCGCGCCGAAGGCGTCGCCATCGCCCGCGAAATGCTCTTACGCCTCCGCGACGTGGTCCAGGGCGCTCAAATCAGCGCTCCGTTCGGAAAGTACAACGCCGCTGTCGACGTGCTGGAAGTCCTCGGCAACCAGGGCGGACGTGCCTCGGCCGGCACCGGCTCGTAGCCCGATCATTCTGGTCCCCTCTGACCGGAATCGAACCGCGCCGGATCGAGACATCAGACCCGTATAAACCGTTTTACTTTTGATTCGGTCAGATTGAAATTAAACAGATTTTCACAGGCCGTTCGTCATTCAACTGGACTAAAATCTATCTTGGGGTAGGACATTGGCAAAGTTTGAAGAGTGCCTCGATCGACTCGAGAAAATCGTAGATCAATTAGAAAAGGGAGATATTCCCCTCGAGCAGGCTCTCAAACTTTTCGAAGAAGGTGTGCAGTTGTCGAATTCGTGCCGGAAGGAACTCGAGGATGCCGAAGGCAAAGTTGAGATTCTTCTTAAACAGAATGGCAAGTTACAGGCAGAACCTTTCGATACTGTGAATGACAAGGTGGAAACTCGTAAATAGCGCCGCCTGGCGCTACATTTGCCAACCCCTTAGCCTGCGGATCGCCGCAGCTCCAGCCAGATAGGGAGATCGAAATGCAACCGGTCAGTGTAGTCATTGCTCAGCCCGATCTGGGAACCGCTAGCCAGTTGGCTGCGACCCTGCGGAAACGCTTCCGCACCGTCTCCGTGACCCAGCGTAAGGAAAATGTTCGCGCGGAAATCCTGCATTCCCGCGCCACTCTTGCAGTCGTTGATCTAGAACTCATACCGCTACCTGAAGTAGAAGAACTTTGCCGTGAGCTTAGTAACGTTCGTATCGTTTGTACGCATCGCCTGGCGGATAACGCTCTTTGGACCGCCGTCTTGGGAGCAGGTGCAGAAGATTGCTGCACTGCCAACGATATTCCAGGGATTGTCTCTGCCGCCGAACGTTCACTGATTCCCCGCGCTCGTGCCAAAGCTGCCTGACAGTGCTTCGCTGATAGTTGTTAGTAGCGCGGGCATCCTAGCCCGCGCTTTTGTTTGTCATGACGAGCGAAGCGAGGGATCTGCAGTTTTGAAAGGTAGCCACTTTTCACGCTGTCAGCCCCAACTCCCGCAACGAACTTCCCCCCTTCGACTCCAGTTGCTCATATGTACACAGCTTCGGATCCTTATCCGGACGCCATCGCAGAAACTTCGTCCCATGCCGAAACCTTCCGCCTGAGAAATGGTCGTACGTCACCTCGCAAACCAGCTTCGGATCGAGTGCCTCCCACTCGCCGCTCCTCTCCGTCGACCAGCGACTCGGGCCGCCCGGTGCATTCCCGGTGAATCCCGAACCACCCTTCAGCTTCTCAACGATTGGTTTCAGCTTTACTCGCATCTCGCTGTTGAAGCTGGACGTAAACCCAACATGATTGAGCTTGCCTTCTTCGTCGTAGAGCCCCAGCAGCAGCGACCCGATCCCACCGCCTTTACTCGCATATCGGAAGCCCCCAACCACGCAATCTGCGCTGCGGATGTTTTTGATCTTGACCATGCCTGTGCGCTCACCCGACATGTACGCCATCTCCAGACGCTTCGCCACCACGCCATCGAATCCGCTCCCCGAGAGTTCGGTCATCCAGCGCTTCGCTTCTTCAAGGTCGGAGGTCGCGGGCGAGCGCCGAATAGACATCTGCCGACCGCCTTCGAAGAATTTTCCGAGCTTGCTCCACCGCTCTGAGAGAGGACGTTCTATCAGCGAGTGGGATTTCTCATCGACCAGCAGATCGAAGACCAGGTAACTTGCCGGTGTCTCCTTCGACAGTTTCCGAATCCGGCTCTCTGCTGGATGGATCCTCATCAACAGGTCGTCAAACGACAGTTTGCCGCCGCGCATGATCACGATCTCTCCATCCAGCACGAATTGCTTATGGGGCAGTTGGCGCAGCGCTTCGACCATCTCTGGGAAATAGCGTCCGAGCGGCTGTCCGCTTTTCGATTGCAGCAGCACTTCGCTTCCCTTCCGAAATGCCAGGCAGCGGAAGCCATCCCACTTCGGCTCGTACAGCCAGTTCTCTCCGTGAGGTATTTCGTCCTGCGATCGTGCTTCCATCGGCGGGAACGGCGGGTGGATCGGCAGATCGATTTCGGGGAATGGCTGCTCGAGTTCCTCGGCTGGAATGGCTGCTTCGCCCACTGGCCGTTTCGTTTCTTTATTTGTCTTTTGCGGATTTGGTACGTGCGCTCATGCTTCTTTGGATGCTCGCAAAGCAGCTCGGTTAGCGCATCACCGGAAAACGTATGTCCCTCGTTTATACTGCCCTTTTATGCTGAAGGACATTCTTGAACAGGGGCAGAAACTTGCAGACGAGGCGCTCGAGCGTCTGCTGCCCGTCGGAACCCAGTACCCGCCTACAATTCACCAGGCCATGCGGCATTCGGTTTTTGCTGGAGGCAAGCGGCTGCGTCCCATCTTGTGCATGGAAGCAGCTCGCATGATCGACGGCACTCTGCCGGATGGTGTCGCCGATCTCGGCGCAGCCATAGAAATGCTGCACACCTATTCCCTGATTCACGACGACCTTCCCGCACTCGACAACGACGATCTGCGCCGCGGACGTCCCACATGCCACAAAGCCTTCGGCGAAGCTATGGCCATTCTTGCCGGTGACGCCCTTCAGACCTACGCATACGAAGTGATGGCGAACCTGCGCTGTCCTGCCGAAGCGCGCATCCGGATCGTCGCTGAACTCGCACACGGCACGGGGACCATCGACGGCATGATTGGCGGCCAAGTCATGGATCTCGAAGCCGAACATTCCAAGCCTGACCTGAAGACCGTCGACTATATCCATCGCTCGAAGACCGGCGCGCTCATCACCGCGAGCCTTGTTACCGGAGGCATCTATGCCGGCGGCGCCGCGGACGACATTCGTCGCCTGCGCTGCTTCGGCCAGTCCATCGGACTCGCCTTTCAGATCGTCGACGACGTGCTCGACCTCACGCAATCTTCCGAGCAACTGGGCAAGACTGCCGGCAAGGACAAAGACTCCGAAAAGGCCACCTATCCGTCTTTGTTTGGGATTGATGAGTCTCTGAAGAAAGCTGACACGCTCGTGACTACCGGACTCGCGCAGTTGGAGCCGTACGGCACCCGTGGCGAAACTCTGAAATCACTCGCGCACTTCCTGGTGGAAAGAAAGAAATGAGTTCAGCCGGCCTGGACATTCTCGCAATCGCCGCGCACCGAGATGATGTGGAGCAAACGTGCGGCGGCACACTCTCGAAGATGGCACAGCGAGGCCAGCGGGTTGGGATTCTCGATCTCACCCGCGGCGAACTCGGTACCCGCGGCACCGCCGAAGATCGCGAACGCGAGGCCATCGACGCCGCCAAAATTCTCGGCTCCGAATGGCGAGGAGCCCTTGATATTCCCGACGGCCGCGTTGAGAACACTTACGAGAATCGTCTGAAGATCGCGCGCGTCATCCGCCTAACCCGTCCGCGCGTCGTGATCCTTCCTTACTGGCAGGGCCGCCATCCCGATCACTACACTTGCTCGACGCTCGGCTATGAAGCCTGCTTCCTTGCGGGACTGGCGAAACTGGATCTGAGCTCGGTCTCGTCGTCTTCACTTCAGGTCAATCTGACGACTGACAATCAGCAACCGGCCACTGAACCACATCGGCCGTTCAAGATTCTCTACGCAACCCTCTACTACGACGTGCGTCCGACATTTGTTGTCGACATCACGCAGCAATTCGAAGCCAAGCTGGCGTCGATCCTCGCGTACAAATCACAGTTCAGTGATCAGGAAGCCGGCAAGGACATCTTCCCGGCTGCGGCCGAAATCCGCACGCGTGTGGAATCGATGGCACACTTCTACGGCATGCTCGCCGGAGTTACCCACGCCGAACCGTTTCTGCAAAAAGAGGTAGGGCTGGTCGAAGATCTCAATACAATTCCGGTGAAATCGATTTGAATCAAGCCTTCAGCACTCAGCTTTCAGCATTCGGTCGCCCACGAACGTTTAGAACCGTAACGTGCGTTTAGCCAATTCTCCACGGCCTGAATGCTGACTGCTGATTACTGACCGCTATCCCTTTCTTGCCACCGCCACTCCATCCCGGATCGGCAGAATCGTGGTGAAGAAATCCGGCGCCTCGTACAGCGCCTTGTTGAACTCCACCAGTGCCTTCGTGCTCTCCTGCCCCGACGGTTTCAGCGAAGGGTTCCCGGCGGAATACGCCACGCGCCCGCTCCATAGCACGTTGTCGGCGACGAACAGTCCGCCCTTGCGCACGCGCGACCGCGCCAATCGCCATGCGCGGGGATAGTCTTCTTTATCGATATCGCAGAAAACGATATCGAACTCGCGCTTTTCTTCCGACAGGATCTCCAGCGCGTCTCCGACCCGCACGTCAATCCGATCGCGAACGCCGGCACGCTCAAAATAGCCTCGTGCCTCCTGCGCTTTCTGCGGATCGCCATCGGTATAGATCACGCGGCCGCCTTCTCCAACCGCGCGCGCCCACCAGATTGTCGAATAGCCAATCGCCGATCCAGCCTCGAACACGGTCTTCGCCCCAATCATCTGGACCAGTTGTGTAAAAACTCGCCCCACAATCGGTCCGACAATCGGAATATTTCGCTTCTCGGCCTGCTCTTCCATCTCCTGTAATACCGCGTCTCGCGGTGGCAACATGGCGTAGAGATAGCGCTCCACCTCTTCGCCGGTGATCACCTGTGCATCCGGATAATCGCTTTGATTGAATTTCATGATTATTCGAGTGTCTGTCCTGGCTGCATCGGCACAATACTTGCCGACTTGGGTGCATATTTCTGCAATTCTGCAGGCGTTCCCGTCAGCACCGGAAAGGTTCCAAAGTGCATGGGGATTACCTCTTTCACCTGCAGCAGGTTCAACGCGTATCCCGCTTCCCGCGGCGACATTACAAAATGATCGCCGATCGGAAGGCACGCAATATCGGGCGCATATAGATCATGAATGATTTTCATGTCGCTGAACGCCGCCGTATCCCCGGCATGGTATAGCTTCAGTCCGCTCTCGAACTGGATCACATATCCGCAAGCCTCCCCACCATACACAATCGAACCATCGTCGTCCTGGATCCCGCACGAATGCACCGCGTTCACCATGGTGACGCGAATATCCTCAACCTGCTGTGTGCCGCCTTTGTTCATCGGCAGAGTTTGCTGTACACCCTTCTTCTGCATCCACGCGCACAGCTCAAAAATCCCTACGACCTTCGAATTATGTTTCTTACCGATCTCCACCGCGTCGCCGATATGGTCAAAGTGCCCATGCGTGCAGATCAGCACGTCGGCCTTTTTCACCTTCTTATCTGATTCCGGACACATCGGGTTGCCCATCACCCATGGATCGATATAGATCGTTGTTCCGCGCTTCGTTTCGATCCGAAACGTCGAGTGTCCCAGCCACGTCAGCTTGATTCCCTTCAGATCCATAGCTCACCTTTCAGCACAACCCAAAAGAAGATGCATTCTAGCGGCCCGCAGTCGCTCCCGCAATTTGCAGCCGACCGTATAATGACGCGACGTTTACGTTTGATTAATCTTAGCCATGAACTCCGCTTCCCCTTCAGCCGAACTAAAGGTGCTGATCACCCGCGATCAGATCCAGACTCGGGTGGCCGAGCTCGCCACGCAGATAACGCACGACTATGCTGGCCAGTCGGTCGTGCTCGTCGGTGTGCTCAAGGGCGCAGCCATTTTCCTCAGTGATTTGGCGCGGCAGATCCAGCTCGACACCACTTTTGACTTCATCAGCGTCTCCAGTTACGGCAGCGGCAAGCAGTCGAGTGGCGAGGTCCGTCTGTATAAAGATGTAGATCAGTCGATGAGCGACAAGAACATCATCCTCGTCGAAGACATCCTCGACACTGGACTGACCATTCAGTTCCTCCGCCGCCTTTTTCTCAATCGCGCCCCGCGCAGCCTGAAGATCGCAGCCCTGCTCGACAAGAAGTGCCGCCGTAGCGCTCCCGTCGACGGAGACTATGTAGGCTTCGTCATTCCCGACGAATTCGTCGTTGGCTACGGCCTCGACTACAACGAACGCTACCGCAACTTGCCGGACGTTTGCATTCTGCCGCCCGAACAAATTTGACTGTTATCATGACCATACTTGCCACGGATGAGCGGAACTACCACCAAGCCGAATGTCAGCATCGAGTCATTTCTTCTGGAAGTGGCCGATGTCGTCAACACCACCCTTGATCTCGACACGCTATTGCGACGCGTTGCCGAACTGATCCGTCGTGTCATCGATTACCAGATTTTCGCCATCCTGCTGCTGAACGAAAAGACGCAGGAACTCCGCTTTCGCTTCGCCATCGGACATACGCCCGAAACGATCGAAAAGACCCGCGTCAAGATGGGCGAAGGCGTTACCGGTCTCGCTGCGCAGAAGCGCGAACCAATTCTTGTCGAGGACGTCCGCAACACGCCGTTTTACATTGAAGCGCTTCCCCACGTCCGCTCCGAGCTGGCCATTCCACTGATCGTGAAGAACCGGGTTATCGGCGTCATCGATATCGAATCGACGCATCCGAACTATTTCACTCCCGAGCACTCTCGGCTGCTCACGGTCGTCGGATCGCGCATTGCGATTGGCATCGAGAACGCGCGCCTTTACACGCGTGTTTCCCGCCAGGCACGCACCCTGATTCTGCTCAATGAGATCAGCCGCGATCTCTCTTCGATCCTGAACCTCGACGAACTGCTGAAGCGCATTGGCGAGCAGCTTACCCGCATCATCGATTACCAGATGTTCAGTATTCTGCTGCTCGATCCGACCGGCACCAAGCTCGAGCACCGCTTCTCGCTGCGCTTCAACGAGAAGGTTCAGATTAAGCAGCAGATACCCGTCGGCGAAGGGCTGGTGGGTTATGCCGTCCAAAATAAAGAGCCGCTGCTGATCCCGGACGTTACCAAAGATCCGCGATACATCAAGCTCAATCCCGAAACGCGCTCCGAACTGGTTGTGCCGCTCATCTATCAGGGGAACGTAATCGGCGTGCTCGATCTGGAGCACACCAAGCGGCGATTCTTCACCGAAGATCATCTGCGCACCATGTCCACACTGGCTGCACAGATTTCCATCGCGATCGAAAATGCCCGCCTCTATGAGCGCGTCACGTTGCAGGAACAGCGCCTTGAGCGCGATCTCGCTCTGGCACGTACTTTGCAATTCCGCCTGCTGCCCGGGAAATTTCCTTCGCTCGCCAATGCCGAACTCGCGGCGCGCTTTAACCCTGCGCAGGCAATCGGCGGCGATCTCTACGACTTTCTTCAGTATCCACCCAGCCCCGCCGGAAGCTGCCCCAACTGTCTCGGCATCGCTATTGGTGACGTCAGTGGCAAGGGTCCAGCCGCCGCACTCTACGCAGCGCTAGTCAGCGGATTCCTTCGTTCGCATGCGACCGACCGCCCCGGTGCCGCGGAAATGCTTTTCCTGATCAACAAGTCGCTGGCCGAACGTCGCGTTGAGGCGCAGTACGTCACGCTTGCTTATGCCATCTGGAAGGACGAGGAGCGCAACCTGCAAGTCGCGAACTCCGGCTTGCCTCGCCCCATTTATTGCAAGCAAGGGAAAATCGAGCGCGTCGAAGCCGTCGGACTGCCGCTCGGGCTCTTCGACACTGTCGAGCACGAGCAGATTGCCTTCAACGCCGCTCCCGGCGATGTATTCGTCTTTTTCAGCGATGGCCTCGTCGATGCCACCAGCCCCGAAGGTGTTCTCTTTGGCCGCGGTCGTATCGAGAAAATCGTAGAACAGAACTGGCGTCTCAGCGCCGACGATCTGGTGAAAACTCTATTTCAGGCTGTTAAAGATCACACTGCCGGCGCCGAACAGTTTGACGACCAGACCGTGGTAGCGCTCAAAGTGAAAGGTTCCACCAAGTCTCGCGCCCAAAAATGAAGAAATCCACTCATCCCGAAGGACGGCCACCCGCATTCCCCTATCTTGCTGAGTCACACTCGAAGAGCGCCCGCTCGCTTCATTGCGAGCAGATTCCTCTGAGCAATCTCGCAAGAGAATATGGCACGCCACTCTACGTCTATTCCGGCTCTACGATTCGCAATCGCTTTCAGGCTTTCGACGCCGCCTTCGCCGGCGCACCGCACCTGATCTGCTATTCAGTGAAAGCCAATTCCAATCTTTCGATTCTGCGCATGCTCAGCAAATTGGGATCCGGCTACGACATCGTTTCTGGTGGCGAACTCGAGCGCGTTCTCGTCGCCGACAAACGCGGAGCCGCCCGCGTCGTCTTCTCTGGCGTCGGCAAGACAGCGCCTGAGATGGACCTTGCTCTTCGCTCGGGCATCTTGATGTTCAACGTGGAGAGCTCGTCGGAAGTTGAACTGCTTGCTGAACGAGCCTCGAAGCTGAGGAAACGTGCCCGCGTCGCGGTTCGCGTCAATCCTGACGTTTTCGCCGAAACGCATCCCTATATCTCGACTGGCCTTCATAAACACAAGTTCGGCGTGCCCATCGAGGAAGCGCGCGGGCTGTATCGCACTATTGCTCGTCATCGTTATCTGACCGCGGCTGGCATCAGCGTGCACATCGGATCGCAGATCACCAGCGTCGGTCCCTTTGGCGATGCCATGCAGCGCGTGGCCGACTTTGTCCGCGGCCTGCGCTCCGATGGCCACCAGATAGAATTCGTCGATGCAGGCGGCGGCCTTGGCATCCAGTATCATGAATCCTCTTTGGACAATTTCCCCGAGAAGGCGCGCGCCTACGCAGACTCGGTCCTCACGCCGCTCGCTGATCTCGGAGTAACTCTTCTGCTCGAGCCGGGGCGCTCGATCGTCGGACCAGCAGGCCTGTTGCTCACGCGCGTTCTGTACCACAAGCAGAACGACGGCAAGCAGTTCCTGATCGTTGATGCCGCCATGAATGACCTGATTCGCCCGTCGCTCTACAGCGCGCATCATGACATCGTCCCCGTGAATCGCACCAACACGCAGAAGAAAGCTGCCTACGATATCGTTGGACCCATTTGCGAGACGGGCGACTTCTTCGCCCGCGACCGCGAATTGCCCGTGTCTGAAGAGGGCGATCTTCTCGCCATTCTCGACGCCGGAGCCTATGGGATGTCCATCACCTCGAACTACAACACGCGCTCACGACCACCTGAAGTTTTGGTTGAAGGAAAGAAAGCCAGGCTCATCCGTCGCCGCGAGACCATTCGCGACCAGATTCGGATCGAAAGAGAAAGTCTCTAGCGAACAGCCGGAAGGCATTAATCTGATCTTTGATCTTCATGCTGCAACCCAACGTTCCATTTCACGCACATAAACCAGCTCAATCCTCGCAATATAAATTTTGAATTGGTTTTAGATCGTCTGCTCACGCAAAATGTTCGAGGCTGACATCGTCTCGAATTGGGGCTCGAGACGATGCGGCATCTTTCTACGTTTCCGATTTCAAGTCAGTATCAGGCAGCCGCGTCCGCTGCTCCCTGTACACAGCGTCGTGTACGTCCCGCAAAGACTCAACGCCGAGTCTGTTAACAGCACAACTTAACGCGACGGTCCGAGAAGCGATTTCCTGTGAATCGTGTCCATAGGCTTGCGATCTCGGGTTCGGAGAGAAGTGTGTGGCACGGACTTTGTCCCCGGGCACTGGAGAGAATCCGGCGCCAAGGTTCGACCAATCGCTCCATCACCTGAGCGTTGAGCGGTTCGAACGTACGCAAAACGCATCGGAAATCGAAATTCATTCTTGACAATGAAGGCGAGCTTGCGCACAATCGCACGCACTTTTCGTTTGGGGCGAAAAGATATTTTTGTGGGACGAAAAGCTGCTCTTCAGGGCGCAACAGCAAATTCTTTCGCTGAGCTCAACTCCGCTAACAAGCGTTGGTGCGCCTCACAGTCCCCGACGATCGAAACGCATTTCGAAAACACACGCTATAGCGGTTTCACAGCAAAGTAAGCCAAAGAGGAGGGGTGTCGCCAAAATGAAAAAAATCACTCAAGTTTTTCTAGTGTTGGCTTTTACTCTCGGTAGTGCCATGAATCTGCTGTCGCAGGCGACTGCGAGCGGCGTCATTCAAGGCACCGTTCTCGACAATTCGCAGGCAGTAATCGTAGGAGCCGAAATTACCGCTACGAACACCGGCACCGGCGCCAAGCGCGTCGTCACTACGAGTGCCACAGGCGATTATCGCTTCGATTTGCTTCCTGCCGGCAAGTACTCCATCCAAATATCGAAAAAAGGATTCGGAACATCTTCGCAAAGTGTCGAGTTGCTTGTCGGCCAGACGAACACAGTCAATGCAACTCTTAACCCCGGCTCCGCAAACGAAGTCATTGAAGTGCAGGCTTCCGCACCCCTGCTTGATGTGCAGAAGACCAGCGTCAGCCAGGTAATTACGCCCAAGGAAGTCGAAGATCTGCCTCTCGCCGGCCGCGATGCGGCCAATCTTGCTTATCTCGCACCGGGCGTAAAGGCCACCGACTCGTACGATCCGACGAAGAATCGTTACGCTGTCCTATCCATCAATGGTTCCGACGGCCGAAATATCAACACTACCGTCAATGGAGTCGACAACAAGGACAACACGGTCGGCGGCGCCGTCATGCAACTTCCCCTGGAAGCCGTTCAGGAATTCCAGATCAGCACCCAGAGATTCTCTGCGGAAAATGGACGCTCTCAGGGCGCGGCCATCAATATGATCACCAAATCGGGCACGAATAATTATCACGGCTCCGTGTTTGGTTACTTCCGCAACTCCGCGCTGGATACCAATTCGAAAGTGCCAGATGGCACCGGCGGCTACGATCTTGAGAACCCCGACTACAGCCGTCAGTTCTTTGGCGGATCTGTCGGTGGGCCCTTCATCAAAAATAAATTGTTTGGCTTTTTTGCTATCGAGCGCCAGCGTGAGAGCCAAGGCCTCGCCGAGTCAGGAAACTCGTTTTCTGAATTAACTCTTGCCGCGCAAAATGGACTCGCAGCGCAACCAGCTTCGGTCATTCCCCGTCCCTTCTACGAATGGCGCTACAACGGCCGCGCGGACTGGATCATCAACAACCGAAACACTGCCTACCTCAGCTACAGTTCGCAATCCAATAACAGCCTGAATGATCAGTCCGACGGTACCGGCGACCTGAGCGAAGGCAACTTCACAGTCAACCATTTGCAGCTTGCAAATCTTACGCTCACCTCGACTCTTTCCAACACGACCGTCAACACGTTCACTGCAGGATTCCAGTATTGGAACAACCTGATCGACAGCAAAGTTCGAGCCCCACTCGTCACTTTCCCGAGCGCATCCTTCGGCACGAACACAAACGTGCCGCAGCAGTCCTTTCAACGCAAGTGGCAGTTCAAGGATGACATCTCGAAAACTATCGGCAAGCACACGTTGAAAGCCGGCGTTGACTATCTCTGGAATCCGGTCGAAGGTGGGTTCTTCGAGTCCAACTCGACACTGGAGATCGACTTCGCTAAGGATCCCAGTGAAATCCTCGCGAACCCCAGCTGCTATATCCGCAGGGCTTCAGCACCCCCGGCCTGATCGGAGGCATGTCCTATTCCGTCGGCGATCCGCAGTTCATTGTCGCCACCAAACAGCTCGGCTTCTATTTCCAGGATGACTGGAAAGTGACGCCCCGGTTGACCGTCGATCTCGGCCTGCGCTGGGACAAAGACTTCAACATGCTTGGTCAGTCCGACATCACGAAGAGCCGCACTTACCAGGAACTGGTCGCCATCAACGATCCCATCTCAAATCCGTACGTTGCCAAGTGCCGCACGATGACAATAAGGACTTCAGTCCGCGCATTGGTTTTGCCTACGACCTGACCGGCGCCGGCAAGCATGTACTGCGCGGCGGATTCGGCCTTTACTACGGGAACTCTTTCCAGAACATTCCGTTGTTCATGGAACAGCAGGCGAACCCAACGGTCTTCCAGACGGTCCTTAGCCTTTCCAGCCCGACAGATCCAGTACCCGGCACGGCCCTTACTCTGGGACAGTGGCAGTACGGAGTCAGTCCGACTGCCGACGCTTCCCGGTCCCTTGACCCAATTAGCTGACGGCAGTGTCGGCCGCCTCATCGATCCGAACTATCGCAACCCAGTGGCCGAAGAATTCAATGTCGGTTATAGCTGGGCGCTGAATAACAACTCGGTGTTCGAGGCCGAATACACCCACGTCCTCGGTTTGCACGAGGACAAGACCATCAACATCGATCAGAAAGTCCCGACGGGTGTTGATGCCAGCGGCAATGTGGTTCTTGCGTACGCTCCACTGAGCTGCTCGGCAGCTTTCGCCGCCGCTGGCCAGCCAGTCCTGGCAAGCGTTCGCAATGAAGAATCGATCAACCGCAACCGCTACGATGGCATGAACTTCAGCTTCCGTCAACGGATGAGCCATCACTTCTCGATCAATGCCAACTACACTCTGTCATGGGCATATGGCTATGACGGCGGTGGCGGTCCAACCACCATCTTCCGCAACTACGCCCGCGATGGCTACGCGCCACTGTCTCCCGCTGAGTGGGGTCCGTCGACCAACGACGAGCGCCATCACATAACCTTAAGCGGAATCGTCGATCTGCCGATGGGATTCCAACTCGCTCCCATCATGCAGTACGGTTCGGCTCGTCCGTATAACCTGACCAACTCCACCAATACCATCAACGCTGGCGGCGGAACGGCGCCTGCCGTGGTCGTGCCGAATGATGACCCGACCAACTGGTTTGCTTTTGCGGGAAATGATGTCGGCGCGCAGAATTGCTACTACCTGTCCAAGCAGTGCAGTATCGCGAAATATGACCCGCTTCGTGGAGACCCGTTCTTCCAGTTGGATATGCGTTTAGCGAAGAACATTCGTCTTCGTGAGGGGATGAACCTGCAGCTCATTGCACAGGCGTTTAACTTGACGAATCGTGCCAACTACGGCAACAACTTCGGCAACAACATCGCCAGTGCTTCCACGTTTGCTCACCCCGCTGGGTTCATCAATCCCAGCAGCACGTTCACACCGCGCTCAATATGGAGCGAATTCGGAGTGCACTTCACCTTCTAACCTGTAACTGCATCGAGGGCTGGCTCCGGCCAGCCCTTTTTCTTCGCAACGGTAACGACTGAAGACTCTTTGAGATAAACGTCTAAAGCAGCTCACATTTTTCGAGAACGCATGCTGTCAGCGACGTACCACCTACCCAACTAGCCACTAGCCACTGACCACTACCTCTGTCCCCACTTCAACTTCGTTCGCAGCACGTCAAAGAAAGTGCGCCGCATGCGCAGCAGCGACGTCTGGTGCGGAGATTTGCGACACTGCAACCGATCACCCTGGCACAACGGCATGCCGAGTTGCCCGTCGACGCTGAGGAATGCTTCATCGCACGTCCACCCAACTACCACCTCGATTTCGATCTCATCGGGAAGCACAATCGGACGGTGCGTGAGTGAGTGCGGGCAAATCGGCGAGAGCACCATCGCGTCGACCGATGGCGTCAGAATCGGCCCACCCGCCGCCAACGAGTACGCCGTGGAACCAGTCGGCGTGGCGATAATCAACCCATCGCCCTTGTAGCTTGTAACAAAATTCCCTCTCAGATAGAGATCAAAGCTCGCCAGCCGCGCGATCGTCGCCTTGCTGATCACCACATCGTTCAAGGCGTGAAACTCGGAAATCTTCTGACCGTTGCGCAGCACCGTGGCTTCCAGCATTGCGCGCTTTTCCACGTCGCATGTGCCCGAATCGATCGCCTCGAGCGTCGGATAGAGATCGTCGATCGGAACTTCCGTCAGAAACCCGAGCGATCCCAGATTCACGCCAAGAATGGGTACGGCCTTGGCTGCGAACACGCGTGCGGCGGCCAGCAAAGTCCCGTCACCGCCAAGAACAATGGCCATCCGCACATCGTTCGACGCCAATTGCGCGCGCTCCACCACCGTTTCTTGGGGCGCATCAAGATAACCGGCTGACTCGCGGTCCATGCACACGCCATACCCACGTTCAGTCAGCCAGCGAACCAATCGCGGCAGTATTTCGGCGACTTCAGGTTTGTCCGGCTTGGAAACAATTGCGACGGCTTTCATCGTCTCTGCGTATCCGATCCGTGTTCCGACTTGGATTGTACAGAATGCCGAATGGAGGTGGCACTTCAACTGTCTACGTGGGGCAGCCGACCTCGGTTGCGGTCATCTCGCCGCTCTCGAATCATCCCGCTCGTGCGTAAACCAGAAACTCCCGGTTCCCTTCCGTTCCCAAGATCGGCGATTCAATCTCCTCCTCAACCTCAAATCCCAACTCGCTCATCGCCGATTGAACCTTATTCACCGCCGCCCGCTGGGCTTCGGTGTCACGAACGATGCCGCCCTTTCCCACCAGTTCGCGCCCAACTTCGAACTGTGGTTTTACCAGTACGACTAGCGCAGGTGAGCCGCCGAATGCGCGAGCCGCATTCACTACCGCCGGTAGCACCAGCGTGGCCGAGATGAATGACACATCCATCACGATCAGATCGATGGCCTCTCCGACGTCCTCCGCCTTCAGATAGCGGGCATTCATCTTTTCCAGCAGACGCACGCGTTCATCGCTTCGCAGCTTGAAATCGATCTGCCCGTAACCGGTGTCGACGGCAACGACTCTCTTTGCCCCGTGCTGCAACAAGCAGTCTGTGAATCCGCCGGTCGAAGCTCCTACGTCCAGGCAGACTTTTCCAGTCACGTCGATTTCCCAATGCTGCAGCGCCGCCTCCAATTTCAACCCGCCTCGACTGACATAGCGCAAATCCTCTCCCAGCAGGCGTATCTTTACTTCGTCGCTCACTGGCGTTCCCGGCTTCTCAACTTTCTGCTCGTCGACTAACACTTTTCCCGCAAGAATCAGCGCCTGGGCACGTTCGCGCGAGGGCACCAGTCCCCTCTCCATCAGCAATTTGTCGATGCGCAGTTTCATTCTGGTTCGTTTCGGCTCATCACCAATTTCTGTGAAGCTTCGGTAAAAATCTGTCGCATCTTTTTTCCGCGACGATGAAATCTCTAGCACTTGTTCGTGTGCAATGTGTTGAACATACGGCTTTTGTTCACGTTAGAGATCACTTATTCGAATTTTCCACACAATTTTCCACAGCTGTGTTGAAAACCCAGTGCCTGCTTTGGCATAAAAAATACTGCTGACTTTCGGCAAACCATTGCATTTTCTTATCTTAGCGTCCCGTTGTGGCAATCCAAGCTGATTAACGCAAAATCGTCGTCGGATACAATCCCGTTTATCTTCTTTGAACTGAATCCATGACCAAGCGCCTCGCTTCTTCGAAACGTTCCAGCTCCAAGGCTCGGTCCATCGCGCCTCCACTGGCTACGGCCGACATCCTCAAACAGATGTACAGCCGCATGCTTCGCAGCCGCGCCCTCACCGAGTCGCTTCTTCGGCAGCGACGGTCTGGCGAACTCCGAAGCCGTAACCATTGGCATCGCATCGGAACTCAGGCCCTCCGATACTCTCTGCGCCAACCGCCGGCAACTCGTTCAATACATCTCGTCGATCGCCGAAGCGACCGACCAGTTCGCGACGTGGCTGGCCCTCGCTCTCGGACGCCCCGATGCAGCTCTGCCTTTCCGCATACCGCACGATGGTCCGGGCATGATCTTTCCTGACTTCGACGGGCGTGCGCAGATCGCCATGGCCATCGGCGCCGCTCATTCCTTCCGCGTGCAAAGCCAGCCCAACGTGTCTGTGGTTCTCGCTGGGAATCGTTGCGAGCGGCCTTCTGTCAGCTTACGAAGCGGCGCGCTTTGCCGGCGAGACCAAACTGCCAGTCGTTTTCGCGTTTGAAACCACGATCGACCCGAATGCCGACAATCATCTCAATCCTTTGCTGCGCGGCGAAGACTTCGGCTTCCCTCGCATTCCAGTCGACGGCAATGATAGCGTTGCGGTTCATCGCGTTGCTACCGAGGCTATCCAGCGTGCGCGGCAGGGAGACGGCCCTACTCTGATCGAGTGCCAGATCGCAGCCTCGGTCCACAACACAAACTCTCTTGGTTTGGCGAAAGATCCCATTGCGCACATGCGAGATTATCTGCGTAAACATCAGCTGTGGTCGGAAGAATGGAGTGCGAAACTTGAATCGGAAGTCCGTCAATTGTGCGATCAGTTGCTTGAAAAGCAACGTAAGTAGCAGCGCTTCGCATCTCTCCAGTATTAGCTAAATTGGCCGTAGTAAACCGCTTTAGTCAGTGCTAGACTCGGCCTACGGACGACAAATCATGGAGCAGACCTCAATAGATCCTCGGGAAGTAGTCCTTTATTCGCGTAAAGGCTGCCATCTCTGCGAAATCGTGAAGGAGTCGCTCAGTAAACTCTCGCGTCAAACCCGCTTCCAGTGGCGCGAAATCGATGTCAACTCCGATAACGAGTTGCGTCGCCGCTTCAGCGACGAAGTTCCCGTCGTCTTCATCAATGGCCGCAAGGCCTTCAAATATCGCATGGACGAACGCGAATTCTTGCGTAAACTGTCTTCCTAGTTCAGTACTATCCGGCCGTCATTTTCTCACTCATGTTAAGAACAAAGTTGTACGCCGATCCAGGCGGAATCTTCGTTCACGATCTCGTAGACTGTGCCGCCGAGCGTTTTGGCGAGCTCACCGCTATCGTGGATACATCTTGCCAGCCTGAGCGGCGCATTTCCTTTGCCGAGTACGCAGATCTCGTCGGCCGCCTTGCCCACGGATTCGGGTCGGCGAATGTGAAGCCTGGCGACGTGATCGCCATCTTCCTCCCCAATTCCTGGGAGTTCTGCGCTGCCTATCACGCAGCTACCCGCGCCGGAGCGATTCCCACGCTCATCAATCCTTCGTATCGCGAACGTGAGCTGCGCTATCAGCTCGAAGCGTCTGGCGCATCCCTGCTCATCACCGACGGTCCGCTGTTGTCCGGAGTCGATTTGAGCGGTCTCCCGAGGCTGCGCAGCGTCTATGTCACGCGATCTCCCGCTTCGGGAGCGCAGGCCTTCGACTCACTGCTGTCATCGAACTCGGAACCACTTCCCGCTCTCGACGCCGACACACGTCTGACTCTCGCCGCGCTTCCCTTCTCCAGCGGCACCACCGGATTACCCAAGGGCGTGATGTTGACCCACAGCAATCTCGTGTCGAACGTCTATCAGTTGCTCGGCCCCAACTGCTCACCTCAGGCGCTGCATGACCACGTCCTCTGTTTTCTGCCGCTCTATCACATCTACGGATTGAATGTCGCTCTGAATCCTACGTTCGTTCTCGGAAGCACGCTCGTCCTCATGCCGCGCTTTGACACTGCTCGTGCGCTCCATTGGATTTGCTCGGAAGAAATCACCTTCATTCCATGCGTGCCGCCCGTACTCAACGCCTTCGTGCAAGTGGCTGAGAAAGGCGAATTTCCGCGCGACCACAAGGTGCGATTCGTGAAGTCCGGCGCGGCGCCGCTAGCTGCCGAGCTTGCGCGCCTCTTCACCGCACAAACAGGCATTCCCATCATTCAAGGCTATGGCATGACGGAAGCTTCGCCCGTCACCCACGTCGGTGTCCTCTCTGGACCGCTCGCCAAGCCCGATTCCATCGGACTGCCAGTCGCGCAGACCGATTGCCGCGTCGTCGATCTTCAGTCCGGAAACGAGACCGATGGTCCGGGCGAATTGGTCATGCGCGGCCCGCAATTCATGCTCGGCTACTGGAACTCGCCTGAAGCCACGAACGACGTCCTTCGCGATGGCTGGTATTGGTCTGGCGACATCGTCACCCGCGACGAACTCGGCCTTTTCAACATCGTCGATCGCCGCAAGGAGATGATCAAGTACAAGGGTTTTGCAGTTGCGCCTGCAGAAATTGAGGCCGTCCTCATGGAGCACCCTGCCGTTCGCGATTGTGGAGTGGTAGGACGCCCGGACCGCGAAGCCGGCGAGGTCCCGTGTGCGTTCATCGTGTTACGCGAGGGCTATCCGGAAACAGAAAAACAGGGGCGCGATATCTGCGGATTCGTCGGCGAGCGACTCACCAGTTACAAGCAACCACGCGATTTGAGATTTGTGACCGCCGTGCCGCGCAATCCGTCGGGAAAAATCCTGCGACGGAAATTGCGCGAGCAACTGGAATCTTGATAGCTATTGCTTCGGCTGCGGCGAACTCTGCTCCGGCGGCGGATCTTTGTAGATTGAGTACTGCTCCTGCGGCCGCTTCAGCTTGATCGTGATCGTCTTGCTGGCTTCGTTAATGTCGAAACTCTCGCCGTAGGTTTGAAAGCCTGGGGCAATTACCTGGATCAGGATCTTGCCGTACGGAAGCCCCGAATAACTGGCGTGGCCTTCGGCGTCGGTTTTCAATTCCATGCCGCCTGCCGAAGCCTTGCCCTTGTCATTCACGTTGTGCATGATCACGGCGGCGTTGCGCACCGGCTTCCCATTGTCGTCCTTCAGAACCTTGAAGGAAATTTCAGACTCACCCTTATCACTCTTATCTTGGCCCGCCCACGCCAAGGCTGAGATTAAAACGACGATGAGAGGGAGACACTTCCTCATCTTCTTCATGGTCGAGATTCTAAGCCGTGACTCGCCTCGCTTCAACCTTCATCGAATCGGAGGAGCATCCCCGCGCAAACATCGAATCATCCTCCAATGCGAGCGGCGAATGAATCCCACACGACGGGCGGTTCTGGTGCATTCGGCACGGACGGCTGTAGCTGCGGTCGCTTCACTCTTGACCGCACGGCTGTTCAAGTTGCCGGAGTCCTACTGGGCTCCGATTACGACGCTTGTGATCACGCAGTCCTCACTCGGTGCGGCTCTCGGGGTTTCCTCACGACGCTTCGTTGGAACAGCTCTTGGAGCCGCGCTTGGCGCGATCGTCGCCAGCTACTTTGGCCACCAGGTTCTCGTATTCGGTATTAGCGTGTTTTTGTTAGGGCTGTTCAGCGCCGCCCTTCGAGTGGATCGCGCCGCCTATCGCTTCGCCGGCGTTACCTTTGTGATTATTCTGCTCATACCTCGTTCCGCCCCTCCGTGGCGCATCGCCTTTCATCGCTTCGCTGAAGTCTGCATCGGAATTGCGGTGGCCTTGATACTCGCCGGTTTATGGCCAGAGAAGGAGGACCCGTCCCTGGATGAATGAAACCAGATTGACCAACCGGCGGCACGCCGGCGCGGCTATGTCGAAAAGACAGAATCTTCGTCTTGCCGTTGTTTCCTTTACAACATTTCAGCGTTCTTAGATCCTCTGAGAACTTGACTGGCAACCGGCCACACCATCACTTGGACGGATAGCGCAGCATCTCTCGCGAAGAAAGCACCCATCATGCTCGAACTGTGGGGCAATCTTGCACCTCTCATCATCGTGAGCGCAGCCCTTCCGCTACAGACAATCATCACACTCCAGTTGGTCAGGTCATCCACTCGCGCAGCCTTTGCATGGGTGGCAGGCATGACGACCATTCGCCTGCTCCAGGGCTTCCTATTCGGTATAGTGTTCGCGGCCAGTGAAGAACGTGCCGGACCAGACTCCCCACGATTCGTCTTAGCGGGTCTTCTGTTGATATTGGCCCTCCTGCTCTATGTGAAGGCACTCCGCAAGTTGCTGGGGGCAGAAGACGAAGACGCACCGCCACCGCAGTGGTTGACGAAGGCCGGCTTGATGTCGCCGCTGGGGGCCTTTGCGGCTGGCGCTGGATTCATGACCGTCAGCGTTAAGTTCCTGGTCTTTACCCTGGGCGCGGTCAGCGCAATTTCCGAGGCGCACATCGACGCCAGGCTCTCAGTTCTCACGTTCATTATTTTCGTCCTGCTGGCGGAAATCGCTCCCCTGGCGATCCTCGCTCTTGCGGCTACTTCGTCGAGTCAGTCGGCTGCAATGCTCGACGCGTTCAGCGCCTGGCTCCGGCGCAATAACCGCCTCATTACCATCGTCATTGGAGTGGTCTTCGGGACGTGGTTCCTGCTCAAGGCACTGAAGCAACTGCACGTGATCTGAGTCCCCAAGCTCAGACGGTTGCGCTACAATGCCCTCAACTCCGGGTTGAATGTTCGCCGACATGCTTCGAGATGTCACAGATAGGCTCGCATCCAAGAACGCTCTTACACGAAGTGAGCAATACAGTCGCGAACTGGTACTGCGCTCGCCGGTCGCGATGGCCGTAACGCGCGGACCAGAGTTCAAAAATCAGCTGATCAACTATAAGTTCACAGACCTTTTTGGCTACACGGCGGAAGACGTCCCCGATGAAGCCCACTGGTGGCCTCTTGCTTATCCCGATAGCGAATACCGTGAAACCGTCAAAGCGGAATGGCAACGACGCATCGAAAAGGCTTTAAAACTTGGCGCTGAGATCGAGCCAATGGAAGCTTTCGTTCGCTGTAAAGATGGTTCGAGCCGGTGGATCGAATTTCACTTTGCCACGCTAAAAGATACGAACCTGGTTAGCTTCGTCGACATAACCGGTCGTCAACAGGCGCAATTGGAACTGCTGGAGAGTGAAGGACGCTTTCGTTTAGTAGCGAATACAGCCCCCGTGCTGATCTGGATGTCCGGGACCGATAAACTTCGCACGTACTTCAATAATCCATGGTTGGACTTTACGGGGCGATCGACTGAGCAGGAACTTGGAAATGGGTGGACGAACGGTCTCCATCCCGATGACCTACAGAGATGCCTCGATTCGTACGCATACTCGTTCAAGCGGCGTCGAAAATTCAAGATGGAGTATCGACTCCGCCGGTTTGATGCAGAGTACCGCTGGGTCCAGGACATCGGAGTACCAAGATTCAATCCCGATGGCACTTTTGCCGGATACATAGGATCGTGCAACGATGTCACCGATAGCCGGATGGCGCAAGAGGCCCTCGCCGGAGTCAGTCGCAAACTGATTGAAGTACAAGAGCGCGAACGTACCCGGATTGCCAGAGACCTTCACGACGACATCGCCCAACGACTCGCTCTGCTGGCGATTGATCTCGATGAATTCCAGCAGAACCTTCCCGTATGTAGTTCTGAAGTCTTCACTCGCCTTGACGCGCTGCAAAAGCAAACGTCACAACTCGCGACCGATGTCCAGGCCATCTCGCACGGTCTGCACTCCTCAAAACTTGAATACTTGGGAATCGTCGCCGCCATGAAGGGCTTCTGTATAGAATTCGCCGAGAAGCACCAATTTGAAATTGATTTCAAGGCCCCCCCTTTGCCGGATGCGATCACGTCAGAGACTTCGATCTGTTTGTTTCGTGTCTTACAGGAAGCATTGCAGAACGCGGCGAAACACAGCGGGGTGCGACACTTTGAAGTCGAACTCTCCCGAACTTCCAAAGAAATTCAACTTACGATCGCAGATCAGGGCGCCGGCTTTGATCCGAAAAGCGCACTCAACGGCTGCGGCCTCGGTCTCACCAGCATGCAAGAGCGATTAAGGCTGATCAACGGATCTCTCTCAATCAAGTCGAAGCCGGGCCGGGGCACCAGGGTGTATGCCCGTGTCCCTGTCAGTTCAAAAATCAAGGAAAGAGCCGCCGGATAGCAACCTACACTTGTGCACGTGTGGGCTGACTGCCCTTTTAGGTCGAAGCTGTCGCAACATTCCTGCTCACATGCCGCAGCCGACCTCGGCTGCGCATTCGCTCGCCAATGGTGACGGAGCACATTGATCCTGTCACCATCCGAGCCTACAATCGCCTGAGTGGAGGAACTCGCCAACACGCTGACGCATGGCATCGGCCTTTTGCTTGTGCTTGTGGCTGTGCCATTCCTGATCATATTGGCGGCAACCCGCGCCACCGTCTGGCATGTGGTTGCTGTCAGCATTTATGGCGCGAGCCTCATCACGCTGTATGCCGCGTCGACTATCTATCATTGGGTACGGCACGCGCCAGCCAAGCGAATCCTGCGGACCATCGACCACTCCGCCATCTACCTGCTGATCGCCGGCACTTACACACCGTTCATGTTGGTGAATCTACGCGGCGGCTGGGGTTGGACTTTGCTGGCGTTAATCTGGGCCATCGCTTTGCTCGGAATTACCTGGAAGCTGCTCAGCAAAGAGCACCACATGGTCTTTTCGACCATTCTCTACATCGCCATGGGATGGCTGGTGGTGATCGCCGCGCGACCGCTCTTCCGCGCTGTCCCGCCTGGCGGTCTCGGATGGCTACTCGCCGGAGGACTGGCCTACACTCTCGGCGTGGTCTTCTTCAGTTCCTCACGCTTTCGCTTCAACCACGCGATTTGGCATCTGTTCGTGCTTCTCGGCAGCGCCTGCCACTACGTGGCGGTGATCCACTATGTTCTACCTCATGCCGCGTGAGGTTCACCCCACTCAGCGTGACACCGCAGATCGGTTGTAGGCACAGGACGCCTTAACCGGACACTCCGTGCAGCGTGGCTTCGATCGCTTACAGAGCTCCTGTCCATGTTGCCGCAATAACTGATGCGCTCGAATGAGCGAATCGCAATTGAGAGGGATTTGTTCCCGCAGCGCGTCCTGAACCGATCGGTAGGTTGCTGAGTAGTTCTTCTGCTCCTCGGCAAAACCGACGCGACAAAGCACCCTCAGTCCATTCGACTCGAGTGCCATGGCCGGGTAGGAACGAGTGAATAGCAGTATCTTCTCCGCCCCGGGATCACCGATGCTGGGGAATTTCTTCAAGGCCTTCTTCGCTTGCGGCAGGGGCCTCTTGAGGACTGAATGAAGATCGCTGCCGAACTCTTCATAAGCAATTCTGGCGATGGTAAGAAGCTTCTCCGCACTTACATCCGGCAGAATGCCCGCCTTGCCGATGGCGGCGAGCGAAGAATGTCTGGCAGCAAGAATCTCCTCAGGACTAGTGCCGATCGTTTGTTTGAGTCTGGCGAATGCTTCGGCTCGACGCTCATCGTTCGCGAGATATGCGATGTTCTCCCAAATGATAAGTTCGAGCGGATCGGTCGAGGGAGGCGGTGCGGGCGGTCCATAGTGCCGCTGGAGCACATCGATCAGCTTGGAAAACGTGATGGTGAGATTGCTCACTGATCGCTCGACTGCATAGGGACACATACTGCTACGCGCTAGTCTCGCGCCTGCGTATCTTTCGCGCAAGCATGACAAATCCAGCAACTGCAATCAGGTTAAGCACAATCTTGCCGATGAAATCCATCCGCGACCAACTGCTGCTACCGGAGAATCCGGCGATCATGCAGACCAGCGTTGCCGCAAATACGGCTGACCATCGGTGCATATCGTTCCAGCCCGGGGACGACGACCAGTATCGGACGACGAGAAACACGAGGAAGGCCCACACAACTCCCACCGCCATCGGAAGCCAGAACGAGAAATTATGCTTCACCGTTGGCGCAAAAATCAGCGCCATCAGCGCGTACCATGGAAAGCCCATTACCAGAACGGCTGGACCAACGATCCAGGCCGGCGGAGCTTTCCTGTCACTCGACTTGGGATCCACTCCCCGAAACGCATAGGCCGCGATCGCCAATACAACGATCGTTAGCACGCCGATCCCAATCAGCACGGGAGACGGGTGATACGGCGGCACGTGGAAAGTCATCGGCCGCGCCCGTTGAGTCCATGCAAACCATGCGATGTAGGAGCCGAACAGGAAAACGAGGCTCGAGATCACCAGCCCACGAGTCTTCAGCCACAGATCGTTACCGCGCTCCGGAAAGATCAATTCCGTCAACTGCACCGGGACAACCACGACCCAAACGCTTTCATAGCCGAGCATGAAGAGAAAGAAGAGCCAGTTCACGCCCCACTGTCGGCTGTAGACAGGTGTCGAACCGAGCCAGGGCAGCGGTGCCAACGAAGTCTGCTGGATGATGAACTCCTCTGCGACTGACAGTGCTAGGCCGAGCAGCAGCAGGCTGGTCCCACCTCCATCCCATCGGCGAACTACTTCACGAATGAGGAGCGCGCCGCAACCCCACACCATCATCTCTGGGATCAGCACGAAGATGTAACTGAGGCGCGTAGCTCCGCTCAGCACTTCGGCGATCATTGGCGCGAGCGCGACCAGCGCAAGAGCGGGTGCGAGAGTACCTCGCGCGGCATTCGAACGTGAAAGGCCGGGATGGCTCACAGAAATGGTATTCATTGTGACTTCTCCGGCGGCAACGAAGAGGCGGCCGCTTTTCTGAGGTTACGAACTTCGCGGATGATTTTGTTTAAGTCCCAAGTGAGTGCGCCAGAGCGCAGTTCGACAATCAGCTCGCGCACCCACTTGAGTTCCGCTTTGCGCATGGCGAGCAGGTACTCGCTCTCGATCAGGTTGATCCGCTCCACGTGAGCGCTCGCGGCTTTCATTCCGGTTTCGATCGCCTGAACATTTTGTTCGAGCCCCTGTGCGCGCTCTTGAAGCCGCGCAGTGGCATCCTCCTGATCCAGAAATAAGAGGAAGCTCATCGCAGCCATGAACTCCGACGACTCGTGCCGCGGCACCCCTACCATCTGGCGTAGCACCCGCGTGAGTTCCCTACGTCCTTCGGGAGTAATGCGATAGGTCGTGCGTTCCGGGCGGCGGCCATCCCTTTCACTGGAGACCGCCTTGATCAGCCCTTCCTTCACCAGTCGATTGATCGCGTGGTAGAGCGATCCGCGCTTGAGAACCAGCAATTCGTCTTTATGGCGGTCGTGCAGCAACCGTTGCATTTGATAAGGGTGCATGGGCGCCTCGCGCAGCAGCGCCAGAACGGCCACCTCCCAGAGATTTCGGTAGCTCTCCATGGTTAGTTCATATGAGATATATCGCCGCAGCTATACCTTGTCAAGAGGAAGGCGGGCATTGTTTTGGATATCTGACGGGATCGGAAACCGGGGATGGAGCGTAAGCCCTTTCCGCACTTATGTCCTCCTCTTTCCAGTAGATTTAGAGGAGCTCAGCTCGAATTAATGAGCGTGCAGTAATCAGAATGGCCCTGATTCCGTCTTTTCAGACGTACAGGGTCACGGAAGAACTCTGACCCTTGTTTTGGGTTTTAATATCTTCACTGCTGGACGAATGGAACGGAGCAAAACGAATGTTTCCTGGACTCAAGTTTTCTACTATGAAGCTGCTGCTGGCAGTGTTTGCCTGTGCCACGTTTCTCTCTGCTTACCTGCTGGTTTCGGCGGCTCAGGATCAGCCACCCCAGGGTCCGGGCGGCGGCAGGCAGGGCGGCGGGCGCTTCGCCAACCTCACGCGAGTCTCGGGAACCATTGATTCCATCTCGCCGGACTCCCTGGTGATCAAGACGGACGATGGCAAGACGGTTACGGTCGCGATCACCAGCGATACCCGCTTCCGCAAGAATCGCGAGGAAGCCAAGATTTCTGATTTCGCCAAGGGCGATCACGTAATGGTCGGCGCAGAACCCGGCAGTGATTCCAGCAAACTGACGGCGCGCTTTATCGGTGCGGGAATGGGCGGCCCGGGAGGCCCCGGAGCCGGAGGTCCGCCATCAGCCGAGCAAATGCAGCAAATGGGACTGGGTACCAAATTCATCGCGGGCGAAGTGAAGTCGATCGAAGAGACCAAACTAACCATCTTGCGTCCAGACGGACAGACCCAGGTCATCCAGGCGGATGAGAATACGTCCTTCCAGAATGAAAAACGCGAAAGTGTCACCCTCGCCGACATTAAAGTAGGCGATCATGTGATGGGACGGGGTGAGATGAAGAATGGCGTTTTCGTACCTTCTTCGCTTCGCATTGGGATGCCGCACTATGCGAGCAACCCGCCCGAGCCGCAAACCAAGCCGTGAAGATTAGACTTTCATTAATATCTTGTGCTCTGTGCGCGATAAGTGTGTTCAGCGCAGCACAGAGTACGCCATCGGTGCAGCCGACCCCGGTATCGCAACCGGCGACGGCATCCGCCCCGATAACGCAGACGGCGCGCGAGATCCGTGGCACGGTGAAGTCTGGTACCACGCGACTGCCGGGCGTCACAATTTCCGCTGCGAATACGCTCACCGGCAAGAAGGTCATTACCTCGACCGATGCCGAGGGTAACTACGCGCTTGTCCTGCCTTCCAATGGCCGATACGTGGTGCGCGCGGAGTTCGCGGCGTTTGCCCCGGTAACGAAAGAGGTCATGATCAACGCGGCAACTCCGACAGGCCTGGCTGATCTGGAGATGATCCTGCTCTCGCGCGTGCCCAAAGAACAGAATCAGCAGCAGAACGCGGGCATCGGTCAATTCGGATCGGTTATGGCGAGCGGGCGGGGATCGCAGCGGCTGTCGGTAACCGGGGATCAAGTATCGCTGAGTCTGGCGGCCAACGGTGGTGGCGATACGCCGCTGCAAGGCATGTCGGCTTTGGCATCTACGGCGGACGCGACAAACGATTCGGTCTCCGTCAACGGCGCGATGGGTCAAACAGCAGGCTTCGGACGTGGCGCGGATGACATGCAGGATCGCATCGATGAAATGCGCGCGCGCGGCGAATTGCCGGGTGGCCAGAGCGGCCAAGGAAACGGCTTTCAAGGGGGACCTGGCGGACCTGGTGGTCCGGGCGGCGGTCCCATCATGATCGGTGGGCCTGGTGGACCTGGCGGTGGTGGGTTTCGCATGGGCGGCCGAGGCCGAGCGAATTTCAACCAACCACACGGCTCGGTTTTTTACGACGTCGGTAACGCGGCGCTGGATGCGCGCCCGTATTCGCTGAGCGGCGCTCCTTCCCTGCAGCCGAGCTACTCGTCGAATCGTTTCGGCGCGACGCTCGGGATGCCGTTCAAGATCCCCAAACTCGTAGACCTCAGCTCGAACACCTTCCTCTTCTTTAATATGTTCGGGACGCGCGCCACGAATCCGTACGAAGTCTATTCACACGTACCCACAGTGGCCGAGCGCAACGGTGACTTCTCGCAAACGGTTTACACGTCGGGCCCCAATGCTGGCCAGCCAGTAACGATCTATAACCCGATCACCGGAGTTCCCTTCGCCAACAATCAGCTCACCAGCATCAATCCGATTTCGGCCGGGCTATTGAAGTACATCCCGCTTCCGAATCAACCGGGCTTGCAGAACTTCCGTTACAGCACGTCGGCGCAGAATGACTCGACCAACATCAATCTGCGACTGAT
The DNA here is from genome assembly GCA_963848375.1 of Terriglobia bacterium. Taxonomy (GTDB): domain Bacteria; phylum Acidobacteriota; class Terriglobia; order Terriglobales; family Acidobacteriaceae; genus JAJPJE01. The sequence goes on from CAWKDK010000015.1 coordinate 58,073, forward strand.
GCATACCTTTGGTCAGGCACAGCCGGGTGCTAGACGCGGTCCGTGGGGCCGCAGCAACGTCAACTTTGGATTGAACTACACCGACTCGAATGCCGATACGCTCACTCCGTTTCCGGGCGTTGGCGGCAACACGAAGACCAAAGGCCTGAACGCGAACGCCGGTTACACCTATGCCCACGGAAAGCTAACCAACAATTTCCGCGTAACGTTCAATCGCTCGCAGATCAACACCGCAAACTTCTTCGCCGGCGTCGACAACGTCGCCGGCGACTTGGGAATTAACGGGATCTCAGAGAATCCGCTGAACTGGGGACTGCCCAATCTTTCCTTCAGTGACTACAGCAGCCTGACGGACGTAGCTCCGCACGTGGAACACGACAACACGCTGCAGTTCCAGGACACGATCATCTGGAATCATGCAAAGCACAATGTGCGTTTCGGCGGCGACTATCGCCGCTTGTGGGAGACGCTCGTTAGCAACACCAATCCGCGGGGTACGTTCGTGTTTACCGGAGCGGCGACTGCGGACATGGTGAATGGTACGCCGGTCCAGGGCACGGGTTACGACTTTGCTGACTTCCTGCTGGGCGCTGCGCAACAGACGTCGATCCAGTACAGCAATAACCAGAACTACAAGTTTGCTGCGAATGGCTGGGACCTGTTCGTGATGGACGACTGGAGATTGCGTGGCAATCTCACGGTCAATGCCGGATTGCGATATGAGTACATTGCGCCCTTCAGCGAGCTCAACAATCAGCTAGTGAATCTGGATGCGGCACCGGGATTCACCGCCGTCGCTCCTGTGCAACCGGGCCAAATGGGTCCGTTCACGGGTATCGTTTATCCATCGGGACTCATCAAGCCGGAGCGCAACAACTGGGCTCCGCGTATTGGCATTGCGTGGAAGCCTTTCAGCAAAACAGTCGTCCGCGCGGGCTACGGAATCAATTACAACCTGAGCCAGTATCGTTCGATCGTCTCGAATCTTGCGTTCCAGCCGCCATTTTCGGTGACGCAGACGAACGTGGCCTCCACCTCGCAAGTGCTCACGCTGGCTAACGGGTTCCCGGCGCCGACGGATTCGACGATCACCAATAACTACGGCATCGATCCCAACTATCGCCCCGGCTACGTTCAAATCTGGAACCTGAATATCCAGCGTGATATCGGCTGGAACACGGTGCTCAATATCGGCTACACCGGAACCAAAGGCACGGATCTGGATATGTGGCTGGCGCCGAACCGCGGGGCCGAAGGACTGCTGATCGCCGGCGTTCAACCGTTCCTGTGGGAGACCTCACAAGGCGACTCCATTATGAATGCGGGCCAGCTGCGCGTGCGCAAGCGACTCTCGAACGGCGTTGCCATCGGCGGAACTTACACGTTCTCGAAGTCGATCGACGATGCGTCGTCGATCGGGGGAACGAAGGTTGTGGTTGCCCAAAATGAAGAGGATCTGGCGGCGGAACGCGGGCTCTCCAGCTTTGACCAACGCCAGCGTTTCACTGGCGATTACACCGTAGATCTTCCCTTCGGCGAAGGACGCAAGTGGATGACTTCGCCTGGCCCGCTGAACAAAGTTCTTGGAGATTGGACCTGGAGCGGCACTTTCACCATTGCTTCGGGATTCCCGTTCACGGCGAATGTGCTCGGGAACTTTGCCGACGTAGCACGCGGAACTAACGGCACACTGCGCGCGAACCTGGTTCCGGGCGAAGTCGATTTCGATCTCGAATCCCTCGATCAATCAATGGTTCAACACGGGCGCGTTCGTGATTCCACCGGCGGGACAGTTCGGAGACAGCGGGCGCAACATCATCATTGGACCGGGAACGCATCAGTTCAATATGTCATTTTCGAAGAACTTCCCGATTCACGAAGCGATGGGCTTCGAAGTGCGCAGTGACATCACGAATATCTTCAACACACCGCAATTTTCAGCAATCGATACGACGGTGAATTCGCCGACGTTTGGTCATGTGATTTCGGTTGGCAACATGCGCACCATTACGTTCTCGACGAGGTTCCGATTCTAATGCCGAGCGACGCTGCACAATTCGAAGCCGGTGCAAAAGCTACTGTCGCTGCTGCTCGCAGCTTCCCTGCTGCCTTGGACCATGTTTGCTCAGGAAGGTCCGGAAGGACCGCCCCCGCCTCCGCCTCAAGAGGAAGCGCAGTCGAGCTACACGTTCCGCACGACCAGCGATTTGGTGTTGGTCGACGTAGTGGCGCGGGATAAGAGCGGCAACCTGGTGCGCGACTTAAAGCAGTCTGACTTCAGCATCGTGGAAGACGGTAAACCGCAGCACCTGATGTCATTCGATATCGAGCGGCCAGAAGGCGAATCGCAAACCAACGTCGCGCAAGGTGCGGGTAATGGTCCTTCGCAGGTGACGGTGCAGGAAGCGGTGAACGAACGCGCCGATCCTGACTGGAGATGGCGTCAAAGCCGAAGCCGTGCGCGACCGTCGCTTGATCATCCTCTTCTTTGACCTGAGCGCCATGGAGCCCGAGGAGGTGGATCGCGCCGTGAAATCGGCGACCGATTACGTGAACAAGCAAATGTCTCCGGCAGACCTGGTTTCGGTGATCACGCTTGGAAACTCGATGACCGTGACCCAGGACTTCACCAACGATCATGCTGCGCTGAAGAAAGCGCTAATGGCGATCAATGGCGAAGAGGGCCAGGGCTTCGAACAGGGACTGACTGGAAGTTCGGATGGCACCGCTGATACGGGTGCACAGTACACGCCCGACGACACTGAATACAACTTGTTCAACACCGATCGCCGGCTGATGGCGATCAACACGCTCGCGAAATCGCTCTCGAAGTTGCCGCAAAAGAAGTCGGTGCTGTACTTCGCGGGTGGAATGCAGCGTACCGGCGTGGAGAACCAGTCGGAGTTGCGAGCCGCCATCAATGCTTCGGTTCGCTCTAATCTGTCGCTATACACCGTCGATTCGCGCGGCCTGGAGGCCCTTCCGCCAGGAGGGCAGGCGCAGAGCGCGAGCGTGCGCGGAACGTCGGCATATTCGGGCGCATCGGTGCAGAGCGATCTGGACTCGAACTTCTCCTCACAGGAGACGCTGGTTACTCTCGCGTCCGATACCGGCGGCAAGGCCTTCCTCGACACCAACGACTTCAGCGGCGCCTTCAAGAAGGTGCAGCAGGATACGTCGCTCTACTATCTGATCGGCTATCGCAGCACGAACAAGGCGATGGATGGCCACTACCGCCACATCAAGATCCTCGTGAACCGCAAAGACATCAAGCTGGAATATCGCACCGGTTACTACGGGCCGCGCGACTTCATACACTTCACTAAAGAGGATCGCGAGAAGCAACTGGACGACGAGATCGCCTCCGATCTGCCGGTTACGGATCTGCCGGTCTACGTCGATACCGCGTACTTCCGTATGCGCGGCAATGACTACTTTGTGCCCACGTCGATCGTAGTGCCCGGCTCATCGGTTCCCTTCAAGTCGTCGAGCGATAAGGATAAGGCCACGCTGGACGTGATCGGTCTCGTACGCGAAGCCTCGTCGAAGATTCCAATCGCTAATATCCGCGAAACCGTGAAGCTTGCCGTCGGGACAGGTCAGACGGTGAAACGCAAGAATGTTCAGTACAACACAGCGTTCCTGCTGTCGCCCGGCAAATATCACCTGAAGTTCGTGGTCCGGGAAAACGAAACTGGGAAGATTGGCTCATTCGAGAGCGACTTCGCCATACCGGATTTGAAGAAGTCGCCGCTAAAGATGAGCTCAGTGGTTCTGGCGACGCAGTCCGCATTACCCGGGAAGCTCAAGCAGAATCCTCTGATTCGCGACGGCAAGGAGTTGATTCCGAACCTCTCGCATGTCTTCACTGCCGATCAGCAACTAACGATCTATTACGAAGTCTACGATCCTGCGAAGGAGAAGGGCGCCGAAGCGAAGTCCAAAGACGAAAACATTCACGTCCTGACCAACGTGCAATTCTTCAGTGGAAAACTGAAGACCTACGAAACGCCACTGGTTGAAGCTAAGCAGATCAACACACCGGAGCGCGGCGCAACATCCTTCCAGTTGGAAGTGCCGCTGGCACAACTGCGTCCAGGCAACTACATGTGCCAGGTCAGCGTTGTCGACGATGCCGGCGGAACATTTGCATTCCCGCGCATACCGCTGATCGTGCGGGCGGCGAAGACGGACTTGGCGGCAAAATAGCTGTCTCCTTCGATAGTGCAGCGTTGCCCATAATATCTGCTGTGAAACGTTACTCATAAGATCGAGGCGGCGCCTATCCGTCTTCTAGCGTCGTTGCGAGCTGCCCGCCCAAAGCCACCAGAACACCCGCTATAATCGCCAGAGAGCCATGCCATCCACAGCCACCCAACGCGAGACTCAAGCGCAGACCGACTCCATGCCCCCGCGCGAGCCCCGCTTCTTCAAGCGAGTCGAGAACTTCATGGAGCGCGTCACCGAAGGCATGGAGATCGATCAACTGTGGGCGCAGTTGAGGCAGGACGCGAAGTCGGGATTTCAGCTTTATACGCGGGAGATCGACTTCAAGCCTGCTTCCCAGCGCTCGCCGCGTGACTGGTTTCAAGTTGTCCGTAGCTTCTTCTGGGCCGTGGTGATGAAGCTATCGCCCTCGAAGCGCGTCGTCCTCATCATCGGTCTTGTTCTATTGCTGTTCCCGTGGAGTTCTTTTTACAACATGGGAGCGTGGTTCCACATCTACGGCGGCCTGATCATGTTCGGACTGCTGGTGCTCGAGGTCGCCGATCGCGTCACCATGAAGCGTGACCTGCAGATCGCCCGCGAAATCCAGAGCTGGCTGGTGCCTAGTCACCCACCGGAGATTGCGGGTCTCACCTCCGCCTTCTTCACCAAGCCCGCAAATACCGTAGCCGGCGACTACTACGACGTCTTTTATCGCGACGTTCCCGACGTGAGAAATAACGTCCTGATCGCCGTTGCTGACGTGGCGGGCAAGAGCGTTCCCGCGGCCTTGCTGATGGCAACGTTCCAGGCGAGCCTTAAGACGCTTTCCGCGACGCGCTCGAGCGTGGTTGGACTCACCACGGGAATGAATCGCTATGCATGCAAGCACAGCATGGCGGGAGCGCGATTCACAACTGCATTCCTCGCGGAGTACGATCCGGATTCGCGCCATCTGACCTACGTGAATGCCGGGCACAATGCGCCAATGTTACGGCGCGCTTCGGGAGCCATCGAGCGACTGGACGTCGGTGGTGTGCCGCTGGGCATACTCTCCGAATGCGCCTACGAATCGGCGAATATGGACTTATCTCCCGGGCGACACGCTGCTGATTTTCACGGACGGTGTGGTGGAAGCCGAAAACGATCGCTCGGACGAATATGGCGAGGACCGGTTGATTCGAGTCTTCAACGCCAGCGCGGGTCTCTCGGCGGACGAAATTATTCAGGCCATCATGCACGACGTGCTGGCCTTCACCGGCACGGCCCCGCAGCATGACGACATCACCTGCCTGATTGCCAAGTTCCAGTAGCTATTGCTTTTCGCTGCTGATCAGGATTACGTCGCTCGAATCGCTGCCACGCGACATGGCCAGCTTGCCATCCTTCGACCACGCATAACTGAAAATGCGCTGCGAATCAAAATTGGTGAGCGCATGTCGATGACCGCTGCTATCCAGCGGATAGAACCACACATTCGAATACCCGTGATGCGTTTCCAGGAAGCTGAAGCCTTTGCCGTCGGGCATCCACTGCACTCCGAGGTGATCGAGGTTGACCATCTTGAGCGGAGCGCTCTGATCCATCGGAACCACACCGACGCGCCATTCTCCCGCGGCTTCATCTACGTAAGAAAATGCTATCTGCTTTCCATCGGGCGAAACGCTCACTGGCGTTCCAGCAACTTCCGCGAGCTTCACCGGAGTACCACCCTCGGTCGATACCTTGAACACGCTGAACACGCCATTGGCCACCGAGCGGAAGATCAGCCACTTGCCATCGGGAGTGACGGCATCGGCGAGATCGATAGCGCCAAAGGTGATCTGCTTGGCGTTACTGCCATCGAGATCGACACGCCACACGTCCGGATTCCCTGCGCGCGATGACGTAAAGTAAATCTTGCTGTCCGAAGAAACCACCGGCGAGCTATTGAAGAAGCTGCCGGCGATTAGTTGCTTGGCGTTCGATCCGTCGGCGCTGGCAATCCAGATCTCTGGGCTGCCACTCGGCGCGGCTGTATACACGATGCGGCCATCCGGCGTCCACGAAAGTCCGAGAAACGCATCGAGCTTACTGGTGGAGTTCGCAAACTGCTGTGGAGTCTTCCCGCCCGTCGCCCAAATTGTCGTGGAGGTCTCATGCAGTACGGTGCAGAGCTGATTATCGTCTTGCGATAGAGTGACGCCGCGATAGGAATTCAAATCGTTGGTAATGCGGCGCAGCGAACCGTCCTTGGCGTTCACCAGCCAAAGCTGGGAAGCGAAGAGCGAGTCTGGGTCGGTGCCATCGACCACCAGGCCGCTTCCATCGTGCAAGTACGCGAGATCGCTGATGTTGAACCAGTGATGCGAAGTTAGCTGTCGTGCACTCCCCTTGAAAGGAAACGACCAGATTTCGCTGTGATAGCCGCCGGTGAGCGAATACTTGCCGAAGGCTACTCCGCTGCCATCGGGAATCCAGGAGACTGCCGCGACTTCTTCCGGCAACTTCGTCTGCATCAGAACATGCGGATTCGAGCCATCGGCATTCGCTAGTACAACGTAGCTCGCTTCCTGATCTTCGCGAATGAAGGCAAACTCTTTTCCGTCGGGAGAGAAACTCACGCGGCTTTCGATATCGCTGAGCAGCTTCTTCGGCGTTCCTCCTAAAACGGGTACCTGGTACAAATCGTTCACCGGCGAGTGAACCGCGCCAGCGGTGTAGTAAACGAAATTCTCGTCAGGCGAGATGCTGATTCCGCTGAAATGCACTTCGGCTTTCGGAACAATCTCGACGTTGCTGTTGGTAGCGATCTGCCGCACCCACAGACTCTGCATGCCGTTCTCTTCGGAAACATGGACGACGTAACGTCCGTCAGGAGAGATGGCCCCCGCCGAGGCGGTACCCGTGCTGGTGAGCCGCATGATCCGGCGATTCTGGAACGCCAGGCTCGCAGTGTCGGGCGCGGCTACACTTCGGGGACGCATGCCCAGGTAGATCGCAAGTCCGGCAATGACGAGCAGCGCCGCAATTACCGCGAACAGAGGAGCCTTCGATTTCTGCGCTGCATCAGCCTGCTGCTCACCTCGTTTGCTGCTGAGTCGTTGCGATGCGCTCCGATGAACAGCGTCCGATCCAGTCGCGCTGCGAACGGCGGCTTTGCTCGGACCAGAATCTGTATCGCGCTTCAAACGCTTCAGGTCGGCACGCAATTCCGCGGCACTCTGATAGCGCAGGTCGCGATCTTTTTCCAGCGACTTCAGGACGATGCGCTCCAGTTCGGGCGAAACATCAGGATTCAGCTGCGACGGAGCGCACCGCCGGCACGTGAAGAATTGCGCCATAATCGCAGCCGCAGTATTGCCCTTGAAAGGGATGTCCTGCGTCGCCATCTCATAGAGAACGACGCCAAAGGAAAACAGGTCGCTGCGTTGATCCAGTTGCTCTCCGGCCGCCTGTTCCGGCGACATATAGGCGACGGTCCCCACAGTCGTTCCCTGCGTAGTAAGGTGCGCATCGGTCGTCACCGCGGTCGTGTAGGCACCCGCCATACCGGCCGGTTGGCGCTTCAGAACCGTCTTCGCCAATCCGAAATCGAGGATTTTCGCTACGCCATGTTCGGTGACAAAGAGATTGGCGGGCTTGATATCACGGTGCAGAATGCACTTGGTGTGAGCGGCATCCAGGCCAGCCGCAAATTGCGCCGACCAATCGAGAAGCTGATCCAGACGGATGACACTGTCTACGATGCGGTCGCGAAGGTTCTTCCCTTCCAGCAACTCCATCGCGATGTAGCGAACACCATTCTCGTCGCCAATCTGGTAAATCGAGCAGATATTCGGATGATTGAGCGAGGCAACCGAACGAGCTTCGCGGAGAAAGCGCTCCAGCGCCTGGGGATCCTGTGAGACGTCTGGCGGAAGGACTTTGATCGCGGCAAAGCGCCCGAGTTGAGTGTCCTCAGCCTTGTAGACAACACCCATCCCTCCGGCCCCGAGTTGTTCAACGATTCGGTAACACCCGAGAGTCGTTCCGATCACACTAATCCCCGCATCTTGAATTGAATCTTAGGGAGCTTGAGGAACTGCGTCAAATGGCAAATAGTGTTCCTACGGAGCGGATCGTTTCTTTGATGCGTGCTAAGGCCGTTGCAGTAACTGATTCGAGAATGACAGCACGACGATCGCAATAACGAGGAGCGCAACTCCGCTGGCGAGCATTTTTAGCGGACGAGGGCCAGCGTGCTTCCATTCGCCGGTCGCGACGCCCCAACCCGTGGCGACCAGCACGATCAGTGACATGAAAATGGGCCAGCCGAGAATCGTTCCGAGCGCTCCCAATTGGTTGGCGGCAACGCCGTACATGACCGTACTTCCGAACCAGAAGAATGCCATGATCGCACCGAGCAGCCAGTAATGACTGGTGCCGGAAGCGGTAAACCTGTCGCCGGTGCGGTTCTTACGCATCAGGTAGAGACAATACAACGCATTCGGAATTGCGCCTGCAACCATGAGTGGCAGCCATACCCCATTGTTGGACCACAATGCTGATGTGCCATGGCTTCTAGCGACATCGGAGAGCCCTTTGCCCGCATTCAGGCCAAGGTTGACGAACGCCGATCCCACTCCGCTAATCAGACAGAAGAAGAGTCCGGTGGCGACCGAAGTCCGGGTGCTGGCGTGGGCTGAGGCTTGTTCGCGCAGGCGTCCGGCGAGTCCGCAAAGCATGACACCCGCCAGCACGATAGCCAGCCCGAGAAGTACGACCACGCCGCCGCGCGTGAGTATCTCGTCGCGATGGTGCTGCAACAAGGGGATGATCGCGCCAATGGCAGCCGACAGACCCATGATTACCGAGAGCGCCAGCGCCATCCCGATGCCCTCGACGGCTAGCCCCAGAAAGATTTGGGACAGTCCCCAGCCGGCGCCAAAGGCGGCAACTGTCAGGGCGGAGGAAATCGCACCGGCCTGGCGATAGACCTCGCCGAGATGCGAAACCGTCGCAGCGGCAAGCAGGATGGGAAAGAGCAGGAGCGCGAAGAAGGTCCAACTCAGCCACGTGTTTTCCCAGGCCCAGCTGCGCGTGAACTTCATAGGAAGCGTGAAGCTTCCATTCATCGCGCCCGCCAACACCAGGAGCGTCAAGCCGATCGCGGTTTGTGGCATCTGCCGGAGTCCTCTATGTCTGGTTGCGCTGCGATGTGCTCTGAGTATATAGATTGCTTCGGTCAAATCATTCTTCGATCCACCGCATGCCTGATCCGGTAACGAAACCGCAGACCGTCGTTGGCCTTGGAGAACTGCTCTGGGACTTGCTTCCGTCCGGTAAGCAACTAGGCGGAGCGCCGGCGAATTTCGCCTACATCAGTTCCCTGTTCGGCAATCGGGGCGTGGTCGCAAGCCGCGTGGGAACGGACGCTCTCGGCGACGAGGCGATAGATCGGCTGGCAACGCTCGGCCTCGAAGATAGCTGCGTGCAGCGGGATCGATCTCATGCGACGGGAACCGTAGGCGTCGAGATCGACCAGCATCGGCCAGCCGACATTCACGATTTTCGAGAACGTCGCGTGGGACCATCTGGAGTGGACGCCGGGTTGGCAGAAGCTTGCGGCGGAAGCTGACGTCGTTTGTTTCGGCTCGCTCGCGCAGCGGTCAGAAGAATCGCGCAACGCTATCCTGCAATTTCTAAAGCAACGCGCGAGGACGCCTTGCGAATCTTTGACGTCAATCTAAGGCAACACTACTTCTCTGGCGAGGTTCTGACCGGCTCTCTGGCGCTGGCTGACGTCGCCAAGTTGAATGATGCAGAGCTGCCCGTCGTGCTTGCGACCTGCGGACTGCCGGTGCGCAACGAGCTGGAGAATGCGCGTGTGTTGCGGCAGGAGTTCGATTTGGACCTTGTGTGCGTCACCCGCGGAGTGCATGGCAGCTTATTAGTGAACGAGACCGAGAGCAACGCACATCCCGGGTACCAGGTCACGGTGAGTGACACAATCGGGGCGGGAGATGCGTTCACCGCGGCCCTTGCCTATCACTTCGCACGAGGTGAATCGCTTGCTACCATCAACCGGATTGCGAATCGTGTGGGATCGTGGGTCGCTTCGCTTCCTGGCGCCACACCGCGGATCTCACGCGAAGAATTTCAGCGACAGTTCCTGACGCCCGGAGGAGTCGGCCAGGCGTCGTAGTAATCTCAAAGCCGGCGAGACTACGCCGCTACCTCTCATGTCCCTCGTCTATATCGCCACTTCAAATCAAGGAAAGCTGCGGGATTTCCAGACGGCCGCCGCGGCCTACGGCATTGAGATAGCACCCGTCCCCAATATTTCACAACTGCCGGCTGTGGTCGAAGATCAGGACACTTTCGAAGGGAACGCGCGCAAGAAGGCTGAGTTCTACAGCAGCGTAGTTCCCGACGAACTGGTGTTGGGGGACGACTCCGGACTCGAGGTCGACGCGCTGGGCGGAGCACCAGGCGTTATCTCGGCACGTTACGCAGCCGCTCCCGGCGCAGAGAACTCGTCCGACGCTGCGAACAATTCAAAGCTACGCGTCGAACTTGCGTCGGTTCCAGACGATCGCCGCAGCGCTCGCTTCGTGTGCGTGATTGCTGCAGCGCGCAACGGGAAGGTCGTCGAGACATTTCGTGATCGCGCCGAAGGACGGATTCTGCGGGACCCGCGCGGCACAGGCGGTTTCGGATATGATCCGTTGTTCCTCTTCCCTCAACTTGGACTGACCTTTGCCGAGTTGACGCCCGAACAACGTATCGAAGTAGGCCATCGTGGAAAAGCCTTTCGGCGATTTCTTGCCTGGCACAACGATCGCCAAAACGCGCAGTGATGATTGAACATCTGCCCGAAGTCTTTCTTTAGGCGCCAAATGACTGCGATTCCTTGACTTCCCTTTACATCCCAGAAATAATTCAAGGTTCGCTTATCGATGTGGGACCATCTGTATAGGTAGTTCTTCCAAAGGAGTCCAAAAGTGGCTTCAGCGGCCAAAACTGAGCCTGCGTCCTCTGTGCACGCGGGTGTGGCACCTTTAAGGGCCGGTCAGGGCATTCATTTCTGGCTTCGCAAGTTACAGTCTTTGTCGGGCATCATTCCGATCGGCGCTTTCCTTCTCGAGCACTTTATCTCCAACGCGTTCGCCACCAATGGGCCACACGCATATAACGAGCAGGTTCGCTTCCTGACGAGCTTTCCCTTCGTGCCGTGGCTGGAATTCTTCGGCATCTTCCTGCCGATCCTCTTTCATTCGTTCTACGGGTTTTACATCTGGTGGCGCGGCGAGAGCAATGTGGGCCCATCGTATCCGTGGATGGGCAACTGGATGTACACCGCTCAGCGCTGGACCGGAATTATCGCCTTCATCTACATGAGCTATCACGTGTACACCATGCGCTTCAGCGGCGTGCACCTGATGACGAACTCCGCAGCCGCATTCACGAAGGTGTACGAGCACTTCCAGAATCCGCTGGTGGTGGCTTTCTACTTTGTGGGAATCATCGCGGCTTCGTGGCACTTCTCCTACGGAGTGTGGCTATTCACCGCGAAGTGGGGAATCATAACCGGGCCAAGCGGACAGAAGAAGTTTGGATATGTGTGCCTGGCACTCGGACTGGCGCTGGTAGCGATCGGTACCGTAACGATGCTGGCGTTCCTGACGACCCCGGCGTCGCAGGTTCCGGCGGTGACTGAATCTTATCTAATGCATTAGGGATTTCTGCTGCGGCATTGCTGCGGCTGGACTTTTATACATGGCAATCAATCCAAAGATCGTTGTCGTAGGCGGCGGACTGGCGGGACTCGCTGCCGTGATCAAAGTGGCCGAAATGGGTGGCCAGGTTGATCTGTTCTCGATTGTCCCGGTGAAACGGTCTCACTCGGTCTGCGCGCAGGGTGGCATCAACGCTGCAAAGAACCTGAAGGGCGAAGGCGATTCCACATGGCAGCACTTCGACGACACCGTTTACGGCGGCGACTTCCTGGCGAACCAGCCTCCCGTAAAAGGGATGTGCGACGCGGCTCCGGGAATTATCGATCTGCTCGACCGCATGGGCGTTCCCTTCAATCGCACCGCCGAGGGCTTACTCGATTTCCGTCGCTTCGGCGGGACGCTCTTCAACCGTACGGCCTTCGCCGGCGCGACTACCGGTCAACAACTTCTTTACGCTCTCGACGAGCAGGTACGCCGTTACGAGTCCGAGGGCAAAGTCAGGAAGTTCGAGCACTGGGAGTTTCTCTCTGCCGTTCTGGACGGAAACCAGGTTTGCCGCGGCATCTGCGCCATGGATCTGCGCACGATGGAAGTGCGCTGCTTCCCTGCCGACGCGGTGATCATCGCCACGGGCGGCAATGGCATGATCTTCGGGAAGTCCACGAACTCGGTGGTGTGCACCGGGTCGGCGCAGAGTGCGGTTTATCAGCAGGGGGCGTTTTACGCGAATGGCGAATTCATCCAGGTTCACCCGACTGCGATCCCCGGCGAAGACAAGCTGCGGCTGATGTCCGAATCCGCGCGCGGTGAAGGCGGGCGCGTATGGGTTCCAAAACAACCGGGCGACAAGCGCGATCCGCAGAGCATTCCCGCAAATGAGCGCTGGTATTTCCTGGAAGAGTGGTATCCGAAATACGGCAACCTCGTGCCTCGCGACGTAGCTACGCGAGCGATCTTCAAGGTCGTATACGAGCATCACCTGGGCATCGACGGCCAGCCGATGGTCTACCTCGACCTTACGCATATCGATCGCAAGATACTCGATCGCAAGCTCGAAGGCATCCTCGAGATTTACGAGAAGTTTGTCGGCGACGATCCGCGTGACGTGCCGATGAAGATCTTCCCCGGCATGCACTACACCATGGGCGGGCTCTGGGTGGACTTCAATCAGCAGACGAACATTAAGGGCCTCTACGCAGCGGGCGAATGCGAATACCAATATCACGGTGCGAATCGCCTCGGCGCGAACTCGCTGGTCTCCTGCATCTATGGTGGATTCATCTCCGGACCGAACGCAGTGAAATATGCTCGTTCGCAGCAGACGTCCACTGATGGCGTGAGCAGTTCGGTATTCGAGGCTGAACAGCGGCGTCAGGAAGAGTTTAACGATCTGCTGATCAACAATCCGGGGAACGAGAATCCGTTCCAGATCTGGCGTGAGTTGGGCGCGATCATGACGAAGAACTGCACCGTGATCCGCTACAACAAGAATCTTGCAAGAGACTGACGGAAAACTGGTCGAACTGCTGCAGCGCTTCCGCAATGTGAACCTGAGCGACAAATCAATGTGGGCGAACACGAGCTTCGTATTCACGCGTCAGCTGTACAACATGCTGCAGCTCTCGCGCGTGATCGCACAAGGCGCATATCTGCGGAACGAATCGCGTGGAGCACATTACAAGCCGGACTTCCCGGATCGCGACGATCAGAATTTCCTGAAGACGACGAAGGCGTATTTTGCGCCCGACGCCGACGAGCCGCGATTCGAGTTCGAGCCGGTGGATACTTCGCTGATTCCGCCGCGGCCGAGAAGATACGACGCGGCAACATAGACTCCAGTGGTTAGTGATTAGTGACCAGGAAAAGCAAAGATCAGGCTAACTTTAGATGGCAGACAACAAGACCGTTCTTATCAAGGTAAAGCGACAGAAAGATCCCAAGGCCGCACCCTACTGGGAAGAGTTCGAGCTTCAGTATCGCTCGGGCATGAACGTTATCTCCGCGCTGATGGATGTGGCGCTGAATCCGGTGACTCGTACCGGCCAGGCGACCACGGCGATTGCCTACGACTCCAATTGTCTGGAAGAAGTGTGCGGATCGTGCGCCATGCTCATCAATGGGCGCACGCGCATGGCGTGTTCGGCGCTCATCGACAACCTCGAGCAGCCGGTCGCGATTGAGCCGTTCACCAAGTTCCCTGTCGTCCGCGATCTGCAAGTCGACCGCAGTGTTCTGTTCGAAAATCTCAAGCGTGTAAAGGCGTGGGTACCGGTTGACGGAACTTATGACCTCGGCTCAGGTCCACGACTGTCTCCCGAAGAACAGGAGATAGCGTATCCGCTCTCGCGCTGCATTTCGTGCTGCTGCTGCATGGAGGCTTGCCCACAGTTCAACGAAAACACCGGGTTTGTCGGCGCCGCCGCGATCTCACAGGTGCGGCTGTTCAACACCCATCCCACTGGCAAGGCGCTGAAGACCGAACGCCTGCGCGCCCTGATGGGCGATGGCGGAATCCATGAGTGTGGATACGCACAGAATTGCGTGGAAGTCTGCCCGAAAGAGATTCCGCTGACGACGTCAATTGCGGAAGTTGGCGGTCAGGTGATGGTTCAGGCATTTAAGGACCTGTTCCGAAAATAAGGCTCACGGCGGCGACGTGCACGAATCCCGGACTCATCTTAAAATATGAAGATGTGGGAGGGACCCGTGGAAAAGCTCAAAGCGTTATTCGCTCATCTGCGCAACATCAAAGACCCCAACCTTCGGACGGCGTGGATGATCGCCATTGCAGCCGACGTCACGCAATGGGTTCTGTTCCCTCTATTCGCCAGCGGCGGACTCTCTCCCGCCGATGACCTGATCGACGTTGTTGTCGGAGTCAGCCTGACGCGCCTGCTCGGCTGGCACTGGGCTTTTCTGCCTGCCTTTGCGGCGGAATTAGTCCCAGGTATGGATCTGCTGCCTACGTGGACGGCCGCGGTCTTCTTTATATCCCGCGATCTGGCAAGCAGCGGAGAGCCCGAAATCATCCCACCAAATACGGCTCCGGTGCGGTAATTCGGTTCGATTACCCTTCGGTTACTTACGCACCTTTTGCCGATGCCGATAAACACCATAGGCTCAACGGGCCAGAGTGTGAACTTTGGGTAATGACGTAACTGGAGCCCAAACTTAGGGTCCATGGACCTCTGTAACGGGTACGGATTTTGTGTACCCTGGTTTACAATCGCGAACGTACTTGCATCAGAATCATCAGTTTCGAGGGCTCTAACTTGCGCCGCGTCCACTTCGTGCTCATGGCTTTGCTGGTCGGTAGCAGTGTTCTACCGGCATTCGCTCTTCATACGACGACTGCGAAGCCACATCATTATCATCATCGTTTGCGTCGGATGCGGTTGATCCACTGGAACCCCGTATTTCGCGGCACGCACGAAGCTCTTATTCGTGAGAATGTGCAGCTCGATATGCTGCAGCTGCCACGAATCGAGAATGACGATCAGCTGTTGCTGCTTGAACAGTCCGAGGAACTGGTTCCGCTTCGCGAAAGCAATTATCTGAGTGTTGCGCAGAATCTCGCCGAAACCCGGCGCTATTGCCGTCCGTGGACGCGCGATTTCGTCGAAGATTTCAGCCAGGACTTTTACAAAGAATTTCATCGCCCGATCGAGGTGACTTCGGCCGTTCGTACCGTCCAGCAGCAACATAAGCTTCGCCGTCACAACCGCAATGCAGCACCGGAGCTGGGTGATGCGGCATCTACTCACCTCACCGGCGTTACTATCGACGTCCTGAAACGCGGTTTAACCCGCAAGCAGATGGAATGGGTGAACGCGTATTTCACGCCCCTGCATGAACAGGGCTTGATTGAGCCAGTAGAAGAGCGTCGCCAGCCCGTATTCCACATCATGGTGTCGTACACATACAGCGAATGGCGTGTACAAAAATTGGCTGCCGAACAGGCTCCGCCGCTCCCGAACATGATGGAAGTTTCCGACAGCTCTCCCAGCATCGCCGGACAGCACTAGAACCGAATCCAGCAACAGTCCACTGTTTGAAGATGACTTTTCTCCACGCGAACTGAGAAAATGACGCGCGGAGGTGTAGCTGAATGAGAAGAGTCCTCGTTTATTCTGCGGTTCTTGCTTTACTGGCGGCCACGGTTGTTGCTCAGACTGCCGCGCCAGCGTCGAATCATCCCACTGCCATCATTGAGACGAGCAAAGGCAATATCACATGCGAACTGTTCCCCGATAAAGCCCCGATCACGGTGAAAAATTTTATCGGCCTCGCAACCGGCACCAAGGACTGGACTAGTCCGACTTCCCACGCGAAGAAGCATGGCGTGCCGCTTTACGACGGAACCATCTTCCATCGCGTGATTCCCGACTTCATGATCCAAGGCGGAGATCCGCGCGGAGATGGTACGGGAGATGCCGGTTACGAGTTCAAGGACGAATTCAGTGATCTGCACTTCGACGTGCCCGGACGCCTGGCGATGGCGAACAGCGGTCCGAATACAAATAGCTCGCAGTTCTTTATCACGCAGGTTCCCACACCGCACCTGAATAATCATCACACTATCTTCGGGCAGTGTGGACCGATTTCGCTGATTGGCGAAATTGCGCGCGTACCGCGAAACCAGACCAACGATAAGCCTTTCACGCCGGTGAAGATCACTCACATCAAGATCGTCAATGCGGGTGGAACGGCATCAGCGCCCGCGAAGCCAGCGGCAGCGCCATCGAAACCAACGTCGAAATCGTAGAGGATTTACAATATTCAAAACGGCGGCCCAACCAAGGCCGCCGATTTTTATGACCGCAGACATGGAAAGGATTCCTGCATGGCACGTCAGCCTGGAACATATGCAATCTTCGAGACGTCAGAAGGAAACATCGTGGTCCGCCTGTTCGAGAAAGAAGCTCCCAAAACGGTAGCGAACTTCGTCGAACTTGCGGAAGGAAAGCGCGAATGGACGCATCCGGTAAGCCGCAAGAAGTCGAGCGATCCGCTGTATAACGGCACGATCTTTCACCGCGTGATTCCCGACTTCATGATCCAGGGCGGCGATCCCGCAGGCACCGGATTCGGTGGTCCCGGCTATCAGTTTGAAGACGAGACCAAGGGGTCTCCGCACAAGTTCGATAAATCCGGCAAGCTGGCGATGGCAAATGCCGGTCCGAATACCAACGGATCGCAAATCTTCATCACGGTCGCGGCGACGCCATGGTTGACCGGAAATCACACGATCTTCGGCGAAGTGGTGGAAGGCCAGGACATAGCGGACAAGATTTCGAAGCTGCCCAAGAACCGGCAGGATAAGCCGATGCAGGATGTTGTGGTGAAGACGGTGAAGATCGAGCGAGTCTAGAGAATTGGTAATTTAGTAATTTGTAATCGGGTAATCGAAAAACCAGAAAAGCAAAACCCCACTCGTTATTGAGGACGAGTGGGGCATCGGAATGCAATCTCGAATCTACACGCCAATCACGGCGACCAGTTCCTTTACGGCTCCAGCGCTCTTCTCCAGGGCCTCCTGCTCGTCGGCGCTAAGTTTGATTTCGATGATCTGCTCAATTCCCTTCTCGCCGAGTTTGCACGGCACGCCAACGAAGAGACCCTTGATCCCATATTCGCCTTCGAGATAAGCGGCGCAAGGCAGGATCTTCTTCTTGTCTTTCAGGATCGCTTCCACCATCTCAGTGAAGGCCGCTGACGGCGCGTAGTAAGCGCTTCCCGTCTTCAGGTATTTCACGATCTCAGCGCCCCCATCGCGCGTGCGTTGTACGAGCCTCTCGATGGTCTGCGCGTCCATCAGTTCGGTGATCGGAATTCCTGCGACCGTCGAGTAACGCGCGAGAGGAACCATGGTGTCGCCGTGGCCACCGAGCACGAAGGCAGTAACGTTCTCGACGCTTACCTTGAGTTCTTCGGCAATAAAAGTACGGAAGCGCGAAGAATCCAGCACGCCTGCCATTCCGATCACGCGCTCGCGCGGAAAGCCACTCAGCTTGTAAGCGGCCTGCGCCATCGCATCCAGCGGGTTCGACACAATGATCAGAATGCAGTTTGGCGAATACTTCACCACTCTCGAGACCACGTCCGACATGATCTTGTGATTCGTATTGAGCAGATCGTCGCGGCTCATCCCGGGCTTGCGAGGCACGCCCGCCGTGATGACCACGATGTCGGAGTTGGCAGTATCGGCATAGTCGTTGGTGCCCAGCACGTGCGAATCTTTCTTTTCGATGGGCATGGCTTCGAGCAGATCGAGCGACTTGCCCTGCGGAACGCCTTCGAGGATATCGATCAGAACTACGTCAGCCAGTTCCTTGGCGGCGATCCAGTGCGCGCCGGTAGCCCCCACATTGCCCGATCCCACGACCGTTACTTTGTTGCGCATAAAAATTCCTTTCCAAGAAATTCGGGTGTTTCGAAATCTTAACGAGCCGCCGAGAGCGAGGCGTCCATATTCTTGATCACGTAATCGGCGAACTCGCTCGTCTTCACCTTGGTCGCGCCTTCCATCATGCGATGGAAATCGTAGGTCACCTTCTTCTGTTCAATCGTACGCCGCATTCCCTCTTCTACAAGGCGAGCGGCTTCAGTCCATCCAAGAAAATCGAGCATCATCACGCCGGAGAGAATCACCGAACCGGGATTGATCACGTCCTGATCGGCGTACTTGGGCGCCGTGCCATGCGTGGCTTCGAAGATGGCGTAGCCGTCGCCGATGTTCGCGCCAGGCGCGATTCCGAGACCACCAACCTGCGCCGCGCAAGCATCGGAGATGTAGTCGCCGTTCAGGTTGGGAGTAGCCAGAACCGTGTATTCGTCAGGCCGCGTCACCACCTGCTGGAAAATGGAGTCGGCGATGCGATCGTTGATCATCAACTTCGTCTTCCACTTGCCGTTTCCGTGCGTGCGATAGATCGCGTCGAGAACTCCTTTCACTTCGACATAGAGGGCGTCTCGGAAATCCTGCGTCGCGTATTCCAGTCCGGGCTCAATCAGCGCGGCGTTCTGCTCAACCGTAAGGCTGGCGTTCTTGTCCTTATTATCGAGAATCCAGCTCTCGCGCTCGGTAACTACCTGATCGCGGAACTCGTCTTTCGCCAACTCGTATCCCCACTCGCGGAAAGCGCCTTCAGTGAATTTCTGTATGTTCCCTTTGTGAACCAGCGTGACCGACTTGCGCTTGTTGGTGAGCGCGAACTCGATCGCCCGCCGCACCAGACGCTTGGTGCCGAAGACGGAGATGGGCTTGATACCCACGCCTGAATCTTGCCGGACCTGCTTCTTGCCGCCCTTCAACATTTCGTTGTTGAGGAAGTCGATCAGCTTCTTCGCCTCAGGCGTTCCCTCTTTCCACTCGATACCGGCGTAAACGTCTTCGGTATTCTCGCGGAAGATAACGATGTCCATGAGCTCAGGGCGCTTCACCGGAGACGGTGCTCCGTAAAACTTCACCGGACGCACACACGCGTAGAGATCGAGGATCTGACGTAGCGCAACGTTCAGAGAACGGATGCCACCACCCACTGGCGTTGTCAGCGGGCCCTTGATGCCGACGCGAAATTCCTTCATTGCCTCGACGGTATCGTCCGGTAGCCAACTCTTGAACTTCATCATCGACTTTTCGCCGGCGAATACTTCGTACCAAACTATGCGCCGCTTGCCCTGGTACGCCTTCTTTACCGCAGCATCAAACACCCGCACCGAGGCTTTCCAAATGTCGCGTCCGGTGCCGTCGCCCTCTATGAACGGAATGATCGGGTTATCGGGGATGTTGTAGCTGCCGTTGCTGTAAGAGATCCGGGTCCCGTCGGTAGGTACCGGGAGTCCGTTGAAAGAAGACGCCATCCAAAGCCTCCAAAGCCAAAGATAAGTTTCGCCGTACGCGAAGTCCGGCGAGATCATACATGCGTGCCCGCACACCCTTTGACGATGCACGTCACACGAACGTGTGACGAACGCTTCGCGTCGCCACCACGCACTTCATTAGGCCACCCTGATCCGGACAGGAAAGCTGGGAATCGGTGCGGTTCTAAGTCATCCGGAATGACGGAGTTGCGATTACCGGACGTGACGCCATCATATCGTATGGCGCGCGACTGCGGCGAGAAGAAAGGTACCTAAGAAGGTGCGCGCCATCACTTCGGGAAGAGACATCCGGCAGCCGTGGTATACTGAATCCCGACGCTAATAGCCACGGTTCGCTTGTGGTGCGGCAGTCCGAATTCACACCCCGGCCTGGCTTTATCTCCGCTATTCCTGCTCTCCGTTTGTTCTAAGCGCCAATTTAAATGTTTTTGAGCGGCTTCAGCTGTATTGTCGCGGATCGCATTCTTAGTGCGTCTCGCGAGGCGCCTCTCCAAAGAAAGATACGATTCGAATGACAAGTTTTACCGAACTGCCCCTCTCTGCCGCATTGCAGCAGAGGCTTAAGGCTAACAATTTCAACATCCCAACCCCTGTCCAGGCAGCTGCGATTCCGCAAGCACTCGACGGCAAAGACGTCCTCGCGACGGCACAAACCGGCACGGGCAAGACGCTCGCGTTCCTGGTGCCGCTTATCGAACGCCTGATGAAGAATCCCGGCTCACGAAAAGTCGAGGCTCTGGCGCTGGTTCCGACGCGCGAATTGGCATTACAGGCAGAGGAGCAGTACGAGTTACTCCGAACGAAGAAGCTGCCCAAGGCAGCCGTGATTATTGGCGGAATGTCCGAGAGACCTCAGATCCAGGCAATCCGCTCGGGTGCGCGGTTCGTGATCGCGACACCAGGACGATTGGAAGATCTGATGAGCCGCAGGCTCGTCGACATCCGTGGCGTCGAACTGCTGGTGCTGGACGAAGCCGATCGCATGCTCGACATGGGCTTCCTGCCAGCGTTGCGGCGCATTGCCGCCGCGCTTCCCAGGCAGCGTCAGACCATGTGTTTCTCCGCAACTCTGGAAGCATCGGTTGCCGGACTGGTAAACGACTACACTCGCGATCCCGTACGCATTGCATTTGGCTCGACCCTGAAGCCCGCTGAGAGCGTGGACCTGCAGGCGTTCGAGGTATCGCAGACAGACAAGTTCGACACTCTGCGCCAACTGCTGCGCGACGAACCGGGACGAACCCTGATTTTCGCCCGCACCAAGCGTGGAACCGAGCGTCTGGCGAAGAACCTGATCCGCGACGGATTCCTGGCCGCCATGATTCATGGCGACCGTTCGCAGTCGCAACGAATCAGCGCGCTGAACGGCTTTGAAGAAGGCCGCTACAAAGTGCTGGTTGCGACCGACGTCGCGTCACGCGGTATTCACGTGACCAATATCGCACACGTAATTAACTACGACCTTCCGGCTATCCCGGAAGACTTCATCCACCGCGTGGGACGAACCGGCAGGGCTGGTGCTCGCGGGAAGGCTTCAACGCTGGTTTCCCCGGCAGAGACACTGGAACTGAGAACCATCGAGCGTGCCTTAAAGCTGAAAGTGGAGCGAAAGAAGATTGCTCCCGACCGTTCCGTTACACGGATGGCCAGCCACAGGAACACGCTTTCCGGAAGAACTCTTAACGCTCTTCCCGGAGAGATCTTCGCGTAAACGAGAGTGACGCAGACGCATTTCGGGAGCCCCGGTTAGGAAGGGCTCTCGATTTTCGCTTGCTCGTGGCTTTCCTCGCGTATACTCTGAGGCGTCTCTTGCTGCACTGCTCGGCTTCCACGATTGCGTTCATTGCGGAACTAGACGGATAGAGCGGACTGACGCTCACCTACATCGATTCGCTGATTCGCTTCGAATCCCGATATGTACCACCAGTCTGAGCCCATTCCAGCTTATGGAATTCGGAAGGAAATCCTGTGAAGAAACTCTACGTCGGTAATTTCTCGTTTGCTACAACTGAAGCTGATCTGCGCGATCTGTTCACACCGTTTGGAGCAGTGGATAGCGTTTCCGTGGTGACCGATCGCGATACCGGCCGCTCTCGTGGATTCGGATTCGTGGAAATGGCGAATGACAGTGAAGCTGCGGCTGCAATTGAAGGCTTGAGTGGTAGAGAAGTCGGCGGACGTGCACTGACCGTAAATGAAGCTCGGCCGAAGATGGAACGCGGCGGAGGCGGCGGTCGCGGTGGATTCCGTGGCGGCCGTGGTGACGATCGCGGCGGACACTCGAGCAAGCGTCGCGAACCTCGCTGGTAGCCTGGACTTACTGCCTATACTGGCAAATCCGTTACGGGTTTCTTGTCTAGATGTCTGCTCGAACCCGCTGACCTGTATCTGGTCTGGCGCTATTCGTGTGCAAGTTGGGATTAATCGTTTTATTGATGACATAATCCTCGATTGTCGCGCTGCCACGCAGAGTAAGATACGGAGTTCGGTGGCTGTTCAAAGTTCAGTACCCGGCTGAAAGACGGTTCTATCAGCCGGGCTGAGATCAGAAGGGAATACCGGGAGCCGAAAGCCTCCATATGGACTTCGACCAACTGGAAACATTCCTGGAAGTAGCCCGCCTCAGCAGTTTTTCACGCGCGGCAGAGAAACGTTTTCGCACTCAGCCAGCCATTTCTGCACAGATTCGGGCGCTTGAAGAAGAGGTCGGAGCGAAACTACTCGATCGCTCCGGGGGCAAAGTTGCGCTCACCGGACCCGGCAAGATATTTCAGAAATATGCCGAGGACACGATCCAGGCCCGCCGGGCGATGATGACTTCGATCGCCGAGACGGAACGCGTACCTCGAGGCGAGATTATCGTCGGAGCAAACGAGGGCACCTGCTTATATATCTTGCCTGAAGTGTTTGCGAGCTTTAAAAAGCAGTACCCGAATGTGGCCGTCAACATTCGGCGATTCGAGTCTGCGAAAGTGCTGGAATCGGTAATCGACCACACTATTGATTTCGGCGTCGTTTCCCTTCCCGTTCCCGACAATCGCCTCACGGTTGTTCCTATTCACAAAGACGAGTTGGTGGTTGTGTGTGCCCCGCAACATCCGCTGGCGAAATCGAAGAGCGTGGATGTAGCAACCATGGCCGAATATCCGCTGTTGCTTCCGAAATATGGAAGAACACGGGAGGCCATCGACGATCTTTTCCGCGAGCGCCGCCTGAAACCGAACGTCTCCATGGACCTCGATTCCAGTGAGTTGCTGAAACGCTTTGCGGCGGCGGATGTGGGAATTGGGCTGATTCCACGTTCCAATGTGCAGGAAGACGTAAAAGCGAAAATACTGGCGGCGCTGGTCCTCTCTGATGTGCAATTACGGCGCGACTTGGCGCTGGTTTTCCGCAAAGATAAGGCGCTCAGCCGCGCTGCCATGGCATTCATCGATATTGCTATGCGTCAGAAAAAGGCGGAACAAGCCGCAGCGCAAGTCAGCAAGTAAGCTTCTCCGAAACTCTTCTTGTCACATTCCGTTAAATATTGGTGAAATTTTGATTGCGGCGTGTTTTTTCTGCGTGCGCAACCTCGCAACGTGATAACTTTTTTAGTTTCCACTCATACCCGCGGAGGCACAGGAATTGGCAAAAGACATGGTCCCCAAACGCATCTTTCTCACCAAAGGCGTGGGAAAACACAGAGAGCGGCTCACTTCCTTCGAGCTGGCTCTTCGCGATGCTGGGATCGCCGCACAGAATCTAGTTCGAGTCTCCTCGATCTTTCCTCCTAACTGCAAAATGATCACCCGCAAAGAGGGATTGCGATACCTCGATCCGGGTCAGGTCACGTTCGCCGTGGTAGCGGAGAACTCTACGCGCGAGCCCCACCGGTTGCTGGCATCCAGCATCGGCGTGGCGATTCCCGCAGATCGCAATGTTTACGGATATCTCAGCGAACATCACTCCTTCGGAGAAACCGAAGATGCCGCTGGAGACTATGCCGAGGAATTGGCGGCCGAGATGTTGGCGACAACTCTGGACGTGGAGTTCGATCCTGACAAATCCTGGGACGAAAAGAAGCAGATCTATCGTCTGTCGAATAAAATCGTCCGCACGATGAACATGACGCAATCCGCGGTGGGCGACAAAAAGGCCCGATGGACAACGGTAATCGCGGCTGCAATTCTGATTTTCGAATAGAGGCGTGTAGAACTTCAAAGGCCAGCGTTCGCGCTGGCCTTTTTCTATTGGATCGGACGCGAACCTACTTCTTCCTCAGACGTTCCAGCACAGCGCCCACGATCAGCGGCAAGCCCACGGTGGCGTCAAGCAAGACTTCGCCGAACTTTCCGCCTTCCTCTGGTGGAACGAACTTTCCCCATGAAACAGCTTCCGTATAAGGACTGCCCGAGAGGCCTCCCCACTGCACCGGTTCAGGACAGATACGCAGACCGTAGTGGTACCGCTTGAGCGGAATGTCTTCCCCGCCCCGCCGCACCCGTAGTTCGCAGTAAGGGCCAAATTGCTGCGACCAGTTGCGCGGCACGCCTCCGCCGATCGTGAAAATCCCCAGCCGTTTCTGCTTCAGGAGTGTGTCCGCGAAGTAGTTCAGATCTTCGAAAGGATCGTAACGCAGCAGCGGTCTTCCCTCTTTCTGACGCTTGCGATTGTGCAGAGCGAAGTCGAGTCCCATTTCCGAATCGGTAAATGCTGGAACGAACACCGGCACATTCTTCTCATACGCTGAACGCAGGATGCCGCGTCCCTTCACGTTTTTGTGCAGATACTCGCCAATGGTGCGATTCAGCTTGTACGAGCAAACAGTCTCGTTGTGATCCCATTTTTCGAGAATTGGCGCAACGATTCCCTCCACGAAATCCAGATTCGTTTCCGGCTCCAGCGTGTCGTAAACGCGGTTGTAGCCGGCTTCGTAAAGCTCCACGTCGTTCAGCTTGGCGTCATACACAAAATGCGAGCGCCCGGCCGCCTCCACAAGACCATGCGCCATCAGCGCGCCCGTCGAGACCACCGCCTTCACGATTCCGTTGTCGATCAGATCGCAAATGACCACACCCTGCTTGGCGACCGTCATGGCGCCGGCAAGTGTCATAACCACGAAGCAGTCCTTATCGCGTGCCATCGCTTCAAGCACGTCAGCACCAATGCCGATTTCGCGCGCCGTAAATGCAGTTCTCCCCATAGCGCGCACCAGGTCGTCGACACCGTGAATCTTCGAGAGATCCAGAGGCTCAAGCGGAACAAGTTTGTCTTTAAAGGGATCGTGCAACTCGCGGTCGATACCGGCTCCCTCGTGCGGATGTTTATGATTGCTATGTTTATCTTTGTCCTGCGCCACAGTTGCTCCTTGTGTTGTCGCATACGGCTGCGACAGCTACGGTCCAGCAAACTTTCCAAGCTACAGAAACGGGAATGGTGGAGTCAACGACATAACGACAGCGCCGACGGCATTCACGCGCTTTCAACATTGCGTCTCGCGTACGGCCCAATTCTGAATGCTATTCTATGGTGCGACTTTCGGGAGATGGAACCTTGGCGGCAGAGTTATACAAAGTAGGTCTCGTGCAGATGAAGTGCGGGTCAGATCCTGAGCAGAATCTCGAGCACGCGATGGAGATGGTGCGCGAAGCTGCCGGCAAGGGTGCAAATGTTGTCTGCTTGCCGGAGCTGTTCATGACCCAGTATTTCTGCCAGCGCGAAGATCACGCCTTCTTCGATTTGGCGGAACCGATTCCCGGACCTACGAGTACTCGTCTCTCGCAGCTGGCGCGTCAACAGGGAGTAGTACTGATCGCTTCCCTCTTCGAAAAGAGAGCGCCAGGGATTTACCACAACACGGCGGCGATCTTCGAGAAAGACGGCGCGCTGGTCGGGATTTATCGAAAGATGCATATACCCGACGATCCGCTCTATTACGAGAAGTTCTATTTCACTCCGGGCGATCTGGGATTCAAGGCTATGGATACGAACGTCGGCAAAGTGGGAACGCTGGTCTGCTGGGATCAGTGGTATCCGGAAGGAGCGCGTCTCACGGCGCTGCAGGGCGCGAATGTGCTGTTCTATCCCACGGCAATCGGGTGGCATCCCGCGGAAAAAGACGAGTGGGGCGACGCTCAATACGATGCCTGGCGCACGATCCAGCGGGCACACGCGATCGCCAATGGCGTCTACGTGGCCGTGGTGAACCGCGTCGGACACGAAACCGGAAATGTTCGCGGGAACGAAGTAAAGGGCGCTGGACTCGATTTTTGGGGCGGATCATTTCTCGCGGATCCCTTTGGACGAGTCATTGCCGAGGGCTCGCACGACAAAGAAGAAGTTCTGATCGGAGAGATTGACCTGCGCAAGCTGGAAGAAATCCGCCGGAACTGGCCCTTCCTGCGCGACCGCCGCATTGACAGCTACGCACCCATTACACAGCGGTTTATCGACTGAAATTGCCACGCTCACGCACAACTCAGGTTGCTTCGGAGAATACTCCAGCCGAACTTGGTTACCGGATGCCTGCCGAGTGGGAACCGCATTCCGCAACCTGGCTGGCCTGGCCGCATCATCGCGCCGACTGGCCAGGCAAATTTCAGCCAATCCCATGGGTATTTGCCGAGATCGTCCGTTACCTCTCGCGGAATGAACGCGTAGAGCTGCTGGTTCAGGACGAAGCAGAAGAAAAGACTGCGCGAAAGATACTTGGCTATTCGGGAATCTCGGTCGCGACAGACCCGCACGGCGCAGCGAAGACGGGTGTGTGCTTCCATCGCTGGCCCACGGATCGCATATGGACGCGCGACTACGGCGCCATCTTCGTTCGGCGGGAGAAAGACGGAGACGATGCCGCTCCCCAATTCTCGTTGGGAGCAACGAATTGGAAATTCAACGCTTGGGCAAAGTATCCAAATTCCAAGAACGACGACAGGGTCGCAGGCCGGATCTCGCGGCTGGTGAAAGTTCCTGAGTGGCAGCCGACGTTTGACCGTGGAGGCAAATCGCTCCGCGTGGTGCTCGAAGGCGGCAGCATCGACGTGAATGGCCAAGGCACGCTGATCACTACTGAAGAGTGCTTGCTAAGTGATGTGCAACAACGCAATCCTTCGCTCGCTCGCGCAGATATTGAAGAGGTTTTCGCAGATTACCTCGGGATTAAAAAGGTGATCTGGCTGGGGAAAGGTATCGTCGGCGATGATACTCACGGCCACGTCGATGACATCACACGGTTCGTCGCCCCGAACACAGTCGTGACTGTCGTGGAGCCTCACGCAGACGATCCCAATCATGCGCCCTTGCAGGAGAATCTTGCGACGTTGCGGCGGGCGACGGACCAGGTCGGCAATCGGCTGAAGGTCATCGAACTCCCCTTGCCTGCGCCGGTATACTTCCGGGGACAGCGCCTTCCCGCCAGTTATGCAAACTTTTATATCGCGAACGGCGTGGTGCTGGTGCCGGTGTTCAACGATCCCAACGATAGGGTCGCGCTGAACATCCTTGCAGACCTGTTCCCCGATCGGGAAGTGGTAGGTATCGCCTGTCGCGATTTTATATGGGGATTAGGCGCCATTCATTGCATGACGCAACAGCAACCTGCGGGATGAGGTACGTGGCTGTCAACGCCAATACTCTGGTGGGGCAGCCCGGCCTCGGCTGCCGGTTGTAAATGACCTACTGCTTCGATTTCATTGCCACTAACTCCGCTACAGCCCTGTCCTTAATGGTCTCGCGATAATACAGCGTGCGCAGATTTGGAAATGCGTGCAAGAGCTCGTTCTGCCGCAGCAAGTGAGCCGGATTCTTGGGCCCTGTTTCGTACTGCAACTGCTCTCCGGTGTAGCTCTTGTAGATCAGTAGCCCGCCGGGCTTGAGCGCGGATTCCAGGGCGCTGAACAGATCGCGCTGCAGGTAGTAGAAGACCAGAACCAGATCGTACTTCTTGCGATCGGGACTCCAGGAATTCAGATCGCGAACCAGGAAATCGATGTTGACTCCACGCTGCTCGGCTTTCTTCTCCGCCTTCTCGAACGCCACTTCCGAGATGTCCACGACCGATACTTTCCAGCGCAACTCGGCGAGCCAGATCGCGTGCCGTCCAAGACCACCGGCAATATCAAGCGCTGAACCGGCCTTGGGAAAAAGCGGCGCACCGAACTGCTCGTAAGCCTCCAGCAGGAACGGGTCGGGCTCGAAGGAAAGATTCTCCTGTTCGGAGTAACGCCGGTTCCAGGCGCTACGTTCGTCCGCGTCAAACTCCCAAAGCCGATGTTCGCTGCTGGTCTCGCTGGGCATCACGTCTCCTTGTTCCAGCCACCATCGTAATTGTCCTGTTTCGCAATCGCAATCAGACGCTGAGTACATCTCGTGGGATTGGTCTAAAATTGCGTCAACGGTTGTGGGGAAAGCACATCTAACCGTCCCATGGCGACCTTGAATTCGACATTCACTCCGAAAGCTCCCAAGCTTCGCCCGGCTCACGGCGGTGGTGGACCCATCGATCATGGTCGCGGCGGAGGCGGTGGCGGAGGGGGCGGTCGCGGCGATAATCATCCTGATTTCGGCGAGCAGTTGCGGCGAGGACGCCTGGCAATGGCGATCGGCCTCACGGCCGTGTTCATGCTGTTCATCTCGTTTTCGACGGCTTTCGTCGTTCGCCAGGCCATGGGCCGCTGGGACATCCGCACGCAGAGTTACATCTCCGACTGGAAACACATTCCGCTTCCCTACGGATTGTTCGCGGTAAACACACTGGTACTCCTGATCAGCAGCGTAACTCTGGAAATGTCGCGTCGCAGGACCTTTCGCGAGGCTGCGCTCGCACCGGCAATGGCAATCCCAGGGATCGCTGTCCATAGCGAAAGAGGCGTTCCATGGCTTGAGTTGACGGTCTTCCTCGGGTTCGGCTTCTTGTTCGGGCAATTAATGGCATGGCGCGATCTTGCGAAGCATGGACTCTATTTGTCCAACAGTCCCATCAGTTCGTTTGCCTACACGATTACCGGCATGCACGCCCTTCATCTCGCCGGGGGTCTGGTAGCTCTCCTGTATGCCGCCACTGCGCTGCGCTGGCGCACACAGGCCCTGGAGCGCCGCCGCGTGGTCGTGGACATCACCGCCTGGTATTGGCACTTTATGACGGTGCTGTGGGTCATGATTCTGGCCCTGCTGGCGTTGACAGCCTGAGACCTCCTGCCGGGGCGTGATGGCCGCATTGAGCACTCCCCTTCATCCCACGTATAATGAAAGATTCTGCCAGCCGTTTTGAGGCCGCTGTGTGGGCGGTCTCTGGTTTACCGGCCACGCTGGGGTGTGCCGGATTGCAACCGGCTGCAGCACGGTCCTGATGTCTACGGAAAGCATTGTCGTTCGCGGCGCACGCGTCCATAACCTGAAAAACGTCGATTTCGAAATCCCCCACAACACAATCACAGTGGTTACGGGGGTGTCGGGATCGGGCAAGTCTTCCCTTGCCTTTGACACCATCTACGCCGAGGGCCAGCGACGCTATGTGGAGTCGCTCTCCGCCTATGCTCGACAGTTCCTGGAACGCATCGAGAAACCGGACGTCGACCACATCGAAGGCATCGCGCCTGCAGTGGCCATTCGTCAGAAGAACACCACGCGAAATCCACGCTCGACCGTGGCGACCGCTACTGAGATCTACGACTACCTGCGCCTGCTTTTTGCTCGAGTCGGAAGAACTTACTGCAAGCAGTGCGGGCGATTGATCCAAAAGGACACTATTGACCACGTTGCCCAGAGCGTGATGGCTCTGCCGGAAGGCACTCGCGTCCAGGTGCTCTTCCCGTTGCAGGTTCCACAACGTCCGCAGGAGCCGGAAAAGAAAGCGCGCGGACGGAAGAAGAAGGCCGCGCCTGTGGCGCCGGATTCAGAGCTCCTAAAAGCTAAGCTGTTTGAGCTCCGAAAGCGCGGATTCACGCGCTTGTATCAGGGCGGCCAGATTTTCGAATTCTCCACGCCGGAGTCGCTGCTCGACGTGAATTTTAGTGAGCCCGTCTGGATTCTGGTCGACCGCCTCGTGATCGGCCCGGATGTTCGCTCGCGGATCGTGGACTCAACCGAGATCTGTTATCGCGAGGCTGGCGAGGTGATCTTCGAGACGGCTCCGAGCGAAGGCGAACCGCAACGGTTGCGCTTCTCGCAGCGGTTTGAATGCAAGCATTGCGCAATTCGCTACGAAGAGCCTGAGCCGCGGCTGTTTTCTTTCAACAACCCTTACGGCGCCTGTCCGCGCTGTCAGGGCTTCGGCAACACCATCGACTTCGACCTCGACCTGGTTATCCCCAATAAGACGCTGACTCTGCAACAAGGCGCAATCGAACCGTGGACCAAGCCAAAGTACCGCTCGCTGGCGAATGAGATGAAGCGCTACGCCAAGCAGGCTGGGATTCCGCTGGACGTGCCGTGGGCCGACTTGGATGCCGAGCAACAGAACCTCATCATTAACGGCGACGATGACTTTTGGGGCATTCGCGGTTTCTTCGAGCATCTGGAGCGGAAGAAGTACAAGTTGCACGTGCGCGTCTTCCTCAGCCGTTATCGAGGCTATTCGACATGCAGCACCTGCGGCGGAGCGCGACTACGGCCAGAAGCGCAACAGGTCAAGGTAGGCGGCAAAGACATCTGCCAGGTTTGCAGTATGACGGTGGAAGACGCCGCCGAGTTCTTTGCAAACCTCGACCTCACGCGTGAAGAGAGTGACATTGCCGGCAAGCTTCTGGACGAAGTTCGCGATCGGATGAAGTTCCTCGAAGAAGTCGGCCTGGAATATCTGACGCTCAATCGCCTGTCTTCTACTTTGAGCGGCGGCGAGGCGCAGCGCATTCAACTCGCGACGTCGTTAGGGTCGCGGTTGGTAGGAACGCTGTATGTGCTGGATGAGCCTTCGATCGGGCTGCACAGCCGCGATACCGAACGCCTGATCAAGATCCTGCAGGAGCTGCGCGACCTGGGAAATACCATCCTGGTCGTCGAGCACGATCCCGAAATCATGAAGTCCAGCGACCGGATCCTCGATCTAGGACCGGGTGCCGGCGAAAATGGCGGCAAAGTGATCGCCGCTGGCACCTACGACGAGATTAAGCATGCGCCGGGCTCGCTCACGGGACGGTATCTAGCGAACGAGCTGCACATACAGATTCCGGCGCAGCGTCGAAAGCCAGGCAAGCAGCTACTCAAACTAACCGGCGCAACCGAGCACAATCTCAAGAATCTC
Source organism: Terriglobia bacterium (assembly GCA_963848375.1). Classification (GTDB taxonomy): domain Bacteria; phylum Acidobacteriota; class Terriglobia; order Terriglobales; family Acidobacteriaceae; genus JAJPJE01. The sequence goes on from CAWKDK010000015.1 coordinate 89,084, forward strand.
AGCCTCACCATCCCGCTGCGAATGCTGGTGGCAGTCACTGGCGTTTCGGGTTCGGGCAAGTCGACACTGGTCCACGACGTCCTTTACCACGCTCTGGCCGCAGCAACCAAACAGACGAACGGATCAGGACCACCTGCTCACGTGCTCGCTGAGCTTGACGGTACCCAGTGGATCGATGAGGTCATTCTGGTCGATCAGTCGCCGATCGGTAGAACGCCGCGGTCGAATCCGGTCACGTACATCAAGGCGTTCGACGCGATTCGCGACCTGTTTGCGTCTCTACCCGAAGCGCAAAAGCGCGGATTCAACGCCGGACACTTCTCGTTCAATATTCCCGGTGGACGCTGCGAAACGTGCCAGGGCGATGGCACGGTGACCGTCGAAATGCAATTCCTGGCGGATGTCGAACTGATCTGCGAGGACTGCAAAGGCACACGATATAAGCCGCAGGTTCTGGGCGTGCGCTTCAAGGGGAAAAACATCCACGAAGTGTTGAACCTGACGGTGCGGGAAGCACTCCAATTTTTCTCCGGTATACCGAAAATTACTGACAAGCTGCGTGTGCTGGAAGAAGTCGGGCTAGGCTATTTGCGGCTGGGACAGTCGGCAACCACCTTAAGCGGAGGCGAAGCCCAGCGCATGAAACTGGCGGCGCATCTGCAGGGCAAGAAGCGCGTTCTGGCGAACTCCGAAGAAGAAAAGGTCGCGCAGGAACGTAAACAGCCGCGCATTCTCTACATTTTCGACGAACCAACCACCGGATTGCACTTCGACGACGTTAGCAAACTGTTGGCGGCGTTCCGCCGTCTGATCGACGCTGGCGGCTCCATCATCGTGATCGAGCACAATCTGGACGTGATCAAGACCGCAGACTGGGTTATTGATCTCGGCCCGGAGGGCGGCGACCGCGGAGGACGCGTAGTCGCAACCGGTACGCCCGAAGACGTTGCGGCCAACAAGAAGTCTTACACCGGGCAGTGGCTGGCGCGCATCCTAGAAAATGGGACGGAGTTGCCGAACCAGAACGGATCGCACTGATTTTTCCTGTGCCGTGCGGTATCTTTTGTGAGTAGATGCTGCATAACCCTTCATGAAGAGACTGGCCCAATCCACTGCAATCCTGACGCTCTGCCTTGCCGGACTCTTCCCGGTCTTTGCGCAACAAACTGGCCAAACAATTCGCCATCACCACGAGGCGGTAGTTGATCCGGTACAGGCGCAAGTGGATCAGGCCGAGAGCGCGATCGAGAACAAGGACTACCCAACAGCGGAAAAATCTCTGCAGGAAGCGACGTCCAAGGACCCTAAGAATTTTCGCGCTTGGTACGACCTGGGCTTCCTCTACAACGCGACCAATCGTTCATCTGAGGCGATCGAGGCCTATCGCAAATCGGTTGAGGCGAATCCTCAGGTATTCGAGTCGAATCTGAACCTTGGCCTGCTGCTCGAGCGCAAAGGCGATCCTCAGGCCGCGCAGTATCTTGCGGCCGCTATCACCCTGAAACCAGCCTCGCACCCGGAGAAAAGTCTGTCGCAGGCATACCTCTCGCTAGGACACGTCCTGGAAAAAACCAATCCGGAAGAAGCTCTGACGGCCTATCGCAAGGCCTCGGAACTACAACCGGGCGATGCCGAGCCGCATCTTGAAGCCGCCATCTTGCTCGAACAGCAAAAAAACCTCACGGCGGCGAGCCAGGAGTTCCAGAAGGCGCTTGATCTGGATGCCAACAACCGCGATGCGCTTGCTGGCTTGGTGAACACTTATTCGCGCTCCGGACAATTGCCCCAAGCTGAAACTCTTCTTCGCAGAATGACCACCAGCGAACCGCAGAACGCCACGCTGCACATTCAGCTTGGACGAGTTCTCGCCGCGCAAAAGAAGAATGACGACGCTATCGCGGAACTGACGAAAGGTCTCGATCTGGCGCCCGGAGACCCTGCCGCAAACCGCGAATTGATTCAGTTGCTGCTGGACGAAAAGAAGTACCCGGAAGCGATCGTGCGATTTAAGCCGGCCATCCAGGCGAACCCGTCCGATCCCGATCTGCACTACCTGCTCGGCACCGCGTATCTCCGCAACAAGAATTTTCCCGAGGCGCAGGCGGAACTGATACAGGCGGTAAAGCTGAAGTCGGACTTCGGGCAGGCTTACGGTGATCTAGCTTTTGCGGCTTCAGAGAATAAAGATTACAAGCTTTGTGCGATGGCGCTCGACGTTCGCGCCAAGTTTCTCCCCGAAACACCCTTCACCTATTTTTTGCGCGCAACGGCGCTCGACCACTTGCACGACTGGCCCGATGCGATTACCAATTACGAAAAGTTTCTCTCTGTAGCAGAAGGAAAGTATCCTGACCAGGAGTGGCAGGCAAAACATCGATTAATTGCAATCGATCCGAAGAGAAAGAAATAAATGCGCTACCCGCTTCTGCTGACAATGCTTCTGCTGACCTCCGTATTGCACGCGGGGCAGAAACTGAGTGTGGAGGAATTGCAGCACAAGATCGAGTCGGCGCATGGCGGAAAGAAGGCAGAATTGCTGCTGCAACTTTCACACGACCAGGTGGAACAGGTCGACAATCTGTATCACGATGGAGATGCCGACAAGGCGTTCGGTTTGCTCAAAGAGGCCGGATCCAATGCCGACCAGGCGACCTCGATTTCACTCGAAAGCTGGCAAACGTCTTAAGGACACGGAGATTGATTTGAGGAAGCTTTCGGAAAGAATACAGGCCATTCGCCAGGAAGCGAGCTTCGAAGACCGCAAGCCATTCGACATCTCCATTCAAAACCTCGAACAGAATCGAAGCAAGCTCCTCGATCGGATGTTCAAGAAATGAGAATGTTGAGGATTGTTGTCTATGCTCTCGCCGTTTGTGTCTGCGCAGGTCCCTTCCTCGCCGCGACTGCGCAGGAGCGCGAACCGCTCAATGACAACGAGATTGGGGAACTCCGGGAGGCCGCGCAGGAGCCGCTGAAACGCCTGCGATTGTACGTCAGCTTCTCGGGCTCTCGATTGCTCGACATCGATAATCTGCAGGACAAGAACAACGTGCCGGATCGCGGACAGCAGATCCACGATCTTTTGCAGGACTTCTCCACTCTCATCGACGAGATGGACGACAACATCGACGAGTACGCGAAGCGTGGGCAGGATATGCGTAAGGCTCTGCCGGAGGTGATCAAGGCAGAGACCGACTATCAAACGAGGCTGCGAACTCTCCAGCAAACGGTGATGAATGACCCCAAGGCGGCTCAGGAATACCGCGCTTACAACTTTGCTTTGGAGGATGCAATGGAATCAGTCCGTGGAAGTTTGGAGGATGCGCAGAAAGCGCTCGCCGACCAGACAGAGCAGTTCAAGGAACTCGAAGAGAAGCAGAAGCAGGAAAAAAAGAAAAAGAAGTACTAGCGTGATTCTGCCGATTTCCGAAGCGTCCACAACAAATCAATCTGGTAATCTGAAATTGTGACTGCGGTTTTTGTAGATATTTTTCAACGTGCGTATCGGGAGCTTCGTCCGCGAGCGCCGATGCCGGTCTTTGAAGTCCGCTTTTATCCGTTCGCGAACATCAATAACACCATCCGCCTGCGCGAAGACAAAATCTACGTTCGGCTTTCCGACGTTTTAGAGGGCGCTCCGGAAGATGTGCTCCATGCCATTGCCCACATACTCATTGCGAAGCTTTACCGCAAGCCCATCGATTCTCGGCTCTCAGCGCGTTACCGCAAACACGTCGGCAGCCGTACAATCTCTGAAAAGGCGCATCTGTTGCGGCAAATGCGGGGACGTAAACGAATTCACGGCCCTGTCGGAAATGTCTATGACCTGAATGAGATCTTCGAGGAACTCAATTCACGCTATTTCCATGGATTGCTGGCGCGTCCGGAGATGACCTGGAGTGCCAGCGACTCGCGACACAGCCTCGGTCATTACGATCCTGCGCACAATGCCATCGTAGTCAGCCGTATTTTCGATCATCCGCGCATTCCACGGTTCGCAATCGAATATCTCGTGTATCACGAGATGCTGCACCTGAAACATCCAGTACGGCTGCGCGGTAGCCGCCGTTGCGTCCATTCCGAACAATTCCAGCAGGAAGAGAAGCTGTTCCCTCAGTTTGAAGAGGCTAAGATTTTCCTCAAGAGATTGTGATCTTGAAGTTCGCCCGTGCAGGATCACGCTGCAGTGACTTCTCGACGCTCAGCTAGCGTTCGTAGTTCTTCCGCTGACGCTTCAATCCAATACAAGGGCTCGACTGAAGTTGCAAAGCGCATCTTGTAATCCTGCTCTCCGGTCATGTAGTCGCAGGTCAGGCCGTCGGCAAGCGAGCGGCGCGTGACTTCGTAGATCAGGCTGATGCCCGGCGAGTATCGTGCCCATTGCTGATCGAACCAGATCGTGTAAAAGCGTCGACACCGATGCTCCCGCAACGTAACGAGCGCAGCGATACACTTACCCGCCAGTTCGAGCGCAAATACTTCCTCGTCGTGAGGATCATGCTCGGCAACTGCCGCCATGAAGGCGATTCGCCGTGGATCAGTGAAGACATTCTCCCCGGCCTCGGGCGGCTGGATTGCCTTTTGCTGATAAATCCATCGCAGAAGAGACGGGCTTGCGGGGACATGCTCGCGCAAAATCACGCCCATCCGTTCGAGTCGTCGCAAGCGTGAAGCGCTACGTGAGTGCCGCTCGGCAAAACAATCCGCTGGGACTTCAGCAGCCTTTACCATCGGTGCGCGATAAAACGGATTCAGATGAAATCCAGTCCATCTTTTGTGAGAGCACGACTGCAGGCCGCCTGTAGAAAATGGCAAATCAATGCGAGAGGCTTCCTCCCATGCAGCAAGCAGAGCTTCTTCGTCTCCCATATTCAATGTGTCGCGATAATCGAAGAGCACATCCCCAAGACATGACAATGACTTTCGCCGATGGTTTACGCACAATGGCAAAATGCTCATGCCATTTCCGGTTTCACAGAAAATCACATGAGGCTCTTCATGATCGAAAAGTTGGGCGGCGAGCCAGTTCCACTTGAAGCTTTGAAAGATGGTGCGGGAACAGCGTGGCTGCAGATATTCCCATCGACTGCGTAGCGACAGAATTTCGGCTGCTGTGCGGGCGAGAACGATTCGGCGCAACGGCGCTCTCCGGTGAAAATAGTTAGACGCGATCGCGAACGGAAGTGGATGTTTGCAGCTGGAAAGGAAATGGGCAGCCAGACCGTGGCTGCCCGAAATTGATCGTCTTAGTAGAGGCGGAAGTTGACTTCCACGTTGATCTGCACGGCTACTGGCCGCCCATCTTTCATGGCAGGTTCGAATTTCCAGTTTCGAACCGCCTCGATGGCCTTCTGGTCGAGTCCCATGCCAAGAGTACGCGCCACTTTCACGTCACGCGGATGACCGTCGGCGCCCACCACGAGCCATAGCACGACTGTCCCCTGATACTTCGCCTTGCGAGCCTCTTCCGAATACTCCGGGTCCGGAGTGAACAGCGCCTTGGGGGCTGAAACGCCGCCACCAACACGGAAAACGCCACCACCGGTACCGCCGCCGCGTCCTGGACCGAGTCCTGGACCTTCACCTGAGCCAATTCCACCGCCGCTGCCAGAACCAATACCTCCACCAGCGCCGGTTCCGTTTGAAGGCGGTCCCATTGGGACTGCACTCTTCGGATCGCCGAAGTTTGGCATATTCGCCGCCGTATTCATCTTCACCTGTGGCGGCATCACGATCGTAGGCTCGACCGCCAACTTGGGATGGTCATTCCGAATTACCATCGCGGGAGGCGTAATCTGCTCCATCGAAAACTTGGGCAGCTTCCCTTTAGGGGCGACAAGTTTGTCGCGATCGCCGCCACCACCGCCGCCTGCAATCGTGTCGTTCTTCTTCGTCGAAAGCGGCATGTAGGTCGATGGATCCGGGGCGATGAGCGTCACCGTCTCCTGTTTCTGGACCTGTTGCACCACGTGACGGCCGGCAATCGTCAAGCCTACGATTCCACCGATCACCGCTACGTGCAGGAGTACGGAGCTGACGGCTCCTTTTTTCTTGTAGTTGTACTCACCCCAAATGTCACGGACTCTGACAGGTTTGGAGGTGAGCTGTAAGGGCGGAAGCTTTTCCGGATGCCGGCGTTCATGAATCTGGCGCCGAATCGAATGCCACAACGATTCGTCTAGAACCTGGGAAGGCAGGAGCAGATTTAGTTGCGGTTCCTTGTTAACGATGTCTGACCTCTGTCCGGGCGGAGATGTCAAAACTTGGTTCGCCATACTATGTCCCGACTTCAGCTCCTACGGCTTGTTCCAACTCTATTTGGAAGTTGCCATATCCAGATGAGCACATAAGGTGCCAAGTTGCTTTTACCCTTAAATTCAGGGCTGCTGTTGAATTCTTCTCGTTTGCACCCCAACTTCTGAGTGGACGAATACTGAACGTGAGTCGCTCGGTACTCACAATTAGATGCTGGCTTACACATACCCGTGGGCAGAAAAATTGTCGCGCAACCCGGAAAAAGTTTCGTCACAGAAGGATGTGTGCGAGGTCAAAAGTTGATCCTGTCGCTCTCTGAGCTTGCCCGAGAGTACAGCTGAAAGCTCTTGCGAAACTACTGTCATTTTATGCAGCTTTTCGGACCATTTTGACGAGGAACCGCCCGCAGAATAGACAGTGGTATTTCCCGCTACCTATAATGAAGAATTAGGCTGCTTCCCTCAGACCAACAGGGAGAACGGGAGACAAGAACGTCAGTGCCACTGGACCTGAAAGCCACCATCAATCTGCCAAAGACCGCGTTTCCGATGAAGGCTAACCTTCCTCAGAATGAGCCGAAATTACTGGCCCAATGGGAGGAGGAAAGGATCTATGACCAGATCCGGCGCGAACGCAAGGGCTCCCCTGTCTACCTGTTGCACGACGGTCCTCCCTACGCCAATGGACCGATTCACCTGGGACATGCGCTCAACAAGTGCCTGAAGGATTTCATCGTGAAATCCAAGACCATGGCCGGTTTCGATTCGCCCTACGTGCCCGGATGGGATTGTCACGGGCTTCCGATCGAAATCAAGGTCGACGAATCTCTGGGCGGTAAGAAGCTGCAAATGGACCCCATGCAGGTAAGACAAGCCTGCCGGGAATATGCGCAAAAGTACCTGGACCTGCAGCGAATCGCAGTTCAAGAGGTTAGGGATTTTTGGCCGCTTCGAAGAACCGTATTCCACGATGACCCCGCAGTACGAGTCAGTGGTGGTAGAGACGCTGTTCAAGTTTTTTGCAAAAGACGCCATCTACAAAGGATTGCGTCCGGTGTACTGGTGCATCCACGACCGCACCGCACTCGCGGAAGCCGAAGTGGAGTATGAGAACCACACCAGTCCGAGTGTGTGGGTGCGTTACGCGCTACAGTCGGACCCACGACAGGTTGATCCGGGGCTGGCGGAAGCACAAGCTCGCAGCAAAAAAACTGTATACGCGATCATCTGGACCACCACTCCGTGGACACTGCCGGCTTCGATGGCGATCGCTTTTCATCCGGACGAGGAATACGTCGCGATCGAAACCGGAGACGCTATCTACATCGTCGCCGACAAACTAGCGTCCGTTACAGCGGAGAAGGCTGGCTTCAACGACGTAAAGGTCGCCGCGCGCTTCCCTGGACGCAAGCTCGAATACGCCTCGTTCTATCATCCATTCCTGCCATGGCCTGACCGAAAAGTCCTAGGCGTATTGGCTGACTACGTCACCATGGATCAGGGCACGGGCGCCGTACACACCGCTCCAGCCCACGGCGCCGACGACTTCTATACCGGTGTGAAGTACAAGATCGATCAGACCTGCAACGTGGACGATGCCGGACGTCTCCAAAACGGCCTTCCCGAATACAACGGACTTACTGTTTTCGAAGCAAATTCGAAGATTGTCGATCTCCTGAAGACGCGCGGCGTTCTGCTGCATTTCGAGAAGATTGAGCACTCGTATCCGCACTGCTGGCGCTGCCACAATCCGGTGATCTTCCGTGCTACTGAACAGTGGTTCATTTCGATGGAAGGCAAGGTCGACGGCACTGAATCGCTGCGCAAGCGCGCGCTGGACGAGATCAGCAAAGTGAAGTGGGATCCTGCCTGGGGCGAAGAGCGCATCTCGAACATGATCGCGACGCGCCCGGATTGGTGCATCTCACGCCAGCGCGTGTGGGGCGTGCCGATCGCAGTGTTCACTTGTGTTGAATGCAAGACCATCCTGAATCGCCCTGAAGTACATCAAGCTGTCGTGCATCTCTTCGCGACCAAGGGCGCAGACGCGTGGTACAGCACTGCGCCGGAGCAGATCATCCCGCAAGGGACGAAATGTCAGTGCGGCCACACGAAATTCAACAAGGAGATGGACATCATCGACGTGTGGTTCGAGTCCGGGTCCAGCTACCTGGCCACGCAGCGGCACGAACCGTCTTGGCCCTATCCCTCGGATCTGTATCTGGAGGGCGGCGATCAGTACCGCGGATGGTTTCACTCTTCCCTGCTCTGCGCCGTCGGCGCGACGAACCAGGCCCCGTACAAGGGCGTCGCGACAAATGGCTGGACGCTCGATCCGCAAGGGCGCGCCATGTCGAAGTCGCTGGGCAACGGAGTTGATCCGGTTGAGATCACCGATAAGCTTGGGGCTGAAATCGTACGGCTGTGGGTCTCGTCCGTCGATTTCCGCGAAGACGTGCGCTGTTCCAACGAACTCATGGATCGCGTAGCGGAAAACTATCGCAAGGTGCGGAATACATTCCGCTACATCTTGGGAAACCTGAATGGCTTCGATCCTGCAAAGCATGCCGTCCCGTTCGAGGATATGCACTCGATCGATCAGTACACGCTGCTGCGCACTGCTGAATTTTCCCGCGAGGTGCGGCGGTGGTATGACGAGTTCCAGTTCCACAAGGTGTATCAGCAACTTGTGGCGTTTTCAGTAGTCGATCTGAGCGCAGTTTACTTCGATATCCTCAAGGATCGGCTATATACGTCCGGTCCCAACTCCGTGGCACGCCGTTCCGCCCAAACCGCAATCTGGCGGATCGCCGAAGCTCTGGTCCGACTCGTCGCCCCAATTATGAGTTTCACCGCCGATGAAGTGTGGCGATATCTGCCGAGCGTGCCCGGACGAACTGCGAGCGTTCACCTCGAGACTTTCTGGAAGGAATCCGAGCTCGCGCCAGTCGATACTCAACATCTCAAGCTGGAGCAGGACTGGGAAGCTCTGCTGAAGGTGCGCGTCGAGGTGCTGAAGGCGTTGGAGGCTGCGCGCGAACGCAAGGAGATCGGCTCCGCCTTGGAAGCTCAGGTAACTTTGCAGGCTCCCGATTCCGTTTACCCGGTGCTGGAGAAATTCAGGAACGAACTTCGCTACATTTTCATCGTATCTAAAGTTGAGCTCCTTAAGAGCGCAGCGACGAATGGGAGCGATGGATTGAAAATCAGCGTAACCAGGGCGCCCGGCCAGAAGTGCGAGCGATGCTGGAATTATTCCACTCACGTCGGTGAAAATCATAACTACCCGATGGTGTGTGAGCGTTGCAGTGCGGTTCTGGAGGAAATTGAGCGTGAGCAGTCATGAAGAAGCTGTTCAGCTCCGCGCTTGGCGCAGGTGGCTAATCCAGGAAAGATGACTCGGAACCCGGCAATGCGAACTGTGTATTTCATTATTGCGCTCGCGGTGGTCTTGTTCGACCGCCTTGCTAAGTGGCTGGTCGCGACTCATATCACCCTCCACGACACGGTCGATATCATTCCCGGATTCTTTCGTCTCACGCACTTGGAAAACAGCGGTGCTGCCTTCGGACTCTTCGCCGACTCACCATCGCAATGGAAGCTGACGATTCTGGTCGTGTTCTCACTCGTCGCTTTGGGCGTTGTCACCGTGCTGTTATGGAAGAACAGTTATGTGCTGACCAGCACTGGCGTGGGTCTCGCATTGATTCTTGGCGGCGCAATTGGAAATCTGTGGGATCGCGTGATCGACGGTCATGTAGTCGATTTTCTTCTTTTCTACGTGAAGCAATATCAGTGGCCCGCCTTCAACGTCGCGGACAGTGCCATCGTAGTTGGAGCTCTGCTGCTTGTAGCTGAAATATTATTTTCCAAGCCAGCCACTTCCGAGCAGGCGATCAGCCGTTAGCATTCTCGATTTTCAATTCACATTTCTTATGTGAGTTCTTCTGCTTTTCGTAAGCGGCTGAATTCGCCTGCCATCTTGCCCTGATCGCCCTGCCATCCAAAACCACAAAGGTCGAGTATTCGGCTTTTAAACGAACGCTCACGGGGAGTACATATGCTGGGAGTAAAAAAACTTTGCGCGCTTACCGTTTCCATTTGCCTGTTGTGGTTCCTGGCCGTACCGGCGTTTGCTGCAGATCCACAAGTCACCAAGAAGGATCTCAAGGGAATCAGCCCTGGCCACCACAAATATGCCTTCGCCGTCATCGGCGGTGCAGCCGTGGGAATGGGAATTGGTGCAGCAATTGGTGGAGGATGGGGTAATGACATCACCAAGGGATTACTGATCGGAAGCGGCGCATCATCCGCATTCTATCTCCATGAACATCGGCATGACGACATGGGTGGATGGAGGAACTGGGCCTATTTGGGCTCCTACACAGCCTTGGGCGGTGGTATAGGCTGGACGGTTTGCGGTTGCAACACTGGGTTAGGAGCAGGGTTGTTGGTCGGGGGTGGTGGATCCGCTATCTGGTTAGCTGAGAACCCGCAGCGCACGCATCCAACGGCAACCAACGCGCCCAATGCGCCTACTCCCCAGCCGCCGCCGCAACCATAGCCCAGCGTGAGTCGTCCCCGCCGCCTGTCTCCCCGTTGCGGCAGGGGGCAACTTCACTTGCTGCCATGATTGATCGCGACTCTCTCCTGCGGAGGCTCAGAGTAGATTCGCCTGTACAGCGATACGTTGCGCAGGATTGCCTGCACATATTCGCGAGTCTCGGTGAAGGGGATCGACTCCACGAATTCCTGCGTGTCACGATACTTGCCGTCCGCCAGCCAGCTGTCGACGCGGTCGGTCCCAGCGTTGTATGCGGCAAGCGCGTACTCGAAACGGCCGTTATATCGATCGACGAGATCTTTGAAGTAGCGCGTGCCAAGTTGCAAGTTGGTGGTCGGCACCAGCAATTGAGTGCTGCGATACCCGCGAATTCTAAGTTCCCTCGCGACGGTCTTGCCGGTCCCGGGTAACAACTGCATAAGTCCAACCGCGTTCGCATGAGAAACTGCGCCAGCATTGAACTCAGACTCTTGCCGAATCAACGAGGCAACCAGAAACGGATCGAGCCCATTCAACAAACTGAATTTCCGCAGGTCGGTCCAATATGGCCGCGGAAATAGATATTCCCAGTAAGGCCGCGGCAACGTCGCATAGTCCATCGACCAGTAAGCGGGAACGGTCCGCTTTATGTACTCGATTGCGCGCTGGTAGCCACCACTGTCCTGATACAAACGTCCGATCTCATTGGCCGCCCAAGCATCGCCACCGTTAGAAGAGGCCTGCTGTAACTCTCGCACCGCGAAGTCGTACATCGCCGCGTTTTCCAGCAGACGCGCTTTTTGGAATCGCAAATCGTCTGTCGGAGCCGTAATCAATTGCCGAGCGACAACAGTTACCGGAGGAACGCGGTCCAGGAGCGGATCGGAGATTGCTTGAACCGTGCCAATTCCCTCCATGCGATCGCGCGCCCTGTCCGCGTAGTAGTAGTTGCGGAACCGATCTGTAAGCTTCTGATAATAAGCCGCGGCTCGAGGCACATCGTTTTGCTCTTCCGCTAAACGCGCGCGCCAATACAGCGCGGCCGGCACTTCGGGTGAGTCCGGATACAGCGAGAGTTGCTCTTCGAAACCCTTCGCGGCCTCGACGGTCCGTCCCTGCCGCAGCGTCAGCCAAGCAGCCTTCCAGTGCGCGCTATGCCCGTACTTGCCACTCGGGAAACGTTCGGAGACTTCGCGATAGGAATCGATGCCGCGATCGTAATCGCGCTTGAGCAGGTACATGTTTCCCGCCGCGAAGAGCTGTTGTTCGAGATAAACACTGTTCGGAGCGGCCTGCCGCAATTGTGCAAGCGTATCGACGAAGCGATTCTCGTCGTCATCCGCGCGCGCAATATCGGCGAGAGTTGCCAGGCGTTGCGCGTTTGCATCGCCCGTGGACACTGTGAGCGATTCAAGATAAGTGCGCGCACCCCGCCGATCACCACCTCGGTATTGCGCGACACCGATACTGACTGCAACGGTGTCCCGTTCCTCCGGCGTGAGCGATTGGCTTTGCAGTTGCCGATATTCACGCAATGCGTCACTGTATCGGCGCGCCTGTGAAAGCTGATCCGCTCGTTCCCTTGCCTGCTGTGCCGTTCCAGTCAAGGCATTTACGGCAAGCAGCTCAACGCCAGCCGAGTCGGCTTCCGTTGCCAGCGGTTGCTGGAAGTACAACTGACGGAGAATCTCTGCTCCTTTGTCGTTCTGGCCAGCACGCAGATAAGCGCGACCCAGCGTCAACTCAACATCGGATCGATTTGCGTCTGCATATTTTGAGAGCGCAGCGACGGCTTCCTGAGGCGACCCGGCAGCCAGAAGACCGTTGGCGTAGATCACGGCGGCATCACGCGTGAAAATCGAGTCGGGATACTTCGTCTCGAAGCCGCGCAGAGTTTCGATGACACGCTGTTCGTCTCCGCCCGCGCCGTAAGCCATCGCCAGAAAATACGCGACGTAGTCCCCGAGTTCGCCGGAATGCAACTCCGCTTTCTTCAGCGGAGGAATAGCGGCTGGGTAATCGCGATCAAGGATGTGGGCGTATCCAAGTACAAGATTCGCCATCATGCCGGCATCGTCACCGCCATGACGCGTAGCGTACGACTGCACGCCGGCGTACGCGGCCTTCGTCCGATTGTCGAGAAGTTGTTTCGCCATCGGCTTCAGCGAAGCGGACGCCACGAAGGCGCGCGTCATACGATGACTGCGGAGTAGATCGCGCTCACGCTTCTTCCGCTCGGCAACCGTCAATGGGCGCTTCTTCGATTTGTTTCGGGAAGAGTGTGTCTTGGTGCTCGGTTTATGCGAATCAGAGCTGGGGGTGCTTGCCGTTTGCGAAAAGGACCAAACAGCGCTGCCGAGGAGGAGACACAGAGAAACTACGAATGCAGAACACCGGGAACTCACACTCTTAGTTTAGCGCGGAAACGCCGCTCCGAGCAGAGAGGGATTGTTATCAGCCAAGATACGGACCAGCTCCTGGTTGAACAGATCTGCGGATCCGGCCGCTGTCTGGCCGTAGCGCTTCTCATAAGTCTCGCGACTCTTCTCGATGTCGTCGCGCAGCCGATCGTAGAGATCGTGATTCGCCTTGCCTTCGCTTACCTTCGCCTGGTTGTAGAGCTTAATTTCTTCCACCAAAAGCTTGGCGAAGCGACGAGCTTTCTTGTGCAGATCGTCTTCCGGACCGGCTGCGGCGGGAGGAGCCACCGGTACTGCGACTACTGTTCCACCCGAAGACGACGCACCTGCTGCAGCCGCCATAACGGCCCCAGCGGCAGCCGCGATTCCGGCTCCATTCGTATCTGGGGACGACGCAACCGCCGATCGCCGATTCGCGCACAGCTCCAGCCACCAGCCAGTGGTTCGAACCAGGATTTCCAATGCTGCGGAGTCGAGTTTCCCTGCCGGATCACCGCCGTCGGCGTAGAGCAGAGCGACGCATCGGTCACGAACAACCAGCGGCATCACCACAACCTCGTCGCGCGCCGGCCAGCCAAACTTCACGCCCGCATTGCCGTAGAACTGCTCCATGCGGCCCGACACCGAGGAACGATTGGAGATTGCTTGAGCCGCCAGGCCGTTTCCGAGTTCCAGCGGCGTCGTACGGATGATCTCGTTGTCCTGAAAGCCACGTGCGCGCCACCCCGCGGCGGTGTTGCCGCGGACGACGAAAATGGCGGTGCGCTGGCTAAACGACGCGCACCCTTCCAACAGCGCATCGAGGATATCGACTTGAGCGGTGGACCCCTGAATACGGTTCATCGCCTCGCGTAACAGCTCGGCAATCGGTTCGTCGTGATTGCCTCCCGGCAGGACAAGTTCCTCCGCCAGACGGCGTGCGACCGTTTCGCGAATCTGCGAAAACGAGTTGCCAAGTACTTCCGCAATGATCTGTTCAACCGCGTCCGTAAGTTGTTTCGTGTCCGCCATGAAGCTCCAGCCGCCAACGGGAATTCGGATTCGGAAGGGGTGATTATATTGCAATCTTTGGCTTACACCATGGTTACCTAGGTTTAATCCCTAGCGAGTAGTGGAAAACTCCCAAAATCCCCGGAAAGTGCTGATGAAAATGGATTTCAAAAAGCCCTGTGCTCACCTTAGAGACCGTTTACAATAGGCTTCCTGGATTAAACTTCTGAATCGGGAGCCTCATGGGAGCCATCCAAAAGGTGAACGAACCGGCACCGTTGACTGAAGAGCTGGTACTGGTTACTGCCGCGAAAGCGGGGGATGTCGGCGCGTTCGAGGAACTCGTTCGGCGATACGATCGGAACGTTTTCCGGATTGCGCAGCACATTACGCAAAACCGCGAAGACGCAGAAGACGTAGTGCAAGATGCGTTCCTGAAGGCGTACGAAAATTTGCCGCAGTTCCAGATGCAGTCCAAGTTTTACACCTGGCTGGTCCGGATTGCGGTGAACGAAGCGCTGATGAAGCTCCGCCGTAGACGGCCGGAGCGCATGGTTTCGTTGGACGAAGAAGTTCGTACGGAAGAGGATTCCATGCCGCGTGAGATCGCGGACTGGAGCCCGAATCCAGAACAGCAGTACAACCAGGCGGAACTGAAAGACATTCTCGGCAAGACGATACAAGGTTTGCCGCCCAGTTTCCGCACGGTATTCGTTTTGCGCGATGTAGAAGGTCTGTCAACCGAAGAGACTGCGGAAGCACTCAACTTGAGCATTCCCGCTGTTAAGTCGCGACTGTTGAGAGCTCGGCTGCAACTGAGAGAACGGTTGAACAAGTACTTCAAAGCCCGTAAGGGTGGGGACAGCAATAAGTGACCTGCAAAGACTTCCTAAAGGAACTAACCGATTACCTCGACGACGCGCTGGATACACGCACTCGTTCCGAGCTCGAAGAGCACCTTCAGTGGTGCCACAACTGCTACGTTATCTGCAACACCACCAAGAAGACCATCGAGATCTATCGCGATTCGACCCTTTATGAACTTCCCGACGATTTGCGTGGCCGTTTACGGTCAGCAATCATGACAAAATGCCGGGCCAAGAAGCCGAGCACCTCCGGGGCTTAGTCTTCCATTGCCATCCTGCAATGATTTGCACTCCTAAGTGCAAGGAAACACTTCTCTTCTTTTCTCTCCGAACGAAACGAAACCTAATCCCGAGTTCCCGAATCTAAGTAGTCAGATGTGGGCGGCTCTCTCCCAGGGTCGCCAGGTTCTGGAGGGAGGTACCTCATGTTCCGCAGATTGATGGAAGGATTCTTTGGCTGTTCCCACGCCAACTACAGTTTTCCAAGGAGCAAAAGACCTGGTGAACGCCGTACCGGCGCAGCAGCGCTGACGGGAACATATGTTGTATGCCTGGATTGCGGCAAGGAGTTCGCCTACGACTGGCAACAGATGAAGGTCGTTCAGCCTGACCATAAGCCGGCTTCGGCGCTTGCTGAGCCTGCCCGCTCTTACGCAACAAAATAGCTCGCGCCCTTCGACAGAATCTAGCGCATGAAAAAAGCCCGGCGACTTTGCCGGGCTTTTCTATCTAGGTTCAAGCAGCTTCAGTCGTCGCGCTTCTTCAGCGTCGGGCGATCATCGCCGCTGTTTGATCCTGAGTTGCTGCTCGTGCTGTTGCCGTTTCCGCTTCCGTTCGTAGTGCTGCTATCGCCCGAAGAGGTGCGGCGCAGTGTCGGACGGTTTGTATCCTTCTCCTCCTGAATCTTGTGGCGATTCTCAAGCACAGCGAGACGCGCTTTCACACTGTCGAATTCCGACGTGTCGAGAACATATTCAGGCTTCGACGGAAGAATCTTTGCAATCTCCTGCTGTGACTTCTCTATGCGATCAGGAGTTGGCGGATGCGTGGAGAATGCCTTCGCCAGCGTGCCCGGCTTCTTCTTCTCTTTCGCTTCTACCTTTTCGAAGAACGCAATAAACGATTGCGGATCGTATCCCGTCTTGTACATATATTCCAAGCCGAGGTAATCCGCCTGCGCTTCGAATTCGCGCGAGAAGCTGAGGAAGGTCAGCGGCAGTGCCAGACTCATGGCATTGTAGGCAGCGTAACCAATTCCGCCTCCCACGAAGATCAACGGAATCGTCGCGAAATTGGCGTACTGTGCGCGGGTCATCTGCCGAGTGGCATGCCGGGCCGCCACGTGAGCGATTTCGTGCGCCATCACGCCAGCAAGTTCGGATTCATTGTCCGCCGCCAGAATCAGGCCTGAGTTCACGTAGAAAAATCCGCCCGGGAGCGCGAATGCGTTGATCTCATCCGAGTCGACCACCTTGATCGTGAACGGCACTTTCGCATCCGAGTTCCGCACCAGATTCTGCCCGATGCGGTTGACATACTCGGTCACAACCGGATCCTGCACCAGCTTTACGCTCGCTTCGACCTGCTGGGCGTAGGACTTGCCCATCTGAATTTCTTTTTCCAGCGAGTACCAGTTGCCTAGCTTGCCGCCGCCCATCTTACGGTTCCCGATGGCATCGATGTCGTTGATACCGCCGTCATGCTTTTCGGAAGTTGCCGCGGGCGTAGCGGTCGTACTCGAGGTAGTCGGCTGCGAGGCCGCAGCAGCCTGCGTATCAGCCGGAGGCGGCGCCTGCCCTGTCGAAACCGGCTGCTGGGCCGGCTGCTGCTGGCTCGAGTCGGGCGTTGACGCTTGAGTTTGAGTCGGCTGGGTAGTTTGAGCCTGAGTCGGCTGCGTACTCGATGGAGTCTGATTGGTCTGCGCCGCTGCTACGGGCAGGAGGCACAGCAAAAAAAGTGGAAAGCTGAGGAGGTACGCGCGTGACTTCATATCCGACTCCCTTTGCGAGTCGATCGCAATCTTGCTCGTTGGTTCCATTATAAGACCCAAATGGGTCTCCCCTGTCCAAATTGGATGCGCCCTGGAAGGTTTAGAAGCGCCCACTCGCCCGAGACCAGCAGTATGCGCAACTATCCTCTGAGATAGCAACTCCAACATACAGAAAAAGTTGCGCGGATACGGCTTCGGACGCTATTTCGGCGGCATTTGGACGATTTCGACCCGAGTGGCTGCCCACTCTCCGGATTCGTCCTGAGAGGCTGTAACCCGGACGCCAGTTCCCTTCTGCAGAGCATCTGACGCCCTTGCAGGGTGGGGCTCCCTGCCAATCTCCTCGCCATATACGAGTTCCGCGCGGGAGATTTCTACCCGGCGAATTGACCCGTTCGGCGCCTGCAGGTACACCCACCGGTGAGAATCCTGAGTGACAGGTTCTCCGACCAGCGTTCCGCGAAATGTTCCGGAAGCCGCTAGACTCGCGATGGAGAAACAGACAACCGCTGCCGCCAACAAAGGTTTCACGCGGACTTGGATGCGCCACAGGCGTTTGTTGCTGTTTCAGAATTGAAACGGGGTCTCTCGAGGAAAGCTTGGGGCAGCCTTGGTGGCTGCCCCTTAACTCAATATCAGTCGTAGTATTCCAGACCGAGGTGGGTGATGAGCTCCTCGCCCTTCAAGTGGCGCAAGGTGTTCTTCAGCTTCATCAACTGGATGAACAGATCGTGCTCGGGATAGAGACCCGGAACGGTCATGGGCGACTTGAAGTAGAAGCTGAGCCATTCCTGGATACCGAGGCCCTTGAGTGACGACGTGCGCTGTGCCAGATCGAGCAGCAACACCAGGTCGAGCACGATTGGGGCGGCAAGGATCGAGTCGCGGCAGAGGAAGTCGACCTTGATCTGCATCGGATAGCCGAGCCATCCGAAGATGTCGATGTTGTCCCAACCTTCTTTGTTGTCGCCGCGCGGCGGATAGTAATTGATCTTCACCTTATGGCAGATGTTGCCGTAGAGCTGCGGATAGAGATCGGGCTGCAGAATGTATTCCAGCACCGAAAGCTTCGACTCTTCTTTCGTCTTGAACGAAGCCGGATCATCGAGCACTTCCCCATCGCGATTGCCGAGAATGTTGGTAGAGAACCAGCCGCTCATACCCAGGAGGCGCGCCTTGAATCCGGGCGCCAGAATCGTCTTCATCAACGTTTGACCAGTCTTGTAGTCCTTGCCGCAGATGGGCGCTTCCATTTCGCGCGAAAGTTCGAGCATCGCGGGAATATCGACGGTCAGGTTCGGCGCACCGTTCGCAAAGGGCACGCCCTCTTTCAGAGCGGCGTAGGCGTAGATCATGGACGGAGCGATCTTCGCGTCGGACTTGGTCAGAGCCTTTTCGAACTTCGCGAGCGAACTGTGAATTTCACTCGGCTTCAGGAACGCCTCGGTGGACGCACACCAGACCATCACCAGCCGGTCGGCCTTGCTGCTTTTGCGGAACTTGCGGATATCGTCACGTACCTGTTCCGCCAGGTCCATCTTCGACTTGCCTTTTTTCTTGTTGGGACCGTCGATGTTGCGGATGTAATTGTGGTCGAAAACAGCCTTCATCGGCTTGATCGTTTTCAGGAACGGCTTCACGCGTCCCAGCAGTTCCTGCTCCAGCACGCCGGCCTTGCTGGCCGCGGCATACATGTCGTCTTCGAAAATGTCCCAGCCCGTGAAAACCAGGTCGTTCAACTTGCTGAGAGGAACAAACTCATTGATCTTTGGCGAGCGGCCATCGGTGCGCTTGCCGAGACGGATGGTCCCCATCTGCGTCAGCGAGCCGATCGGTTGTGCGAAGCCTTTTCGTATTGCTTCCACACCAGCGACAAAGGTTGTCGCCACTGCACCCATGCCGGGGATCATTACGCCCAACTTGCCCTTCGCCGGCTGGATCTCGCTTCCCGGTTGCGAGGTCTTGCCGGATACAGAACTTTGCCGCGATGCCATAAGCATTTCCTATCAAAACAAAAATGATGATGCAAAACGAACTATGTTCTCGTATTGAGAGAAGAAAAGCAATGATGGTGCACGGATCTGAGCAGATTGTGAGTCGATCAGTCTCTGAGTGAATCAGTCTGTCAAAAGTATCTCCGTATGTCAGTACATGCACAAGGCGCAGTTTCCAGCCTGACAACTCTCAGACTGATGTACTGAAATACTGATATACCTGAGCCGAAAAGACTGATCGACCTGAAACACTGAGAGACTAGCATGCCCAAGATTGCCTTTATTACGGGATCGTCGAGCGGGATTGGATTGTTGAGCGCAGTGGAACTGGCGCGACGGAACTATCACGTGGTGGCGACGATGCGTGATCCCGCGCGTCGCGACCGGCTCGACAAAGCATCGAGCGAAGCCGGCGTGAGCGATCGCATCGAAGTGGCGCAACTGGATGTGACACAGCCCCTCTCGATCGCCCATGCCGTACAACAGACAATTCGAGATCACAAGCGCATCGACGTGCTGGTAAATAATGCGGGCTTTGCGATGGCAGGCTTTGCCGAGGATCTCTATCTCGACGAGATTCGCAAGCAGTTCGAGACGAACTTCTTCGGGCACGTCGCCGTGACCAAGGAAGTGATTCCCTTCATGCGAGCGCAGAAGTCCGGCCACATCATTATGGTGACCTCGGTCGCGGGCAGAGTTGGTCAGCCGGTGGTCGGCACATATTCGGCTTCGAAGTTTGCGCTCGAAGGATGGAGCGAATCGCTGCGTATCGAACTGCGCTCGCTGGGAATTCGCGTGGTGTTGGTCGAACCCGGTGCGTTCGAAACCGACATTTGGGTTCGCAACGTAGAGATTGGCAAATTCGCCTCGGATGCCAGCGCTCCCAATCATGCGCGGGCGCAACGCTTCTCGGAGTTTGTGAAGAAGAGTGGCTCTAAAGGGCGTCCGAGCGCCGCAGCCGTAGCGCGGTTGATCGGTCGGGTCTCTGAGGATCCGAACCCAAAGCTCAGATATGTGATCGGAACGGATGCGAAGATGACACTCCTATTGCGGGCTCTGTTGCCATGGAAGCGCTACGAAAAGCTGGTGGAGAAATTCACCAAAATTGGCTGACCTGTACCTAGCAGCGTGCTTGTGACTATGGTATAATGACCATGGTCTTAAGAGGGAGTTGGAAGATGAAGAAGATGCCGGCTGGCGCTTTCAAAACTCATTGTCTAACAGTAATGGATGAGGTGCAGGCGAAACGACAGCCCGTTATTATTACCAAACATGGGAAGCCAGTCGCCAAGCTCGTTCCAGCCGACGAGAATACCGACAAAATCTACAATTTCCTCGAAGGTAAGGGCACCATAGTTGGAGACATTGTTTCGCCCGTAATCTCGTCGGACGACTGGGGCAATCTCAGTTGATCCTGCTAGACACCCACGTTGTCGTGTGGCTCGCATTCGACGAAACTCGATTATCGAAGAGGGCAAGGTCGGCCATTGACGATGCACTAAAGAACGGAAGTGGCTTGGCAATTTCGGATGTTACGCTCTTAGAATTGGCCGTCCTCGCGAACAAAGAACGCATCCGCCTCAACCTTAGCTTGGAATCATTCTTACAAGAAGTCGAATCCCGCTTCGTTGTCCTGCCGATTACCGGTCGCGCATGCGTGCGCGCTCTTGGGCTTCCATCCGGCTATCCCAAAGACCCAGCGGATCGAATCATCGGGGCCACTGCACTCGTAGAGGGGCTCTCCCTGATTACAGCCGACGGCGAAATCCGTCGTTCAAAGGCGCTTCAAACCGTCTGGTAATGTTCCCGCACCGACTACTGCGGCACATCCATCGGAACCAGCACGTCGCACAAATCACGAATCGCCTGGCGGTGATCGTGGCTCATGTTCACGAATTCAATTCCGTAGTCGTCGAGCTTGCGATGCCGCACTGTTCCGTAAATCCTCATCGGATGCGATAAAGTCGGCAGGCTGAATTCCACGGTCACGATTTCACCGGGAATAAACTCTCCAGACTCGACCTGCACGCCCACGCCGCCTTCGCTTAGGTCGGTGGACTTGCCATGAAGCGTAACGTTCACGCCTGAACGCAGCACTCGCACGGTAAGCGGCACCACAACCGCATAGCGTTGCACGGTCCGTGTGATCGGCCACTTCAGCGTGGAGCCCGGACCGATCAATTGCTCCATGGTCTGCACCAGCCGATTGTGATTCTCGCCCTTGTGCACGAACGCGTCCGCAATCGCAATCGCGCGCTCGGGAAGCTTGCCCGGAAAAGCAGAGAGGATGACCGTCTTCGCCTGCGGCTGCCTGTGCTGCACCTGCTCAATAAATTCAGTCGTATCGATATCAGGCAGCGGATGGTCGAGCACTACGCCGTGGAAATGAAATCCGGCGAGTTCCTCAAAGGCTTCGCGGCCGCTCATGGCGGTATGAACGCCATAGCCAAAAGCCTCGAGCATGGAACGCCGGCGCTCGAGCTCGTGTTCCTGATCGTCGATGTAAAGAATATTTTTGCGGATGTTCTGTCCGACTTGAACGCAGCGGACGCCGACCTGCCCCTCGCGTGACGTGCCGTCTTCACCGACCCAAACAACTTCGAAGCGCCCCTGGTTGTCACCGTTCTGGACGCCGAGAATGGCGCCGGGCGCGACCGTGTGCGTCAGACCCTTGAGGCGAGCGCCCATCGGGGAGATGTCCAAGGTCTGGACTTGCTCCATAAACACATGCCCATTGCCGTCCATTCCCCACACCAGGGTGGTCAGACGCAAGGGTGTCCGTTCCTCATTCCGATGGGGCATTTGATGCTGATGGTAGGCGTGGTTTGTAACTGATTCAAATTACTGAGGTAATGAGATTTGGTGCGGGTGGAACCAAGCGGCGGACGGACCGGAGAATCGAGGGCTAGCCTGGACCGGCTAGCCCGTCAGAAACTGTGCGTGCACAGCGCTCTACGGCCAGCTGGTGCGGTGTTTGGCACCTTCAGCGGCGCTATTGGCGGCCGGCTGGTTCGATGTTGACGTTTTCGACAATACCGCCTCCAGTTCCGGGCTCACGTAGCCTGGAGCCTTCGGCGTAGAGGCTCCCTCCACGACAAAAGGCTGTTTGGAGCGGAATTCTTCGGAATCGACCGTCTCTTTGGAGTCGGCCACGATCGGCAGGACGATGCGCAACGCCTCGATTTCTTTCTCCAGGCGCTTAATTTCCAGCTCTTTGCCGCGTAAAAGGTCGCGAAGTGCTTCGTAAACGGTTTTCATTCAGATACTCGCCTCGATTTACCGGACTATAGCACAACTCAGCGCCTGGTCCATCCGAGTTTGCACCTAGGTTCAACCCTTTCCATCGGCCTTTTGGAGAGATACGTGACAATACTGGCACGCTCGCACGCTTCTGCTTGAAAACATAGGTAGAACTCACAAATAATGGGTGACACTTACCTGCGCGAAGCCTATCCGGTCCACCGAGGCAGGACGCAGCGGGAGTAATTTGGCGGGCAACGACAAAACTGTCTTTCGCGGCAGTCATCGCGTGCGCATGCGGACGCCTGGAACGGCATTGCCGGACCGCGACTTTCTGCAGGCCCTGCTCGCCTTTGCCTTCACAGTTCAAGAAGAAAATCAAAAGCTCAAAGGCGAGATTTCGCGCCTTGCCTCCGAGAAGAATGCCGAGTTCGAATCCACCGAAGGGATTCATGTCGCGCTGAATCGCATTGTTGCGAGCGCGCAGAATTTAACCGGCGCGTCCGGTGCGGCACTCGCGCTCGGAACTGAAGAGGCCATGGTCTGCGTGGCTCGCAGCGGACGCATCGCGCCCGATGCCGGCTCCGGTGTTCCGCTCGATCACGGCCTGGCCGGGGAATGTGTGCGCACCAGGCAGAGCGTGCTTTGCATCAACGCCGAAACCGATCCGCGCGTGGATGCAATCTCGTCGCGCACGCTCGGCGTGAGTTCCATCCTGTACGTCCCGCTGCAAGCGCAGGACGAGCTGATCGGCATCCTCGGATTGTTTTCCGATCGAGTATCGAATTTCAACTCCAGCGATCTGCAGTTGCTGCGCTACATCGCCGCGCTCGTGCTGGAGCAACTGCATAAGCAGTCTCCGCTGCTGCAGACGATTACTCCGCGAATCCTGGTCGAGTCGATCAAGTTGGCGCCTCCGGGGATCATCGAGAAAGAGCCGGAGACACAGTTCACGGCACCGCCGGTAAAGGCCGCGGAACTTGTACGCGAGCCGCGGAGCGAAGCAGGGACGGTTGGAGTCAGTAGCACCGCGAAACCGTTTGCGCCCGCAAAGGCGGCAACGGTTGCTCCGCCTCTGCCGATCGCAATTCCGAAGCCTGCCGAGGCTCCAGCCAAGAAGGCGGTGGAATCCTCGCAACGCTCCCCGCAACAGGAAGAGATTCTCACTGGTTCGCTGGCCGACACCGAAGTCAGCAGCACCGTATTGATTTCCGCCGTGCTCTTCCTGTTATTTGCGGCCGTGCTCGGCGGCGGCTATTACATGCGGCATCACGCGCCGCCGATTCCAGGAAAGCCGTCCAATGCCACCGAGCAGACGCAAGAGGCCGCTGCGAAGCCTTCTTCCCCCGCTCCGGTTGGAAGTCTGGAGCTAGGTCGCTCGCTAATGCCCGGCATTCGCTACTGGATGGCGGATGGCCGTGCCATGATCACCATCGCGCTCGACAAGAAGATCACGTACACATCGTTGCGACTGCATAATCCAGAGCGCGTCTACTTCGATCTGCCGGGACTGGAATTCGGCGCGCCCCGCGATCACGTCTTCGCGATCAACGACAGCATGCTGCAGCGGGTTCGCATTGGGCAATCTCCGACGGGCGTCACGCGGATCGTCTTCGATATGGCCCGTCCGCTCGACTACACGACCACCGAGACGAGCAATCCAGATGGATTGGTGATTGAGTTTAGTACGACGAAGTCCGACACAGCTCCGACCGCGCAAGTCACCAATCCGGACACGCCCGCCATGTTGACGCCCCATATGCTGACCGTCGTAATCGACCCGGGTCATGGCGGCAACGATACCGGAACGATCGGTCACAACGGTCTGCAGGAAAAGCAGCTCACGCTGGATGTGGCACAGCGACTTGGAAAATTGCTTGAACAGAATTTGGGCGCCCACGTTCTTTACACCCGCAAGAATGACCACTACATCTCTCTGGAGAATCGAAGCGCCGTGGCTAGAAAAGCGAATGCCGACTTCTTCATTTCCATTCATGCGAATTCTAGCCAGTATCCGACGGTAAACGGCATAGAAACCTATTACTTCAAATCCTCCTCGGAAGTAATGGAAAACGCTGGAGGTACTGGCGCCCGCGGCACCGACTCTTCCGACCGGGCGCGGCGTTTTGCCGCAGCCGTGCAACAGTCGCTGATCCACAACCTGAGCAGCACGCAAGTTTCAGTGCGAGACCGCGGAGTCCGAAGCGCCCCATTTGTCGTGCTTCGTGATATGCAAATGCCCGCCGTTCTCGCCGAGATTTCGTTCATCAGCAGCGAGGCCGACGAACAACAACTTCGGACGAGCACCTATCGGGACCGGATTGCGAATGCGCTCTATCAGGGCATCGCACATAATGTTCTTCCAAAGACCCCTGAGTCTGGCTCGGTGGCGACTCTCACGCGCGGTAGTGCTTCAGCGCCTTGATTCAGACTTCTTGTTCTGTAGCCAGGCATCCCACTCAAACATGAGATGGAGACAACGAATGCGCCATGCTTCCCTGCTTCTATTCTGTTTCCTCATGACCTTCGCGTCGATGAGCGAAGCACAGACGTCGCACCGGCGCCCTTCCCCCAAAACGCAGAGCGATACATCTTCCGCGGCGGAAGACCGGGCGGCGATCCAGGAGCTCGACGACAACGAGATCAAAGCGAATCTCGCGCTAGACGTAAAAGCGCTGGAACTGCTTTGGGATCCCGAGATCATCTCCATGCCTCCGGGACATGCTGCCATCAGCGGATTGGAAGCCAACAGCGCCTATCTCGAGCAGGAAGCCAAGGCGATGGATAATTTCCAGATCCTGGGATACGAGCAGGCTTGGCAGGAAGTGCGAATTACTGGCGATTACGCCTACGAGTTAGGAACGGTGCAAACACGAATCGGGCCGATGAATCCGGGACCGGAGATCGATACCACCTACAACATGATGCGTATTCTGAAAAAGCAGCCGGATGGTTCCTGGAGGGTATATCGCGCGATCTGGAACAATGCATCCGCACCCAAGACCCCAGAGAAGCCGTCGGAAACGCCGACTGAGAAGCCTCCCGCGGAAGATCGTCTGCACTGACTATTCAGCAGCTCGAATCCGATGCTGCCAGTGTGACCAGACGAACCAGACTATCCCCGTCAACAGCACCAGGGCGATCAATGCGTCGAAGCGGTGGAACCACATCTTCAGCCGCGGGTCGGTATCCCACTTCTCGCCCAATCGCATCCCAACGTAAGCCAAGGCGAGGCACCATGGCCATGAGCCAAGAAAGGTGTACACGTGGAAGCGCCACTGCGGCATGCGCGCGATTCCGGCAGGCAGCGCAATAAAGGTTCGGACCACCGGCAAGAGACGGCTGATGAAAACGGTTCGATCGCCGTAACGAGCGAAGAAATGGTCGGCCCAATCCAGCTCTTTATGACTCAGGAAGATGTAGGAACCGTAGCGCTCGACGAGCGGCCGTCCACCGTAATAGCCGAGGTAGTAGGCGATCAGTGAGCCCAGATTGCAGCCCAGTGCGCCAAAAGTCGCCACCCAGAACAGATTGAATCGCCCGGTATGGACCAGGTATCCCGAGAACGGCATGATGACTTCCGACGGCAACGGTATGCAGGCTGACTCAATTGCCATGAGCAGCAGAATGCCGCCGTATCCCACCTTCGAGATCACGGCCACGATGAACACACTGAGGGCAGAGATGACTCGCGAGATCATTCGATTAGGAAGTGCTCCTTGCTGACCTCAGAAGGTATCCGAATCCTGGGTAAAGACGTAGCCCGGCAGAGTGACGCCCTC
Organism: Terriglobia bacterium; assembly: GCA_963848375.1. Classification (GTDB taxonomy): domain Bacteria; phylum Acidobacteriota; class Terriglobia; order Terriglobales; family Acidobacteriaceae; genus JAJPJE01. Next base: position 115,163 of record CAWKDK010000015.1, read on the forward strand.
GTTCGTCTTGTGAACTTTAATGCGAATGGAGCCGGCGCTGGCGGCAGTGCTATCAGCCTTGCGAAGCATAGCAAACTGGGTGAAAACCTCGCTGTAAACCTTGGTGACAAGGTAGTTTTGCGCGTCGGTTTCGCTGCGCCAGACTTGCCCGAGTTGAATTGCCTTAACAGCCATGCTCACAGGTTAATGTTCGGGTTGGTGGGCGTCAATGTGACAAGCTAGACCTGTTTCCTTTTGGTAACGTGGACAAGAAGTTCCGACTGTGACGCACCGTGAACCCGGAGTTTGAGTAAAATTCCTCTAGGGAAACAAATCATGCCGGACAAAGTCGAATCGCGCTGTCAAATCGTAAGTTTCAGTTTTCTCAAAGTCGATCCCGCATGGCGGAAGTTGCCGATCGCCGACCGGGTGGAGCAGAAGCAGGAGTTTCAACAGGCACTCGAGCGTTGGGCGAACAACGAAATGCGCATCCTGAGCTACTCCATGATGGGCTTGCGCGGGGATTGCGACATGCTTCTGTGGCGGATTTGTTATTCGCTCGACTGCCTGAGCTCCGCGCACTCCGACATGATGAAAACCGCCATGGGAGCGTACCTCTCGATGACGCATTCCTTGCTGGCAATGACGCGGCGTTCGCAATATCTGATCGGCGCTGAGGCCGATAATCCCGCGCCCATGAGAGGCTACATTCGTCCCGGAAATCACAAGTACATCATGGTTTATCCGTACACCAAGACTCACACCTGGTACCAGCTCCCCTTTGAGGACCGGCAGCGCATGATCCAGGAACAGATGAAGCTGGTAGACGATTTGTCCGGCATTCACTTGCATACCATGTACTCGCTGGGAATTGATGACCAGGAGTTTGTGATCGCCGTGGAAGCCGATCGCCCGCAGGACGTCATTGAGACAGCTATGAAGTTGCGCGAGATCGACAACTACAACTACGTCGCCGTCGACAGCCCCAAGTTCACCGCTATTCGCGCATCCATTCCCGACATGCTGGAGCGGCTAGGCTGATGGCACGCGGAGTGATTCCACGACAACCAGCAAAGACAGGTCGGCACGAAGCGGCGCGAAAAGTGGAGTTGCGCACCGCGAAGATGCCGCAAGATGGCGCACGTTCGAAGCGCAACGCGTTGCCGTGGCGAAACCGAAAGCAAAGATCGCTAAGGTTGTCGGGCCGAAAAGTGGAAAGGCCCCGGCTGGTTACAATCCGCTCGCGCCTGAGCGCGTCGGTGAAATTCTCAAGCGACTCGAAGCAACGTATCCTGGCGCAACCTGCGCGCTGAAACACAACAACGCATGGGAACTGCTGGTCGCGACCATTCTCTCGGCGCAGTGCACGGATGTGCGCGTGAACATGACCACTCCGGAGCTCTTCCGAAAATATCCGACTGTTCAGGATTTTGCGGCGCTGAAGCCCGAGGCGCTCGAACCGGATATCAAGTCGACTGGCTTCTTTCGCAACAAATCGAAGTCGGTGGTGGGCGCAGCGAAAAAGATTGTCAGCGACTTCGGCGGTCAGGTTCCGGACAACATGGACGACCTGCTCTCCCTGCCCGGAGTCGCGCGCAAGACGGCGAACGTCGTCCTGGGGACATGGTTCCATAAGAACGACGGTGTTGTCGTGGATACGCATGTACACCGCATCTCGCGGCGTCTCGAACTAACGAAGTCCGATGACCCGAAAAACATCGAGCAGGATCTGATCAAAGTCATTCCGCGTGATAAGTGGACGCTCTTTTCGCACATGATCATCTTTCACGGACGCGCGCTCTGTGTAGCGCGCAATCCGAAGTGCGCGGAGTGTCCGCTGGAAAATCTCTGCCACGCGGCGGATAAGACGTGGAGCACGGTCGAGATTCACAAGAACGCGAAATAGCTGATGGTGAGCGCAAGCGGAACCCATCTATGCATTTGGTTCCCGGAACGTCAACTTCACCGGTTTTCCCCAGTCCTCGCTTAAGTCCCTCCACGTCGGATTCATATTCACGATCAGCGCCATCTTCTTCACTCGCGTCCATCCCTTGATCTGCTTCTCCCGCGCTATCGCATCCCCGATCCTGGAGAACGCTTCGTAATAAACCAGCCGATCGAGTCCGTAGCGGCTCGTGAATCCTTCGTACAGATGGTTCTTGTGTTGCCATACGCGGACCTCGAGTTTACTGGTCACGCCCGTGTAGAGCGTTTGCGAGCGGTCGGTCATGATGTAGACATAGAAGGTTCTCGGCTCTCGCTGGAAATGCATAGATGGATTCCGCTTCCCCTTCGGCAAGCTCAGGGTCAGCGTCACCATGACAGTTCGCATTGGGACGTTTCAGTGAAGCCCAACACAGTTTCGCGTGAGACCGCCACAGCCAATTCCATCCGCCAAAGCATCCCGAAGCCTGATGTCATGGTGAGCGGAGCGAATCCATCTATGTATTTGCAGTATCTGCCGCCTCTTCCTCCTCGTCGTCTGCGGCCACCATACCGTCCGGCACCGGCATCTTGGGGTATCCCGGGAAGCTCGGATGCGGCTGGTGGAAAATCTCCTGATGTTCCTCTTTCGTGAAGGTTTCGGGGTTATCGTCGCGCAGCTTTGAGAGCAGTAGTTCCACCAGCGACTGGTGGCGCTCATCGCTCATCTCTTCGGGAGGCGAAGGAGGAAAGACGTCGCGCTGTTTGGCGATATTCGAGGTCGAAAGCTGCAAGCTGTAGAGGAGCAGCCATGCGGTCTTATGATCGATGGTGTTGGAGACGATGCCGCGCATGATCTGGTTGATGCCGATCTGGATGGAGGGCGTGTCTTCGGCGAGCGGGATCAAAAGGCGTCCATGGCCGGGAACGCTGTTCGCTTCGTGCATGAAATCGTGAAAGCGGCAGTACTTTTTGTGACGCAAGGCCGGCTGACGGCATTGTTCGTCGTTGAACTTGAAGTGCAGGCATTGCGGTGCGCCAAAGTTTTCTTTTCCGTGATTCATGATCATGATTTCCTAAAATGTTTACTCATCGATAACACCACCCCCACCCCCTTCGTTGTTGAAAGCACAGGAGTTACGAGGTAGTGCGTCTGTACATCCGGCATAACAAAGGAGTTAAGGCACTTCTCCGGGAAAACAAAGGAGTTAGCGGGCCCATTTCCCGGAATGGTGCATGGGCTAACAGCTATCGGCTGTCGGCTCTCAGCTAGTCGGAAGAAGCATCTTTAATCGCCCCACGATCTTGTTATCTAAAAGATATTGATAATGTACAATGACATTTCAATTAGATAACAACAAAATCGTGCCAAACGGCGGCGGAGTGCAGGAATGGGAAGTCGAGGAGGTAAGTGGCTTGGATTTGTTTACTTCTATTTTGATCGAGACACAGCGGCACGCCGGGAGAGTTAGGAGTAGGCTCAGGAGCTAAATTGGTAGAGCCGCGTAATGCTTGTAGCTATGCGGCGGGTGGCCCACTTGATGTGGGCCCAGGTTAGCCCAAAAGAAGGGCGAACCTGGGGCACCAGCGCTATGCGATGGTGGGAAGTCTGGCAACATCTTCTGCAGTTGGCACTGGAGCACGAAAGGGATTACATTCGGTCGTCCATGGCGAAATCGAAACCGAAAGCCGAGAGGTCGGATCTGCTGAAGGGATGGGCCGCCATCGCCAAATTCCTTGGTTTGAGTTCTGCAACGGCCCACAGATGGGCAAAGGCTGGAATGCCGGTGAGGCGCGAAGGCCGGTTCACGATTGCGGATCGCGCCGAACTCCAAGCATGGCTCGGTCGAGAGTCGGGAATGCCGAAGCCTGCACACGTCGTGACGGGCGATGCTGACATTTCTGCAGCGTTAAAGGATTCGATCGCAGTGGCGCGGCGTGCGCGTAAGAAGTAGTGCATGACGGGGACGGCTCGGTAGGCCGAGGTTAGCTAAAAGAAGGGCGAACTGGGGCACCAGGCCGTGACACACAAATCTAACAAGGAGAATATCCAATGAAAGAGAACGTGATTTTGACCATCGCGTCTCTGCTCTCGATCCTCTTGCTGACGCTTCACATTACGGACGACATCGTCCGTGGGATATCGAAGGCCGAGCCCTCAAACATTGCGTTGGCCGTTCTCGTTGTATTGCTGTACGGGACGCTGGTGCTCGCCGAACGGCGATCGGGGTACGTCATCATGCTGCTCGTCGGTTTGTTTGCGGCAGCCATGCCCGTCATGCACATGAGGGGGGCACATTACGGCGAGATCGCCAGGTCCCCCGGCGGCTTCTTCTTCGTCTGGACCCTCTGGGCGCTCGGCGCGCTCGGGGGCTTCACCTTCATCCTCTCGGCGCGCGGCCTGTGGAGTCTGCGACGGGGCCAACCACGCTAGTCCAATAACCCAAACATAGAAAGGCCCGATTTGGAGACTCTCTGCCGCCTGCGGCCGGATGACGGGCGACGCTGATTTTCCACAGCATTAAAGGATTCGATTGCCGTGGCGCGGCGTGGGCGGAAAAAGTAATGCCTGACGGGGATTACTCAGTAGGCACCCAGGTTAGCCCAAAAGAAGGGCGAACCTGGGGCACCAGGCTCAAATAGAGAGTGGTAACGCCCGCTATCGCCAACGATCGGAGTTCGATGCAGCTACCACACCAAGTAGTACTTCGGCTCGAACCCCGTAACAATACATCCACCCAGAAGCACCTCACCGCGATTGGCGCGTTCCACGGTTTCCGGTCTAGGCAATCCCATCGCTAGTGGCACAAGTCTTGGCGGCCAGCTTTTATGAATCGGCAGTATGTCCACCGGCGAAAACGTCAAGCCGAAAAAGATAATGAGCCAAGAAATGGCGGGACGCACGTTTGGCTTAGCCTTGAAGAAGAAAATCCACGCTGCAATCAGGGCTGGGACACTAACGAACCTCAGCGCAAACGGCATCCAGAAAATCGTCGAGAACGCCAGCACCGCAGCTACCGCCAGTCTCCGTAATTGCGCTAAGGATGAATCCATTCTGCTACTAGAATGTACGTCCTTAGCGTACTTGCACCAGATAACTATCGTGAAATCCCGTTATCGCTCACTATCTCAACCTGAGATACTGAGTGGTATCGCCCGTTCACGACAGTAATCTAGAACCTTGGCCCCAGTCACCGTAGACTGACCCTAAATTGAACACGGGGTCACGTCGATGTCTTGGTTTAGAAATCTTCTGATTAGCATCGGAGCGTTTTGGTTATCACACCAGCCTGTTGCGTTTGCCTCGTGGCTGTTCGGCAAACTTAATGAGCATGTCATATATGGTGACAGTGTGGCGGCTGCAATTGCTATGGGCGTGATGACCGGAATGGGAAGGGCGGTTTGCGCGGCTATTGGTGCGTTTATCGTTGCGTTTTTCGCGAACGGCGAGAAGCCTTATCGGTGGGGGTTTGTCGTTGCGGTGCTGTACCTTGTGGCAGCGCGTCCACATGTTCATTGGGCGCGAACTCCAACAACTTGGGATCGAATATCACAAGCAACCGATCTGCTGTGGCCTGTCATAGTCTGCATCACCACGGCATCGATGCTCGGCTGGTTGCGTCGCGGTAAAGCTACTACTCAGAACAACACTGCGTCTGCTACAAGTCGATAAATGTCGCGAAATCGCGTTACCACTCACTATCTCAACATGAGATACGGAGTGGGGCGCCTTTGCTCACGCACCAGGAACGACGGCCACCTGAAATAGAAGCCGCTCAGTCCTCCACATCGGCGGCGGTCACAATGAATGGCGGATAGTTGGCAAGCCGAGAGCTGATAGCTGCTACCGGCCGCCATTTACAATGGAAGAGCGATGCGCTCATTGTTCGCTTGTCTCTTCCCTCTTGTATTGACTGCGGTGTCGTTCGCGCAGCAGCCGCCGACGACTCCCAAGGCAGTCACCGATCCGAAAGCGCTGGTCAGCACAAACGTCCCCGACCTCACGAACTACGACCTCAGCAAGTTTTTTATGACGAGGACGATTGGCGCGAGTTCGTGGTCGCCGGATGGGAAGAACGTTGTGGTGGTGACCAACATCAGTGGACGACACAACCTATGGATGGTTCCGGCGGCGGGTGGTTGGCCACAGCAACTGACCATCAGCGACCAGAGGCAGACGAATCCGGCGTGGTCGCCCGATGGACAGTGGATCGCGTTTCAATCTGACAAGGATGGCAACGAGCAGTGGGATGTCTTCGTGGTTTCGCCGAAGAATGGCGACGTGGTGAACCTGACCAACACGGCTGAGGTTTCGGAGGAGTCGCCGACGTGGCAGCCTCATGGCCGGCTGCTGGCAATCACTGTGAGACCGAAAGATGCGTCGACGGCTGAGATCGCAACGCTCGATGTGCTGACGCACCGCGTCCGCAAAATAACGAAAGATACGCCCAAGGATCGCTTCAATTCAGAGCCGATCTGGTCTCCCGACGGCAAGCAGATCGCATTTACGCAGGCGCAGGCGACTGGAAAAGATTCCAATGTCTTCGTAGTCGATATAGCCACAGGCAAGGCGACGAACCTGACTCCGCATACGGGCGAGCATCTTTATTCTGCCTCGGCATGGGCTCCGAATGGAAAGAAGCTGCTGATTTCATCGGACGCCGGAAATGGCTATCAGAATGTTGCGCTGCTCGATCCGGTGAGTAAACAGATCCGGTGGCTCACCAAAGAGAAGGTTGAATCGGAGGCAGGAAGTTATTCTGCGGATGGGAAGCAGCTGACGTGGACGACGAACTTCGACGGCAATCAAACTATCTTTATCTATGACCTTGCGACGCAGCATGCGCAGGCGCTGCCTTTAAAGCCCGGCGTGAACGCGCTGGCAGGGTCGGAGACAGCGTTCTCGAAAGACGGCAAGCAGCTGCTTTACAAGTACAGCGGACCAGACTCCCCCGGAGACTTGTGGGTCTATTCACTCGCGACACGACATACGCTCCGGCTGACGAATGCGATGGTCGCAGGGCTGCGGCCCGAGGATATGGTCGCGCCGACGCTTGTGCACTATCCGAGCCGCGACGGGAAATTCCAGATCTCCGCCTTCGTCTATATGCCGCACAACATCATCAAGAACGCGCAATATCCGGCGCTGGTGTATGTGCATGGCGGTCCGGCGTCGCAGTTCGATAACTCGTTCAATCCGTTTGTGCAGTACATCGCGAACCAGGGATACATCGTGATTGCGCCCAACTACCGGGGGTCGACCGGGTATGGCAAGCAATTCCAGGAAGCCGATTTCTTCGATATGGGCGGCGGCGATTTGCAGGACGTAGTTGCGGCTGCTGAGTTCATCAAGCAGAACGAATACGTGAATCCGAAGAAGCTGATCATCATGGGCCGCAGCTACGGTGGGTATTTGACGATGATGGGAGTGACCAAGGCCCCGGACGTATGGGCGGCCGGCGTGGCTGTTGTTCCCTTCGTCAACTGGTTTACGGAAGTGCAGAACGAAGATCCGCTGCTGCGCGAGATTGACTATGCGACGATGGGCGATCCGGTGAAAGACAAAGCGCTATGGGAGGATCGCTCTCCGATGAACTTCATCAAGCAGATCAAAGCGCCGCTGCTGATTATCGCGGGTGGGAACGATCCGCGATGCCCGAAATCAGAAGCGCAACAACTCGCCGAAGCAATTAAGAAGAATGGTGGCACCGTGCAGTTGAAGATTTACGAAGACGAAGGCCACGTCTTCGGACGCATGGAAAACACGCTCGACTACTTCAAACGCGTATCCGATTTCCTGAAGGTGCAGGTGCCCTCACCGGGTTGCGGTTGCGAACTGGTGCAGTAGGCACTGAAGACATCCGCCTAAAACACGACGACCGCCCAAGGAGAAGGCGGTCGTGAGTCGAACCGGTTGGTGCAAATGATGTGGAACTAAGCTGCCGGTTTGAATTCCAGCGGCAATGCTTCCAAGCCGCGCAGTCCGAGGTTTTCTCTCCACACCAGGTGCTCGGAAGCAAGGCTGATGTCCGAGGTCCGCTGCAAAAGCGTGCTGAATGCAATCTGGCCTTCCATGCGAGCCAGAGGCGCGCCAAAACAGAAATGCGCTCCTGCGCCGAATGCGAGATGCCGGTTATCCGCTCGGCCGATGTCGAGGCGATCAGGATCGGCAAACCGTTCGGGATCACGATTGGCTGCTCCCATCACGGCAATCACCGACTGCTGTTTGCGAATCTGACGCGAACCCAACTGCACATCGTCGGGAGCGATGCGGGTCGTGTGCTGGCTAGGAGCCTCGTATCGCAATAGCTCCTCGATTGCAGACGCAAGGAGCGACGGATCCTGCCGCAATCGAGACATTTGGTCAGGGTGGCGCAACAGGCTCAGCATACCGTTTCCGATCAGATTGGGAGTTGTCTCCTGCCCGCCCACGGCGAGGAGAATGCAATTCGCAATGATGGATTCCTCGCTGAGATGCTGGCCATCCAATTGAGCCGTAATTAATGCGGCGATCATGCCAGCTTCCGGGATGCTTCCGTTGTTCCCGGATTGCTGCCTGGAAGTAGTTGGACATTTCCTCGAGGCTTTGTAGCGTTCTGGCGGCGCTGTCGGCATTGTGCTGCAGGTTACCGAGAATCTCCGCGAACTGGGCTGACCATGCTTTGAGCTTCTCGTGATCCGATGTAGGCACTCCAAGCATTTCGGCCATCACGATCGCAGGCAGGCGGTTCGCGAAATCTCCCATGAGCTCGATGCGAGAGTCGGCGAGATGGGGTTCGAGCAGGGAGTCCACGATCGCCTGGATATGGCGACGAAGGCTCTCCACGCGATGAGGCGTGAATGCTACCGAACAGATTCCACGCAGGCTGGTATGAACGGGCGGATCCATGAAGAGCATCTGCCGAACCATGGTGCGGCCGATCTCGCTCATGGAGGACAATCCGATCTGTTCCAGATGTTCTGGCTCGGGAGCGCACTTTGCCGAAAAGCTGCGCAAGACGGTGGTCACGTCTTCGTAGCGCGTAACCACCCAGGCATGCAGAAACGGATCCCAGTGGACCGGATCCTCCTGTTGTAAGTGGTGATAGAAGGGATACGGATTCGCCAGGACCTCCGGATCGTATAGCCGGAAAAGGCTGAGTTGTCTTTCGCCCAACGGGTGCGTGCTAGAGAGAAGTGTTGCTTGCGCCATAAGACTCGCCACCCTTCCCTTCTTGCGCACGGAGCCGTTCGATCTCAGAGGCCATCTCGACCACCGTTCCGTTTTCAAAAAGCTTCAATAGGCTGAGTTCTACGCCGAACGTTTCTTTCACCTTGGCGATCAGTTGCGCGCCGAGCAAGCGAGTGACCGCCGATCAGAAAGAAGTTGTCGTTTGTACTTATGTCTCGCGCCCGAAGGAGTGATGTAACGATGGCAAGCAGCTTTTCCTGAGTCGGGCTCGCGGGAGGTACGAACGCTTCAGGCAACAGCGTAGCGGCGGTAGCGCACGACAGCGCCTTGCGATCAATCTTGCCATTCGCGGTGAGCGGCAACTTGTCGACGGTGACGAACGACGACGGGATCATGTACTCGGGCAAGTGCTCGCGAAGAAACTCGCGCAGCTCTGTGCCGGTAACACGCGAGCCGTTGGTGATTACGACATAAGCCACCAATTGCTGGGCGCCCAAAGCGCCGTCACATAGAGTGACCGCGCTGGCGTCCACCGAGGGGTGACGATTTAATGTGACCACAATCTCGTTCGGTTCGATGCGATACCCGCGAAGCTTAATCTGATCGTCGGCTCTTCCGCGAAACGCGATCTCACCGTTGGGCAGATAACAACCAAGGTCGCCAGTGCGGTAGAGGCGAGCGCCGTGGATTTCACTGAAGCCGTCGGGAATAAATCGCGCGGCGGTCAAGTCGGGACGGTTGCGATATCCGCGAGCGACGCCTGCGCCGCCGATATAGATTTCCCCGACGCTTCCAGGCGGCACAGGATTTCGGTTCTCATCGAAGATATGGATCTGGGTGTTATCGATAGGCCGCCCGATGGAGGGCTCGACGAAGCGATCGGTAGTGGGCGCCACAAGACCCGAAGTCGCGACGACCGTAGACTCGGTTGGCCCATAGTTGTTGTAAACGGAGAACGGCAGACCGGGCTGCGGGCAGTGATGCAGCTTGTCTCCTCCGGTCAGCAGTGCGCGAAGAGTAGTGCTGCTCGGCCATTCCAGCAACAGCATTCGTTCCGCGATGGGAGTAGGAACGAACGAAATCGTGATGTCATTTAGCAACAGCCAATCACGGAGTGCCACTGCATCTTTGCAGGTAAGATCGTCGGCTAGATTGAGACTGGCACCTGCTGCAAGATATGGCCAAGTCTCCCAGACAGTGGCATCGAAGCCGAGATTGGCCACCTGGCTGGCCCGATCCGCGCTGGTCACCGAAAATGCATCCTGATGCCAGCGGACCAAATTGGCGAGACCTCGATGCGTGATCTCAACGCCCTTGGGCTGACCGGTAGAGCCGGAAGTATAGATGATGTAGGCAAGGTCGTTCGGCGAGATCTCCGCACAAAAGTCTTCGTCGGGGTCTTCGCGGATCGCGGGATCCTCGATGAGATGGACGCGGAACGAATCTGAAGAGCTAGCGAGTTGTAAGTTCGCGCGACTGCCAGTTAAGACTATGGGGATTTGCGAATCGCGCACCATGAAGAGAATGCGGTCGATCGGGTTACTCGAATCAAGCGGCACGTAGGCGCCACCGGCTTTCAATACTGCAAGGGCCGCAATGACAAAGCCAAGCGATCGCTTGAAGTAAAGCCCGACAGGGGTATCGGTCGTCACGCCTTCCGAAACAAGGAATCTCGCCAACCGGTTTGCCCGTTGCTCCAACCCGGCATAGCTCAGAACTTCAGAGCTACTTCGAACCGCAATGGCTTCAGGACGTAAAGTCGAGTACCGGGAAACTAGTCGAGGAATGCTCACCCACGAAAATGGCAGTTCACGGGGCAGAGTCGTTACGCCCGGCCGTGCTGCCGGTAGAGGATAGTTTGAGGGGACAGTTGCTTTCGAAAACATGAAACACCACCAATCGATGTGAGATCAATTCTCGCGGGAGCAACTTGTGCGGGAGGTGTCTGCGGGAGAGCAATCTTCACTTGATCGAATCGCTCAATTCGTCGAAGCAAAGGTGAAAGTCTTATGCAGGCGATCTGACGAACGTATGGCTACATCCATGGCCAAGCAGGATCAGCGGCCCCACATTGATAAGGACCAATATCGGGCGGATTCGGACGTGGTGCGCCGTTCGCATCGTTTGGAGGCGCGCCGCTCGCTGTGCCTGCATTGATAATGAAGCTGCTGTTGCAAAGCGACTGCGGATTCGGAGCGTTCAGGAGATTGGGGTCGGCTACGATCGTGTTGCTCGCGGTGCCCGTCAGAAGAGAAAACGCCGTCGGGTTACCGAACACAACGTTGTTGCCGTAAAGATTGTTTGGTCCGGTTGCGCCGGCTTCCAGAATTCCGGCTCCGGACGTGCCGCTGCCGTTGTAAACCACTACATTATTCGTCACCACCATGTTGTTGGCGGTCACGCCACCTGGAGCATCTCCGGCGCCTACGGTGATGCCACCGACTCCATTCTGTGATGACAGATTATTCGCGATGACTACGGTGTTCGCAGCATGCCAGAGTTGAATTCCCCACGCCTCGTTTCGAATAGAGATGTTATTCCAGATGTGACCTCCCAAATTAGAGTGATAAATTCCCTGAACTCGCGGACAGGCACGAGCAAGGTTGCCGATGTCATGCACGTAGTTTGCGATGATGTCGTCGTTCTGTGCGGAGTAATTCGCATTGTCGATACCCGCCCCACCATTGTCCGTGCAATCGGTGACGGCGACGTCGTGTACTTCGTTGCCGATAATACGCACGTTAGATCCCTGATTCAGAATTCCTATGTCGCCATCGCCACTAACGCTGAAGCCCAGAATGTCGACATAGTCACCATCGTTTTCCCAAGAAGTCGTCGCGCCAACGGTATTGATGTGCGCTCCCCATTGAACATCGGAGACAAAACGAATTCGCGCGGACGCCGTGCCGGATGTGGTGGTCTTCGGCGCGGCAGTATAGGTCCCGGGCGCAACGTGAACGGTATCGCCTGGGACGGCGACGATAGCCGCATGCTGAATCGTCGCCCATGGCGCAGATTGCGATCCAGGATTACTGTCCAGCCCGGCGGTGGAAACGTAGAATTGCTGCCCCGAGGACGGAACCGGGGCAGGCGATGGTGCTGGTGCCGGTGCAGGTTGCGTTGAGGTCGGAGGCGGCGACGCTTTTTCAGAGCTTCCACCACAGCCAATCAAGACCATCAGCGCAGAAAGGACGATCGAACTTTTTAGGGCCATTAGGGGCGGAAATACCAGGCAGACTCACGACGATCGAACTCACAGGTTGATAGGGCCATCCCCATCACCGCGATTCATGTGGATGGCGGATTTATGCTCGGGAAGGGGCGTGAGCCTTTCCGCCAGTTTCGGAGAGAGTGCAAGAATAAAGTTGCTTGGGCCGGTGATGTATCCGTTGGCCGCGAGGGCTTTGCACCACGCAGAACTGGACTGATTGCTGATGATGATGTCGACGCCACGCGTTTCAAGAAACCTAGTCGCGGCACGAATCACGGCGGCGGCATCTGCTGGAGACGCGAGGCAATCCACGATGGAGCCGACCCGCATGCTGCCGAATTGTTTGTGTCCGGACATCTGCGTGTCGAGCATCACGACCCAGCCTAGATCTTGGTTCCCGAGCGCGATCCTGAGTCGCAAAAACCTGGAATCGTCGGGCGGGTAGAGAACGTTCAGGGTTGCCGAATCGCGAAGAGCGATCAGTGAGTAAGAGTCTTTGCATTTGTCCCAAACGGCGTCTGCCCAGAATTTGAAGTCTGCCACGCTGTTACTGTGAATTTCCTTGTGAACTCCACGCAGCCGTGTCTGCATCAGGTGAATACCGAGCGACCCCACACCGGTATAGCGAAGCAGATCAAGTGCTGCGCGATCAACTTTGTTCTTCCGCAAATAGTTGATGTTCTCGAAGAAATGGGACGAAGATTCGACACGAAAATAAAACGGCACGGGAAATGATTGCCACTCCATGGCGTTGAACAGATTCGTAAGCGGCGCGTTCATACCGCCCATGCCGAGACCGAACATGAGAGGCTGACGTTGTAACGCATCCTGCAACTGGATGACCCCGATCATTGAATAGGCCGGATCGACAAGACCCTCGCTCAAGTTCAACTGCGGCCCGCAAGCAATGCAGACTGTCTCTCCTCGGACCGCAAAGCGACTATGGGTCAGGAGGTATCCGCCTCGCACTTGTCCGTCGTGCCAGGCGAGGAAGAACTCCTGATACGGATTTCTGCCATTGTGTTTAGGAAATCGCTGAACATGGGTCTCCGGAATCCGCCATTGCTTCTCGCCGCCACCTTGCAATCGTTGATTGAATGCCTTGACTGCGAGTTCGAGATCCGGCGTGTATGGCCTGATTTCCATCGGAACGTTCTGCTGTTCAGTTCACGCGCTAATAGGGGTGGTAGATCGCCATCCCTGATGCCGTTTGCACAATCATCTCCAGGCTGCGGCGCATAGCTGATTTGGCGGCACTATTTGGAATGAAAACGATATCGTCGGGCTCGACTTTCATATCCGGCGACTTCGAGGACAGAATTTCCTTGAGTTGGATCGGCACTTCGTTCTGATGACCATCAACGTTACGAATCAGGCGAGAAGAGTTCAGCGCGGCAGTTGGATTCGCGCCCTGGGCGAGTGCTAATGCTTGCAGCACACTCATCGTGCCGTGCTCCATAACGAATCCTCCTGGAAGCTTTACATCGCCCACGACATAAACGATTCCCGCCTTGCCGACGACAATGGTGTCGCCGGGAAAGACTTCCACGTTTCCTTCCGTAGAACCCTGCACATCGCTGCCGAGTTTAATGGTGATCGGTTTGTCCGGGTCGCTTCTGCGAGAGATGGTGACTACCTTCCCAGCTTTTTGGGTGGTGCCTCCAGCGAGAGTAATTGCGTCGAAGAGCCGGTGCTGGCCGAGCAACGGATATACCCCCGGCTTCTGCACTTCTCCGAGGACGGATACGCCTTCGGCAACATACTCTTTAACGAAAATAGAGACCTGCGGGTTATTGAAGAACTCGCCTTCAGTAAGTTTGTGCGCGATCAAGTCCTGTGCCTGCGGCACAGTGAGTCCCGCCACATGCTGCGGCCCTATCATGGGCAACACGATATCGCCGGCTCCGCTGACTCTAACCTCTTTCTTGTCGAAATCGGGCGCGCCATACACGCTCAGCTCGAGCAAATCACCGGCGCCAATTGTCATGTCGGAGGCGGCACCCTGCGGTTGCGAAGCAGGATTAGGCGTTGAAACTCGGGCTGCCTCCGGTGTGGCCATGGGAGGAGTCACCGGGGTTGATTGTGAGCGAACCTGGGACAACCCACTGATGCAGCAGATCGTGGTGGCTAGTGCAATCGTGGTCAGACTCTTTAGAAGTACGCTCATAAATCCCCCGATGCGCGACAGCTCTTATCACGAATACCGCGCAGCTGACTAAGGCGAACGTCGTAACGCGGTACTCTGGTTTCCCTCAGTGATTCTCGAAGTGAAATCGCTGCGTGTGCCTAAGGCGGTTTCAGGTATGCCCGACGGGGCTTTCGCTAATCGTTCGTAAGTACCTCGAACTATACCGTGAGCTCACCTACTACAAACGAGGTGAGCTTTTGACCAAGGACTCGCGAAACATCATCAGGCTGGGATTGCCTCTAGCCGTTTTCATCTTTTTAGGATTACTACCCGCCTTCGCAGGAGTGACCGTATCGAGCCCGGCGAATGGCGCGACTGTTACATCGCCAGTGCACGTCGTGGCTTCCGCCGCGTCCAGTTCAAATGCGGCGATTACTACGACGCGTATTTACCTGGATAACGTGCGCGTCTACCAGGTGCATACCAACCGAATTAATACTTACCTGAGTATGAACGTGGGGGCGCATAACCTGACCGTGCAGGCCTGGGATTCTACCGGCAAGGTGTACAAGACACGCCATAACATCACAGTGAAAAGCGCTGCTCAGCCGGTTGCGGTGACAATCACGCCGTCGAGCGCGACTGTGGTTGCGAAGAAGACGCAGCAGTTCAGTGCGAACGTAAGCGGAACCTCGAACACTGCCGTTACCTGGCAAGTGAACGGAGTGAGCGGCGGCAACAGCAGCACTGGAACTGTCAGCACAACCGGCCTTTACACCGCACCAGCAGCAACGGCGAAGATGTCGGCGACGGTCACTGCCGTCAGCAATGCCGACAGCAGCAAATCCGCGAGTGCGACTGTCACGGTTTCGCCGGCGGCAGTTTCTCAGCCCGTCAGCGTGGCCATCACACCCACGACTGCCAGCGTAATCGCGAGTAAGACGCAGCAGTTCAGCGCGACTGTAAGCGGAAGCTCGAATACCGCCGTCACCTGGAAGGTCAACGGGGTGAGCGGTGGCAATGGCAGCACCGGGACAATCAGCTCCAGCGGTATGTATACAGCGCCGGCCGCGACGTCGAAGATGTCCGTGACAGTCACTGCCGTCAGCAACGCGGACACCAGCAAGTCGGCTAGCGCTGCAGTTACCGTCTCTCCCTCGACCGCACCGGCGCCTCCGACTTCGTCCGGTCCGGCACTCTACGTTTCTCCGTCGGGCAGCGATTCCAACGACGGATCCTCGGCTCATCCATACGCGACGATCAACAAAGCAGCGAACGCGGCCACAGCCGGAATGACGATTCACGTTGCTCCGGGTGTCTATCAGGCGGTCACCACAAGCAAGAGTGGAACTGCTTCGCAACGTATCCGTTATATCTCCGACGTGCAGTGGGGCGCGAAGGTGATGGGTACTTCCTCTTCCGAAGCTGCGTGGATGCAGGATGGCAGCTATGTGGACCTGGTCGGCTTCGACATCAGCGGCGGATCGCGCCTGGGCGTCGAGAACAATGGCTCCAACGTGCGCATCCTCGGAAATTACGTGCATAACATCGCCGGTTCCTGTTCGAGCAGCGGCGGCGCTGGGATCGACAACTCCAACTACTCGGCCTCCAACGACGACATTATCGGAAATATTGTCGGCAACATCGGTCCGAGCATCGGTTCCTGCAATACCGTGCAGGGGATTTATCTTTCCAACTCCGGTGGCGTGACGGCTAACAATATCGTGTTCGCCGTTTCGGCCTGGGGCATTCAGATGTGGCACGCGGCTACGAATGCGACCATCATCAACAACACCGTCTTCAACTGCTATGGCGGCATCGTGGTAGGTGCAGGCGACAGTCCCGGAGGCGTTACTGCTGATAACACTCTCGTAGCTAACAACATCGTCTACAAGAACACCGGCTATGGGATCTACGAATACGGCGCCACTGGCACGCATAATCGCTACATAAACAATCTGGTGACCGGTAACCCAACGGAAGTCGCACTGCTTAATGGATTGTCGGCGACCGAGACGGTAACTGCTGATCCGCAATTCGTTAACTACCAGGCGAATGGAACCGGGGACTATCACCTGAAATCCACTTCTCCGGCTATCAATGCGGGCACCAGCACCAGCGCCCCTGCTCAGGACTTCAGCGGCGGGACTCGACCTGTCGGCGGGGCCTGGGACATTGGCGCCTATGAGTTCGGTGCCTCTCCGGCGACTTGGCCCTGGTACTGAAATCACACCGGATAACTCTGGAGGGCGAGCCTTGTCTCGCCCTCTTTTGTTTCACGCGCGATCGGGCGAGGGGTGCGGCTTGCCTGCGATCGCCTTAATGGCGTCGACCTAAGAGGTACTTACTAGAAGAGGCTTTCTCTCAGGAGGTCGAGGTACTACGAGAAACAACTAGGGTCATTCGTCCCACGCATACAGGTCTTTGGCCCATCGTGAATCGCCGAACGGGCCGGTATCTTGAGATCACTTTCAAAGTTGCGGAATTATTCATGAAAACAAATTTAAAAAGTAAGGCCCTAATACCTTTCGTGTGCCTGCTGGTTGCACTCAGTTCCTTAATTGCTTGCGGAGGAAGTACAGGCAACAAAGCCGCAGTGGCTCGATCAGCAACTTCGCCACTGGTGGTTCCTCGTCTTCCGGGGATACGGTGTCGATAACAGTCGTTCCGAGCACCGCGAGCGTTGTCGCAAACAGCACTCAGTTATTCGATGCAACGATAAGCGGGGCCAGCAACACCACAGCTACCTGGCAAGTGAACGGTGTGACTGGTGGAAACAGCACATTGGGCACCATCAGTTCCAGCGGTCTGTATACAGCACCGGTAGTGAGCGCAACCATGACCTTTACCGTGACGGCGATCAGCAATGACGACAGCACAAAGTCGGCTACTGCCGTTGTGACCGTCTCTCCCGCATCCACCGGCGGTACTTCTCAGCCGGTCGCGGTAACAATTACTCCGACCAGCGCCAACGTGGTTGCGAAGCAGACGCAACAGTTCAGCGCGACCGTGAGCGGAACTACGAATAGTGCCGTCACCTGGCAAGTGAATGGGGTGAGCGGCGGTAATAGCAGCACCGGTACGATCAGCTCGACCGGCCTCTACACCGCACCCGCAGTAACAGCTAAGACATCGGTGACTATCACCGCCGTCAGCGGCGCTGACACAACCAAATCCGCGAATGCGGCCGTTACCATCACTCCGGCTGCAACTTCTCAGCCTGTAAGCATTGCGGTCGCTCCCACCACTGCCAGCGTTGTCGCCGGCAAGACCCAGCAGTTCAGCGCGACTGTAAGCGGAACCACGAATAGTGCCGTCACCTGGCAGGTGAATGGAGTTAGCGGTGGCAACAGCAGCACGGGAACCATCAGCTCCAGCGGCCTGTACACCGCACCGACAGTGAGTTCGACTCTGTCGGTCACGGTGACCGCCGTCAGCAGCGCCGACAGTAGCAAGACCGCCAGTGCCGCCGTTACTGTATCTCCCGCTCCCACACCGCCGCCGACTTCGTCCGGCCCGGCACTTTACGTTTCGCCGTCGGGTAGTGATTCCAACGACGGCTCCTCGGCTCATCCGTTCGCCACCATCAACAAAGCAGCGAATACTGCCACCCCAGGTATGACTGTCCATGTTGCTCCGGGCACCTATCAGGCGGTCACCACAAGTAAGAGCGGCACTGCTTCGCAACGTATTCGTTACATCTCCGACGTGCAATGGGGAGCGAAGGTGATGGGCACGTCCTCTTCCGAAGCCGCCTGGATGCAGGATGGCAGCTACGTGGACCTGGTCGGCTTCGACATCAGCGGTGGATCACGACTGGGCGTGGAGAACAACGGCTCCAACGTGAAAATCCTCGGCAACTACGTGCATAACATCGCCGGTTCCTGTTCGAGCAGCGGTGGCGCCGGAATCGACAACTCTAACTACTCCGCCTCGAACGACGACATCATCGGAAACATCGTCGGAAACATCGGTCCGAGCCCGGGGTCATGCAACACCGTGCAAGGAATCTATCTTTCCAACTCTGGCGGCATCACGGCCAACAACATCGTATTCGCGGTCTCGGCGTGGGGCATTCAGATGTGGCATGCGGCAACGAATGCGACCATCGTCAACAACACGGTGTTCGCGTGTTACGGAGGCATCACAGTTGGCGCTGGCGACAGCCCCGGCGGCGTTACTTCCGACAACACTCTCGTAGCCAACAACATCGTCTACAAGAACACCGGCTATGGGATCTACGAATACGGCGCGACTGGAACGCATAATCGATACATCAACAATCTGGTGACTGGCAATCCGACGGAGATCTCTCTGCAGAACGGCTTGTCGGCGACTGGAACGGTGACGGCGGATCCTGAGTTTGTGAATTACCAGGCGAATGGAACCGGGGACTATCACCTGAAATCCACTTCGCCGGCGGTGAACGCGGGCACCAGCACCAGCGCACCTGTTCAGGACTTCAGCGGCGGGACTCGACCCGTCGGCGGAGCCTGGGACATTGGCGCCTATGAGTACGGCGCCACTGCGGCTACCTGGCCCTGGTACTGAGTCTGAACAAACTAGAGCGATTCAGAACGGAGTCGCTCAGGGAGCAGCAAACGGACCTATATCGTAGGTCCGTTTTGCTTTGCGGGAGATTCCTTCGTAATCGTCGGGAGGAGCTCCGGTGGAAGTCCCCATCGCAATCGCCGGACTTCCGGCTTTAAGGTGATAATCGCCGTCACCGTCGGGCTTCCAGTTTACGAACACTGACTGCGGGTCGGCCTTGATTGTTCCGGTAGCAGCTGCTTGATGCTGCAGTTGGAAATCGCCGCCGTTATTCCCGAAGACCAGATTGTTGATGAAGCGGTTCTGGTCGCCGTTTGAACCCGTTTCGAAGATGCCGTACTTGGAATTGCGTACGACGATGTTGTTTGCCACCAGCGTGTCGTTATTCCGGATGCCGCCGGGTGCATCGCCGGCGCCGACGCAAATTCCAAACTGGTTGCTGAAACTGAGATTGTTGGCAATGGTGACGTTGCTGGCCGCATGCCAGAGGTGGATGCCGCATCCGCCACTGAAGGCTGTGACATTGTTCCAGATGTGTCCGCGCAGATTTGATTGGTAGATACCGTGTACACGCTGTGCGCACTCGCGTGCACCATCGATGTGCTCGACCGTGTTACCGATTACATCGTTGTCACTGGCGCGGTAGTCGGCATTGTCGATTCCCGCTCCTCCGTTGGGTTCACACTGGACTTGAAGATCGTGCACGTGATTGCCAATGATGCGCACGAATGACGCGTCGTTCTCAATCCCGATGTAGCCTCGTCCGGCGATATCGAAGCCTTGAATATCTACGAAATTGCCCGAGTTGAGCCAGATCGGATCGTCGGTCGTGCCAGTGATTTTCGCGGCAAACTTTTTATCGGATACAAAGATGATCCTGGCGTCTGCCGTTCCGACTGCCTCGGTACGGATGGGTCCGACATAGATTCCGGGAGCGACGTGCACAGTAGCTCCCGGACCAACTTTGCCCGCGGCATGCTGAATGGTGAGCCACGGACGCCGCTCGCTTCCGTCAGCTGAATCATCACCGCGCATGGAGACGTAAAAGTCGCGATGCGACTGCTGCTTCGGCCTGTTGGCCGCAGTTACGATGAACACGGAGCACACGCAGAGGAACAGAAGAATTGTACGGAATGCGAGCCTCACAGAGCCCTCGCGAACAAAACTAGCCGTCATACTGGATGCCAAACTGTTGCGTCCATTGAATGAGGTTTACCCAGCGCCAGACATGCAGATCGAAGGGTTTGCGACCCTGTCGTACAGCATCCCACTCTCCGCGAATTATTTTCATATCGAGGAAAGGAATTGAGTCCGCCGCGTCGCAACTCAATACTCGACCAACCCACTCCTGCAATCGCAGTAGCCATGTCTGTTCGGGCGTGGCAAATCCAACTTTGTCTCTACGATCGAGGATGCAGTCGGGGACAATGCCGCGCATGGCTCGGCGAAATACAGCCTTCGATGTTCCGTCTCTGCCGACTATGTAGTCTTCCGGCAAAGAAAGGATGAAATTGACGAACTCAGGGGTGAGGAACGGTACTCGGCTCTCGATGGAGAATGCCATCGAGTTGCGATCTTCATATCGCAACAGGTTGGGTAACGAGCTTTCGGTGAGAGTCCGCAACAAGCGTTCTTTAAGTAACTCTGAACTAGGTCCATAGTCTCGTACGGATCGGTGCGTGTCTTCGTGAAACCAGGCTTGTTTGAGCCAAGGCGGGTTCGGATCCTTCCCTACTAATTTCCGCATCGGGAGATGCATGTCGGCAGGCAGCAGATGTTCCCCTGCGATCAGCATCAACCAAATCTTGCCGGTGTTGGGCAGGTGTGAACAACGGATAAGAAAATCAGCCGCCCGGCCCCACTCTCCTTGTCGTAATAATGACGCGAGACGAGCGCCCAAGTAGTAGCGGTATCCACCGAGAATTTCGTCAGCTCCCTGGCCGTCAAGCATCACTTTGACGCCCGATTCTCGCGCTGACCGAAACACGCAATACTGCGCATACATACTTGTCCCGCCGAACGGTTCGTCCTGCGCGTACATCAACTCGTTCAGATCGGTGACCAGGGAGTCGGCATCCGGGCGAGTTTTGTGCACTTCGGCGCTGGCTGCTGTACCGATAATGTCGACCCACTTCTCTTCACTGATCGATTCGTCCTCTGCGATGTAGCTGAACGTGTGAAGCTGAAGCCTGCTGTCGACCTCGCGCATTGCCATGGTGATAGCCGAAGAATCGATTCCTCCCGACAACGCGGCGCCCACAGGCACATCGCTGCGAAGATGTAGACGGATATTCTTTATAAACAAATCGCGAACGTGCGAAGCCGCCTCGTCAAACGAGATGTCATGGTTTGTTGCTGTCTCGGGCTTCCAATAACAGACGGGATCGGAACGGAAATCGCGGTCGAGTGATATCAACAGGTAGTGCGCCGGCGGAAGTTGGTGAACGTTCGCAAACATCGTCGCTGAGCCGAACTTGCATGCTCCATGACGCAAGTAGAGCAATACCCGCTCACGATCGACTTCGCGTGTTGCTGTCCCGAATTCCAGGAGCGCCTTGATCTCTGAAGCGAAGGTGAAGCCATCGCGGTCAGCGCTGTAGTAGAGAGGCTTGATTCCAAAATAGTCGCGCGCCAGCAACACCACGCGAGAAACGGTATCCAATACCGCAAATGCGAACATTCCGATGAAGCGCTGGAGAGCATCGGTCCCCCACTGCGCATAAGCTGCAAGCAGAACCTCGGTATCCGATTGCGAGCGGAAACTATGGCCTAGTGATTCCAGCTCCTGACGAAGCTCTATGTAGTTGTAAATCTCGCCATTGAATACGACGTGGTAGCGGCCATCGGTCGTGCTCATCGGCTGCCAGCCAGTCTTCGCGAGATCAAGGATCGACAGGCGGCGATGGAGGAGTATCACCTCGGATTCAGTGTGAGGAGGACTCCAGTCGCGTCCGACTTCCACACGGCCTCTACCGTATCGGAGGAAGCCATAATCGTCAGGTCCGCGATGTTCGAGGCGGCTCAGTATCTGTGGCGCATTGCCACGGTCAGCGTTGCCGGAGCGATCGATATTGCCTGCGATCCCGCACATAAGAAATTTCGTTGAGTCTGTCCCGCCGATGCACTTCCGCGCGGTGGCGAAGCGAGGTTAGGTGCTAATCGGGGACTCTTCCCCGATTGCAGCTTTCCCCGTCTGGCAATTTCTGGAAAGCACGTACACCAATACGAAGAAATAAGCGGCGTAGGCGACGGTGTTCACGGCGCTCAACCACCGAACCGTTTGCAGCACGGGGAGCGAGTGCTGTTTTGCTATCCCGAACACGAGAGCGATGCTGACTACGGTCAGCAGATCGTAGATGAGCTTGAATTCCTGTCCCTGAAACACCAGGACTACCCGGCTAAGAGGACTGACTACGAACTGCATGAGGAACCATGGTGCGACGGCGCTGGCCAGTGTTCCCGCCAGCAACCAGCGACTTCCGAACACAAACGAAAAGAGTGACTCCCCTTTGAAGAACAACAGCCCTGCAGGAATTATGCCGATAAGCAAGAGACTGAAAGCCGTTTTGCGAAATAGCGCCGTACAGAGATGGGGATTCTCTCGCGCACGCTGTGCCATTGAACTGTGAAAGACATCCGCCACGCCTACCGTGAGCAGCGACATGGGCACCGCCATAACTCTTTGCACGATGGCGAAGTGACCAGCTACGCCCGAGCCGTAAAGCACTACGAGTAGAGGAACCGAAATGTTCATCGAGAGCGTATCGATGAATGAGGATGGCAGTGAGTACACCGGAAATTTGCGATTCTTCCTTAGCGTGCTACGAAAACCGTCCACGCGTCGTTTGTGTGATGTGTGACTTGACGATGGGAAAGGCGTCTCTAAACATTGCGCCCATTCCCATACAGCGCCCGAGTAGTTCACCAAGAAGTAAGCTAGCGGCTCCTGCATGAAAGAAGCCAGCGACTACCTGAAATACGGAGCGTCCTCCATGCTGCATTACTGCGGATCGTGAAACGACAGCGTAACGCTCTCGCCGAATTTCCCAATAACGCAGGCTACCAAAGGCGCCTGTACTCAATAACACCGGGACCATGATGAGAGCCGCATATTGCGGAAGCGCCCCGAATCCAAACAGTGAAAAGCGGATTAACACGAAGAGGAGCGCTGAAATGATCAGGCTAAAGGGTACGGAGAAAAGGATCGACAGAAAAGCCAACTGAGATGCTTCGCGCTCATCCTGTGCCGATATAATCCCCAGTTCGTAGCGCAGCGATACAGCAACGGCGGCCATGCTGAGAAATGATGTGAATAACGCAAGCTGGCCGATTGAGGCGGGCAAATAAAGGCGCGTGATCACCGGAACGAGAAGAAAGTTGATCGCCTGAGCAATGACGGTACCGCTGCTCAGCACCGCTACCTTTTTTGCGAAGCCTGTTCTCGATCGCGCTACGACGCCTCCCATGCGAGCGATGAGGGAGCTTGCGGCGGAAGGAACGTCGCGCTGATCGAGATCCTCCAGTGATTTGCTGGCTCCGTTTCGCATTTGCAGATCAGTTGGCACTAGTCGCCGGTGGACTCTTGAGCTATCTCGCGATGCTTGATGCTCGCGTTCGCAGATTGCCGCTTCGGCAGAAGCATTCCGGTGAGAGTTCCCCATCCATAAACGAGATGGAATACAAGAATCACAAAAGGCAGGCACATTCCCCGCAGGCTCCTCTTCCGTACGGTCACTTGGGCGCCAGCGATGGTTCCTAAGATGAGGTGTCCGCCAAGAGCGAGACATCCCAGTAACAAAGCAATGGGAATTACGCTCGACCAATTGCTGACAAGAGCTACGAAGATTAGTGAAGCCAGAAAGAGGATCGAAAGAACAAGTATCAACGGGACAAAGTGTCGCGGGCGTAAGGAATTTGGATTCCGCCGCAGGCTGATGGCATTCCAGAGGCCACTTTGATAGCCCCATCTCCAAAGGTCTGCAAAGGAGGAGCGCGCGTAGTAAAGGCAATGGACCTGCTCTGTAAGGAACAGCTTGTAGCCTCTTGCGCGTAGCCTTTGGTTCATATCGTTGTCTTGATTGCGAAGCAGCGTCTCATCGTAGCCGCCGACCTCAAGTAGGGCGCTCTTGCGCGTCACGGGGAAAGGGATCGTATCGACGAAACCCTCGTGCTGCGTCCGCACAGAATTTCCTGAAGAACAAAATGGATGGCCCGTCGCCCACGCGCATACCTGAGCCTGCCAAGAGTCATTGGCGGGAACAGTAAGGATCTTTCCGCTGCAGCCCACCGCATTGTGGCGCTCCAGTTCTGTGAGACACACCGCAACGTAATCGGGCGGATAAAGTGCGTGGGCGCCCACAATGGCCACGTACTCCCCTTGAGCAGCGCGAAGCCCGGCATTGAATGCGGCGGGGGTGCTCTTCAAGCTGTTGCGAAGAAGTGTGAGTCGTGAGTCTCTCGCGGCAAGGCGCGAAACAATCGCCGCGGAACTGTCCGTTGAGCCATTGTCGATCACCAGCAACTCGAGGTCGAAAGAATCCGCGGACTGATTCAGCAAAGACCTTACAGTGTCCTCGATAAATGCAGCCTCATTGCAGGCGGCGAGGATGACCGACACGAGCGGCTTTTCTTTCGCGGCAGGCGTCATACGCTATAGGGGGTGCTCAGCGGCTTGCTTGACCACAGATAGTCGGAAGAGTGTGGTACGTCAATATAGTGCTCTCGTTCTTTTTCAATGACCATTCGGTCGACTACGAAGACCGCGGCGATCCAGAAGAACATGATGCGGTTGTCGATCCCGCCGGTAATCATGTTGAGGAGGATGGAAAAGAGAAATACCGGGAGAACGAAGATGAATTCGCTTCTGGCGCGTCGAATACGCGCGAGGGAAACGAATGCTGCGCCTAACAGTCCGAGCAAGGCGGCCAGTCCGGGCAAGCCCTGCTCTGCGGCAACTTCCAGGACAAAGCAGTGTGGAAACGCGGACCGATCGTCACCGTAATAGAAGTTCCCCCATCCCGCCAGACCGAGTCCAGCAAAGGGATTTTCTGAAAATGCGAAGGCAGACGATTTGAAGAAATCCAACCGCTTGCTGGTTGTGCCTCCGGCGTCGATCGTTCCGTGCATAAGTGCAGTCAACTCCATTCCCTTCTGGTGGGACTTCACTTCCGCGCCCGGAAGTTGTTGTACCCACGACAAAGCTGCACCCATGCCCACAATTAATAAGAGAACTCCAGCTACAACCACTCGTCGTGACACGACCTGTGGTCCACCACGCGGTAGAACCAGGGTGGTCAGGACCACAACCAGCAACAGCACTAAAGATGGGCCACGGGCGATCGAGGCGACCATTCCGACTGAAAGGATGGGAAGAGCAACGAACGTCATGAGGCGTCCGAACCGGCCTGGAGAGCGGTGATAAAGCAAAATGAGGATGGTGATTCCCAGCAGTTCTGCGTCGCCGATGTAGGTAACATCGGCTTCCCCAAATACCTGCTTGTCATTCGGATGAGAGATGCCCACAGATGAGGCGAATGGCGATAGGAATGGCAAGGGCAACCACCGCCCACAGCAACATCTGGAAGTCACGCTCCCGTTTGAATAGGAAGAATGGCGTGAGAAATGCCAGAGTGTTAAAGACAATGATGTGCTCGAGTTTCTCTGTTGCGGCTTGTGGAGAGGACGTATAGAGGAAGCTGATCGTCATCGTGAGCTGTAACAGGAGAAACGCGAGCACGCCCCATTTCTGGCCGCGGAAGAGCTCGCCAAGAGTTTTCTCGCCGACGCCGCCTACAATCAGCAACACCTCCCATGCGGTTGTGGCTGCGAGCAACCCACGATTATAAGGGTGGGATCGGTGAGGCTGATTCCCACGGCCGCGTGAGTCTTATAGTTGCCCACAAACAGCATACGCGGCGATCAGCAGCGCGGGATATCTGCGGATAAGCACCACCGCAATCGGTAACAATACGGCCACGACCAGGGACCACGCAGGATCAATGCCCAGTCTCAAAGCCGCTAAGAGAATGGCCGCAACACCACGCAGCGACCGCGAAACCGATCAATACTTTGCCGCGATTCGTCATTTGCTCAGGAGGGTGTTTGTTAGTGAGCAGTTGAATTGAAATCAGCTCGCAGCTAGGCGATCGTAGAGCCGCAGAAGTTTGATCTTCTCAGTTGCCCAGTTAAACCGTCGCATGCTGGCCTCACGTCCGCGTCTACCCATCTCTTCAGCTTCGGCGGGATTCTCAAGCAACCAGCAGATCGCGCTCGCGATATCTTCCGGGTCCAACGGATTTACGAGCAAACCGCAACCTGTGTCTTCAACAATCTGGCGCCATGCGGGGAAATCGGACACGACGGTTGGGATTCCGGCCCGCATGTATTCAAACAACTTCATCGGCTGGGCATTCAAGTAGCTCGGCGTGGGATGCAAGAGGACCAAGCCGATGCGTGCGGTTCCTAACAATTCTGTGACTGCGACCTGTGTTTGGAAGCCAAGCACGTCCACGTTCTGGAAGGAACTGTTTCGTAGCTCCCGTTCCAGCGCCACGGAATCGAACGGGCCTGCAATCGCAAGCCGGGCGCCTAAGCCGACAGGAACCTTGCCGATCGCCTCAATCATCTGGTCGATTCCGCGGATTCTGCTGATCGCGCCGATATAGATGACTACTGACTCGCGAAGACGGTAGGGTGCCTGCTCCCTGAGTACGAAGTCAGGAAAGTTCTGGACGGTTATGGTCTTGTTGATTGGAAATCTGTCCGCTATCTCCTGAGTCGCTGCGACAATACCGTCGAAACAACTCGCTCCCAGACGCTCGATCTTTCCGGCAGAGGCACCGATCGCGCGTCGATAGACAGGAGTGATCCATGGCTTCGTTAGGACCTGCAGCGGAAGATTCTCATGCACGTCATAGATCACTCGCTTTCCGAGTAGCTTGAGCAGCAGGCCTACGGGTATCAGTTCCGGGTCATGGAAGTGATAAATGTCTGCGTCCTCTGCAAGGGCCAGCCTATACACGTTCCAGATTGTCCTTCTGAGCCGCTGAAGGCGGCTTGTTGCACGAGGTACGGTCTTGATAGTGACACCGGACCTGGGTTCGTCCGCATCCCGAGTCAGACTCAGTTCCGGCGCAACAATGACGACTTCGTATCCGGCGTGGGCGAGTGCCTTACTGTGCTTATGAAAGATGCGGGCATCGAGTGGGCCGTGAATCGATGTCAGTTGTACAACCTTGATCGGCCGCTTAGTGCCAACTGCTCTGTCCAGATGGGCACTTTCACTACATCCGAAGTGGTCAGCTTCTTCTTGTTGCTGCTGCGCAAATACTGTCAATGGCGCGTCCCCAAGTGAGCTTTTTGGAGGAACCAGCGCCGCTCCAGTGCTGCCAATGCTTCCCTGCTAATGGTGCGATCCGGATTCTCGATCCGGAGGAAATCAAGAAGCTTTGAGACTGGGACGAACCATCCGTTCTTCTGAGCGAGGCGTCGCATCAGCTCTTCGAATCGTGAATGGAGTTTGCCATTGCAGAAGCCTACGGCAAAGTGCGTGTACATAATGCAGATACCGCCTTCAGCCTCAAGCTTGTCCTGATTGCTCTCGCGGAGCGTCTCGCAGAAGGTTTCAACTCGAGCGCCCTCGCAACTACTGAACCACAGCCTCACAAACGGACGGCACGAATCATGGTAGGGCATCAGGGGGTTTACACGATCGAGGTTCACTTCATCGAATACGAAGTTGCGGACGTAGTCGATTTTTTCCCGGCAGATATCGCCCCAAAAGAATTCGGAGTCCTGCACATGCCCGAGAAACTGGCCCGCCCGGCGGAAGCGAGTGCTCAGGTTATAACAAAGGCGCACTCCGGGCGAGTTAAGCCGCGCATCTCCCCAATAGATGTTTTCCCGGTTGCTGGAGTGATTCACGTGGATACGAGGTCGCTGACCGACTCGCTTTTCGAATTCGGCGAATCCGTGTTCGACAACGTCTCGAGGAGAATCTGAGTTGCGCACATTGTGCAGCGCGATTTCGAAGCCCTTGCTTTGTAATCCCAACACCCACTCGAGATAATCACGGTCGTGCAGGTTGGAACCACTGAACCTCGCGCCCGCCACATTCGGTAGTGCCCACACTGATTTCGTGGTGCGCATCCCAAGTTCGTCGAGAAGTTGATAGACCGGTCCGACATTCTGGAGGGTACTGTTATCGGTATCATCGAAAACAGTAAACGCGAATCGTTTTCCATCTGGAAAGTAGTGCATTTCAGGAAGGTGCCAGGTTTATTTAAAAATGGCGGTACAGGTCTGAATAAGCACGACGACGTCTTTCGCAAAGCTGGCGTTGGCTGCGTAATGAAGGTCGAGGTCGACCTTGCGCGGCAGGATTTCATTCAGGTAGTAATGACGAACGTGTTCCTCCGGAACCTCCGCCAGTACTTTCTCTTCATTGCGGAAATGTAAGGTGGCCCAACCGGTGATCCCCGGCACGAGTGAAAGTACATGTCGATCCGCGGGCTGCACTTCATCCCAGAATTCTGCCAGGTCTGGTCGCGGCCCGACGAGGCTCATGTCACCGCGGAGAACATTCATGAGTTGTGGCAACTCGTCGAGCTTCCATTTGCGCAGCACGCGGCCCACTCGAGTGACTCGCACGTCGCCGTCGCATGTGAGCCCGGGGCCGCGCTCATGTTGGGTGTGAGCCATGGTGCGAAATTTCAGAAGCTCGAATTCCCCACCGCCTCTTCCGACTCGATGCTGGCGGAACAATATCGGGCCGTCAGAGGTCAGTTTGATGAGTGCAGCTATCAATACAAATAAAGGCAATGTAGCGGCCAGCACAAACAGGCCACAACACACATCGAATGTTCGCTTGCCTGCAGAGTGGCACCAACTACTGATCTGTTCAGGAGAGCCACACGGGCGGAGTGAGACAAGCGGGATAACTTGGGATTCGCTCATGCTGCAACCGACAAAGGCCTGCGATTCTTGTAAACGATTTCCGACACGCTGCGAACCACACGATCGATTTCCGCAGAAGACATGTCTGGGAAGATAGGCAGTGAGAGGCAGCACGAATACGCTTCTTCCGCGTGCGGAAAGTCTCCTCGCTTATACCCGTAAGCGGAGCGGTAAAACGGGTGGAGATGCAATGGGATGAAGTGAACACTGGCACCGATTCCACGTCTCTTCAACTCGTCTACGAATTGGTTGCGGTTCAGAGACATTGTTTCCGGACGTATCCTCAAGATGAACAGGTGCCACGCGTGCTCGATGCCATCAGTCGGAGCGGGTGGATTGTCGAGCTCCTCGAGGTCTGCAAATGATGATCGATAGATTTCGGCGATTGAACGGCGTCGGCGTGCGAAGTCATCACACTTGGCCAGCTGCGCAGAGCCCAACGCAGCCAGCAAGTCGCAAAGATTTGCCTTGTAACCTGCGTCCAGGATTTCGTAATACCAAGATCCTTCCTTCGAGTACCGCTTCCACGCATCTCCGCTGATTCCGTGTAAGCGCATTCTCGTAACTCGCTGAGCGAAGTCGTCGTTGTCCGTAGTTAGCATTCCTCCCTCTCCGGTTGTGATCGTCTTCGTCGCGTAAAAGCTAAACGCCGTCAGCTCGGACGTGG
The DNA here is from genome assembly GCA_963848375.1 of Terriglobia bacterium. Taxonomy (GTDB): domain Bacteria; phylum Acidobacteriota; class Terriglobia; order Terriglobales; family Acidobacteriaceae; genus JAJPJE01. The sequence goes on from CAWKDK010000015.1 coordinate 144,747, forward strand.
TACCTATCCGCTTGCCACGAAACGACGCTGGAAGCGCATGGGCCGCATCCTCGATCACACGTAGGTCGTGCTGCTCTGCGATTCGGTGGATGGCATCGAGATCACACGGTTCGCCCGCAATATGCACCGGAATGATGGCACGAGTCTTTTGCGTTACTCGCTGTTCCGCATCCGCAGGATCGATGTTGAAAGCACCGCGAACGCTGTCGCACAGTACGGGACGGGCTCCGAAGTAGGTGACCACTTCGGCCGTAGATGTGAAGGTATAGGTCGGAACCAGCACCTCGTCGCCGGGGCTTAGTCCGATCGCATCCAGCGCCAAGTGCAGAGCAGCGGTCGCGGAATTGACAGCCAGAGCGTGCTTGCAGCCGATGTATTTCGCAAACTCACGCTCAAATTGTTGGACTGCGGGACCGGAGGTCAGCCAACGAGAAGCAAGTACCTTTTGAACTGCGTCCAACTCCTCTTTCCCAATGGAGGGCCGGTGAAATGGAATGAAGTTGTCGTCGCTCACAAAATGCTCCAAGGGGTTATGCGGCAATCTCGACGCCAGCAGTTTGATCTGGAGGGACGGAGACGAGGTTGATCTCTCTGCAGTCTTCACCGTCAATACGGTAGCGGCGCCCACACTCGCGGCAATTGGCGAGTGCGTTGCCCTCGGGAAGCCGAGTCCCGCAATAACACATCCATCCAACGCGCTCCGCGGGCACACCCAGCATGAGCGCGTAATCAGGCACATTTTTCGTTACAACTGCGCCGGCCCCGACAAAGGCGTACCTACCGATCGTGACTCCGCATACCACGGTGGAATTTGCTCCGAGCGACGCTCCCTGCTTCACCACGGTACGACGATACTCGTGCTTTCGAACGATGTGGCTACGGGGATTGATGACATTAGTGAAAACCATTGACGGGCCACAGAACACGTCGTCCTCTAATTCAACTCCGGTATAGACCGAGACGTTGTTTTGGATCTTCACATTGTTACCGATGATCACGCCCGGGCTGATCACAACGTTCTGCCCGAGGTTGCACCGAGAGCCCATTCGCGCGCCCGACATTACATGCGAGAAATGCCAGATCTTTGTCTCGTCGCCGATTTCCACTCTTTCGTCAATTACGGACGTCGGATGTGCGAAGTACTTCGGCGTGGAGAATCCAATTTCTACCGGCTGTCCGTTGGCTTTCAACGATTGCTCGCAGCTCTCTAGAACTCTCAGAACTCGTACCGCGGTTCTGCCATCGGTCCGCGGGGATTTTCGAGTTTGGAGGCACTCGAGAAAATGCTCGCATTCCAATCGCAGAGGCTCGTCACCGGGTAGCGCAACCACTTCGCCATCGTGCTTTTCGGCGACAGGGACGCGGTCTACCCAATTAATGCTATGGGGATACAGCACTAACTTGCGCTCGCGTTCGACATCGTCGAAGACTGCCATTTTTCGGCCGCCGACGATGGTCAGCTTCTGCTCCTTGAATGGGTGCAGCCAGCTGACAAAGATGTGCGCCTGCACTCCGCTGGGAAACTCGCACGTTGTGAGGGTGGTATCAACGTTCTGACGGAGATAACTTCCGCCGTGCGTAGATAGCCGCGTGGGTTCTTCGCCGAGCAGAAACAGGATGGCGGAGATATCATGCGGAGCAAAGCTCCATAAGATGTTCTCCTCCGTGCGCAGTTTTCCCAAGTTCAGCCGTGACGAATAAATGTAGTGAATGTTTCCAAGCACTCCGTCTCGAATCATTCGCTTGAGTTCGAGGATAGCTGGGTGATATTCCAGGATGTGCCCAACCATCAGGATCCGTTCTTGCTCGCGCGCCAAATCCGCCAATTGCTCGACCTTCGTCAGCATGAAGGGCCAAGGGCTTCTCAACGTAGACATCCTTGCCCGCTACGAGACACTTTCTCGCTAGATCGAAATGCTGGGCCGCCGGTGTTGCAATAACAACCCCTTTCACCTCCGGGTCAGCGAGCACTGCATTCAGATCACGAGTGGTGCTGACGTTGAACTTTTGATGGGCTTCGGCCAACGCCTCCTCTCGCATATCGCAAACCCATTTGAGGGCCCCCAATTGATGAAAGGTGCGCACCAGGTTCCGTCCCCAATAGCCTGAACCCAACACGGCGACCGCGGAATTCGAGTCGACCATTCAGTTTCTCCTCGCGAATGTGCGTATTTTAGGGTGAGTCAGCAGCCAGTCATGGCCGTGCAGTGCCAGGAATCGGCGCAATCTCCATCGAGAGATTTCCGATTGAGCAGTTAAGGGACAAGTGAGCACACAACAGTGGCGCTAAGCAGCATGCTCGGTTGAGGCCGTGGGAGGTAATCCGGCGCCGCTTCCCTGGTGCTTTGAAAAGCCGCGCACGCGTTGCTGAAGTCTTACTGCCTGAGCAGCAGTCGCGCGAAGACTTTCCAGGCCGGCATATTTCGACGCGCGCAACCACGGAACTGATATCTCGTAACCGCCGTACTTGCGTTTGTATTCGCCACCGCCACCCATGTCCAACTTCCGAATTCCGCGCGATTTCCAGTGCTGGATGCTTGACCACATCAACAGTTCATTGGGCCGCAAGTATTGGAATCTGCGCCAACTGGTTGAACCCCATAAGAAGGCAGTGTCATTCGACGCGACAGTTAACATTGAGGCAATGCAATTCCCTTCGGGGTCAATCGCCTGTAGAGGCAACACTTTTCCTTCAGGCAAAAGGTAGCGCATCAAAGCACGGACGCGTTTCTTACCGTAAGTCGGAACGAGCCCATCTTTCGCAAAGACGTCTTCGAGTTGCGCATAGTAGTGATCCACGAAAGAGTCGTCCGTACATTCGCGGATTCGCAGTTCGCACCGCACGGCTTTCCGAATATTCCTGCGGCAAGAGCCCTCCATATTTGCCATTAAAGCAGCTTCGCTTTGCGTGATATCAATTTCGAAACCATTGAAAAGTCGCGTGCGGAAGCCCAACTCTCGCGCATCTTCTGGGGTGAGCCGGCGGTCCATCATTTCCACGTGTACACATCCGAGATCATGAAATGCAAAGCGTGTAATCGCCTGTAGTGCGAACCGACGAGGGATTCCGTTAAGGAGGTTCGTGCCCATGTATGCCGTAGTCCAACCAGGCATCGGACTGCCCAACATCGGAATACCGAATTTGCGAACGATCATCCCGCAGAAATATCCGGCAACGGCGTTATTGTCTATCAATGCAGCGAAGGCAGGTTCACCGCGTTGCGTTTCTACAAGGAACGACACCCATGCTGAGCTCTGAAAGACCGTGCGGTCCGGGAGATCCTTCGTGCGTTGCTCCCACTCCGGTAAGGTGAGGTTGAGTTGCTCCAAATGCATAGTGGTTTTTTGGTTGAACTCGGAAGGCTGACGCAGGGGTCATCCTTTTTTGTTTTGGCTGCCGTATCGGTAATAGGAGCGGTATTCGACCGCCGACACCTCTACGGCATTCAACACGACTTGGATCACCGGCGCCGAGCGAACTTCGCGCAACATGTCGAGTGAGCGTCGCAACGCCTCCCGCTTGGTTTTGCCAGAGCGGCCCACGAGGAGGACTCCATCCACCATTGTTGAAAGGACACGACCGTCGGAAAACGGCACAATCGGGGGCGAATCGATTAGTACGAAGTCGAATTGGGTTCGCAAATGCTGAATGACTCGGGACATGGCAGAGGAAGCAATAAACCTGGCGGCATCCACGCAAGCCGAACCCGTCGGCAATAAGGTGAGATTCGGAACGCCGACCGAAGGCAGCAGCACTTCGTCTAATTGCATATCGTCCTGTAGCACATCTGCCAGACCGCGGTCTGCGACGATTCCGAATGCGCGCGCGACACCTTCTTTGCGCAAGTCGGCATCCACGATGCACGTCCGCCCGCGTTCCGCCAGCGCGAGAGCAAGATTCACGGACATGAGGGTCTTCCCCTCACCCTGATTGGGGGACGCAACAAGAATTACATGAGCCGACTGATTGTGTTGAGACAACCGCACCGCCGTGTAAAGACCGCGCAGCGCTTCTGCTTCGGGTGAATTGGGACGGTTGATAAGGAAGGGTTGGGAGAAGCGATCCCTACGCCCCGGAGCAACTAAGCGTCTGACCGGAGATTGATTCGTGTCCACGTCTATCACTGGCATTACAGAGACAGGACAAGCGCCGATGCACCTTCGCACATCTTCTATCGTGCTCAGAGTTGTGGTGAACCCTTCGATCAGAAACGCCAAGACCACGCCTCCGAGAATCCCGCCAAGTAAGCCAATCGCAAGATTCGTGAGCCGATGAGGTCGAGTGGGAGAGTCCAGGACGCGAGCTCGATCTACGACGCGAATCGGGCTGGACTTGGATTCTGCAGCAATGCCAGATTCCTTGATCTTCGCAAATAGATTGTCGTAGAGCTGCGTATTCGCGTCGGCCTCTTTTTTGAGAGCAGCGTATTGCGTCATCAGTGTCAGCTGTCTATTCGCGGTGTTCAATTGGGACTGCATCAGCTTTTCCCGCGCCTGAGCGGCGGAGTAGCTGGTCCTGAGGTCTTTTAGAATCGCTCCTCGTTGCGCGGCCAGCTGCGATTGCAATTCGTCAGCTTGCATCTGGAGCTTTTTGACGACAGGATGATTCTTCCCGTAGATCGCCAGATTTTGCGTGATGTCAGCTCGAACCTCGGCCAGCTTCTGTGTCAGTGACTGCACTACAGGGTTGCTGCTGATCTGTGGCAAAGAACTTGAGCTATCGCCATCGAACCGATTCAAATACGCCTGCAGCTGAATGCGATCTGCCTCGGATTGCATCAACTGCCGGCTCAGTTCAGTCATCTGCTCTGAATACGAGCTTTGGTTATCGCCAACTACCGCGAGGCCGCTGTCCTTCTGAAACGCCGCCAAAGCGCGATTTGACTCCTGCATTCGAGCACGTATGTCGTCGAGTTGCTTCTGCAACCATTGCGAAGACTGGATGACGGCGTCGTGGCGCGCTTCGTATTCACGTTGAACAAACTGGTCAACCAACGTGTTCGTGATAGTAGCGGCCTGAACAGGGTCGTGCGCCCCGACAGTGACGTCGATTACCTGGCTGGCAGTATCGCGATTTACCACAGTGCGTTTCGCAAGTGTCTTCAGTGCCTGATTCTCAGCAGCCGTCACTTGCGGCTCGCCGGCCGTTTGAAGATCTGACACATCCCGATTTGTTTGTGCGTTCTTGCCGGCAAAATCTGGGTCGCGATCAAGATGGAGTGTCCGCAATACGGCGAGAGCTAACTCGTCACTCTGAAGGTTCTTCGCCTGTGTCGTGACGTACTCGGTCGAGTTTCCCGGGACGTTGTATCCCTGCATGGAAAACGCTTCCGTTCCAGGTGGATCGACTTCGAGTCGTGCAACCGGTTCATAGACCGGCTTTGTCACAAACGTAATCACTGCAACCAGAGCAAAGATTCCCAATCCAAACAGCAGTGCAGGGCGCCAATGTTTCTTCAAAACGGCGGCGGCCCGGAGCCATTCAGGTTCATGAATCGGCTGGTAACCGGGGTCACGCGGTGGAAGTCTCCGACGGCTGTCCTCCGGCCAGCCTTCGCCTGCACCCCGAAACGTGTCCAGAGGGTCTGACCCTTGTACTTTTCTCAGTAGTTCGAAATTCCTACTCATTCAATATCCACGAGTATGCTTCCCGGAGATGTACATTGCTTGGGATCGTTTCGGAGCAGATCAATATTTGTCAGGCTGCGAGCTTGGCCAAGAGGCTGACACTTGAGATGGTTGCGGCGTCGCTTTCCGCAAATATTTTGGTGACCACCTGGTTGTTAAATCGAGACGCCGTGTAGTCGGTGATTTGATGGGTGCCGATCGCCTGGTAAATCTCGAGAATGCCCGACTCAAGGGGCCGTTCGCATACAAAGCCGAGCTTGCTGTGGATCTTGTCGAACGAAGCTCGGTAGTTGCGCTTGTCGCCATTCTCGATACGCTCGATCTCGACCGATGGGATCACATCGGCGATCATCTGCGAGATCGCGGAGAGCCTGAAGTTCATCCGGTAGTCGCCGACGTTGAATATCTCCCGCGAGACGATATCGGAATGGGCCTCAAGCGCCATCAACAGAGCGCGTGCTGCGTCACAGACATGGAGAAAAGGCCTCCATTGCTCACCGTTGAAGATGGTGATCTTCCCCATCTGCGCGGCGCGTGCGGTGAGAAGGTTCACCATCAGGTCAAATCGTGGGCGTGGCGAAAGCCCAAATAAGGTTCCCAGCCGCAAAATGACTGGATCAAACGTAGAGGACGCAGCTTCCAATAGCAGTTGTTCGGAGGCTACCTTGGTCTCGGCATAGATGGAGATCGGCGCGGGCTCGGTCAGTTCATCTACCAGATAGTCGGATGCTCCATACACGCTGCAGGTGGACGCAAATACGACACGCCGAACACCGTAGCCTTTGCATATCTCGATGAGCATTCGCGTCGCCGCGCGATTGACTTCAACCGAAAGCTGTTTGTTGATCGCACACGCGGGATCGCCTACGATCGCGGCAAGATCAATGACGGCATCGCATTCCCTAACTGCCGCGACGACGGATTGAATGTCACGCACGTCGCCTACGACCAACTCGAAGTTTGGATGATTCAAGACCGCATCAAGCGGCTCAATCCCGAACAATAAACGATCCAACACCCGAACTTTGTATCCGCGAGAAAGGAGCAACGGCACCAGTGCAGAGCCGACATATCCCGCACCTCCTAGAACCAAGACCCGCTCGATCCGCGTTGAAGGCTGACTGGAAGCAGGGATGCGAATGTTGCCGCGTATGACATCAGCCGCCGAAGGAAGAAGCCGAACCTCGATCTGGTGCTCACAGGCCACCGCGACGACATCACCGATGCAGTCAAGAGAAGCATCGGTGACCATGACCAAGTCAACTTTGAGTTGTCCCAGCAATCCATTCAGCAGGGCGGCGTCCCCAAGGACCGGGCACCCATTGATTCGCATACCGAGAAGGCGTTTGGCGCATTTGGGCACAACCAAACCGATACATTCAAGATTAGGGTGACGAAAGATCTGCTGCAGGGCGGCGGGGAGCGCGTTGTCGCTGCCAACAAGAATCAGACGGGTTCGATTGTCTCTTGAGAACGGTGACTCTTCTGTGGCGAGCCGACGCAATGCGCGGGCACCAATCGCGAACACCAGAAAGATCGCGACCTCCATCACAATAACGCTTATGGGACTTGCCCAGAGTGACTCATTCGGCGCGAAGCGAAAGATCAAGAGAACTACGGTACTCAGCAAGGCACCAGCGCTCAGCCGCGCAGCGTCGTTGAACGCAAAGTATCGCCATGGTATTCGATAGACACCCATCACCCACATGAGCACGGGACGCAATATCGGCAGGATCAATAGCCACCTGTACATCGTCGCCCGATCCTGCGGAGGGATAGCCCCATCGAATCGTAGCTGATATGCAAGAAACAGCGCGGCTGCCGTGAAGCAGGAATCGAGACCAGCTTGGATCCACCGACTCAGAAGAATCGAGGGGACGCGATCAATCGCACCAAGTAGTGGTGTCAATAGCGATCGACGCAAGAACATCACCAGGAACAAAACAGCACCTCCAACACTGACGCTTCTGAAACGCACCTCGCGCTCTCACGATTGATCCAGCAGTTGGTCTGGCAGATTTTAGTGACAAGGCCGCACAGCACAGATCTTCAATTTACGGTTACCCTCAGGCCGCGAGTGTCGTCTTGCAAAAGTAAAAAGCTCACGGTCCTGACAGCGAATCCTCGTTCACTATTGTCGGGTCGAGCGCTTGCTCGCTGAACCCTACCGGATACTCGAAGGCGCCACTTGGTATGGTTCGGATCCGCGGAAGGCAACGAAGCTTCACAGCGAATGCTGGCGTTCTCGGGAGGGAACGGCCCACTCGTGACTATGAACATGCCACCGATCCCGATATCGCGCGTCACACCATCGCCCTTTTCGAAAGTGCCACCCCTGTCTTTCCAGCGGAATACGACAGGAGCGGAGATGTTGAAGCGCGCCCTTCGCCTTGGCATCATCTCAAACCGCATCCCGAGGAGCAGCATCGCTTACGGGAACGATCGGCGTGACCCGCATATCTAATCCAATCGCGTGTCCAGCCTATCCCTGTTGATTCAAATAGTTTGTAGTGGACGTGTTTCTATCGGTAACAATCGTGCGCAATTCCTCGCGCACTCGGTCGATGATCTGCAAGGTTGCTGGATCACCTCGTTCTACCAGCACAATAGCGGCTGCGATTTCGATAAGGACCAAAGCGGCAACGGTAATCTTCAGGGCCGTCGAACTCAGCGTTGACGACTTCTCCGTCACGAAAGTTGGTGGTGTAAGCGGAGCAATTAGTGCTAACTCTTCCACCACCGGGTCGGCGCGATTCGACCGGACCGACGCAGCATCAGTCTCCCGAGGCTGGCGGTGAAAGACGCGACTACCGTTCGACGATTTACTAATCGAAGGCTGGAGAGAGTGATAAGCGGGAAGTGGAAAGAAATCTGTGCTACGGCGAAGAGGGTGACGTGGCACGCCGAGGCCCTGCGCCGGCGCATCCGTCCCGAGTTCCGACGCCGTTTGCAGCTCAAGATCTTGTTCTACCTCCGTCAGAATGTCGACATCGACATACTGCTTTTGTAAGCCACAACTGATCGAGAGACCATTGAAGCAGAGACGGTTGATCTGTCGAGGAATGCCATCCGATTTCTCGGCGATCCATGCTAATGCTTCGGGCGTGAATAACTGCTCGCCACGATATCCTGCGGTGCTGAGGTGGTGGTCGATATATGCGGCGGTCTCAGCGGACGTGAGTTTCGAGAGGCGACTCACGGTCGCTACACGTTGAAATAGTTGTGACATGCCGGACTGTCTCAACCTGTTCGCGAACTGCGGTTGTCCGGCAAGTACGATGTGAAGCAACTTCTTGCCGGGAGTTTCGAAGTCTGACAGCAGCCGGATTGCCTCTAACGATGCGTCATTGAGATTCTGCGCTTCGTCGAGTAGCAGTATCACCGGCCTCTCCCGACGTGCCTCAGCGACAAGACATTCCTTAAATTGTTGCTGGAATCTGACCGGATCATCCCCGCAGTCGGGCAGGTCGAACTCCAGATTGATGTAGCGCAGCAGATCTCGAGAGCTGTCCTGGGTCGTGAATACGAATGCCGTTCGGGCGGTATCCCGAAGCCTCTCCAACACGCAGAACAGCAACGTGGTCTTCCCCATGCCGGGATCGGCGATGAGAGTGGAAAAGCCTACGTTGTTGTTGATCGCATAGAGCAACGAAGCATGCGCTTCACGGCATGATTCGCTCGGGAAGAGAAAACGCGGATTAGGCGTGAACCCGAACGGCTGCTCACGAAAACCGTAGTATTGGAGGAACATCAGGTGGGTCATCCCCGCTGAGCGTGGAAATCTCGTAGGCGGCTGTTACTCCGCAGCACATGCTGCCAGGAACTAGCAAAGTACTCAGCTAGCGGTTGCAAGATACAGCTTCGCCCCGTCACTCCATGTTTCGAGTGAAGATGCGGTCATTCTCGAACAGCGGCTCCGCCAAAGCTGAAGCACTGGGGATCGAAGATCAACCCTGCAGTTGCATCACTGTTGTTTGCGAGATGGCTGACTCGAGACGACCTCACCGCAGCGGAATCTAAGCGCTGCCAATCTGCCGTGACAAGATGGCGGAAGTATCCGCGCAACTGCGGAAACGAAAGGAGTCGGTCGTGAGAGTAATTCGTCTCTATTTCTTTCGCGCGGGTTTCGATTGGCCCGCCTTCGGCTTGCTATATGACGACTCTGAGTAGAAGTACTAGTGTCGCTTACTCCCGCACCTGTCACGTTCAAGATCTCGGAATACGAGAGAGACGATCGAGGTGCAACTCGGTGCGTGAACACTGTCGCGAGCTACGAACAAGTCGTTTAGGAAATCTCTGCCGTTCGAAATAGGACAAATTTGAAATGAGCCAACGGAATCGCTGGGAATTGAATCGGTGTCTTTAACAGAAATGACTCGTACACCTGATCCATCTGACCGATGGTTATTGTTTGTGTCTTGACTTTTCTCTCCCGCTTAACTTTTTAGGAGGAGGATCTGCATGCGCCACGTAACTCAGAGCGGATTCCCTTGCCCCCCAGTATTTCTTATTGACCAATACATCTCAATCACAACGAACACTGGCTAGCCAGGGAGCTGTACATGTCTACAGAACGCATCAGTGTGTTCTTGGCAGAGTCCAGCGTTTTGGCCTGCCAACTACTCAGCGACGCTCTTCGGAGACTTGATGAATCGATCGAGATTTCGGCATGTGAGAGCGATAGTCGCGGATTTCTACTCAGACTCGGAGAATCTCAGCCGGACGTAGCACTGATCAGTTCGAGTCTTTGCGATGGCGCAATGGCTGGTTTCAAGGTGCTTTATGAAATGCGCGCCACTTGTCCGGCCGTACGTCCGATCGTAGTTCTGGATACCCCTGAGAAAGAGTTGATCGTGACCGCATTTAGAACAGGAGCGCTGGGAACTGTGTTCCGCACCGACCCAATCGATCTGCTGCACAAGGCGATTCGCAGCGTATACGCAGGTCAAGTCTGGGCAAACAGCCGCCAGATGCGCTATGTGCTGGAAGCCCTTTCGACTTCGATTTCGCCATGCTTACTCAATGCGAGAGGCGAGAACCTGCTCAGCCAGCGTCAACAACAGCTGGTCTCATTGGTCGCAGAAGGACTAAGTAATCGCGAAATCGCATTACGGATGCATCTGAGCGAACACACGGTGAAGAATTACTTATTCCGGATCTTTGAGAAGCTTGGCATTTCCAATCGCGTAGAACTCATTATGTATTCGATGAGCCAGCGTGAAATTTACAGATTTACGGAACCAGCGGTACCCACCAGGGGAGGAGTTGTTCCGCCTCAGCACACACCGGCTCATATAAATCCATTCACCTTTCCGCTCAGTTCGGGACAGACCAAGAAGTGACTCTGGTGCGAGTAACGGACCGTGACGATTACGTTGCCGGATTTGATACACGGCCGATGCTGCTGTCGCGAGATATGAATCCCACCAGATGGATTCCACCACTCGAATCGGCCGTTCTGGAGGCGAACGAGGTGCACGTCTGGAAAGTTCCCCTTCATGCGTCGCCATCTCGACTGGCGGCTTTGAGAGATGCGCTATCTCCGGAAGAACATTTGCGGTCCCATATCTATCGATTTCAGGAGGACAGACAGCGTTTCGTCGTAGCTCGAGGATTGCTTAGGACAATTCTGGCGCGATACCTGCACGCAAATCCCGGCGAGCTGTGTTTCGCTGTATCACAAATAGGCAAACCAGAATTGCACCCTGACCTCAATTCAGGGATCCGGTTCAGTCTGTCGTATAGTGGCAATCGAGCCGTGTTTGCGCTCACTCAACGTTGCGATGTTGGGGTGGACATCGAACAAGTCCGTGCAGATTACCCGGTGGATTGTGTTGCAGAGTTGTTCTTCTCCGATCAAGAACAGGCCAGGTTCAGGTCACTTCCCGCGTGTCTACGGCGCCGCGCTTTTTTCGCTTGCTGGTGCCGCAAGGAAGCAATGGTAAAAGCTCTCGGATACGGCCTCCCGCTTGGTCTGGACCGGCCCGAAGTTTCTATGGCTCTTGGGGAACCGGTCCGACCGTTGTCGACGCACGATCTGGCCGTAAAAGCGCAGGAATGGTCAATTGTTGATTTGGCTGTTGGCGACGAATATGCGGGCGCGGTAGCAGTCAAGATGCCGTCTCCGATTCTGAGGTATTGGGACGCTTCCGAAATTTGAGGCGAAGTTCTGGATCAGGGTGAGCGCTACTTAAGAGCGGGTGGATTCGACCAGCGCTTCGAGCAGACCCGGAATGGTGTATTCACTGGCTTCGGCATCTACCCGCAGCCCGAGTTCGCGAAGCGTGTCCGAGGTCACTGGGCCGATGGACACGAGTTTCACGCCATCCAGCAAATTCGAGTGGGCTCGCTCTTCGCCGACCAGGTCCACAAAGTTTTTGGCGGTCGATGAACTGGTGAAGGTGATCGCGAAAGGCTTCTCCGGCTCAGACAGGATCTGTTCCAGCTGCTTTCGAGAGGACTCGGGAAGAATGGTCTCGTAGGCTTCCACAACATCGACCTTCGCTCCGAGTTCACGCAGCGAAGCAGGGATCACATCGCGCGCGACTTTTGCTCGGGCCAGCAGGATTCGCTCTCCTGTTGTCACCTGGTTCTCAAGCGCGCTCACCAACGACTCTGCCACATACTCCTCGGCCATGACGTCAACCGGCAGCCCGTGAAGTTCAATCGCTTTACGAGTAGCAGGCCCGATTGCAGCTAGTTTCAGATGCAACAGATCAGCTTCGCTCTTGCCGAGCTGCGCCATTCGCGCAAACAGCATCTTGACGCCATTCACGCTAGTCAGGATTAACCAGTCATAGTTGAGAATGGCGGCCATCGCTTTGTCGAGGGCTGCAAATGATTGCGGCGGACGAATCTCAATGAAGGGAATCTCGATGACGTCGGCGCCTAATGACCGAAGCGCGTCAGAAAGAATGCTAGCCTGGTCTTTGGCCCGGCTGACGATGATTCGCTTCCCTTCAAGCGGCAGATGGTCGGATTTCTTGCTGGTGGCCAATCGATGCATGCCCTGAAAGGGCTTCTCCTTAACGCGACCCGTCATTGTAAATCATAGGATGGCGATGCGATGTCTGGACGAAGTTCGAGCCCAAGAACGTGATGTCAAGGCTGAGACGGAGCCACTGCGGTCTCGCCATAGACTTCGCTCAAGATTTCACGTCCACCCTTGTTCAGAAGCGACTGGCCAAGTTCTTGCCCGAGTCTTTGCGGGTCGGTGCCGGTGCGAGTTTCGCGAATCACGGTGGTGCCATCCGGGCGGGCGACAACACCGACGAGTTTGATGTCGTTGCCGGTCACCTCGGCGAAGGCGCCGATCGGAACCTGGCAACCACCGCCCAGTTCGTTGAGTAAGGCGCGTTCAGCGATAGTCGAGATGCGCGTGGGCGCGTGATTCAGGAATTCCAGGTGCTTGCGGATCTCAGTATCGCCGGCACGGATTTCGATTCCCAGCGCTCCTTGCCCGGCAGCTGGACACATGATATCCGCAGGAAGAACTTCGCGGATACGTTGGGTCAATCCCAGGCGATTGAGGCCGGCAGAGGCAAGGATGATCGCGTCGTATTCGCCCTCTTCCAGCTTTCGCAATCTGGTATCTACATTGCCGCGCAGCGGAAATACTTGCAGATCCGGACGCATTGCTTTCAGTTGCGCCTGTCGGCGAAGGCTGCTGGTGCCAACCCGCGCACGCTCCGGGAGCGCAGCAATGGAGTCGAAATGACGCGAGAGAAACGCATCCCGTGGATTCTGGCGTTCGGTAATCGCAGCAATCTCGAACTCGGGCGCGAGTTCCGTGGGTAAGTCTTTCAAGCTGTGTACGGCGAGATCGACGCGGTTCTCCAAGAGTGCTTCTTCAATTTCCTTGGTGAACATGCCCTTGGTGCCCACTTTAGCGAGCGCTACATCGAGAATCTTGTCGCCAGTGGTCTTGATGATCTCAAGTTCGACCTCGTGGCCGCGATCGCGAAGGAACTTCGAAATGTGATTGGCTTGCCAAAGTGCCAGTTGCGAGCCGCGGGAGCCAATGCGCAGCCGAGCCATCAGTTCTCGCCTCCGTCACCCGCGGAATTGCCTTTGGCCTTTTCCTGGAGGTTGAACAGTTTTCGAATCACATCAATCACAGTAGTGGACTCTGGATCTTTTGCCGCTGTCTTCAAAGCTACGATCGGAGTGTGCATGATCTTGTTAATCATCGCGCGTGTCATGTTGTCGATCGCGGCTTCCTGCTCGGAAGAGACCGGCCCAAGCCGGCTACGATAGCGGTCGATTTCCGCCTGGCGGATATCTTCAAGATATTCCTGCAAAGACAAGATGGTAGGCACAACATCGAGCGTCTGCATGCGCTGGGCAAAACGCTCGACTTCAATTTTGACGATGTCCTCGGCTTTGGAGGCTTCCTTCTTGCGATCGGACAGATGCGAAGCGACAACCTGCTGAAGATCGTCGATGTCGTACACGAAGACGCCGTCGACATCGTTCATACTCGGGTCAACATCGCGCGGCACAGCGATATCGATGAAGAACATCGGGCGGTTACGACGACGCGCCATAAAACGCTCGCCATGCTCTTTGCGGAAGATGGCAACGGGCGCGCCTGTGGAACTAATGATGATGTCGGCTTGATCTGCTGTTTCGTAGAGTTCTTCAAAACGAAGCGCACGACCATTGAACTTCGAAGCCAACGACAGTGCCCGATCGTAGGTGCGATTGGCGACAAATATTGACCCGGCTCCGTTCGCTAGCAGGTGACGAGCCGCTAATTCACTCATCTTTCCTGCGCCGACGAGATAAACGTTTTTGCCTTTTAGATCGCCGAAGATCTTCTTTGCCAACTCGACAGCGACTGAGGCGACGGAAACGGCAGAGCTGGCAATCGCGGTTTCAGTGCGGATTCGCTTTGCGATTGCAAAAGAGCGGGTGAGAAGCGCATCGAGGTTCGACTGCACCGCTCCTACGGCCCGCGCGACCGCGTAAGCCTCTTTCAGTTGGCCGAGTATCTGTGGCTCTCCGACTACCATGGAGTCGAGGCTGCAAGCGACACGGAAAAGATGTTGAACGGCTTCGTTCTCGCGGAACTCGTAAAGATGCTGGTCGAATTCGGAGGGATCCAGATGGAAGTAGTCTCTTAGGAAGCCACGCAGATCAGCTGTACCATTCTTCAATCCTGCGAGGACCTCGACGCGGTTGCACGTCGAGATAATGAGCCCTTCCTGCACTCCCGGGTACTGCACCAAGGATTGCAACGCTTCTGGCAACTTCTTTTCGGGGATAGCGAAGCGTTCCCGTATTTCTACGGGAGCGCTGCGATGATTTACCCCGATCAGTTGCAGGTTCATTGCGTCACAAACCTATGCATCGCGCTGAAATAATTGGCAGCCCACGCCCCAATCGCGACTAGGAACGCGAACGTAGCCAGATAGGCGGCACGGCGGCCGCGCCAACCGGAGCTCCAGCGCGTGTACAACAAAATCATGTAAACAGCCCACATCAACAGCGAGAGAACAACCTTCGGATCGCGGAAATATGACGGTCCGAAATTTGCCTGTGCTACGACAGACCCGGCAATCAGGCCTAAGGTCATGAAGGGAAATCCCAGCAGCAGGGATTTGTAGCCGATGTCGTCGATCACCTGCAACGCGGGCAAGCGTGCCAGAACGCCGCTGGTAAGTTGTTTCGACTTAAGACTCCTCTCCTGAACGATGTACAGCATACTGGCGGCAAAGCTCAGCAGCAGAGCGGCATAACCGGTGAAGATCAACGCTACGTGGACGCCGATCCATCCGCTGCGCATGAGGCCGGAGGTGAAAACGAGCGGTTGCTGCGCCAGTGCTGATGCGAAGGTCAGGAGGAACACAAGCGGAAAAACGAAAATTCCTGGTGAGGTAGTCCTGTACCTGATGTACACGATCATGAAGAACGCGAGAATCATGAATGCCAAGAAGGATTCCGACTCATGAATGGACATCATCGTCAGGGAAAAATGGCCGGTGACCACGGCGGTCTCTGCCAGAGAGACAAAATGAAGCAGCATTCCGTAGGAGAGAATCCGAACAACGTACTTAGTAAGCCAGTTACATGGGCGGCTGACGGCTGCTAATGCATAGAGCAGTCCGACCGCGTAGAACAGCACCGAGATCCGGAGCCAAAGTAAGGGCATAAATGGCCTACCAGGTGTCTGTTCTCATCTTGGCAGGAGTACCAGAAATTATAAACGCGAGACTAGAGTGGCGCAGGAAGTGGGCGCGAGACAGTAGATACTATCACCGTGGTGTGTGATGGTCGTCACAATCGTTGGTTTTTCGGTCAAACGGTGACAAAGTTCTGCTATCCGACTGAAGCCGTAGCCACCTGGCTGCTTCGGTACCAATGCACGGTCCGCTTCAGGCCCTCTTCGAAATTTACAAGAGGTTTGTAGCCTAAGTGCTTCTCCGCAAGAGATATATCAGCCAGTGAATGCTTCACGTCGCCAGACCGGTCGGGACCGTACTTGGGGGTTCCGCTATATCCAGTAAGCTCCTTCAAGGTTTCGAAGGTCTGATTCAGTGTGATGCGGTGATTGGTTGCAACATTCATGAATCTGCCAGCGGCCTCGGCGGCAGGAGCGTGACAGGAAAGCAGATTGGCAGAGACCACGTTATCGATGTACGTGAAGTCGCGGCTCTGCTCGCCATCGCCGTGAATCGTCACTGGTTCTCCCCTCAGCATGCGGCTAATGAAGATCGCCAGGACACCTGAGTACATCGAGGTTGGATCCTGGTGGGGACCAAACACGTTGAAGTAGCGAAGCGAAACGGTCTCCAAGCCGTATACGCGATAGAAAGAACGCATATAGTACTCGCCTGTCAACTTGGATACTGCGTATGGCGAGATGGGGCTGGGAGCCATGTCCTCCCTCTTAGGTAAGGTCGGAACATCCCCATATAAAGAGGAAGAGGAAGCGTAGACAACGCGCTTCACCTTTGCGTCACGGGCAGCCACCAGCACGTTCAAAGTGCCATCGACATTCGCCACGTTCGACGTGATCGGATCCTGTACAGATCGAGGGACGGAAGGAATGGCCGCCTGATGAATCACATAGTCCACGCCCTCGCATGCGTCACGGATGGCGGCGAGGTCGACGATATCGGCTTCACGGAACTCGATCGAAGAAAGATCGTCGAGATTGTGGCGTTTGCCGGTACTGAAATTGTCGATTCCGCGCACCTGTTCGCCACGGCGAACCAGTTCGCGCGCAATGTTGGATCCGATGAATCCAGCCACTCCTGTAATCAGATAGAGAGCCATATTCCTCTTTAGCAGTGGACCAGATTGTCAGCCTGAATGCCCTTGGTAGCGTTGCGCGTGTCTACCACCAACTTCGATTCGGATACGATTTTTTTGAAGTCGTAGTCGGAGTGGTCGGTGACGATGAGAACACAGTCGTACTGTCCAAGATTCTCGAGCGGAGTGTTCTTCATCTGCAGATCATACTTGCGGCCTTTACCAACAAAGGCGAAGTACGGATCGTTATAACTGACTTCCACGCCTTCCTTCTGCAGCAACTCAATCACAGTAAGTGAAGGCGATTCACGAAGATCGTCGATGTCTTTCTTATAGGCTACGCCGAGGACAAGGACCTTCGAGCCATTCAGCGATTTCTTACGCTTATTCAGCGCCGCAGCAACGCTGGAAACTACGTGGTATGGCATCGCGGTGTTCACGTCGCCAGCCAGTTCGATAAAACGGGTTTGGAAATCGAATTCCTTTGCCTTCCAGGAGAGATAGTAGGGATCAACTGGGATGCAGTGGCCGCCGAGTCCCGGTCCAGGATAGAAAGCCTGGAATCCGAAAGGCTTGGTCTTCGCAGCCTCAATCACTTCCCAAATGTCGATTCCCATGCGCAGTGACAGCAGCTTGAGTTCATTCACCAGCGCGATGTTCACGCAGCGGTAGATGTTCTCGAGCAGCTTTGTCATCTCCGCTGCTGCCGGCGTGGAGACGCGAACGGTGCGCTTGAAGATCGATCCATAGACTGAAGAGGCCAGATCGCCAGCCGTGGTCTCCAATCCACCAACTACCTTTGGAATTTCATTTCGCGGAAAGCTGTTACCTGGATCTTCTCGCTCAGGAGAAAACGCGACATAGAAGACATCGTCATTGCCGCTCGATCCCTCGCGAGCAGCCTTCAAGCCGAGCTTGTTCTTCTCGAGGATGGGCACGAGCACTTCTTCCGTGGTTCCTGGATACGTGGTGCTTTCGAGAATAACAAGTTGGCCGGGGCGCAGATGCGGCGCGATCGACTGGGCGGTGGACACGATATAACTCATATCCGGCTGGCGGAATTCGTCCAGCGGAGTGGGAACGCAGATGATGATGGCGTCCATATCCGAAATGTGAGAAAAGTCTGTGGTTGCCGAAAAACCATGCGCCTTAGCGGACTGAATTTCGGAAGGCTCGATGCGAACGATGTAGGAACCGCCTTTGGCGAGGGTGTCGACTTTTCGCGCATCGACATCAAAACCAGTAACTGCGAAACCGCTCTTCGCTGAACAGTAGCGCGAGTGGCAGCCCGACATATCCTAGATCCGAGAATTCCGACTTTCGCGGTCTTGGCGGCAATCTTTTCCTTAAACTTCTCGGCAGTAACGGAAGGTACAGACTTAGCAGCTATAGACATTATTTTCCCCGCTTGAATTTTCCGGGTCTGAGGCACTTTTGCTCGCGATTTTAGCATGCGAACAGCTGATGCCATAGACACTAAAGTTACTTAATTCAGACATTTGCAGCGAATTTCAAACTTCACATTCGTTGATGCCAAAACTTGTGCGATCCGGTCGGCCGCCTTTCCATCCCAAAGTGGCGGCCGATCACCCTTTTTCGCTTCTCCGCTGAGGATTTTTCTAAACTCGGTCTTCAATCGTGCGAAGTCACGGCCGACCAAGCTGATTTGTCCCAACGGTGACCGTAACCGGTCTTTCGGTGTTTTCCCGCATGGTGAGACATGGAACACCCAGGAACGTGGTCTCTTCCTGGATACCGCCCGAATCGGTGATGACCAACGTCGCATTCTTCTGTAGGGCCAGGAACGCCAAGTAGGAGGCAGGATCCATCCACTTGATCTTCCCAACTCCGTTGAGACCTAATTGATGGATACGCTCGCGCGTGCGCGGGTGAACTGGGAACAGAATCTCTATCTCCGAGCTTAGATCGGTGAGCGTCTTCACCAGGCACGAAAGCCATTCCGGGTCGTCCACATTGGACGGCCGATGCATCGTAACGAGCGCGAACTTAGCCGGCAGACCTGGCGGAATGTGTTTTTCGGAACTCGGCAGCATTTGCAACACTGTGTCGATCATGACATTTCCGACAAGGTGTACGCGTTCGGCTGGAATGCCCTCTCGTTCCAGATTCTCGTTTCCATCCGCGGATGGAGTAAACAGGATGTCTGCCAGCTGATCCGTAATCAGACGATTAATCTCTTCCGGCATAGCACGGTCGAATGAGCGAAGACCCGCCTCCACGTGTGCGACGCGCACCTGGAGTTTGGAACAGACTAGTGCGGCAGCAACCGTCGAGTTCACATCTCCGTAGACCACGACGAGGTCCGGTTTGTGCTCAAGTAGGACCGGTTCAAACCGTGCCATTATTTCTGCTGTCTGCTGCGCATGACTTCCGGATCCGACGCCGAGATTAATTTCGGGTGCGCCGATGCCTAATTCCTGGAAGAAGACGTCGGACATATTGAAGTCGTAATGCTGGCCGGTATGCACAACCATCTGCTCGATCCCCGGAACCCGCTTCAACGCACGATGAACTGGCGCCAGCTTCATGAAATTCGGTCGTGCTCCGACGATATGAAAAACCCGCATCAATTCTTTCCTCTCAATACGGCCGCAGATAGCTTCGTGACGGTGCGGTGCGATCGTTGTGAGCTCATCCATCACAAGCTCGAGCGCCGATATCCCATGCGGGCAATTGGAGTCCGAAGGTACGCTGGAGTTTTGAGTTATCCAGGACCGAATTCCTGGGGCGCGTGGCGCGGACAGGATATTCCGCCGACGTAATCGGCAACACTCTTGCAAGCGGGGATTCACCGAGAACTTCGCAACTGTTCGACAATTGCGTTTGTGAATCCACACCAGGATGTATTTCCACCCGAAGTCATGTTGTAGAGTCCGCGCACATCAGCAAACAGCTCAGCAGTTGAAGTAATTCCCTTCCGTGCCTGGCCCACTCTTTGGGCGATCGCCTGTGCAGTAGCCTCCGCCAGTGAACGGCTCCAGGTTGGCGCTCCGACTTGATCATCCACAACCTTGAGTTCTTCACGCTCGACTGCAAGCTTCATCATCGTCAGTAGAAAATTCTTGCCACGTGCTCCGTAAACCCAAGAGGTCCGAAAAATCAGATATGCGCCACCTACATCACGAACCGCGTTGTCACCTGCCAGCTTCGTTCGACCATATACAGATAGCGGATTCGGCTGGTCATCCTCTGCGTACGCGCTGGGCTTGGCCCCATCAAAGACGTAGTCCGTCGAATAGCTGACAAAAAGAGCGCCCGTGCGTTTTGCCTCTTCTGCCATAACTGCGGGTGCCGTTGCATTGATTTGCATCGCCAGTTCCGGCTCGTCCTCTGCGTTGTCAACGGCGGTATAGGCAGCCGCGTTAACGATCACGTGGGGCGAGTGGTCTCGTATCGTTTCGCGTATCGAATCCGCCGAAGACAATTCGATTTGAGGCCGATCAACGGCAACCACTTCCCCCAACGTGGAAAGTGTCCGTTGCAATTCCCATCCAACCTGCCCCTTATTGCCAACCAGTAAACAGCGCAATCGATTTCACTTTCCTGAGGGAGCTATCGTTCGTTTAAGAGCGGCGTTTGCAAACTCCGATATTGTATCGGACGTCAACACATGCCCGAGTAAATATGGGGTAACAATCAGGGGAGGAATCAGCTATGGAAAACACGCTCCGAATGGGGCGAATTATTGTGCGTGAACTCCGAGATTATGAAATCCGAAGGACACGAAAGCAGCAGTGGAGGCGACTTGCGGCACCCACCACACCTTGCGCATAATGCGATTCTGGCTGTGCATCATCCTGCCACCAACAAAGTCCATCGCCGTCGGCCAAACCTGCAGGGCCGGATAAATCGCGGCGGAGTCAGCAAAAGGCTTTAAGAACGGATTCAGTTCGACGGCTCCATGGCCAATCGCCTGGCGGGTGGAATAGGCATCAAATCCTGCTGCTGCATGGTCAAAAACGACCAGAGAGTACCAAATCCGCGAGTTACGCGCGCGGTCTTCGTTGACTGTGCTGATCTTCATCGGCTTGATCACAGCCGTCTTGATTATCGGTCGCCCGCCAGCGGTAACCGTTCCACCTACCGCCTGCGAGATCGGGCCAGCCGACACCGGATCCGCCAACTGGGCCAGCAGAGCCGTGTTTAGGGCCTTGCTACTGGTGAACGCCGCGTCAGGCGATACTGTGGTGACGGCGGTTGCTACAGTCGATACCGGTGCAACTTGTTGGGCGTTCGTGGTCTGACACTGAGCTGCGACGGCTAACAACAGTACGGCGGCCAGTTTCCGCATCGGTTCCCCTTGACGTCCCTAGACTCGTTAGCTGGGGGAGACAGTCCCCCTGATGAC
>CAWKDK010000016.1:0-338530 GCA_963848375.1 Terriglobia bacterium
GACAAGGGGCGCTCCAACTCACATTGGCTCGGAGTTGTCCAAAAAGTTAACAAATCGGTAGGCTGGGCAAAGCCTCATCACGGTCTTCGAATACTTCTATCTGACAGCACTTGTTTCTAGTTGTGCGTCGGAGTCGCCATGGCCTGATTGTTCAGCTCCTCCTCGCCGGCGTTCTTCAGAACCGTCACCTCAACCCGAGCGCCTTGATACGGTTTCACGGGTTTGCCATTGGCGTCGGCCTGCTGGACCTGTGACGAGGGCGTTACCTTTGCATTGCCCTCTCCGAGCGTGTAAATGCGCCACACGGGGATCTGGCGGTCGACTACCAGATACCGGACGACGGAATCGGCCATCTCCTGTGACGAACCGATTGAAGTCTGGCCGTTACCGGGAGAGATCCCTGCACTTCGACGATGTAGCCTCGCCGATCCTTAACTGCGTCGGCGATCTGATCGAGCGCTTCCTTTGCCTTCGCGCTCAACGCAGTCTGGCCCATAGGGAAGCGGAGCTCAGCATCGGTGCTGGGCTGATACTGGTCGAGATCGGTGACAGCAGTCGGCATCGTCTGCAGACGCTGGTTGGCCGGCGCCGGCTGAGCGAGCTGCTGCGACGGTTACCGGCATCGACAGCGTGCTGATCAGCCTGCTCGGCGCGAGCCGAGGCCTGACGAGTACCTTCGGGAGCGCAGCATCCACGTCCTTGATCTCGTTCGAATCGGCGACGGTCAGCTGATCCAGCTCGTTGACACGGTCGCGGATCCGGGGCCAGCGTTTCTGAACCCATTTCTTAAGGGCAAAGTGATTTATCTTGCCCCAGAAACCCTCGTGAGTATCAGTCGTCAGGGGCTGATGTGTCGCAGTGGCCTGGTCAGAAACGTTGACTGAAATCGTTGTGCTGCTCTGCGTCGCGGCGGCAGGCTGGCTCGGCCGCTGGTTGCGGGAGCTCGTTGCGCGAAAGCAGTCAAGGCGGCTGCGAGCGGAAGCACCATAAGCTACGAATCGTCATCACAATTCCTCCGATTCTGCGCGTCTGCTGTTCCGAAAAATGTGATGTCGAAGCCGAAGCCTGGGCTGGCTGGTTTCAGCCTTCAATCTCAGGCGAGACCTGCTGGATTTAAAGCAAACGGGGTCGCCCGGGCTATCGGTAGGCGATGGCCAGGCGATCCGCTGAAGCCGAGTACCGACAGCTACTTGCGAACCGCACAACGCTCCGCAACCGCCAAAAATAAGCGCATCGGTGGCGTGCTGTTCGATTTGGCATTTTCTTCACTTGCAACGTGTCATTTGACGCCGACGTATATCGCCGCACCAAAGAAAAGGACGAAGGCTGTGTCAAGGGCATAGGTATCTAAGCATTTTTTGGATCCGTCCAAATCACAGCGGAAAAGCGCAAGAACCCGGCGCTCAGGCGGCTACCTCAGGATGAGATATGGAGCGATAATCTCCGTTATCGGCTACTATCCAGACGGAGTGCCAAG
Organism: Terriglobia bacterium; assembly: GCA_963848375.1. GTDB lineage: Bacteria > Acidobacteriota > Terriglobia > Terriglobales > Acidobacteriaceae > JAJPJE01. The sequence goes on from CAWKDK010000016.1 coordinate 1,478, forward strand.
GGCTTCAGTCCACTTAACGGGAGCGCACACCATGAACCGGGTGGCTATGTTTCGTTTAACAGTGTTTGCTCTGGCGGCTCTATGGTTTGTCCGTCCGGCGTTGGCGCAACAAGCCGTATGTGAGCTTTCGATTCACGTACGTACGCCGGATGATCGTGAGTACAACGGCCGTCTCCAAGTGGAACTTCTAAGTTCTGCTGGGACTCCTGTCGCGACGACACAGACAAGTAATGGCAGCGCCGACTTTCAGGTGTCAAGCGGGGTTACATATCGCGCACGAATTTCTGGACAAGGCATTGAAACGACCAGTGAGGATTTCTTTATTATGGGCGGGTCACGAGTTCACACAGAAAACATCAACGTGAAACTCACGTCGCCTGCATCGCAACCGGAGTCAGCCGGAAGTTCTCCAACGGTTTCTCTCACTGAAATGAATGCCCCCAGTAAAGCCCGCGATGAGATGCAAAAAGGAATAGAAGCTCTCGCTAAGGGAGATCTCGGGAAAGCCGAACAGCACTTCGAAAAGGCTACTGCTGTCTATCCGCAGTATGCACGAGCGTACGTAGGGCAGGGATTGGTCGCGATTAAGACTGGTGACAGAGCCAAAGCTAAGGACAGGTTTTCCAAAGCGATCGAGGTCGACGACAAATTTGTTCCGGCATATGTAGATTTGGCGCGGATCGAGTTTCAGGAAAAGAACTATAGCGAGACTGAGTCCCTGCTGAAAAAGGTCATGAGTTTAAATCCCACGATGCCTGATGCGGTAGCACTGCTAGCCAGCACTGAGTACGTCAATAAGGAATACGATAGCGCTCTCGCCGACGCACAGCGCGCACATAGCTTGCCTAACCACGAACAATTTGCCGAAGTACACCTGTTAGCTGGGGAAATTCTTAAAATGCAGAATCAGCCGCAGAGAGCAATTGCCGAATATGAACTCTTCCTAAAAGAGAGCCCACAGAGTCCGCAAGCCGCCATGGTTCAACAAAAACTATCTCAGTTGAGGACAGAGACGCATTAAACTCTGGTATCGCAGTTGTACGGCGAACATGTGCGCGTGCAAAAAGCTACGCCGAATGCGATTAAAACTCTGACAGTATTCTCGGTTTTTTCTCTGAGTCTTTCAATCGGACCATGGTTGCTCTTGCGTTCGCGATTTCTCACATTAGTATGTACGGCGCATTGACAGCCCACGGTAGCCGCGCATCCTCAACCGTGCACAGGGCCAGGCTGAAGCGTCCGATCTATATTTGATCCGTTTTTCGGAATCTCGGTTATGACCCAAAAGGACGTCTGCTGCCACAAGAAAAGCAGCCTTCCGTCCATGTCGACCTCACAGAACCGCTGCCCCGTTTGCGTGCATTCCACCATCGATGTGAGTAGCACCTGCCAACCTCTCACTGGACTCCACCAGCGTCTCAATTATTCACCTCGATCGATTTTCTGGCGGGACTAGCAAAAATGGTAGTTCCGGCTCTGAGGAATGAAGTACAAACTGCCGCTTCGTTAACGTTAACGACCCCGGACGTTGACGTCGAGGATGCAAACGGCAAGAACAAAGAACAAAAACCTAGACACCACTCCGGAGGCTCGCAATGCAACTTTCGCCCACAACCGCTGAAACTTTTGTCCTGGCTGTAAAACGCCGAAAGTTACTTCACCTTTCGATTGTTCTGCTTCTGAGCTTTTTCACAACACAACTGTCTGCCCAGGAAGCAACCATCCTAGGCACCGTCACCGACCCTAGCGGTGCCTCCGTCCCTAACGTAGCTGTTACTCTCACGAACAGAGACACCGGCGTGGCACGAAGCGTGACCACCAACGCCGACGGTACTTACATTGCTCCCAATCTTCACATCGGTCAGTACAAAGCCAAGGTTGAGGCCACTGGCTTCAAGCAGGTCGAGCAAACCGATATCGTTCTGCAGGTAGGCGACCGCACTCGTCTCGACTTCAAGTTGGAAATCGGAAGCACGCAGGAACAGGTCACCGTCGAAGCCGCAGCTGTCGGCGTTCAAACCGATTCCGGCGAGGTTAGCAACGTCATCACCGGCAAGCAGGTGGAAAACTTGGCGACGAACGGCCGCAGTATGTACACGCTGGTCAATCTGACTACTGGAGCTTCAAACTTGCAGGGTGACTTCCAGATTCCAACTCCCGTAGGTGGCGACGCGAACGTGAGTTTCAACGGCCAGCGCGTGTCGGGTAACCTCTACATGATCGATGGTGGCGAGAACCTGGACCGCGGCAGCGCGGGCAACATGAGCGTCATGCCCTCCTTGGAAGGCATCGCCGAGTTCCGTCAATTGGACTCCAACTACAGCGCGGAATACGGTCTCTCCGCGGGCTCCACGATGACCACGGTTCTGAAGTCGGGAACCAAAACGTTCCATGCGTCGGCGTGGGAATACAACCGTAACAACGCGTTGGATGCGCGCAACTACTTTAACCCCGCCCCGAATCCGGTGGCGAAACTTAACTTCAACACCTTTGGCTTCAACGTCGGCGGCCAAGTTCCGATTGCAAAGTCTCACCCGACGTTCTTCTTCTACAACATGGAGTGGCGCAAGCTTCGTCAGGGCGGCAACTACAACCAAACTGTCCCTCTACCGAGCCAGTACGGAGGGAATTTTGCAGGCGCTTCGAGCGTTCCAGCTGTACCTTGCGCCAGCACCTTGTCGGCAGCGCAGCAGGCCAAGTTTAGCGCAGCAGGTATAACCGGCTTCAGCACATGCGATGCGAGTGGCAAGATAACCACTGCTGTTCCGTTCCCTGGCAACGCAATTCCGTCGAGCCTGTTAGATCCCAACGCTCAGATTATGCTTTCGTCTGGGATTTTCCCTGCTCCGACAAGCGGAACGCAGTTCCAGGGGACTCCCGTCACTCCAACCAATGTGCGCGAAGAAATCGTCCGCATCGACCACGAATTCAACAGCAAGAACTCCATCTTCGGGCACTTTATCGCTGAGCAGATTTCTCAGGGATTCGGTACCACGATGTGGAGCGGCGACAACGTTCCGAGCATCGGCAATACGTTCGGCAACCCGTCGTACAGCGCGGTGGTTCACTATACTCAGATCATCAACCCGAGACTGCTAAACGAAATCGCGTTCAACTACAACGGCAACCGCATCAACATTACCCCTGTCGGCGTCTACGCGGCACCGTCCAGTTTCGCGTTCAACCGCGTATTCACGGGTCCAAACGCGGACAACCGCTTCCCCTCCATCAACCTTTCCGGCAACACTGGCACGAACTACACCGTCAACTGGATGCCTTGGAACAACGAGGCTAATTCTTATGAGTGGATGGACAATGTCTCGTGGAGTAAAGGCACTCACCAGTTGAAGATCGGCGGCAGCGTACTGCTTTATCGCAAGATTCAGGACCTGTTCGCTCCAACCCAGGGCGCCTTCACCTTCAATGGTCGCTTCACTGGAAACGATTTCGCGGACTTCCTGCTTGGCTATGCAAACCAATACGGCGAGAACGCGGTGCAGGATACCGGTCATTGGAACTTCAACGCCTTTTCGGCTTACATTCAGGACAACTGGCGAACGACAAGTCGATTGAGCCTGAATCTTGGCCTACGTTGGGATGGACTGCCGCACACTTACGAAGCTAATGGGCGTGAGTCCAACTTCTACCAGAACCTCTTTAACCCGGCGGATGCCGCCATTCTCAATTCCGACGGCACCATCAGCCCAAGCAGCCCAGGTTTAGGCACCAGCCCCAATCCCATTCTTGCTGGATACCAGTTCTATCTCAACGGTATTGGTATTGCTGGCCAGGGCGGAATTTCGAAGAGTCTGGTGAACAATCACTGGACAAACTTCAGCCCACGTGTCGGATTTGCCTACGATCTCACAGGTCATGGCTCAACCGTCGTTCGCGGCGGGTTCGGCATCATGTACATGGCGATTCAGGGGAACGACATGTATAACGCCGGTGGAAACCAGCCGTTTAGCGCTTCGACTACCTTCAACAACGTCTCGTTGTCGAATCCGCAACTAAACGTCCAAACCGGATCCACCATTGGCGTCCCGATCGTGGTGGGCAACATCACGGGCCTGAATGCCAACATGTACAAGATGCCCTACAGCATGCAATACAGCGCTGGCGTGCAGCGGTCTCTTAACAGCAGGACGGTTCTCAACGTCATGTATGTTGGCACCCAGACACGACATCAGAGCGACTACCAGGAGTGGGAACTTCCGAATCAAACCCTGTTGCCCGCCTTGGTCGCCAGCAACAGCAAAACCCAGTATAACGAGAACGTGCCGTATCTCGGCTTCGGCTCCCTCCGCATGGCACAGAACGAGGCGAATGGCCATTACAATTCGCTTCAGGCCAATATCAGCGGACAGGTCACCAAAGACCTGCAGTTGAATGCGGGGTACACACTGTCACGGTCGATCGACAGTTTTAACACCGGCAACAGCGCAGGCGACTTGTCGAACGTCTCCAATCCTTACGCCGGTTGGAAGTACGACCTTGGGCCGTCTTACTTTGATCGCACCAACGTCGCCTACGTCAACTGGGTCTACGACATGCCTTTCTTCCGCGATGCGTCCAGCCGCTTTGTAAGGACAGTTGTGGGTGGATGGCAGGTCTCCGGTATCGTTAACATCATGTCCGGAGCACCACTCAACATGACGTACAACGGTACGAGTGTCTGCAGCGTGGTTCCGAACTGCATCAACCGTCCGGACGTCGTCGGTACCCTTAATAACCCGCACACGGTTACTCAGTGGTTCGACACGGCAGCCCTTGCAGCTCCGGTCAACGGCACTTGGGGGAGCTTGCAGCACGGTGCGATTCGTGGACCGGGACGTGACAACTGGAATATGTCCCTGTTCAAGAATTTCATCATCAGCGAATCGCGCGGCAGCGCGTTCCAGTTCCGTGCCGATGCCTTCAACGTTTGGAACCATACGCAGTTCAAGGGCGACATGAATGGAGGAATCAGCACTAACCTGGGCGCGTCCAACTTCGGCCAGGTGACTTCTGCCTTCGACCCGAGAACGCTCCAGCTCGGCGCGAAGCTGACCTTCTGACTCGGCGCCCTCATCGGGTCGTTGTGCTTTACTTGCCCCGCGCACCGCTACCACGGTGCAGCGGGGCATTTGTTTGATGCTCCGTTTAATAGAGTCCCTGATAGGACATCAGGATATTAGGTGTGCCAGCGAACATGGGTTTCGTCTCTTCCATCGCGGAAGTTCACACTTATGCAGCTAGGAAGACTTCGTGTTACTGCGACAAGTTCGGCTTGGTGGAGAGTTTCTTAAAGAGAGCTGGATCGTACTCCTCAAGGCCGGTGATTCCGTACAGGTGGTTTGCAGAAATCCAAGGCAGCCAGAAGCGGTGTCCTCCAACGCCGCGGCCGGGGCCACCGGGACCGAAACGCCAGCCCTCCTGCTGCCACCCAATGCCTTTCATGTCGTACTGGCGTCCGGGAAGAGCGACCATGGATTTAGTGTCGTGCAGAAGAATACGCGCCACGTCGAGGTAGTGCTCGTCGTGCGTATAGGTGTACAACTTTGCGTACGAAGGCACGGCCCAATCCAGATACTCATCTGCGCTGCCCGCGACGAGCGCGGTTATACCCTGCGTGCCGATGGTTGGCACGCCCTTCTTCCAATAGAGTTGCGAATCATCCGCATCGAGGGGCATCGGCAAGTTCCAAATCCAGATCCAGCTTTCAGCGAAGTCAGCAGCGGTCTTGGCGCGGTCCAGCCATTTCGGATCTTTCGTTGAATCGTAGAGACTCAGGAATGCTTCCATGCTGAGCATCCCTGCCTCTTTGTCCGTGATATTCGGGTTGTCGCTGGCGCCTCCGACGAAGAGGCCGCGCGTTCCGTAGTTCAACCAGATATAGTCGGCGGCACGAATAGCGGCCTGCGTGTATCTCGGATCGCCTGTCTCTTCGCTCATGATGACCAGCAGCGGCACGGGTGCATAGCTCGTCGTGCCTGAGGGCTCGGCAACATCACTGGTTCCCGGCTTCCAGCGCCGCGGGAAAGAGCCATCTTCGCGCTGCTGCAAGATCAACCAGTCAACGTACGACTTCACCCAGGTGAACCATTCGGGATGTTCGCGCCCTCGCGCCCGCTCGCGGCGGTAGGCGCGCATCAGCACGCGCATGTCTTCCGTCGCGTTCCGCAACCACGGAGCAAGCCAGATGTGATCCCAAGGCTTGCCCGTTGCGAGGTCGTAGCCAGTGCCTTGAAGCGGCGGAGTCGGAAGCGCATGGATTATCGACGAGATAATGGCCAAGCCCGTCTCTCGCATCTTCTTACCACGCTCGGTATTGTCACGATCGGCTTCGCGCAGCAATTGGTCCGCGCACTCGATTTCCTTGCCTACGAAGCCCATCGCGACCATGGTCCAATTCCACTGGAGCTTGTCGGTGACGGTAGAAAGGACGAATGGAATGGCGGTGCGGCCGTCGATGGTCGCCGCTTGAGCGGCGAGGTGATCGATCAGAACACGGCGCATCTGCTCGACGTCAATATAGGTGACTGCAGGGTTAAGAGAATTCCAAGCCCATCGCCAGCTGTCGCGGGTTACGTCGCGAAACGACTCGTTGGCGCCGAAACGAAACCTGACTTCGTAGCTGTGAGTTACTCCTTGAGTAATTGGGTGATAGCGGCGTACGGTTCTGGGTTTTGCGTTTGGAGCGCCTCCCATGAATGTGCCAGTTACAGAGCCCGGAAACCAAAAACCGAACTGGATTGGACCATCAGTGTCCTGCCACGCTCCGAGAGCACCAAATTGAAAGCGCGCGTCGGTCATTACATCTTTCGTCAGCTTCGTCTCTTCGAACGTCGAATCGCCGCGGGGCGAGGGATCAAGCACAGCAACCGAGGCACCATTTTGAAATGAGAGGGCAAACAATGGGGCTGGGAGAAAGTCCTCGCGCATCTGGTAACGATGCGCGGCATAGTTCAGTGTGCCGCCGGGGGAGCGCTCGCCGTTGTAGGTGGGATCGCCGTACAACGCGCCCGGAGCCATATAGTTCACTGCGGCCCAAGGAACCGAGCGATCGACCATCAATACGATCGCGGAGTCGAAACCGCCCGGCGCGTCGCCAACAACCTCAACTGTCCTACGCACAGAGAGCACGGGTCCGCTCAGCGCCCAGTGGTCCTGAACTCGAAACACAACTTTGTCGCCGTACGGGATTTCGGCAAGGGCATCGATTCCCTCGGCCGACTTTCGAACCATCTTGTAGCCAGTCGCTAGCTCGCGAGTTTCTTCTTCGGTCGGAGACAGTTCAAGTCTCGCAGGTTTGGGTTGAGAGATTCGTGGCGCCGGACCGTCCGCGATCTCGAGGCCCCACTCGCCTGACGTAGAACGGACGAAAGAAACGATCGCGCCACTCTGTAGATGGCCGAGTTTAAGCTGGCTGCTTGGCTGCGCTGATGAACATGCACTGACGCACAACACGAACAACAGAAGTCGACCGGATCTCATGATGGCGCTTTGACTTCCGGCCAGTAACGGAAATTGCGCAAGGTAGCTTTGCCGGAGCCGCACGCAAAAAGCGCCGGGCGTACATCGAGAAAGCCTCCGAGCACATTGTGTTGCATCCCTGAAATTTCGGCAGACTCCTGCGTACGCTGCCATGCTTTCCCGGGTACGCGGAAATAGAAGTCTACTTCCTGGCGGTCGTTGACGATGCGCAGCGTGACGCGAGTAGCACCTTTTTCGTAGCGGCTTGGGATGAAGCCGGTACCGAGACGCGCACCGATTCCATCGGAGTCAATAAGAATGCCGGTTGCGTGCTCGGGGTCGTAGAAAAGAAGCAAGCCGGATTGGCAACCAGGCTCGACTTCCACGTCAATCTCAACGGTGTAGGACTGGCCGCCAACGGCGGTCGTGAGTACCGGCGTGTCAGCGATGGCTTTTCCCCGCGCTTCCAGCGTCAGCGCGCCGTTGCCCACGGTGAACCTGGAAGCGTCATATTCGTGCCAGAAGCCCCACTGCAGGCCCAACTCCGGCGAGGTGAAATTGTCGGAAGGGTCCAGGAATGCGTGCTGTGCGGTATCCGGAATCGGAACCGGAATCGCCGAATCGGCAGTGATGTCCTGTGGCACACGATACCAACCGTCGGCAGTCCACTCAATCGGAAGCAGCAACAATTGCCGCCCCAAAGTGCGATAGCCGTTCTCATACGAATGGACAGTCATGTACCACTTTCCCGCAGGCGTATCGACGAGACGCCCATGACCCACGCTCAGCCAACGTTCGTTGCGCGAATGCGTGCGCACGATTGGGTTGTAGGGCGAGAACTCCCAAGGTCCTTCCGCGTGTCGACTGCGTGCGCTGACAACTGCGTGACTCGTGGCCGGACCTGCTGTGCCCCCTTCGGCCACATTCAAGTAGTAATAGCCATTTCGCTGAAGGAGTTTCGGGGCTTCGAGGCAAGTACACTCCATTCTGGTCGAGGTGGGCAGCGGCCAAGGCTCAAGCACAACGCGCGGAGGAACTTTCACGGAGAGTCCGTCGGGCGTTAGCTCCGCCATCCGCCCTCCTGCCATGTACAGAAAGCGGCGGCCGTTTTCGGCCACGTGTGCAGGATCAATCGCGTCGATTCCTAGATCGATCGGTTCGCTCCAAGGCCCGGTCACATGTTCGGCGTGTACAACCCAGAGCCGTTGGTTTGCCGGGAAATAGATGTAATAGTGCTGCTTATACTCGCAGAGATACGGAGCCCATACGTTGCCGTAATACTTGCGCAAGGCCGCGGCAACTGGGCGCCAATTGAGCAAGTCTCGCGAGTGCCAGATCAGCAAGCCTGGAGCGTAGTCAAAGCTGGAGTGCGTCAGATAAAAGTCATCGCCCACTCGGATTGGGCTCGCATCGGGATGATCTCCGCCAAGAATCGGATTGCGGTAAGTGCCGCCGCCAGGTTGCGCAAGAAGCAATCGGCTTCGGGGAGCCAGCGCCAATGCGATAGAAACAGCAGTACCGTGCACAAATTCACGGCGAGTCACCATTCCTGAATAACCCCCGATATTCCGCGACATGAGCGCGGTCAAATTTTCGATCGCGCGTGACATTGTAGTCTCTTCATAGGTGCTTCCCGAACCCAAAAAGAACTTTGTATACGCCGTGCGGTTCTGTCTATCGCTGTCACTGTCCATTACTTTCGAAGTAACTCCCAGTCACTGCGGCGCAGCCACCCAAACCAGTATGAGCGCATGCAAAAACTTTTTGTCGGAGGAAACACTCTCGGGTAGTCTTGGTCCGCGTCGAAAAACAAATCCTAGCCGTCCGCTGCGTCCGTATCACGTCAATAAAACGGACAGGGCGCACACAAAACGGAAGATGTGCGAGTGCTGCCGATTCTTAATGGAGCTCCAATGTGCCAAAAAAGCTTCTGCATCGCCGTTCTTGTTTGCAGTTTGAGCGTGATCCTCTCAAGTCCCGCTTTGCCTCAGGACTCTTCTATATCGGTCGACGCGGCGCATCTCGAGCTGCGCGCTGAGCACGTTTTCGATGAAAGGGTAACAATCGGCGGATTGTTGAACATCGGCAAGAGTAAGTTCGGCGAACGACGGCTCATTCCGATCACCGGCGGCAGTTTCAAGGGACCGAACATTGAGGGTGTAGTAGTGCCCGGAGGCGCGGACTGGCAGTTGACGCGTCCCGACGGTGACACGGAACTCAACGCACGGTATACGTTGAAAACCAAAGACGGCTTCTTTATACAAGTAATCAATCACGTGTTATTGCACATGCCAAAGAACAAAGATGACAAAGCCGGTGTCTACGCGCGATCGGTCCTTGACTTCGAGGCCCCTTCCGACAGCCCTTATGACTGGCTGAATCACTCGATCTTTTTGGGAACCTTGACCATTCCGCAACCAATGCCGAGAGACAATCCCTACGTGGTAATTGGCGTCTATCGGCTGCTCTAATCAAGCTTCAACTTGAACCATCCGAAGGAGCAGAGTCTAATGGCTGATTCTTCAAACCGCGCTGTTCTTACTCGCCGAAAGGCGCTGATTCTTTCCGCCGCGGCGGGCGTGAGCATCACTGCCAGTAAGTGTGCTATCGCTTCCGACAGCATCAAGACTGCGGCCCACCAGGAACCGGGCAACATCTCGACCCCTCGTTCAGTGGTTGCGAAGACGCAATACGGCAAAGTACGCGGATTTCTCGACGGCGGCGTTCTCACATTTAAAGGTGTTCCGTATGCGCAGAGCACAGCCGGAGAAAACCGCTGGCTTCCTGCTAAGCCACCGATGCCGTGGACCGACGAATATCCAGCGCTGGTCTATGGCGCAAACTGTCCTCAAAACCTGCATCCGTGGACGAGCATCGAGCAAACTTTTCTCCAGGATTGGGACGATGGCTGGCAAAGCGAAGACATACTCAAGCTGAACATCTGGACCCCGAGCGTGACCGGCAGACGTCCGGTGATGTTTTACATTCACGGCGGAGGATACAGTTTCGGCTCTTCTTACGAACTCCCCTCGCATGACGGCGCGCAGATGGCACGCCATCATGATGTCGTGCAGGTCTCGGTCAATCACCGCCTCAACATTCTTGGTTTCTTCGATGTGTCGGAAATCGGCGGCTCCGCGTATGAAGACTCCGTTAATGTCGGCATGACCGATCTGGTGGCGGCACTTCGTTGGGTACATGAGAACATCGAGAATTTCGGCGGCGATCCTGATCGGGTGATGATTTACGGCCAATCTGGCGGCGGATCGAAGGTCACCACGCTCATGGGCATGCCGTCGGCTGGAAGCCTCTTCCATCGCGCTTCGGCGCAATCGGGTGGTGGCGGCAACATTCCTAGCAGGGAGCAGCAGAAAGAACTTGCCCGTCTGGTGATGAAGGATCTTGGACTCGCGCCGAACGACATCGCATCGCTTCAGAAAATGGAATGGGCAAAGCTGTTTGCCGCCGGCAACGCAGCCGCAGCCAAGATCAATCCTCCGGGACCTTCTATGGGACCCGGGGCTCCCGGCACGCCCCGAGTGGGTTGGTCACCGTGCGTGGACGGCAAGGTGATCAATATGCGTTCCTTCTTCGACGCCGCGCCGGAGATCTCCAGACATGTCCCGATGCTGATCGGTTCGGTGAGCGAAGAAGGCAATCGCATGTCGTCGCGCCCGACTGAAGAAGAGTGGCATGCGAGCCTCGCCAAACCCTATGGCAACGAAAGGGCGACTACTATCATTGCGACTTTGAAGAAAGCGTACCCGCAGAAGAAGATCCAAACCTTGTCGTACATGTGCAGCGGCACTCCCGGATTGAACGGCCTTTCCATGCGCAACAACGTGGTAAACATGGCCAGGCTGAAACACGAACTCCGGGCAGCCTCAGCCTACACGTACTACTTCACTTGGCAGACTCCCATTCTCGATGGCCTGCCAGGGGCGTGGCACACCGCCGAACTTCAATTCTGCTTCGACAACACCAAGCGCTGTGAACAAGGAACGGGCAACACACCCGAAGCGCACGTGCTGGCGAAGAAGATGGCATCATCATGGGCGGCGTTTGCTGCAACCGGAAATCCGAGCCTTCCAGGCCTGAAGTGGGAGCCGACCAGCCCCGAAACTAACAAGACGATGATCTGGGACAACGAATGCCATACAGTCGATGATCCCGATGGGGAAGCTCGCAAGATCATCGTGTCGTGATCATCTGGGTCATCTCCAGATCGAAGTAGTAGATCGTGCCACATGAACTCGGTGTCCACTCCTACATGTTTCATGAAGCCGTATCCGCCTCCAATAACGAAGTTTCCGCCATCGTTGACGAAATTGCTGAGGTTCCCCAGTGGGAAGCCGATACCGCCGCCAACATTGAAGAGAAATTTGCTGTAATCCTGGGCGTGCGCCGGAACAAGTGCGCAAAGCAGAATTGCTATTCCAAAGAACAATCGCGCGAGGCGCATAGGGATACTCCTAAGAAGTTCGAACTTCCTAGCGCAAGCTTGCTTTGTTTCCTTCTCCACTAGAACTCATAAAACTTACAGCTCGGGGGGAAAGAAATGTCAGTAAGCCGTTTCGGGAGTGAGAACGGTCCTTAATCGCCCGTCCCCACTCCCCACCCAGGCGTTCGTCGGCGGCAATGAAGCCTCCTCCCCAGGTGTCCAACCTGCCCAAAGGGGTCGAAAGGCAGGTAAGCCGTTTGCGAATTGAACTCGCGCAATTCCGGATCGGCCTAGTAACGCAGGAGTGGGCAGGGCACAACGGCTCGCCCCGCCTCTTTCGGTCTCCTCCCAAAACGCGAAAGGAGCAGATTGTCTATTGCCCCGCAACACCTTTATTGACCAGCACCTTCACAACAACACGCCGGTTCTCGGCACGACCTTGTGCGGATTCGTTGGACGCCACCGGATTCGTTTCGCCCATAATGCCAGGGGCGACAATGTGCCTCATTGGAATGTTGCCGGACTGCTGGAGATAGGCGACGACATTTTGTGCCCGGTCCTCACTCAGTTCCTGGTTATATTCGGCGCTTCCAGAAGAATCCGTGTAGCCAGCCACCTGAACGAGGTAACCCTGTATGCTGCCTGCTTTCTTCGCTAAGTCAGTTAGCTCAGCCTTCTGCTTCTCGTCAAGCTCAGAACCGTTAACAGGATAATAAAGCGTAAGGTCAGCTTTGGTATCGTAGTCGGTCAACTCGGAAAACCGCTTATCTACGCTTTCAACCTCCTGTTCCTCCGCTCCAGTGTTTGAGGCAATGGCCGCCTGGTTACTGGCAATTGCTCCCTTGTTAGCTTCGATGGCTTCCTTATTGGCCTGCACATCTTCTTTCGTAGGCGTCAGTCCAGCTTGTATTTGATTTGCCACCTTGAGGGACTCTTTAGAGAACTTAATCTTGTCTGCGGTAACCCGCCCGTTCGCATCACCGACGCCTTCGACCTGAACGGCTAAACCAGGCACTAACACCGCCATCCCCATGTCTGTCTTACGTATTTTCAGCAGACCCTTTGGCTGTTCGACTTTCGTGTCATCAGTCAGGACAACCGTAATGTTGCCCATGTCATTTGTCTTTACTGTCAGATCTTCGCCACTCCGGCCGGTGATGAGACCAGAAGCCTTCACCTTTTCGCCGGCAGTCACGCCCTGCGCGAGCCCGCTCGCTGCAAACGAGACTAGGGCTGCACATACTAGGAACGGCTTTAGAACCTTCATTGTCGTTACCTCCAATTTCTTCATCAGAAGTTTTTCCACCGGAGTCTGGAACCTTTACCTGCGAGGAGAGCGCGAACGGATTTGGGCTGCGTTCCATCGCAGCAAAAATCCTGGGTTTGAATGTTAGGGATGAATGCCGAAACGGCATACTGGCAAAACTGTTAGTCGCTATTCGAATTCCATAGCTGCCGTTACGACTTGCGCCAAGAGCCATACCACGCAGTGCCCAACGGGCCGGTCTCGCGTGCCAGTTAAGATGGTTTTTCGTAGCTTCGGTCCCGTACTGCTAGCCACTCCAAAAGGTCAACTCCGCAGCGACAGATGGGACAATGGTCGTCGGCAAAGCGGGTTGGGTCGATCGGTGCTAGTGCACGCGCCCTCAGCACTACACACCCACGTTGTCTGTCTAGATTGCGGCAAGGCCCCCTACGACGTGGAGCAGATGAGGATTATCAAGGAGAAGAGTAAAGCAGCTTAGAGTGATGTTCTTGGCTCTGCTCGTGCGACTTCCGCCTTAATTTTGCTCAGTCCTAGTTGGTGGAAACACTCCAGTAACGAAGGTTAAGCACACGATCTTAGACATTTTACGCATCTTAGTCTGTGTGGTTCGTAAGTGAATATGCACAGAGAAGACTCCTTGGGCGCCTCCGTCGACAGAATGGACAGCACACAGCGGAATCAGTTGGATGACGCTGTCTGAACATTTGTTCCGGGACGCAACTGGCTCAATAGAGCTGGGCACCCTGTGGGAAATCATGAGCACTGGGGAACTAAAACGTCAAAACAATCGGCTCCGATTTCTCCTGACTCTGGCGAACCGGCTGACCTCGAACCTTGCGCCCCGCGAGATGGTGAGCGCGGTTTCCGCTCAAATTCGTGAGGTGATTCAGTGTGATGCTGTAGCCATCTCGCTGCGTGAGTCGGAAGGATTTTTCACAGTCTATTCGCTTGAGCTTCCGCCCGGCAAAAACTCTGTTAACGAAGAACTAGTTACCTATTCCACCGAGAACGACCCTGGAAAGCAGATTCTTGATTCGTTGAAACCGGTGATCCTGACCGCCGCTGATGCACACAACTTTGGCAAAGCGTCCAAGATGGTGATCGCGGAGGGCATGAAGACACTCTGTTTCATGCCGCTCGCAAACCGGGATCGCACGCGCGGAGTTCTGTCGATTGCGCGCAGAGGCGACGATTCCTTCACGCAAGAGGATGTGGAGTTCCTTGGCCAGCTCACGTCAGTGCTGGCGACCTCCCTCGAAAATAGGCAAGTATATTGCGAGCTGCAGGAACGAGAAGCAAAGATTCGTCGTCTGGTCGATGCCAATATCGTCGGTGTCTTCACCTGGAGTCTAGAAGGTCAGATCATCGACGCGAATGATGCGTTTCTCCGTATCGTGGGTTACGACCGCGAGAATCTCATTTCCCCTGGCATCCGCTGGACAGACTTGACGCCGCCCGAATGGCTTGATCGAGATCAACAACATTGGATGCCCGAGCTCAAGGTGACCGGCAGCTTACAACCCTTCGAAAAAGAGTATTTCCGGAAGGATGGCAGTCGGGTGCCCGTGCTGATGGGCGTCGCTCGCTTTGAACATAGCGCGAACGAGGGTGTCGGTTTCGTGCTCGATCTGACCGATCGCAAGCGGGCCGAAGAAGAGCTGCGCGCAGCCGAAACCCGCTTCCGGGCTTTCGTTGACCACGCGACCGACGCGTTCTTTGTGCATGATGGGTCGGAGCTGGCAAAGGTTCTTGACGCGAATCGGCAGGCGTGCGAAAGCCTAGGTTACACTCGCGAGGAACTGATCGGCTTATCTCCGTATGAGTTCGACCCCACTCTGAATGCAGAGTCTATGAATTGGGTTCTTGAGCGCCTCGATGCCGGGGAGATCTTCGGCTTCGAGACTTCTCACCAGCGGAAGGACGGCACTGTATTCCCGGTCGAGGTTCGTGTCCGCCCGTATTGGCACGGCGGTAGTCGTTTCGCCATATCTTTGGCGCGGGACATCACAGACCGAAAGCGTGCCGAGGAGGCTCTACGGAAGAGCGAGCATCTGCTTCAGGACATCATCGACACAGCCACTGCGGTGATCCATGTGAAAGATCGCCGGGGACAGTACCTGCTCATTAATCGCCGTTTTGAGGAACTATTTCATGTTGTCCGGGAAAACATTGCCGGCAAAACCGACTATGACCTGTTCTCTAAGGAACGCGCCGACGCTCTGCAGGCTTTCGATCAGCAAGTTTTAACGGCTGGAGGGGCGCTGGAATCGGAAGAAGTGTTGCCGCACGACGAGGGCCCGCATACCTATATCTCCATTAGAGTGCCCCTTCGCGATGAACAGGGGACGCCATATGCGGTCTGCGGTATTTCCACGGACATCACCGAGCGAAAACGATTGCAAGATCAGTTGCGTGAGGCGCAGAAGATGGAAGCTATGGGACAACTGGCAGGCGGGATCGCTCACGACTTCAACAATCTAATGACGATTATTACTGGGTACAGTGAACTTTTGCATGCTGCTTTGGCGAACGATCCTCCGCTTCGGGAGAAAGTGGACGAAATCTACAAAGCCGGCGAGCAGGCCACCTCTCTAACACGACAATTATTGGCGTTCAGTCGCCGGCAGGTAGTGCAGCCGAAGGTGTTGGATTTGCACGAAGTGCTTGGTCACATGGCGAAGATGCTGCGCCGTTTGCTTAGCGAGAACATTGATCTGAAGATCCTCCCTGGTTCTGGGGCGTGCCCGATTCGCTGTGATCCCGGACAGATTCAGCAGGTAGTGATGAACCTGGCCATTAACGCACGGGATGCCATGCCCAATGGCGGAGAGCTGCTAGTGAATACGGAAATTGTGACAATCGACGGAGCTTTCGCTCAAGCACCCGGTCTTTCTCCCGGATCTTATGTGCGGCTGAGCTTCAGCGATACCGGTTTCGGAATGGATTCCGAAACTAAAGCGCATATCTTTGAGCCGTTCTTCACGACCAAAGGAGTTGGCAAAGGCACTGGACTTGGGCTGGCTATGGTACATGGCATCTTGCAACAAGCGGGTGGATCCGTTACTGCGGAGAGTGAGGTTGGGAAGGGCACGACTTTTCACCTATTTTTCCCGTTACCTAAGCAACCGGTCGAAATGTCGATGTTACTCGGAGATAGGTCAGCTGCTGTTCCGCTCGATGGCCGCGAAACGATTCTACTGGTCGAGGATCAGGATGGGCTCCGAAGGCTGCTCACCGAGATCTTGGAGAGACATTGTTACAGCGTACTAAGTGCTGCGAATGGTCAAAGGGCTCTTGAGATCTTACAAGCGCGCGAAGAAGAAATTGATCTGATAATTACCGACTTGATAATGCCCCAGATGGGCGGTCGCGAACTCGTCGAGCACTTACCCATCCGCCATTCTGGGATTAGGGTATTGTTCATGTCTGGTTATGCGGACAAGAGCTGCTACCCGGACGAGGCACGAACTGAGCATGCGTTTATTGACAAGCCGTTCCAACCCGAAACCTTGCTGCTCAAAATTCGCGAAATTCTCGATCAACAGGTCGAATCACGTCGCTCCGCCTGATATCGCCAACTGGCATTTATCGTCGCTTTGAGCAGCCTAGCGTGCTCGGACTCTCGCCATGCGGCTGAAGATCCCATCTCGCAGGACATGAGCTCACGAATTGAGTCCTCGCCGCGCTTATCAATCTATTCTTTTCAATCTTTGTAATCTAATGGGGTCTCCTCATCTGATCTGTTTGCTTTTGGGCGCTGGCCCCACTCTGATTCTCTTCCAAAAGACTTACAATGGTATTGCGATCAGCGAACTAGGGTTAGCCGTATGCTGGAAGATATCGTTGCAAGATACGATGAATTGCCACTATTACTGCGAACCGCGATTTGGGGATTGATAGCGCTGGTTTCAGTCTTCGCCGTAGGTTCGACCCTTCACCTTTTCAACCTCCCCTGGGGATTGGAGCAGTTAGCAGAGGCCGTGACCGTAGCCGGAGTTGCCATGTCCGCTGTAGGTACTCTTTTGAAGAACCGTGAACGTCGGATCAGGCGCCGCTTCGAAGAGATTGGATATCTTAATCATCACATCCGTAATGCTCTAGCGGTTATCGAAATGGCACAGAACTACGCGAAGGAGGCTGAGGAGCGTGAAGAACTAATCGCTTCTTCAAGTCTAAGAATACGGCTCTGCCTTCAGAAGGTTTCTAGAGAAGAAGACCTGACCGATGTCAGAGGCGTGCAGAGAACCTCTGCCAAGACGATACATCGGCGAGCATCATAAAATCAGCCTTTCCGGTCTAGCTTAAGCAGCAATCTCGGCTGAATACTGATGCGAACACCGACCAATCAATGCCGGTCCGAGTCGCACTCTGCTTTCAGCGATCGTGGGCCGAATCGACGACTGCGAATCGGAGGAACTCTACTTCGGAATCCGAAGGCTCAAATACAAAGATAACGCTCTGACCTGCATCCTCGATTTGACCAGAGTCACCGATTTCGACGTCCGCTCGGAAACCATCCGAGATTGGCACACTTGCCTGCAATATTCGAGGATCCCACGTTGCGCGCAGTTATTGCGCCGACCGACTTTTTATTCGGAATGGCGCGCATGTTCCAGATAAGAGGCTCGGAAACTCGCGAACAATTGCACGTTGTGCGAACCATAAACGAAGCGCTCGTGTTGCTGAGTGTCTCGTCACCTCAGTTCCTGTGAACTGACGCAGCTTGTTCAGACTCACTCTTGGCGTTCTCAATAAGCTTCTCTACCTTCTCCACTGCGTTGCGCGCGTCTGCGGGAACCGAGTGCAAATAAATCTCTCTGGTGATCTCGGGAGAGGAATGCCCCAGTAAAGCTTGAGTCGTGCTGATTGGCGTTCCGACCGAGTCCAACAGAGTTGCGTTCGCGTGTCGAAGCCAATGCCAATTCACTCCCTTGAGCCCTAGAGCATCACAGGTGGGAGTTAGCTGGCGTCGCATCAGGTTTCGTCGGCTGAGGTGGTGGTAACGCTATTTATCAACATCAATCGTTCGATTTGGTCCGATGTGAGTACCCGATTGGCCCGCTGCCTGGAAATCTACTCCGTTTGCGATCCCGCGCAACTGGCAACATGTGCTCGTTCTTCGTTATCGAAGTCCTCGTCAGTCCTCGCAACGATTCTGAAACAACATCGGTCACAGCACGACTCGATGTGAACGCGGCCATTCTTGGCGAATGACCCGCGGGTAAAGTTGAGCGAGCTATTTAAAAAGGAAAGTGCGCTCTCGCCCTGGGTTATCACATTGAATTCGCAGTCCAGGGGCAGCGATGTTATTGCGGATGGTCTCACAACATTGTGTTGCATAGCTCTCTCCAGATACCACAGTTCTTGAAGATGTCTCGATCATTTACCCTGAACTTTTCACCGACAGAACGTCGCTTCCCGTATCATATGCGCCGCTTATCGCGACAACGGGTATTTGAGGGAATCGGCGACGTACAACTGACAGGAACTCGAACCCAGACATTTCCGGCATATTCAGGTCAGAAATGACAACATCCGGGATCGTTCGTTTGAACTGGAGCAGAGCATCAAATCCGTTGGCGGCCGTTGTGACATCGTATCCAGCAATGGTGAGAAGCATCGTCAGCGACTCTCGGACACCGAGTTCGTCGTCTACGAGGAGTATTTGATGTTTGGATGGGCTGGACAAAATCTCACCCCCTTAGTGGAGAAAGTGACTACATTGTCCCAGACCTAGGTTGCGGAATCTGTCCGAAATTGCACACATCGCCCTATCTTCTCGAGAGCAGATTCTTCCCCAGGTTGTCTCAGTTTCCAGATAGCTCTCGGCAACGGGCATTACCACTCAAACAGGGTGCGTTCAAATCGGGATTCCGTTCAGTGCGCTGCTATCTACCACGTCCATGAGTTACAACCGTCTTTATGACAAACGCTTTCACCGTCTTCCACGTTCGACTACAGCCGTCCGTGCTTAGTACACCGCGGATTGTACGAAGCGAATGCGCGGAGAGATTTCCGAAGTTGATCAATATTGAACAGACGCGTCACCACGCCTGTTCTATTGTCGGATCTACTCTGGCCTGCAACTCGGAAATATGACGACCAGAGGGTTCAGAGCTTTATCAGGAAGGAATCACGGTGAAACGAACTCTCAAACAATTAACTCTCCTGGCAGCCATCGCACTGCTAGCATCAACTTCGCTTTATGCGAATACCATCGAACTGGCCAGCTTAGGTACTACTACTGACGCCGGCCAAACCAACTCATCTGGAAATCCGACTATTGCCATCGATCCAAACACCGCGTGGTCGAACGCACTCGGCACCTCCTCGTGGGTCTCGTTCGCCAACAGCGGCAGTACCAGCGCTTCGGACTATCACCAGGTCGCAAACGGAACGGTCACGAGCTTCTTTGACCATTTCACATTGTCAGGAACGCCCACTTCCGGCTGGATCGAAGTCATGGCCGACGATTCGACGTCGGTTCTGCTGAATGGACACCTGCTTATTGCTGAAGCCCCGACGACCA
The DNA here is from genome assembly GCA_963848375.1 of Terriglobia bacterium. Classification (GTDB taxonomy): domain Bacteria; phylum Acidobacteriota; class Terriglobia; order Terriglobales; family Acidobacteriaceae; genus JAJPJE01. The sequence continues at coordinate 21,170 of CAWKDK010000016.1, forward strand.
ACAACACATACCGTACGTGTTCTGATTTCGACATCAGCTGCCGCGGCGCGTATCTGATTAACCTCAACACGAACTATCTCGTCGCCGGAGATAACGTGCTTGATTTCTCTGTCGGACAACGGGCCGGCTCTTCCTACGGCCTCGATTACTACGGCGAAATCAATCAGACATTTAGCCAGACGACGGCAGTTCCTGAGCCTTCCAGCCTGTTGTTATTTGGTACAGGTGTCTCGGGTCTTTTGTTGCGGTTACGTCGACGCCGGTCCTAGACTACAGCATCCTTGAAATCTTCAAGCACGGTAACCTTGCCGTGCTTTTTTGTTCTTGAAATGATTGCCGGAGACCGTAACCATGTCCGCGAAATCGTAATCAGCCACGGATCTTTTGCCGACTCCTCAAGTCGCGGAACGTCGCCATAACGCGGAAAAACAGCAGTCGCCGTCCGTCGGCTTTCCCTATGTGGTCAATTTTGACCAGCTTTGCTAACCCACAATCTCCATAATATTCAACTCGCGCGGAAGTCTAGTTAAGGCGGAGTGGCCATGCAGTTTCAACCTGTGCTTCCGCCGCGTGCCGACGGTGCCGTCAGAGTCTGTGACAAATCGGTGTGCGAAGTTGTCTACCCAGGAAGGTGATCGAGCACATGAATGGCGACATTCAAGCAGCCAGGAAACTTCTAGTAGAGCTGCGCAAGACATACCGGAGTGTGCCAAGAGAGGCTCAATTGGAAGTTAAAGAGGCATTACAGTCTCTGTCACCAGAAGAACAGTCGAGAACGGTGGGCGACAAATGCGATTCGGCATTCCGGCACTAGACACTTACCTGAATGGCGTTCGCCACGGTGACAGCAGCAGGGCCCGCTCACTTCTTCGGAGCTTTAGCAGTAGAACCTGGCTGTCTGCGCCCGGCGGTGGGTCGCCGGGAGCCGTTCTTAGCACCACCGAACGCTACATCGCCTGCGTTTTCAGTTGACCGTTCCTCGGAAACCCTTTTTTTTGACGCTCGGACCGCCTCCTCTTCTTTCGCGTTGGCGCGTCCCGTTATCTGCCGATTTTCACCTGTGTCTGCCATGATCTGAGTGTCTCCCTTCAACTGGATCAGATTGCACCTCTGCGGCGAGTTATTTCTCTGCACGAGCAGTTTCGATGGGCGGAGTCGCTGGTGAGCTGGTCACTGTGCTGGCGCCCATAATCGTGTAATCGTTATAGTCGATAGTCAGTTCTGCACGCCCACCAAGCCGGATCGTGGAGATGCTACGGTTGCGCGCGGGAAGCCAGAAATCTCCTACTTTCCTATACACCTGTTCGATCTCGCTATTCTTGGTCCAGAAAGAAGGGTTCTTTGCTGGTTCTGCCTCTAATCGGGTTACAGCAAAGTCTTCCCCATTTACCCAAATTCGTCCCCGGTACAAGAACTTATCATTGGTTCTAGGTTCCACCTTCAGGACGTAGGTCGAACCAGTAGGCGTGCGATCGTATGCAACGAGGGTGAACAGATAATTATCTCCGTTCAAGGCGGAGCGGCGCTGGATCTCCGCATCCAGTGCTTCCTTTTCTGCCTCAAGCAACTTCTTGAACACCTTATCGATGATCAGTTTGGACCCGGTCGCCGATTGAATGCTGAATTCTTTTCTCCCCGGCGACAGGTACTTTACGGCCACAATCATTTCGGCACTGCGCGTACCTGGAAATCCTTGATATTCAACCCGGTAGATTCTGGTGCCCTGAAACCCGTGAAGTGTTTGACTACGATGGATATTCATCTGGACAAGGTTCTGCACGACTTGCTCTGCGGTGAGCGGAGCGGAATCAGAAATGAGCGCAGTATCAGATGGCTGAGCGCTCGCCGGATACCACAGTGCTGTCAGGACAACGAGCGATAGAAGGGCAAACTCAGGACGGAGATGAATGATGCCCCTTAAATGCCTCATCGTTTGACGATTTGTTTCGTGATGTTTCATTGGCAAAGCCTTCATTTAATGGCGATGTTTTGTAAAAGCAAAAGCATCCACAGAGCGCCGCTTTTTCAGCACTTCCAGTGAAACGATAAACAAAATGAAGGTAACCGCATTCGCAACCACCGTTACAGTGAGGGGAATCGCAAATACAACGATGAGACCAAATACTCCACTGAAAGCCAGGAATACAGGGACCAAGAGGAATCGATTTTCTATATTCGAACAGACAAGGACCACGACACCAACCGTCCACACCGCGAGCAGAACCGCCGCACAGTAGCCACCCGTACACCAGGACGGGCTGCCGAGAAGAGTTGCACCGGCGATCCATGTAAAAAGAGTCGTGAGCATTGGGGCCTCACTTGATGGGCGCGCTCGCAAGCGATGTCTGGCCGCTTGCGGTAAAACCGTGATGGATCAAGTATCCGATTGTTCGCTCTCGAATACTGGTCACAATTGCTCATCGGCCCAGGGCAACAGGTCGTTTTTTCTTGCTGGTATCCCGCCCCGCGTGAGCCTTATTGCTCAGAAGTATTCGTGTTGGCTTGGTAATGTGGGAGGTGGCACGTTCGAGGGTGCGACGTGTAGTACGGCGACATTCTCGAGGAGGTTGGAATGCCCACTTTCAAAAGCTCGATCAAGATGCCGCCTTACCCGCAACAGCGCGAGAACTTCTACCGTCGACTCGGTGGTTTCTTTCGCGAGTGCTGGCAGAAGATGAGGGTTATGCATGCCGAGTTCGAGCGTGGAGAGTTGTGGGATAGCGCTCGACCCACCGAAGGCACGAAGGCTACGGAGGGCCAGGTCGAGTCAGGAATGGTCAGCACGAATACTTCGGCTGGATAACCTCGTAAGAGCCAACAACTATTAGAGCCAACAGAATCGTCTTCACTCCCCCGCCCCTTTCGGCTAGATGCCGGTGCACTGATTTTCAAAACGATCAATTCTGATCAGTTTTCGAGAACTCAAAGTTGGATACTGGCCATTCACAAGTTTCTGTTACAGCTCTTGGGAGCAAACTCGATTTGTGAACGTTTTGGTGCAGGGAGGCTTTGATGAATCTACATCTGCTGGATCCGAAGTTGATCGTGCTTGCCATCGTGGTGATTCTGATCATCGCAGGGCTTGCTTGGCTGTACGCGCGAAAACGCAGGAGCGCGACCGCAGAGATGCGGCAAAGATTTGGGCCGGAGTATGAACGCGCAGTACGGGAGCATGGGTCTGCTCGAAAGGCGGAATTGAGGTTAGCGGATCGCGAGAAGAGGGTGGAAAAGCTCAACATTCGCGATCTTGATCCGATCGAACACGAACGTTTTTCGAAACAGTGGGAGTCCGTGCAGTCTCGTTTTGTCGATTCTCCAAAGGGAGCAGTCGCAGAAGCTGATGACCTGGTGTCCTCTTTAATGAAGACTCGTGGCTATCCTGTGTCCGACTTCAACCAACGCGCTGCCGACATCTCCGTCGATCATCCTCGAGTGGTGGAGAACTATCGGTCTGCGCATGAGATTGCCCTTCGGGTTGGCAAAGCCGAAGCAACTACGGAAGACCTGAGAACGGCGATGATTCACTACCGCTCTCTATTTGAGGAACTAGTGCAGCTACCAACGACTGTCGCAGGCAAAGAGGTTGCGTAATGGCGGAACTGAAGGCAAAAGGAGAGAGGCTCACAGAGGCCGACTTGGCGAGTTTCGGCATTTCGCCAAAGCAGGCCGACGGGCCCCAGGTGATGCGAGTCGAGGAACCGGAAACTCTAGGTGGTGCGACTACGGTCTTAGAGCCCTTGCCCTTGTTTTCTGAACTGGAGATGAGCGACTTCCGAGCGCAGTGGAGCAACATACAAATTGGCTTCGTGGACGAGCCGCGCCGGACGGTCGAAGACGCAGACAAGCTGGTAGCCGCGGTAATGCAGCGACTCGCGAAAGTTTTCACTGACGAGCGATCGAGCTTGGAAAAGCAGTGGGATCGAGGCGACAGCGTTTCTACTGAGGACCTGCGGTTGACGCTACAACGCTATCGGTCTTTTTTCGACAGACTACTGAAACTATAGGGACGAGCAGCGATTGCCGTGTCACCTCGAGATCGTCGAGACTCAATCCACACGGAATCGCTCGTCCGCCTGGTTCCTCTCTTCGGTGTGCTGTTCCAGCGAACGTGAGCGATTGTGCACAGACAGTCAAATCGACACCAGATAGAGTTTGTACTGTTGTTCCACTCGGATGCTCCAGGTTCCCATGCCGGAACTCAACCGGTGCACAAAGCGCGCGTGTTTTTGTGTAAGGACCGATAGCAAGATCAAATCCCAAGTGAAACCTCAGATCGCCACAGGGCGAGAATCTCAGGAGGATTCCGTGAAAAAAGTATTTCTATCGATGGTTGTGTGGGCCCTGTTGGTTATGTTGGGATTTGCGCAGGCACCCGCGCCAACAGCCAGCCCAACTTCGCCGACCGCGAGCCCGTCTTCGCCGACGGCTAGCACACCCGCTGCCGACCCGACCGCACCCACTACCGTGACTCCGCCTTCACCGACAGTCAGCGCACCCGCAGACGCGGCACCTGCTCCGACAGTCAGCCCATCTTCACCGCCAGGGATCGCGCCCGCAGATGCTGCACCCGCTCCGTCTGTTGCTCCATCTTCAGCACCAGTCAGTGCGCCCGCAGACGCGGCACCCGCTCCGACAGTCAGCCCGTCTTCAGCGCCGGTCAGCGCACCCGAAGACGCTGCGGCGCCGACCGTAACGGTCAGCCCAACTCCGCCGACCGCGAGCGCTCCCACTGCGAACGTGGCGCGACGGTCAGGCCACTCTCGCAGACTTTCAGCAACACACACTGAGGAAACCACACCGGCTGCGACGGCCAGCCCCGCCGCGGAGACTGTTAGCCCGCCGGCTACGGACGCAGCAACGCCGACTGCGACAGCCAGCCCTTCTTCGGACACTGGCAGCACACCTGTTGCAGCCGCTGCTACACAAACCGTGACTCATAGGCGTTGGTCTCTGCCCCTCTTGGTTTCGTTTTGCGTGCTGGTAGTCGTCTTAGGAACGCTGTTCCCATTACTTGCCAGATGGAGAAAACGGAAAATATTGGAGCGGACCGGCACACCAAATCTCTCTTTCTTGAATGAGGTGAGCCCCGAACTAGACAAGCCGGAACCAAGCAAAGTTGCCTAAGCTAGAGTGAGAGTAATCCGGCGGTTTGAGATAGAAGCATGACACTTCAGGACCGAGTAACCGGGAGTGCGGGGCTAAACTCCGCACTCTGGTCTTGAAGGCTCACCCTCGATACTCGAGCGGATTTGTTAGTTCGAGTATTGAAGGATTCGCGTGGAAAATCAGCAAGACTCACGAGCGCGTTCGGCATCACCACCTCTGATCGACACAATGAGCAAAATTGACCATACAAGACATCCCGCCAGCGCTAGAGTTTCTATCCACAACGCTACCGCGCTAGGCGTCTTTGGCCGTCGCGGGTGAGAGGCCCAGCCCTCCCGTAAAGGCGGCACTGATTGCTGAGCGCGCGACTCCGCAAAATCCCGGTCTACCTCCTGCTCACCATATTTCTCTTGTCGTGTGTTTCGGCGGAGGAGGTGAGTGCGAACCCAGCCACGCTAATCATTCCAGACGGCACTCCCATCGAGGTTCGACTTGCCAAGACCGTTTCCTCTGCCCAAGCGCGGGTTGGAGACCGCTTGGCTTTTATCGTGGTGAGAGACGTAAACCTCGGAGGCTTCGCGGTGGTACAAGCCGGAGCCGAAGCGCGCGGCTCCATCACTGGAGTCAAGCGCAGGCGCCTGCTCGGAATCGGCGGTCGAGTATCTCTGAAACTCGATTCCGTAGAGCTGGCCAATGGCGACCGCGTGCAGTTGCGTGCAAGCAAGGAAGTAAAGGGGAGCTCCCGTACCAAACTCATGGTTGGAGGAATGATCGCAACGAGCCTGATCTTCCTGCCGGCGACACCGGTTTTTCTGCTCATGCCTGGCCACAACACCACTGTCATTAAGAGTACGGAAATCACCGCGCAAATAGACGGCGCGACGCCGGTTCTATCGGCAGGTCTACCACGTTCGCGAGAGAGTTCTTCTGAGCTGGGCGAGATGATGGATTATTTGCCGCCACGCGTCTTCAACGGAGGAGGTCGCGAGGGCGACATGTTGAACCTGGTATTTGTCGCCACGCCAGAAGACTTGCAGGAAGCCTTTGAGGGCGCAGGGTGGGTGAAGACCGATAAGTGGAAGCCAGCATTCGTCTGGCACCTGATGCGGCGTCGAACCAACGACACGAGGCTGCCAATGGCCAGGTTTTACCTGTTTGGGAGAGTGCAAGACTACTCGTATGCTCTACCCGATCCGGATGCGATCGTCTCGCGTCGTCATCATCTTCGAATCTGGAAAACTGATTACACCCTCAATGGGACGCCTATCTGGGCGGGCGCCGCGACACATGACGTTGCCATTGAAATCGCAAAACGAGGACGTTTGATCGATCACTTGATCGACCCCCACGTGGATGCGGAGCGCGATTTCATCGGAGCGAGTTTAGCGAAAACGGTCAGCCGCCAGGTGTATTTGCATTGTGTTGCTCCAGTTTTCCAGGCGCAAACCGCATCCGGCGAGGCGTACTACTCGGACAGCAGAATTCTTCTCCTGGATCTCCAGAAGGTCGCTCCGAACAATAACGACATCGCCGCCCAATCGTCCGTCTTGATCCCGGCGACCTCTCTACCTACCGCAGCCCAAGCGGAATCTTTCCAGAGCAACCCGGCCTCGCCCCGTTGAGCGGCCTCATCGCAGCTTTCAGGATTGATGGCGGAATTATTTCGCGCTCTTGTCGAGCCACTAACAGGTGGAGAGAAGCAGAAGATTCTGTGAAGAAGCCTCAGTAGACACAATTTCTTGTACCCTCGACGGCAGGAAGTATTTGGTTCAGGATGCAGCGCGTTTTATTATGGCCTCCCCACAACACCAACGAGAAGTGTCGGCTGGGCGCCAGTCGGTGAGGTCCGGAGCATTTCTAGCCATGTCGTCATAAGTAACACGAACTCCCTCAGGACTCTCGGCGCTGTCCAGATAGACCCCAGTCGTCAGCATTCCGCTGTGAACCGCCAACAGCCAACCGGAATCAGTCTGGTAATCTTCTATCCCTTCGCCTATCGGAGGATGTGTACGACGGAGCACTTCTTTACCGCGATCCAGGCGCGCAAGAAGGTCCCGAATTCTGGAATAGATCGACTGCATAATTACGACTCTGGCAAAACCTCGCCGTGATCAAATGCTAGGACGACGAACGATGGCTTAGCTGTTCCAGATTGCTCACCACTTGCGATGAGAAGGCCAGATCCATGCGCTTCCTCTGTTTCGTTTCTATGGGCGTATCGTGCCGCTGATGACGAAGCGTCTCCAGCGTCTGCCTCAGGCGTCGATTCTGTTGGTTTGACAACAAGGCCAGTTGAGCCTACGGTTGAAGTGAGTGAGTTTCCTCTCCTCTTTCAGACTCTCTGAACTAAGTCAGTCCCTCTGAAGTCTCCTTCCTTAGCCAAGATCTAACCGCCTCAGAATTTCGGAGGAATGGGGTTCCACAGATGAATTGCCTTGTGTGTAAAGACCTAATGCGTGTCCTGAAGTCTGCCAGCACAGACTACAAGTTAGCTCGTTCAGCCCCGTTCTTTTTGGTGAGCACGGAAATTGCCGCAAAGGGGCTGGTAGACATGGAGCGCGCCAAAATCGCCATGAGCGAACACTTGTTGTATTGCGAGTCAGTCGACCTTGATGTGGTCCGCAGCTTTCTGTCCACCCGAAACGGAGTGCCGGCAGCCGCACCGAACTGGAGACCGGAATCACCCGAGCGTCACTACTTGCAGAGACAGCCGCTCACAGAACGGAAACGGTTTGCCTCAGGACGTGCCGCGCGACCGCTCAATTTGTGCTGAGTTTGAAGCTACCGGTGCGAACTCGACGCCAAGCTGCGATCGAGTTCCGCTAAGGAGTTGGCTTGGACAACCCGTGTCAGTCTGTGGCATCTACCGAACAGAATAGCTGACAATGCTTTTCTGGGAGAGACCTGATGTCTCAAGACGAACAAAAGACCTGCGCACACATACCATGTCGCTGTGTAGTTCCAGCGGATCAGAAATATTGCAGTGATGCTTGCCGAGAGGCCGGAGCAGAGGAGGTTGAGATTGCGTGTGAGTGCGATCACCCCGCGTGCCCGCTTGCGGCGTGACTATTCAAGCCAAAAGTCTGCTCCCGTCGGCCCAGGATCGGAGTCCCGAGTTCATCAGCCCCCGCGAGCGGTAGTCTCTGGAGAGAGTTATGCAACCTAACGCCGTTAAGCTCCCGGTAATAGCGTCAGTGCCATTGGACTGCACCTTCTGGCCCGAAGATGATGGCTGGACAGGTGAGTGTACGGAATTCTCCGTCAGAGTTCGCGGTGGCAATTTCGAGGAAGCGAAGAAACATATGGAAGCAGATCTACAGACATACGTCGAGTCGATTCTCCGTCACCGCAGAATCGCCGCTTAAGCTACTTCGGAGGCGGTGCATTAAGCGGCTGCCTCTCGCGCGAAGGCGCCCAAATCACCTCACTTGTCCCCTAAACTCAAGCATCGATCGCGATGAGGTTCGTTGCGCGGCTGTCCTGTGTTGAGCTTGCACGTCTCCCCCGAGCCTGCGCCACAAGTTGGACAGCGGATAGCCAGTACCTGTTTGAGAGTAACTTTGTCAGCTTTCATGGCTGGCCGATACTGCCGCAATCAAACCAGAAAAGATGGTCAATATTGCACATACGTCAGCTCTTATTGAAGACGCGCAGCATGAGCAGGACTGCGATTTCGAAGATTACGAGGACTGCCAACGCCGGATTGATTCTCGCGTGGAAAAAGGAAGGAAAGAGAGGGGCTAAGTTGGTATACATAGCCGCTCTCTTATTCGTGGCGCGCTACGAACGGGAGGCGAGACGTAGAATGACAAACGTTTGGTGCTCACGTCTGTTCAATATTGATCATCGTGCGCCCTTCCATGAACAGAATTTCACAGATGACCCGACTTATAAATTCCCAGCAATTCAGTTTCGGCAGATCCAAGTAACTGTAGAAATCGTACCCTTTGCACTTCGCTAAGGTTGGGGTGTTTGAGCACATATCGAATGTTTAGGATTCGGGTTTGGAGTTCCTGTAGCATCAGCATTTTTTGAATGTTCCCCGCCTGTCGGGAGACAGACCTTCTATGGAAGACATAATGCATGCAGCAGGTACTCACAGTCTGTTCAATGTTGAACAGCGTAGATTTCCCAATCGGCCTAATGTGTAGTTTGGGGGATTTAAAGTCATGGCGGATCCCGAAGAGAGCACGGCAGTAAAGATTCTGCGACTCGAAATGGAACGGTCTACCCTTACTAATTGGCTAGCCGGGCCGAATGTGACGGAACGGAGCAGGGCAATACTACAAATACTCCTGCGAAAAGGGGACGACGAGCTGTCCCAGACCTGGACAAAAGAGAAAGGCAGTTAGGCGGCCATTTGCGTTAGCCGTCGCGAAACCCGCAATACGATTCTCCATCTCAAACTGACATTGTGAGTGATATGCCGATATATCCAGCTGAGCTTGTGGTCCCCGACCGAGAATTGCGTATGGTCCAACGATAGCCCAAGTTCGTAATGCGCTCCTGGGTTCAACACGTGGTAACCGCCTATTGGACCTGGACCGACACTGGACATCCACGGTTTCTGATCTCTTTTCCGACGATCACGAGGGTCCGAACGTGCCGCGCGCTTCAACATCAATGGATGCATCACAGTCAGTTCAGCAGCATAAGTAGACAGAGATGTACTCGAGGACATTCTGTCTACATATGAGCCAACTGGGCTGTAATCCCTGCGTGTAGCGCGTCGGCAGTTGATGTGGAAATCTCGCGATCGTAGCAAACGTCAGGGTGATAGCTGTGAATAGGAGAACCGACGAAGATTTGTTGGATTCCATCCGAAACTTGCTCGGCACCTCACCCTTGGCGGCCTCTGCCGGAGCCGGACAGCATTAACAGTCTGCGGCAGTCAGAGTCCCGCCTTCCGGCGTCGTTGAAAACTGGGTAGGGGTGGCTTACTGGCGCGTTCTTTGTCCGGCGGACCACCCGGCCTCACAGGTGGTTCGAGAACTCTGTCAGCAGTTCGGTTCGTGATTCCCGGGATAACTATCGTTCCGTTGTCATCGCGGAGAACAATGTTAAGGAGTGAACTGTGGACGTGTAAATTGTCTCCAGAGTCGTAATTAATAAAGCCGAGCTTCCTGAATCGATTCATGAAGAAACTGACCCGCGAGCGAGTCGTTCCCACCATTTCTGCCAGAGTCTCCTGATTTAGTTTTGGGACAGTCATTTCGGAGACCCCTTCTTTGCCGAATTGCGCCATCAGTAGAAGTACTCGCGCTAACCGCTTCTCGCTGGAATTGAAAAGTTGATCGATCAGATCATCTTGGTACCGGATGTTGCGCTTCAGCAGATACTTCACAAACAAGGCCGACAATTTCGGTTCGAGACTCATTGCAAGCAGGAGTGCCTTCTTCTCGATATGCAGAAGGACACAGTCTGTCATCGCGATCGCCGACGACATGCGCAGAAGTTGACCAGCCAGACCACCTTCTCCGAAGAAATCTCCTTCGCTCAAAATACCCAGAGTTGCTTCTTTTCCAGCCTCAGACACAACGCTGAGCCGCACCTTGCCCTTTTGAATGAAAAACAATCCGTCCATAGCATCGCCTTGAGCGAAGATCGTGTCCCTTTTCTGAAAGGACACCATTTCCCTACCCTTCCCAATAGTTGAAAGGAAGATGCGGGGACTAAAAGCGTCTTTTGGCTTTGCAATCGTGATGTGATTCACCCAAGGTCGTCCCTCGTGGGAGAACGGCCAGTCTCTATTGTGCGAGAAAGAGATGAATCCCCACTGGTCAATAATGCTCACCATGGTGTGTATCTTTTCGGGGGGTAGTCACGGGAGTTGACCCTGGAAACGGCCACTTTGGTGGTGAACTGAGTTGTCTGCACTGATCAATATTGAACAGACGTGAGTACCTGCTGCTTCCATTATGTTCCCTATAGAAGGTCTGTCTCCCGACAGCCGGGGAGCACTCGAATGCTGATTTCGCATGAACTGGAAACTAGAATCCTCAACATCAATTACCTGCTCAAACAGCTAGACGTTACCGGAGCGCAAAGAGGACAACTCCTGCGCCTACTTGAGAACGCCGAAAGTGAATTGTTGGAGGTTTTTGGGTCGGGTTCTCTGTGGGAGACTTCTCCCCGACCGAAGGGCGACGCTACCCGCACGATGAGCAATAGTGATCAGACGTAGGCAGCAAACGTCTGTCGTTCTATCTCCTGAAGTTAACCAACTTGAAGTAATCGACCCTCATTTGGGAGCTAGGTATTCCACCCGGCTCCCGTTTTTCCTCACCTTGGTTCACCCATTCAAGTGACGATTTTCCAATCCACGTATCTGCAATCTAGATTGGTGTCGGTAACGGAGATTATCACTCTCTATCTCAACCTGAGATAGTGAGTGGTATGCCGATATATAACCCGTAAATTAAGTAACGCTAGTCGTCATGCAAATACTTGCCAGTCGGCTCGGTTGAACGTCCAGATCCGCCTATGTCGAGGCGTCCAATCAGCATTTCTGCTGTTGACTGCGCGTCATCTGTGAAGACTTCGATTAAGCGTGACGCCGCAACTCTTTTAACTTGCTATGTCCAGGCCGTGTTCGATGCCGTAGACTCGCGGCCACGGAGTTGCCGCAGGTAAGGCTTGACGCCTGGACGATCATGGCATGCGAGCTCGGTGGGCCGCTGGCATCATCGATGACTGTATGACTGACAGGCGACAGCTTAAGCGGCCGAAGTGTCTTCGTATCGCTCGTTCTGCCGAACTCTGGATACGCGTGATCATTTCGCAACGAGCTCGAGCTCTTGAAATGCCGGCTATGTTCGGAACTGCGTCGGTCAGTTGCGAGCCAGGCACAGGTCGTATTGCCTTATCTGATCGCGCACGAGGGCTGATAGAACTGTCAATGCACACCGATCTGGCCTACTCAACGTAATCGGCGATGCAATAGACTGCGCAATGGTCTCGTGTGTACTCAACTGGCGCGATCTGTGCTGAAGGCCGGACGACGTATGAACGGCATATGAATTATCCTGAGTTCACGGTGCACAGTAACTTCGGACGTTGTACTCATGTATCTACACTGACGATGGGAGTGTATCGCTGCATCTATCTGAGAATACTTGCAGCCATCGATTTGAGGAGTTACGAGCCTTCGTGCAATCCTAGCGCAGCAATTGTCGATCAGCTTGCGGTTGCGGGACACGTCTGCTATTTGCCGCGACATGCTTCGGTAGCAGCGGAAACTCCGCAAGTCATTATCTGCGCAAAGTCGCAGAGCATCTATGAATCGCCCCGGCCAGTGGACGAAGGGCTATCGTGATGCATGAGCAGCTCCTTGCTGCCAGTTCGCTTGAAGCATCAACACTGCTATTCGCTGAACTACTTGTCCCACTACCGTCTGACATCTCGGACAGGTGCAACGAAACAAAGACAGCACTGAGACGAAATGAATGAGTAATCGCTTCACGCAGAATGTACAACGAAATCAGAAAGTGTTCGAACGGAGATTATCACTCACTATCTCGGATTGAGACCTTGGCACCCTGTTTCCCGGCAGCTGGCAGCGCCACCATGCCTTTCTCAGCGCTCTGGCCTTGGTGCGCGATGCAGCGCGATTTGCGATTGGGATTTGCGCAATGGTTCAGGTGAACTTGAGAGTAGAGCATCGATTTCGACCAATGTTTATGAGCCTTTGGCGCGGACCGTCGGATATGTAACCCAAAGGGCGTTTGACTTGCGCATAACAAACGAAAAATTGAATACGTAGAGGTGCGCCCCGCAGCCCGCGTTGCCGCAATCAGGAACAAGGGCAGCTTTTCAGTACTACTGGTTGTGTGAAGCCTGCTTGCAAATTCTCACCGTGGTGGCGGATGGCCAGAGTGTGAGTATTCGCAGATCAGTATTGCCGGGCAAGCGTTCCGCAGCCTAGAGAAGTCGTGCCGTTTTTGCGACAATGGGGCCGCATCCCGGAAACTACAAGATGTGCGGCCCCAAGTTTATTTTCCTCGAACGCAGTAAAACTCCAAAACCTACTAGCGTTCAATGCCTGCTGCGAACCAGGGATTGGCTCCGCCCGTTGTTCGTATGAGCAGAACAGGAGTGTCGCAGGGCGCTGGCGGCGTGGGCGCCAAAACATCGTCGATGGTGAAGTCCCCGTCGGGATCGAGGGCGACGCCCGCGATGTTTGAACTCGAAGCGGTTGCGGTGGCGGCAGGTCCACAGAACAGTGTCGCGAAGACCTTCTGGTTCCCATTCGTGCCGATTCCGTTGCCGCCGGCCAGAAGCAGTCCACGCCCACGAACGCGAATACGCCCGTCCGTGCTCACATTGGCATCGAGATCGGCGATCCGCCAAATTTGTCCCGGGGGAGAAACGCCACGGACCACATTTGCGCTGACGGTGGTGGTGGTACCGCTGACGACGACATTGGAAACAGGATCTACACCAATACCACCATCAAATTTGACCAACGAGTTGTCGTGCCGGCCGGAGCCAAAAGCTGAAAAGGCAACGACAGCAGAAAGCAGCAGGCCGAAACCTAATATTTTCTTCATCACGCATCTCCTTTAAGTGTTCGCGAGGTAAGGTGACTGCAGCGATCTTCAGTGAAGATCGCTGAGAGGAGTCCGCGCAGGAGTGCAGACCGAACGATGACTACTAAAGGGCGTTCGCAACAGCTATCTGGGAGGCTGAAGGAAGGCCGGTTGGGTGAGGAATGTAGCGTTGAACGGGGCCCGAGATCAAACAAAAAACGAGAGCGGCACAATTCGTTACAGGACGGAGACAAATGTGGGTGGATATCCCAGGGTGAAATGGCAGGCGAGCGAGGCACAAGCGTATAGGCTCACTTCCAAGGAATGGTCGAATTGCGTGAATAACGCGATTCAATCAAAAGTTGGTGGTTATCCGAGTGATGACTGGAAGAAAGCGTTGAACCAACTCCATGTAGAAGAACGCTTGATCGAAACGGAGATTATCACTCACTATCTCAAAGTGGGATTACTAGTGGTGAACAGGGATTGATCGACAGTATCGCACCTAATGTGAGGTGCCTTATGAGCCGTATAAGGGCATGTAGTCTAGTAAGAGAAGGTTGCATGCAACGGAATGCGCTTGCGAGTTTCTGCGTTGGTGGGCGGAAGCCCGCCGGGATCGTCCCAGCGGGCTTTGTCTCAATCGGCTACTTGTCTATTTCCGGACACGCATCTCGTGCTCGGCCTTGAACCAGTCTTGCTGCTCTCTGCCGTTTTCACGACCGCGCTGTTCGTAGAGTTCATACGCACGGTCACGAATCGAATCGTGGGATGGACACGCTTCCGATGCAGGCATGGTTGAAACCGTCCCTCGTTCAATAGGAACACTAGCCTTCGGATTCTTAGCTGCGTTTGCGTTGTACATGGGTCACCCTCCTTGGGTTGGAGTGGACTAAGAGGGAGTACTCCAGACAGACTGACTTAGTTCAGAGGATCTGAAAGAGGAAGGAACAACTCGCTCACTTCTTACAGTATGCGGATTGCGAAGACATGTCAAAGGTGCGCAGTCGGGGGTGGAGAGCAACTCGAAGTCGGTTTACGCTGCGGCGTTTCGATTGTTGATCTGAGTTTCGGCGTTCGGATCGGCGACGGGCAACAATCGTAAGCTCCTTCGGGTTCGTGATTGGCAAAGCAAAACATTGACCTCTCCACCCAATAGTATGGTAAGGCCGGAAAGGTAGAACCAGATATACAAACCAATCGCCGCACCTAGCGGTCCATACGTGTTATCGAGGCTATCGAAATGTCGGAAGTAACTCCCCAACAGATATGACAATCCGATCCAGGTCATTACAGCAACGACTGCTCCGGGAAGGCTATCGCGAAAACGCTGTTTCAAATCAGGGCCAAAATGGTAGATCAGTTCTACCGCGAACATGGCAGAGGCAATGACTAGGCCCCAGCGCAAATAACGCCAGGTCGCAAGGGCTGCGGGATTGAGTTCGAACCTGCCTGTGGCCCAGACTCCGAACTGCGTCCCTTCGATCATCAACACCAGGGCCAAGAGTAGTAGAGATCCTGCGACGAGTGTCAGTGCCATTGCAAGCGGCCGCGTCTTCCAGACAGGACGCGTCTCGCGGACTCGATAAACCACATCAAGACCGTCGATGATAGCGGCAAATCCACTGGACGCCGTCCAGATCGTGAACACTAACCCGAGCGTGAGGAAGTGACCGAGTTTGTGATTGGTGGCGTCATACACGATGTTCTGCACCAACCTCATTCCGTTCCCAGGGACGAGACGGGCCATTAAGCCTAGAAAGCCATCAAACAAATGAGGAATGGGCACATGCCTGAGCAGCAACGCGAGCGCAATCAGCAGCGGAAACGTTGAGAGGACCAGGTAATACGAAAGCCCAGCTGCGAATACAAAGAGGTGCTCGTCGTAAACATCGTTATAAACCGTTAGTGCCAACCGCCTGATCGTCGGCCACATTCCTTCTCTAGACGATGAGAGCATCGAGGGACCCCCGAGCAGTCGCACTAACGGGCTTACGGTGTGATTCCGACGCGCCATTCGTAATGGCAGAGGAAGAAACCTGCAATGCGACGTCTTCGCCGGTTAAGAGGTAGCTCCCAGACACTCGGACGGTTGCGCCAGCCCTCATATAGGTAGGCAGCCACAGACCGTGCAGATCCGTGTATTGCAGCGTGATGTAGAGACTTTTGATCCACCACGAGGGCTTCTTGGTCGGTGTGCCTTCGATCCGCTGGATGCGGAACGTCCTGGTGTCAATCCACACCAAGCCGTTCAGTAGATTCTTCTCCTTACGTTTTGGAATCATTCGCAGAAGGTAAGTGGGAACGTCTCCGAGCTTTTCCTGCTGAAGAAAGACAAAATCATAGTTGTTATGGCTGATATCGCTGCTGCTCTGGGCGGGAACGCTCTCCAGATCCAGAATGTCGCGCACCATTTGTTGCCCTCTTGATATCCCACTCGATTGTTTGATTTCAAATTTCTTTGTGCTGGGCGGAACAAAGCTGACTTCAGCGGTGGTTTGTGAAACAGGCTGTCTCTCGTCGCCGTGGAACAACTTGTAGCTTCGCGTTACCGTGTACGCTCGGGTTTTGGCGGGGTTCTGCTGATTCGCTCTCTCCATCGACGCTACAATCGCGTTCAGATCGGGAGACTTCGTCTGGCGGGTAGTCTGTCCTGAAGGGGTTTGGGGAGCCAAGACCGACGGCACGCATAGTACGAGCGAGAGAAGAAGCCCCAAACACGCGATTCTTCTCACTGAAGCCTCCCAACGTCGCGCCTTACTTTCAGCTGTATCTCATTGATTCAATTCGGCGATCGATAGTTTTCTGGGCATGTTTCTGAGGGAAATTTTTCAACATGAGCAATTTTGAACACAACCTGCAACTCTGGTCTTGAGAAAATGGGTGAAATCTATGCCAAGGGTGAGGAGGATTATGTCCAACCCATCGAAATACCAGGTGCTGCTTGTAGACGATGAGCCCAGCGTTCGGGATTCCTTGGGGTTGTTGCTAACCGCAGCGGGATACGAGGTCATTGCGGCTATTAACGGCTTTGATGCGTTATTACAGCTGAAGAGAACCTCTCCCGATGTGATTATCTCTGACCTGAATATGCCAGAAATGTCCGGTTTCGAATTCCTGTCTGTGGTGCGTCGACGTTTTCCTCAAATACCCGTTGTCGCTATCAGCGGAGCGTATGATCAGGGAAGCGACGTTCCCGGTGGTGTGATTGCGGACGCGTTCTACCCCAAAGGACAGCATCATCCCAAGATGCTACTGGAAACGGTCGGCGACCTGATTCGAACTTCCGTTGAGCGATCGACTGCACACCGTAGAGAATCGGCGCCTGTATGGATTCCTCGCAACGGCAAAGACTCGCACGGAAAGCCGTTCGTTGTACTCACCTGCGCGGAATGCCTTCGTTCGTTTCCGCTCAGTGTGAGCGACGAAGGTCTCCAAACCATCCAGGACACGCCGTGCTTGTTCTGCCCAAACACCGTCAGGTACGTTATTGATTTTTCGATCGACGTGGCTTCTCCGGCCAAGAAGCCAAGCTCAGGGCGAGCCTCTGGAGAAACGGGTTTCTCGGCGCGAAATGCAGGATGATTCTGCTTCGCTGGAATCTGATCTGTTTTGACCAGCTTACACGAGCTGCTGCGTGACATAGTGTCTTCGGAACCGGAGGCCGTATGCGACGCGTGTGGCTGCTCTCACTGATCTATCTGACTATCTCGGTCGTGCCAATGTTCTCGCAGTCTTCCGCGCATGATTCGAATCTTTCGAACTGCACGAACGGCTGGGGGACATGCGATTACACCGCACTTACGCCATCGCAAGCCGCGGATGTGACGGCAAGCAAACATCGTCGCGAGCTCTCGGACTGCATGAGAGGTTATCAATCGTGTGATTACTCTAAGCTCAGTATGTCTGAGGCCAAATCCGCAAGACTGGCGGAGCAACAACGAAACCTGTCCAACTGTGAAGAAGGTTGGAGTTCTTGTGACAAATCCAAGCTAAGCACGTCGGAAATGACTGCTGTGGCCGATGCAGAACACAAGCTGAGTCTCTCGCACTGCATGGACGGATGGGCGCTGTGCGACCACTCGAAACTTACGCAGTTGGAAGCAAAATCGGTAGCGACGGCCGAACACGAGCGGAATGTCGATAACTGCAAGAATGCATGGAGCGCGTGCGAGCCATCGATGCTGACACCTACGGAAGCCGCCGCGAATGCTGTGTTCCGCCACCAGCGGAACCTGTCCGATTGCATGGAAGACTGGGGTTCCTGCGACGACTCTCATCTGAGTCAGGCGGAGGCGAGCCAAGTAGCGGTCGCGAGGTTCAAGAACAGAATTACTGCGTGCCGAAACGGCTGGGGATCTTGTGACGGTTCCAAGCTGAGCGGGACGCAAGCAACCGAAATGGCGACTGCCCAGCTGCAGCACAACTTTTCTGATTGCAGCGATGGCTGGAAGAGTTGCGATCACTCACAATTGACTGATCAACAAGCGAAAGAAGTGACCGTGTCCGATCACCGGCGTAATGTCTCAGCCTGTGAGAATGGCTGGGAAGCCTGCGATCACTCGAAATTGACGCCGTCTGAAGCCGTTAGAGTGAAAGCCGCCGAGCGCGCGAATGAGTAACTCACCTATTCGCCTGTTGCCGTCAAATACGGCGACTCAGGAGCGCCTAATGACCCATCTAAGAGAGGATCTCTTCGCCGTGGTAAAGCACGAACCAAATCCACATGCGAAAGCGGAACGCGACCCTGGCAAGGAAGCGCAAGAAGTAAAGTCTCGCATGGATGACGATGGCAATCCCATTGTTGATACCGTACCCGATGCAACCGCCTACTCTGGATCAGAAGAAGAGAACTAATAATGTCTGCGTCACGTTTGGGTACCCAACATCCACCATTCAGCGTTCCCACATGCATCGATGCGATCAGCGACGGCGACGCCAGTTGCCCCGATAGAACTTCTTCGCTTTCCTCTGAAAGCTGGCTACCAGCCTTCTAAAAGCGAGCTCAGTGACAAAGTTCTAAAATCGTCCTCCAGCGCCGACCAATAACCCTAAGTGTCAGAAAACTGGTTTGTGATGAATCTAAGATCTCGTTTGTGACGGCTGTAAGTGTGATGGCAGGGAAATGTTTATAGATGTTCACAGAGGCTGGAATGGAATGGCTGTGAACTAAGAACGCGAATGAGTAGGCAGTCGCAGCAGTACTATGCTCCCTGCCGGATCTCCCGACTGATCTGCAGAGTCGATGACTGCTCTCGGGCGAAACGTTGCCGTTGTTGTCATAAGCAAAGGTCGGACTGAGCGCTCGCAAACACACCTGCCCGAGGAAAACAACTCGACGGGCGCGACGACATTCACGTGAGATTTCGAAAATAGCCCGAACGATGTGAGTTTGACGACCGCCACCGTGGTTCGGCGCCAATGCGATCCATTCGGCAGGCGATTCTGGGTAATAGCAGAGATCGAGCAGTAAAACGACAGGGCACTCTTTCATTGAGACAGAGTGCCCTTTGTATTTTCCGAAACATTTACTTCGGTAGTACCGCTTTTCCTGTCACTTTGAATTTGCTGGTTTGAACCGAGGAAGACTCCTCCGGTTGCGAACCGCCTAGCGATACGACGTATTCACCCGGGACTACGACTCGATTCCCCTTCGCGTCAACTTGGCCTAACGAGCGTGGATCAACCGTGAGGCTGACATTCATCGACTGACCTGGCTCCAAATGGATGCGCTTGAATCCAGCAAGAATCCGAAGTGGCGTCTCGGCCGATTTCGGTTGTGTGAGATAGACTTCCACAACTTCATCGCCCGCTGTTGTACCAGTGTTCTTGACCGCGCCGGTAACCACCAGCGGCTTGCCGGCTGCGACTGCAGTTGGGACCTTCAAATTGCTGTATGCGAAAGTCGTGTAGCTGAGACCGTACCCGAAGCCATACAGGGGTTTGCCATCAAAGTAACGATAGGTGCGCCCCTTCATCGCATACTCTTCAAAGGCTGGGACCTGGCTGAGCGAAGAGTAGAACGTTAGAGGAAGACGTCCAGCGGGATTATTGTCCCCTGCCAGCGTCTCGGCAATCGCGGTTCCACCTTCTTCTCCCGGATACCAGGCTTCAAGAATCGCGTTCGCGTGTTCCTCTGCCCAGTTGACAGCCAGAGCGCTGCCGTTCTGCAGGACAACGACTAGAGGTTTACCGGTGGTGGCGAGCGCTTTCAAAAGATCCTCCTGCGCTGCCGGCAGATCAATGCTGGTGCGATCGCCGCCGCTGAAGCCCTCAAGCTTGACCGGCATCTCTTCGCCTTCCAGTGACGGCGAAAGACCGACGGTCGCGATAATCACATCCGCCTGCTGCGCAGCGCGAACCGCTTCTTCGCGCAGCACCGCCGCGGGCGCTTGCCAGGTCAGGTCGATGCCAGCGCTTCCCGTGCCGTGCAGGTATTCCAGACGAATGGGATGGGGCTGCGTGTCAGTGAAATGGACGGCGGCATCGATGACCGTGCCTCGTTCGGGAGTCTTCTCGTTCTTGTTGCTGGAGACGAGCAGTTTGTCGTCCAGGTAGAGCCGGAATCCTTCCGCATTTTCACACGCATAACAGTAATTGACGCGAACGCCGAGTTTGTAGTCGCCGGGCGCAGGCGGAATGAAGTTGCCACTCCAGCGGACCGAGTAGTTGTTGCGCTGCAGACCCGAGACGGGCACAACTTTATCCCAGTTGAAATTTACGTTCCGGTCGGTTCGCGTCAGCACCGGTGTGCCGCTCAGATCCTGGTTATTAAAGTATTCGCCGGTGAGGCCGTAGCCGGAACCGCTGGCTGGATGAAGCGCAGTGTGCTCGATCGGCATGGCCAGCCCTTCCACCAGACTGGATCCTTGAGCATAGGTGACATGCGCGGAGGAAAATCGCTTTTCAATTCCCTCTAGCGGATAAACGGGCGAAGGCGGCGGTCCGTTGTAATTGCCTTGCAAAGATTGCACTAACTCAGCTGTTGGACCGACCACCGCAATACTCGAAATGCCCGATTTCAAAGGAAGCACGTGATCCGCATTCTTCAGCAGAACCATTGATTCTCGGGCTGCTTTTAGCGAGAGCTTTCGATGCTCAGGCGAGTTGACCTCGCTGAAAGGAATTCGCCCATAGGCGAAGCTGGAAGGTGGATCGAACATGCCCAGCTGAAAACGTGCGCGGAAAAGACGCGTGAGCGCGGTGTCCAGATCGGCCTCGCTCACGAGGTTTTCATGGACAGCCTGGACGAGCGCGGGAAAAGCCTGGCCTTGGCGGAATCCGCACTCGAGATCGGTGCCGGCCTTCACCGCCGCCGCAGCTGCGTGCGCCATGTCGGCTGCATAATGATGGCCAGTATTAACATCGGCAACGGCAGCGCAATCGCTGACCACATATCCATTGAAGCGCCAGGCGTTGCGCAAGTGATCCCGCAGAAGCATCGCGTTAGCACATGCGGGCGCACCGTCGATCGCGTTGTAGGCGCACATCACCGACTGAGCGTGCGCTTCACTTACCGCGGCGCGAAATGCCGGAAGATAAGTATCTTCAAGATCGTGTGGTGAGACATCCACATTGAAACCGTGGCGTAGAGGCTCGGGTCCGCTGTGCACGGCATAGTGTTTGGGAGTGGAAACGACTTTCAGATATTTGGAATCCTGGCCCTGCATGCCGGTAACAAAGGCCACGGCCATGCGCCCGGTGAGAAACGGATCTTCACCGTAGGTCTCCTGGCCGCGTCCCCATCGGGGGTCGCGAAAAATGTTGATGTTCGGCGCCCAGAAAGTGAGACCAAAAAACATCTCATGATCATCTTTGCGCATGGCCTCGTTGTACTTGGCACGCGCCTCGGTGGAGATGGTCTGCGCCATCGTGTGCACCATGTCCGTGTCCCAGGTGGCAGCCATCCCGATCACTTGCGGAAAATTCGTGGCGTAGCCGGCAAAAGCGACTCCGTGCAAACCCTCATTCCACCAGTCATATTTCGGCACACCCAAACGGGGGATTGCCGGCGAGTGGTCCTGCATTTGCGAGACCTTCTCTTCTAAAGTCATGCGACCGATGAGATCCTTCACGCGCTGTGCCATCGGTAGCGCCGGATTCATGTACGGCAATTCGGATGTAGTCTTTTGTTGCGCAGATACTGAGAGTACGAGAACACAGAGGACAGCTAAGCAAGCGACACTACGCAATACCACACGGATGCGCGGATAAGACATGCGGACGCAGCTCCTATTATCGATGTGAACGGAAACGCGCCATTATGATATGAGGAAGGTTGCGGATTGTACACCGATAGGGCAGCTCGAAGCGCAAGGCGATCCTCCGCGATCAAAGGGATCGCAATTTCACTATGCTGGTGTCAGGCGACTGACTCGCCAAAAACTCTATATCATTCGAAGCCGAGGGTGTCTTAATGACGATTCACGGGCTTGAGTTGTCGGGAGTTTCCCTGGTTGCGGGGCAAATGCCTGAGGCGGCGCGGGGCGGAATTTCGCGGGATTAATCCCGTCAGTGGTTCTCCGCTGGAGCCGTTATATTACTCGGCTACCGGCGCAGACATCGAGAATGCGGCTGAGTCTGCGACAAGCGCCTTCGGAGTATTTTCTGGGCTTTCCGGCAAGCTGCGTGCTACCTTGCTGCGCAGAATTGCCGAGAAACTCGCCGAGCGCGGCAACTCCATCATAGAGCGAGCTAATCTGGAAACTGGACTGCCCTTGCCGCGGTTGCAGGGAGAACTTGCACGGACCACGGGCCAGCTGAAACTCTTTGCCGAGGTGCTGGAAGAGGGCTCATGGGTGAATGCCCGGATCGACGAGGCTGACCGCGCGCGAAAGCCCATCGCGCGTCCGGATGTGCGTTCCATGTTCCGCCCACTCGGACCTGTGGCGGTCTTTGGCGCGAGTAATTTTCCGCTCGCTTTTTCCGTGGCCGGAGGCGACACGGTGTCGGCCCTTGCGGCCGGAAATCCCGTGATTGTCAAAGCCCACCCCGCACATCCGGGAACCAGTGAATTAGTCGGACAAGCCGTGCAGGAGGCGATCAAGGAAAGTGGGCTGCCCGCCGGAGTGTTCTCTCTTCTTTTCGACGCAGGAATCGAGGTGGGTATTTCGCTGGCGAAGCATCCTTTCATCAAGGCAATCGCCTTCACCGGATCCGCGACTGGCGGACAGGCATTGATGCGTCTGGCTTCCGAGAGACCAGAGCCGATCCCCTGTTTTGCTGAGATGGGTAGCACGAATCCTCTGTTTGTTTTGCCCGGAGCTTTGCGGGAGCGCGGCTCGCAAATTGCGCAAGGACTTCAAGGATCATTCACGCTCGGTTCCGGTCAATTCTGCACGAAGCCGGGGATGGTATTTGTTCCGCAGGATCACAGTACTGAATTTGTCGACGCTCTGCGGAACGGCGTCAGTAAGCTTGGCGCGCATGGCATGCTGACGCACGGTATCGCGGGGAAGTACAACAAGTCTATCGAGCAGAGAGTGGCCGACGGAAAAGCGGAATTGATTACCCACAGCGACGCCGCGATTGAACAGAATTGTGCTGCAGGTCTGCCAACGATCTTCAGTATCTCGTTAGAGGAATTTCTAAAGCATCCGGATCTGGGCGAGGAAGTCTTCGGACCGACAACACTGCTCGTGCGCTACGGCAGGGAGCACGACCTTTTGAAAGCAGCGCAGGAAATGCACGGCCACCTGACGGCCACGATTCACGGCACCGAAGAAGATCTTGCGAACGCCCAAGAACTTATTCGCGTGCTTGAAACCAAGGTTGGCCGCATCCTCTTCAATGGCTTTCCCACAGGCGTTGAGGTCTGCCACGCGATGGTTCACGGAGGCCCATTTCCCGCCACTTCAGACGGTCGCTCAACCTCGGTTGGCACACAAGCCATGTTTCGATTCGTGCGGCCGATCTGTTATCAGGATTTCCCCGATGCTGCGCTTCCGCCGGAGTTACAGCGATCGAACTCTCTTGGCATCCTGCGATTGGTAAACGGTGAGTGGACGCGAGGCGGACAAGCCATCTAACGTCCAACTCATCCGACAAAGTTTTCCAACTTGCCTATTCCGTCGATTCGGATGCTTATTGCGTCACCGCTTGCGAGGGTGAAGTCGTCGCCGGGAACGATGCCTGTCCCAGTCATCAGGAAGACTCCGTCGGGAAAACTGTTGTCGCGAAACAGAAACTTCGCCAGCTCAGTCAACTCGCGTTTGAGCTCAACCAGAGACGTGCTGCCCGAGAATGCCACCTTCCCATCGCGCGAGATTTCCAACTGGATCCTTGTCTCGGGGGATGGCGCCGGCGAAAGCAGAATGCAGGGTCCGATGGCGCAGCTGCCGTCATAAACTTTCGCTTGCGGCAAATAGAGAGGATTCTCTCCTTCAATATCGCGCGAGCTCATGTCATTGCCAATTGTGTAACCGGCGATCACGCCCTGCGTATTCACAAAGAGAGTTAACTCCGGCTCCGGGACCGACCACTTTGCGTCAGATCGGATCCGCACCGGCTTGCCGTGCCCAACGACGCGACGACCTGTCGCCTTGAAAAACAGTTCGGGACGTTCCGCTGCGTAGACACGATCGTAAAAATCTCCGCCTCCGGCGTCTTTGCTCTCCTCCATTCGTGCTCGCCGGCTGGAGAAATAGGTGACGCCTGCTGCCCACACCTCCTGGCTGACAACTGGGGCAAGAATAGAAGCAGGATCAAAACCAGTCGGTGCGCCGTTGCGAATTGCCGATCGAGCGCGGCCGTGCAGATCAGGATCGCAAAGCAGTTCATCCCAATCGTGGGGCGAAGGCAAGGCGGATACCAGATAGAATTGGTCGTTGTCCTCGACGAATGCGCCTTTGTTAGTGCGGTAGAGTTTCACGCAGCCAGGCCTCTTCTTTTCGATTCAGAATAAACAGCTAGTCTCGCTTCTGTGTTGCGGCCCCTCGCTCGAGTTGTTCGAGAATCGCATGCACATCATAAACGCATCCTCCCCATACGCCTCCGGAAGCCTGGACCAATGCCGCCCACAACCTGGTGTCGTCGGGAAGATCGGGATGGGGCCTGAGATCATGTCGTGGCGCACGTTGGGCCAGACGCAGGCTGCCCTCTTCGGCGGAAAAACTTTCGTTTCCTTCGCCGACCAGATCGATACTGCCCTGCAGGACGTTGCGATCGATCGCAATTTCTATCGTGTCGCCATCCCGCACACGTCCGATCGGACCGCCAGCGAGTGCTTCCGGAGAAATGTGCCCGACACAGGCTCCTGTCGAAACACCACTGAAACGCGCGTCAGTGAGTACGGCTACGTGCTTGCAAAATGGAAGTGCCTTCAGCGCCGAGGTGATCTGGTAAATCTCCTGCATGCCGGCGCCGGCCGGTCCACCGCAAATTAATACAATAACGTCGCCGCTGGAAATGGCCCTCTGCTTGATCGCATCAATGGCGGCACGCTCGGTGACAAAAACGCGCGCCGGTCCCGTGTGGCGATACGTGTTCTGTCTGTCGATCAATGAAGGATCAATGGCCGTGCTTTTGATCACGCTTCCCTCGGGCGCGAGATTGCCGGACGGGAAGCAGATGGTCGGAGTCAAGCCACTAGCTCGGGCGGCGTCCGGTGAGAGGATCACATGGCTTGCATCGATCGAGTCAAGCTCGCGTAACCTCTTCTTCAGCTCGCGACGTCGCTCGCTCTGCTCCCACCAGTTGAGGTTCTCATCCAAGCTTGCTCCGGTAACAGTGCGAACGTTGCAGTCGAGCAGACCTGCGGTTCGCAGATGGAGCATCACTTCCGGCACCGCGCCTGCGAGAAATACCTGAACGGTTGCGAAATTGTTCGGCCCATTCGGTAGCGCGTCCACCAACCGTGGAACAGCGCGATTGACCGCGGCCCAATCTGCGGCGGACGGACGGGTCAATCCGGCGGCATGCGCGATCGCAGGCACGTGTAACAGGAGATTCGTCGACCCTCCGAACGCGGCGTGCACCACCATGGCGTTGCGGATTGCGGCATCGGTCAAAATGTCAGCCGTGCCTATTCCAAGTTGGGTCATTCGCAAGATGGCGCGAGCCGAGCGCGCAGCTGCATCAAGCCAAACGGCCTGACCAGAGGGCGCCAGCGCAGAGTGAGTTAACGAAAGGCCTAGCGCTTCGGCCACGACCTGTGAAGTTGCGGCTGTGCCGAGAAACTGGCAACCACCCCCGGGGGTTGCACAAGCGCGACATCCGACCTCGGCTGCGTACTCGAGCGTGATCTGATCTTGTGCATATCGTGCTCCGATGGTCTGGACTTTCCCCGCGTCTTCCCCGTTTTCCGGCAACAGGGTGACTCCGCCCGGCACGAGAATGCTCGGCAAAGAGCCGGATGACGCAAGCGCCATCATCATGGCGGGCAGGCCCTTATCACACGTAGCAACGCCGATGACACCCTTTCGTGTGGGCAGTGATCGCATCAGCCGCCGCAGCACGATCGCCGCGTCGTTGCGATATGGCAGGGAGTCGAGCATCCCAGCAGTGCCTTGCGTGCGCCCGTCGCATGGATCGGTGCAAGCACCGGCAAACGGAATCGCTCGATGGCTGCGCAACTCGCGTGCTGCTTCGGCGACGAGCAGTCCAACTTCCCAATGCCCCGTATGAAACCCGAGTGCGATGGGAGTTCCATCGGGTGCCCGCACTCCCCCGTGCGTGCTCAGAATCAAGTACTCGGGATCGAGCACCCGTGACAGCTCCCATCCCATACCTGCATTCTGGCTCAGGCCGAAGAGATTCCCCGACGGTTGCGTCAGCAACATCTCCGCGGCGATGGGCAGCGAGCCTTCCGGCCCTTTCGCGTGCGTGGATATTTCACTGAGCAGCGATGCATCGCTTTCAAATACCTGTCTTGCGGAAATCGATCCTGTGTGGTCGCTCATGGTGTTTGTTGTTAAGAGTTCGCAGTGCGCCGAACCGTCCCAGCATCTCGCAGGAACAGCATAAGTATCGCGGAAAAGATGAGCGAAAACGACATCAGCAAGTAACCGGCTCGGGCATTGCCTGTGGTTGCCTGCAGCAAACCGACCAGGTAGCTTCCGAAAAATCCGCCCAGCGCGCCCGAACTATTGACGAACGCGAGCACCTCGGCGGTGACGTTGCGAGGTAGCCGCTCGGGAATGATGGCGAAGAACGGACCGTACGGCCCATAGATGCCGGCACCGCAAATAACTAGGCAGGCAAAGGTGAGAGTGAAGCTGCGCTGGGCCAGGAAGAACGAGCCGGTCAGGGCAATACCGGCCATCATTAATAATGGCCAAACCAAAGAGCGACGTTTCTGGGTTTTGTCGGAAATATGCGAGACGATGAGCATCAGCACAATCGCAGCTAGATAGGGCAGGGCCGAAAGCAATCCCGTCCTTGCCATCGAAAGTTCCGCACCTTTGCGCACGATCGTCGGCAACCAGAGGACGAATCCGTAAACGCCCAAACTCCAGCAGAAATACTGAGCTGCAAGTAGAAGCACGTCGGGGCGGAGGAATGCTTTATACGCCACTCCCACTGGAGCCAGCTCAATCTGCTCCCGTGTTAATTGGTCTTCCAGCTTTTCCGCCGCTCGTGGATCCAGCCATTTTGTATCAGATGGACGATCTCGAACTACGACAATCCAAACCACGGCCCATAGGATCGAGGGGATGCCTTCCGCGACAAATGTCGTTTGCCAGCCCAGTTTCTGGATGAGGTAACCAGTGAGCGGCGACATCAGCAAGAGAGTGACCGGATTGCCAAGCATCAGTATGGCGTTGGCGCGCGAACGCTCAGCCCGAGTGAACCACTGCGTCAATAGATGGAGCATGACGGGGAACACCAGGCTTTCCGCCACACCAAGGAGAAACCTATCGAGTGCGAGGACCCAGAACTGCCGAATCACGCCGGTGAAGGTTGCAAAAACTCCCCACAGAATCAGGGTCGCGAATACTACGCGCCGCACACTATATTTTCTGGCCAGGACCGCACCGGGCACTTGGAACATGAAATAGCCGAGGAAAAATAAGCCCGCGAGGAGGGATGTGTCCTGCCCGGTAATGTGAAGGGTGCTTGCCAGCCCGGCTGCTGCACCGAATCCGAAGTTCGCCCTGTCTAAATATGCGAGGCTATAAGTGACGAAAATGATGGGCAGCAGATATGTCCAACGCTTGCGCAAGCTCGCTTCCGCGTTGGTATCTGCAGTTGTGTCCGGCTGGAACTCTTTCTCGGCACGAAATTGTGGTGGGTTCATCGTGACATCTGGGTCATGACTGGTCAGCTTGCAAATGGCTTACGATTATTACTGCAAACCGGCCTTCTAGGGAAGCTTCGTTAACTCTTCCCATCAGCTTCGGTTGACCTATCTGTTCGGCATCAACAAGGCTACGGCGCCCGCGGCCTTGGCAAAGATCGCCAGGAGTTTTGGATGGCCTTGGTCGATACAACAAAAGGAGCTTGGATCTGCGACGTCCGCAGCGCGTCAGATAGGTTGAGTAGCTTTGTTCCTCGATCGCAAAAAACGGCGCGAACTTTACGTCTCCTATTCTCGATCTGCCGCTGGAGTCGTTCTCAACCGTTAGCACCTGCTTGCGAGTCAGTTGCGGATTCTCCGCCAAGGCAAACAGTACGAGCGGCCCGCGCATGAGCGCGACTGTATCGGGGTGCTCCCGATCGATCGCTTCGAGTCGCAAAGGCATGGGGAGTGTCAGCTCAACCTGATCGCCGTCTTTCCATGTCCGTTCGATTGTCGCAAAGCCGGCGTTGATATTTGGCGCGACAGGTGTGCCGTTCACGAAGATAGAGGCCGGCTCTGCCCCCGTGTTCGCCCACGACGGAATCCGCAGATGCAATCGAAAGAGGGCAGACCTGCTTGCACGCAACTGGAGATGCACGCGCCCATCATTTGGATAATCTCCGCTTTGCGTGAGCGACAGTTGGGCCGCATCATCCGTCGTCCATTGAACTCCCGAGGGTAGATAGAGGTTGACGCAGAGTCCTCGCGGATCCCGGAAATAGATCATGACGTGATAATCAGCTGCGACCTGCGGAAGTGTTCCTGAACAACATGGCCACCGATCGGGAAAATACGTCTTGCTGCTGCGATTGTTGTAGTCGGAATAATAGAAGGCGTGCCCGTCAGGTTCCAGGCGTTTGGCGCCCAGCACAGTGTTATAGAGAACGCGCTCCATGCTGTCGCCATAGCAGCCATCACGCGTGATGCGCAGCAAAAAGCGCGTGAGCTTGAAGTGCGCATAACTGCCACACGGCGTTTCGAATCCACGATGCGTTTCGGTCAGACTCCTATAGAGCGCGTTGGTATCAGGCGTTACAAATTCTTCGTTGGGACCCCAACCGCCTGTCGCGAAGCTCTGTTCTCCTCGATCGTCTGAAATGCGTTGCGGGCCGCGGCGAGGTGCTTTTCACTTCCAGTACAGAGGTATGCCTGAATGGCGGAACTGAGCGCGTTGCAGTAGCTGTATGCGTGATGTCCACCCAGTACGTCCTTGCCGGCTGCGAGTGGGTCGAAAAAAGTATCGTCAATCAAGAATCTCGACGCGAGTGTGCGGTATCGATCGCCTGCTCCCTGCCGCCATGCGAGAAACAAATTTTCCGGCAGAGTGTACGACTCGTCGTAGTCGACGCCATTTTTCTCGCCAATTGATCTTCGCCACTTAAGTTGCGGTTCTCCGCGATCGAGCGCGCGCGGTGGGAGATGCGGTTCCGCGGCAGTGGTTGTAAGGTTCAGCAATTTATAGTCGGCATCGATTCCGCAATACGTGTGTGCGTCGATCAACCCACAGACACATTTGTCATAGTTGTACGCCGGAAAGCGACAGTTCGTGTAGAAGCGCCTTGAAATTGCCGGTTCGTAGCCCGTCAGAATCTGCTCTACTTTCGCTCGCGTCCCCTGATCGCGATTGACTGCGTAGCCTCGCGAGAGCGCAGAGATCCACTCTCCGAAGCAGTGTGCGGGAGCAAAAGCCATGTCCGCCTGACGGAGTCTTTGCGAGCGTCACCTCGTCGTACCATCCGCCCATCTCGGGTCCCGGAGCCGGCAGTCCCGCGCGCAGCCGCCACGGTTTCAGCAGGCTGTCGACATTCATTTGCAACAGCACGGCTTGCGTCTGTTCGAACTGTGCCTGTGCCAAACTCGGCAATAGATGAACATCTCCGTATCCGAATTCCTCGAGCGGGGCCGGGGCTTCTTCGCTTAACAAATGAGGCAGGGCACAGGCCGCTGCGAGCGAGAACGAAGTGCGCTTCAGGAACGAACGACGAGATATCGTCACGACTGGGTTCTCCATATGTCAACGCACCGAATGCCGCGCATGCGATGGCGACTCTTTTGAGGAAGAGAACGAGGAGACTTTTCTGATGCTTTCCCCTTCCTTGATTTCATAGATTGCATCCGTTTCTACGTCTTGAAACTCCTGTGTCTTCCCGCTGGGCCAGCGAACTTCGATCTTCTTCGTCCTCGAGCCGTTACTTAAGCCGAAATGCAGTCGCGAATCGTTGCTGGAGTTATAGCTGCCGCCGCCACGAACTTCATCGATCTGAGTCATTGTTGGCGTGATTACGGTAACCCGAGCGCCAATCGCCGCTCGGTTACTCTTCGTCCCGATTAGTCGAAAGAGAATGCGATGGTTCTGGTTGTGAGTCTCGTTCAGAAATAGCGAGGGCGGGCCATTCACGTTGAAGACCACCACTGTCGAGATTGCCATCATTATTAATGTCGCCGAATGCAGTACCGCGGCGCGACAGCAACGGTCCATCATTCAGTCCAGAAGCTGTAGCGACTTCTGCGAAACTACGATCTCCCTGGTTGCTGAACAGCTGAATAGGCTCGGCATAGCGAGCGTCATATGGCAGTGCGTCCATCAGCACGGAAAAGTTTCCATTCGCGGTGAAGATGTCGGGCCAGCCGTCATTATCGAAGTCGCCGAATCCGACGCCCCACTTAATGGGAACGAAAGTTGGCTTCGAGATGCCAGACTTCTCGGCGACGTCCGTGAGCTGGCGTTTGCCCTGGTTCCAATAAAGGCTAGCTGGGTGGTTGCCGTATCGCGTCACGACGATGTCCAGTTTGCCGTCACGATCAAAGTCGCCGAAGTCAGCAGCCATGTTGCCGTAGAGTTCACCATTCGGCCCGAGCCCGGTGCCTGAGAGGACGCCAACCTCTTCGAACGTGCCATCCTGCTTGTTGCGATACAGAAAGTTCCAGCCCGAATCGTTGGTGACAAAAAGATCGGGCCAGCCATCGTCGTCGTAGTCTCCCCACACCACGCCCATGCCGTGCAGTTTGTAGGGATCATTGAGTCCGGCCTTTGCCGAGACTTCTTCGAAAGTGCCATCGCCACGGCTGCGAAAGAGCAGATCGCTCTCACCATCCATGTGATCTGGTACTTCCACGAGCACGCCCTTGTAGCTGAACGAAAGCTCGGGATCGGGTAAATGGTGTAGGTCTGTAGAAACATATCGCGCTACGAACAAATCAACGTTGCCGTCACGATCGTAATCAGCCCACGCTGCTCCCATACTGAAGCTACCGGCCTTCAGACCCGCTTTCTCAGTGACGTCTTCAAACTTGCAGCCCTCAAGGTTGCGATAGAGCACATTGTGGCCGTAGCCAGTCACATACAAGTCAGGAAGGCCGTCGTTGTCAAAATCCGCGACCGCGAGACCTGTAGCTCAGCCGCGCGTGTTCAGTCCCGCGGATTTGGTAACGTCAGTAAAATGCAGCGTCGGCGAATATGATCCTGCTGATAGAGCGTAACCATCGGCTCGCCGCGCTTCAGATATGCCTCAAGCGTAGAGTCAGTCACCACGGCGATGTCGAGTTTGCCATCGTTGTCGCAATCGAAGAGTGCGATGCCACCTCCAGCCATTGTCTCAACCACGTAACGACGTTTCGCCGTGGAATGGGGCATGATGGGCAGGCTCAGCGGAATGATCGACACTACCTCATGGACTGCGGAGGAACACGAAGGAGCGAAAGAAGAGATAGAACTCCACAAAACACAGCTGCGTCCATTGATTCGCGATGCGAATCTCTACCACATTTCAGAGCGTCCCGACGGGATTGGCTGGGACGGGGATGGAATACTACGAGGTCCTGCAACACCGCGGAGTGGTGTACGCATTTCGTGGTTCCACGGAGAAGGAAGGCGAGCACGCCTTTGTGCTCCAAGGCTTAAATCGTGAATCCCGCTACCAACTAAGATTTCACGATCACTACGCGGCGGACAGAATCGCCATGGGCAGCGATCTCATGAAGGATGGTCTGCACGTGCAGCTCCCAATTGCAAACAGCTCGGAACTCATCTTCCTGGATGAGGTAGCTCGCTAAACGGCGGACAACTTAGAGTTCATAGCACGCCAAATCAATTCCTTGATGCGCATTATGTGCCCGCAATGCGCAACGGCGAGCAACACATTTCGCGATGTCCCACTCGCCGTTCTTCGATTCCAGTGAATATGACTGAATTACCTCTTGATCTCCCATTGTCCGCTACAACCATTCGCAACCCATAATCCGTATTGAGAAACGCCCCACGTTCGATTCTGTACGCAAGCGCTATTTACTCGAATCGGATTCGCATATTTAAATGCGCCGCCACTCTGGCAATAGACCGGCCCGGCGCCCCGTCCCGACGTGCAATTGCTCCGGCCGCCACTGAAGCTTCCAGCGTAATAGGCAGGTGGTCCGCCCCTCGGAGGTCCACCGTGATAATCGCCGCCATACGGAGGACGCCCGCCGTAACCCGGACCACCGTAGCCGGGTCCCCCAATCGCGAATTCGGCACGGCATCCTTTATCGACCCACACCTGGTTACCGCGCGTTCCCCAACTTCGCCCCTGAACACATGGCGTTTGGCTCAATTGACGAACCATCTGCACGTTCTGCGGGTTACCACGGCCAGGAATCTGGCACGTTTGATATTGGTTATTGTTCGACGCACAAGTGAACTTTTGTGCATACGCCGGCGTTTCTGTGAAATACATAACGGCAATCACCAGCACCGAGAAGATCATTACCGATCGACAACGCATACGCCCCCTTTCAGCAGCAGCTCCAGTCAGAACGATTACAGCATCTATTTACCACTCACGTTGCATTTGTGTAAATCATGAACGCCCGGGTCTCCAGCACATCCTCATTCATGTGCCGAGGGTACAGGCTGTGATCCTCATAATACAGTCGTGAGATCGTCTCTCATCGCGTCTTTCCAAATGGGCGTAGTCGCAAGAACACAACGCCGCCTACCGGATGGCTTCCATATTCGGCCCGCAGCGTTTCCGGTGTTGTGTACACCGTGAACTGGCCGCCAATGCCCGTGGCGAGGTGTGGAATCAAATTGATGTCACGCTCGTAGCCTCCGGTATAAGCCTGCACCCGGCCGATGATGCTTTCCTGAAAGTCAGATGGCTCGAACTGATTTCGCAGCAACAGTTCGTTCGTGCGATCCACGTTTTCAATCCTGGTCCACACATAATTCAGCTCGGCAAATCGCAGTGTCGATTCAGCCAGATAGCCGTTCCACACTAGTCCATCGGAAGTATGGTTCCGTCCCCAAAGCAATGTGCTTGCCCAATTACCCCGAGCTGTCGGGCGGTTATACATCACCGACGCTGTCATACGGTCGATATCTTCGTCGGGATGGAGTGCTTCCGGACTGGTGAGGTGCCCGAAGGAATATTGCGCGCTCCAGTTGCGAGCAGGGTTAACCGTCGCACGCACCGACCACGAATCGATTTTGCCGGAGTCGATGTCCCAGCGAAATTCGTCGGGCTCGCGTCCGTGGAATCCCGATGCCTCAACTCGCGCAATCTTGTAAGTAAATCCGGCGGTGATCACATCCGCCGCGATGTGCGTCGAGTCTTCCAAATGATGTCCGAGAGCGGCGATCGGATCCTCCGATGCAGAAGCCCGATGGGGATACGCAGTCGGCCCAAGCGCGGGATCACCTGTCGGCGCCACATAAAAAGACAGCAAGCTATTTTCACCGAGCCTCACGTCGTAGAGTGCGGCCAACTCCATGATGAAATCGTGCGGGTGTTGACCATCGACGATCGGCTTCCCAAACGCCGTCTCGCCTTGCTGAAACAGTTCCGGGTAATAGCGCTGGGTGATAGTGGCTGGCTCCAGGCTGACCATCGTTCGCAGCGTCAGTGTTCCAGGACCAAGCCGCCTTTGCGCCATAGGCATGAACCAGTTCGTAGAAAATACTTTGTCTGCGCCGCGCGGCCCGCTCTGCTGCATCGCATTTAAAAATACGACACCATGGAACATCAGCATCCACTGGCCTTTCCTTGTCATGAGCATGGGCATCGGGGTGGAGTTCGGCTCGGCGCTGGTTCCGGACGTGCTGTGATGCAAAATTTCGTCTATGAACGTTGCCGGCGTTTGGGTCATGTTCATATGCATCCCGGGCATGGGCCTGTGATCCATACCCGGCATTTGCGAGTCAGACGTAGGCCTCTGCTCCTGACCATTCGGATTGTTCCGATCAGAGGCCGGACCCGACTGCGCCCATCCGCTATGAATTGTCGTTAGAGCAAAAACAAAAAGATAAAAGTGGTGGCGAACAGACATCCCACTCCTCTGGCACGTTGAAGGGTTGCGTCGATGCGCGCTTGCGAGCACGCGGACATCACAGCGCGTGAATACGATGGCAGGGTGTAGGGATCAGATGCGAAGAATAGTTGGCGGAGGTGGAGAGAACTCGTTCGCTGTAACAAAGTGCGCGATGAGGTGGATCAGACCATCGTGACCATCCGAAACAGCAGAGACAAACGCAAGCTCGACGGCCAAACGTGCGACCGGCACCGTCATCGGCGTTGCATGATCCACCTGGCAGCAGGCTCGTGGTTGAGGTGCTGGACAATGATCGCGGTGCGAACCGGCCGGCATTTCGTCCGCACCTGCACACGAGCTCTGCCCAGAGTTCGCGACACACAACGCTGGAAGCGCAGTCGCGACGAGGAGCAGCAGCAACAGAACGGCGAATGGTCTAGAGGTACGCACAGTGTCTTGTCCTATGATGCCACATGCAACAATCCCGACGCTAATCCCTAACGCTCCACCCCTTTTGGAAGTATCGGACTCCATACGCAGCAGACATCGGATATTGCCATCTCGAGCTTGAATCTAAATTGAAAAGATCAGGTGACGTGCGAACGGGTCGCGTCCCGCTTCGGTCCTGACTTTTTGCTTGCCCATTTTCAACAGCCGTCGCTAATCGTTATCAGGATTCTCCCGATGTTTGCCTTAGAGATGAATCCAATGCAATACGTGGCACGCCAGGCCATTCTCGACGCGGATCGATGCTTGACTGCGTATGAATTGCTATTTCGTGATTCGACCGAGAATCGCTGCCCGCCCGGAGATCCCGATATCGCTTCCAAGAAAACCATCGACACCGCTGTGCTCCTGGGATTGGAGACGCTTTCCGACGGTCATCGCGTATTCCTGAATTGCACCGAGAACCTTATTCTTGACGGTCTTCCTACACTATTTCCGCCGGAAGTCGCCGTAGTCGAGATTCTCGAGTCGGTGCGCCCTACGCGACAGTTGATCGATGCGTGCCAGAAATTGAAACGGGGCGGCTACCGCATCGCGCTCGACGACTTCATCGAGCAACCAGGTTACGAGCCGCTGATTGAACTGGCTGACGTAATCAAGATCGATGTCCGCTTAACCCCAGCCGAGCACTGGCCCGCTCTGGCCGTTAAGTATCTTCGTAGCCATCGCCAGTTGTTGGCGGAGAAGGTGGAAACGGAAGAAGAATTCGCGCGCGCTAAGGCGATAGGCTTCAGCCTGTTCCAGGGTTATCTCTTTTCCAAGCCGAGTATTCTCTCTACCTCCAGCATCGACGGACTCGACGCGAATCATGTGCGCATTTTGCGCACCCTGGCCTCTCCCCAGTTGAACTTGCTCGAAGTGGAAAGCATTATCAAGTCCGATCCCGCTCTCTGCTATCGCCTGCTACGGTTTCTGAATTCACCAGCTTTCTATCTCCAGGACGAAATTCGCTCTGTACTGCACGCGCTCGCGCTTTTGGGGGAAGTCGAAATCCGAAAGTGGATGTTGCTGGTCTGTGCGTTGGGAGCAGGCGCAGGAGCGAGTAAGAGACACCTGCTGGAGACGGCATTGATTCGTGCCCGTTTCGCGGAATCCCTCGCGTCCAAAATCGGCCTCTCCAGTTCCTCGCTCTTCCTTCTCGGCATCTTGTCGCTCATGCACGCGATCCTCGATCTGTCTGTCGAGTCGCTGGTTGAACTAGTCGCCGTCTCTGCAGATGTAAGAGCGGCTCTTCTGGGCACATCCAACACTCTCCGAAAGGGATTCGACCTGGTCCTGGCATACGAGGCCGCTGACTGGAACCGTTGCGAGGAGATCCGCAATCAATGGCAGATTCCAGCTCGCTTCCTCTCCGACAGCTATCTCGAAGCGATTCACTGGGCAAGGCAGCTCACCGAAGAAATGTAGTCCTGAGTTAAGCCGATACCTGCTTCGATTGACGGCGGTTGGAACAATAGTGTCAACTCGTTTTGTTGCGGTATCGAACAAATCGGGTAAGATTTCAGACAAGTCGCCCACGCTTATGAGAATCGTCGATGCAAAAGTGATTGTCTGTTGTCCTGGCAGAAATTTCGTCACCCTGAAAATCCTTACGGAAGATGGCCTCTACGGACTCGGGGACGCGACCCTGAATGGGCGCGAACTGGCGGTCGCCAGCTATCTTTCAGAACATGTCGTGCCGCTCCTCATCGGCCGCGATGCGCGCCGCATTGAAGATATCTGGCAATATCTCTACAAAGGCGCGTATTGGCGACGGGGTCCAGTGACCATGGCGGCAATCGCCGCCGTTGACACGGCGCTGTGGGACATCAAAGCAAAGTCGCTGAACGCGCCTTTGTATCAATTGCTCGGCGGAGCATCGCGAGACACAGTTCTCGTTTACGGACATGCCAGCGGCGCGAATATTGAAGATACAGTTGCGGCCGTCGCCAATTACCTGAAAGCCGGTTACAAGGCGATCCGTGCGCAGTCGGGAATCCCCGGTTTGGCGAGCACTTATGGAGTCGGCTCGGGCCCCGGTCACTACGAACCGGCAGAGAAGAATGCTCCGCCAGAAAATCTCTGGTCGTCCGAAGCGTACATGAACTTCATCCCCGAACTTTTCGCGCGCTTGCGGAAAGAATTCGGCAACGAGCTTCACCTGCTGCACGATGTTCACCACCGTCTATCTCCGATCGAAGCTGCCCGGGTGGGTAAAGAGCTGGAGCCGTATCATCTGTTCTGGATGGAAGATCCAACTCCGGCGGAACTGCAAGAGAGCTTCCGCCTCATCCGCCGCCACACCACCACGCCGATCGCCGTAGGCGAGGTGTTCAATTCCATTTTCGACTGCCAGCAACTGATTCAGGAGCAGTTGATCGACTACATCCGCGCCACTGTTGTTCACGCCGGAGGCGTCTCGCATCTGCGCAAGATCGCGGCTCTGGCGGAACTCTACCAGGTTCGCACCGGTTGTCACGGTGCCACTGATTTGAGCCCGGTGTGCATGGCCGCGGCTCTT
This sequence comes from Terriglobia bacterium, assembly GCA_963848375.1. Taxonomy (GTDB): domain Bacteria; phylum Acidobacteriota; class Terriglobia; order Terriglobales; family Acidobacteriaceae; genus JAJPJE01. The sequence continues at coordinate 58,371 of CAWKDK010000016.1, forward strand.
CATTTCGATCTGAGCGTGCATAACTTTGGCATTCAGGAGTACATGCCGCACGCGAAGGAGACGGACGAAGTCTTCCCGCACGCTTACTCGTTTGAGAAGGGATTCATGCATCCCGGGGACGCGCCCGGACTCGGCGTAGATATCAACGAGCAACTGGCAGGGAAGTATCCTTACCAGCGGGCATATCTTCCCATCAACCGCAAACTCGACGGAACCATGCACAGCTGGTAGCACGAGCTCACATGAATAATCGCCTAACGATGTATTGTGCAGTACTGCTTGTGCTCATAACATTCTGTCCAGCTGCACGGGCTGAAACCGGCTACGAAGCGTGGCTCCGCTACGCTGCCCTGACCGACGTCGCTCGTTCGCAATACAGCTCATTACCCAAAACCGTCACGGTACTCGGCGACTCTCCGCTACTTGCATCAGCGCAGTCAGAACTGGTCCGCGGCATCGAGGGAATGTTGCGCCGCCGGACTACACCCTCCACCGGTATTCCGAAAAGGCCAGCCATTGTTCTTGGCACTCTGGCGGATCTGAACAAGCTGGGCGCCGCACTCCACGCGCCCGTCGCACTGAATAACGACGGCTACTGGCTGACCACAGCTCGTATCCATGGCGCTCCCTGCATCATTATTACTGGTCTCACCGATCGCGGTGTTCTCTATGGCGCTTTTGCGTGGCTCAGTGCTCTCGCACGTACTCAGAACGTCGATCATCTCGATCATGCAGAAAGTCCGTTCGTGCCACTCCGCTGGATCAATCAGTGGGACAACCTCGACGGCAGCATCGAGCGCGGTTATGGCGGTCGCTCGATATTTTTCGAGAATGGAGCCGTACGCAGCGACTTAACCCGCACGCGCGACTACGCTCGTCTGCTCGCCTCAATCGGCATCAACGGATGCGTGATCAACAATGTGAACGCGAGCCCAAATGTTCTTGCGGATGATTTCATTCCGCAACTCGCGCGTGTTGCCGACGAGTTTCGCCCTTGGGGCATCCGTCTCGGGCTTTCCGTAAACTTCGCGAGCCCAAAGCTAATTGGCGGACTCGACACATTCGATCCTCTCGATCCCAAGGTCGCCGCATGGTGGAAAGCGAAGGCCGACCAGATCTATCGCGCCATCCCGGACTTCGGCGGATTTGTGCTGAAAGCTGATTCCGAAGGACAACTGGGTCCCGCAACCTACGAACGAACTCCGGCGGACGCGGCAAACATAGTCGCGCGCGCGTTGAAGCCGCATGGTGGATACGTTTTCTATCGTGCTTTCGTCTATAACCATCACCTCGACTGGACCAATCTCAAGAACGATCGCGCCAAGGCCGCTTACGATAATTTCCATCCGCTTGACGGCAAGTTCGACGACAACGTAATCATTCAGATCAAACATGGCCCGATCGATTTTCAGGTTCGCGAGCCGGCGTCGCCGCTGTTCGGCGGCCTTCAGAACACGAATCAGGCCATCGAGTTGCAGATCACGCAGGAATACCTCGGACAACAGCGACATTTGGTCTTCATCCCTCCCATGTGGAAGAGCGTGCTCGATTTCGATCTGCGCGTGAACGGCGGTCATACGCCAGTGAAAGAGATCGTCGCCGGGAAAACTTTCCATCGGCCGACAGGCGGCTTCTCCGGAGTCGCCAACGTCGGTCTCGACGCGAACTGGCTCGGCAGTCCTCTTGCGCTGGCAAATCTCTATGGCTTCGGACGTCTCGCCTGGAATCCCGATATAAGCGCCGCAACCATTGCCGATGAATGGACTCGCCTGACGTTCGGCAATGATCCGCAGGTCCTCGAGACCATCTCCAACATGCAGCTGAATTCATGGCGCACTTACGAAAACTACACCGGGCCGCTCGGACTCGGCACGCTCACCAACATCCTCGGCCCGCACTACGGCCCAGGCATTGAATCGGCCGAGCGCAATGGTTGGGGCCAATGGATCCGCGCCGATCACGATGGTCTTGGCATGGATCGCACCGTCGCCACCGGCACCGGCTACATCGGTCAATATTCGCCCGCAGTCCAGAAGGAATTCGAGTCACTAGCAAATTGTCCTGACGAACTACTGCTGTTTTTTCATCACGTGCCGTACACCTACAAGCTGCACTCCGGCAAAACTGTTATCCAGCACATATATGACTCGCATTACGATGGAGCTGCAAGCGCCGCCCAGTATGTTCCCGAGTGGGAGTCGCTCAAAGGACGCATTGATGACGAGCGCTACACATTCGTGCTCGCAAAATTGCAGTACCAGGCAGGACACGCCGTCGTCTGGCGCGACGCCATCACCAATTGGTTCCTGAAGGTGTCCGGGATTCCTGACGCGCAAGGACGCGTCGGACATCACCCCGATCGCATCGAGGCTGAATCCATGCAACTTCAGGGATATGAGCGGATGGATGTTGTGCCCTGGGAAGCCGCCTCCGGTGGACAAGGAGTCCAGTGTCCAGCCTCATCGCAAAGATGCGATGCAAGCTTTCATTTCGCAGGCAATCCCGGCACATACGACCTGGATGTTGAATATTTCGATCAGAACAACGGCGCGTCGAAGTTCCGCGTTTATGTCGGCGACCGCCTGGTCGATGAATGGTTCGCCGACGCCCATCTTCCCAGCAACAAGCCCGACGCTGATTCGAGCAGTCGCCGGCAGATTGCGGGAGTCACGCTCCATCCCGGAGATGAACTTCGTATCGAGGGTATTCCCGACGGCGCAGAGCGCGCGCCGCTCGACTACATTGCGATTCACCCGGCGCGATAGCCGTGAACAAAAGTTATGCTCCAATTCCGACCTTGATCTCAGGAAAATGCAAGTCCGAAGTTTCCGCACTAGCCGAATGCGTTCAGCCATTCGCGGATCTCTCCCCGAAGCGGCTCCACCATCGCTTGACCCGCCACATCCTTAAATCGCTCCAGCTTCTGCAACGCTTGTCGCAGCAGGGACGCGGTCCCCTCTGGATTCCCCCGCTGCCAGTGATGGAAGGCCGCAGTTAACTGAATTAATCCTTGCAGAAAGGACTTATCTGGCTCAGTCGCCTTCAGCCACATCGTCTCCCAGTGCTCGTGCGCTTCGAAAAACTCGCCAACCCGGTAACAGCGCAGGCCGTCAGCGAGCGCTCCCGTGCTCCAGTCGAGCGTTGGAACATTTGCGAGCTTCTCTTTGTAGCCTGAGCACGACCGCACCGGGAGCTTGGGATATTTCTGAAAGCGTGTATCCGAAAATGAGAGTTCGCACAACAGAAAGACGGAACCTCGGTCCGAAGTCACAGATCGCGCGTGCATGCAACTCGCGCAAATGCCGGCGTTCTCGGGAAGATGACTCACAGCACGATCTTACTATTTTCGGCGACATCTTCTGGATCGCTCGTCGCCTCAATCTCATCATGGATAGGGAGGCAGGTTAATTGTCCTGCGCTGGTTGCGCCCACCACTTCGATCTTATGGAGAACGCCATGACAACTTACAAACACGCAGTGGTCGATGGCCACCGAATCTTCTACCGGGAGGACGGATCTAAGGATCACCCTGCAATTCTCTTGCTTCACGGGTTTCCCACGTCCTCACATATGTTTCGCAATCTCATCAACGAGCTGGCGGACCGTTATCACGTCATCGCTCCAGATCTTCCCGGCTTTGGTTTTTCGAGTTCGCCCGAAAACTTCCGCTACACCTTCGATCAGCTCGCTCACGTCATCTCTCGATTCACCGAGGTAGTCGGCTTACGTCATTTTGCAATTTACGTTTTCGACTACGGCGCTCCCGTCGGATTCCGGTTGGCCATGGCGCATCCCGAAAGAATCACCGCCGTCATCACGCAAAACGGCAATGCGTACGAAGAAGGACTGAGTGAAGGCTGGAATCCGATCCAGAAATATTGGAAGGAGCCCACGCCCGCGAATCGCGAAGCTCTGCGAAATTTCCTGTCGCCAGATTCCGTGAAGTGGCAATACGTCCATGGTGTTCCGGACGAGACGCTGATTGCGCCGGAGACGTACACGTTGGACTCCGCCCTCATGGCGCGGCCTGAAAACCAGGAAATCCAACTCAACCTTTTATTGGACTATGCGAATAACGTCGCACTTTATCCGAAGTTTCAGGCATACTTCCGCAGCAAGCGGCCTCCATTGCTGGCCGTGTGGGGCAAGAACGATCCGTTCTTTCTTCCTCCTGGCGCCGAAGCTTTCAAGCGGGATATTCCTGACGCCGAAATCCAGTTCCTTGATACCGGACACTTCGCGGTTGAAACGCATCATGCGCAGATTGCGTCCGCCATTCGCGATTTCCTGGGACGCACACTGAAGCCCAAAGCCGAAGCCGCCTGACATCGCTCGATCCCATTCTTCGCGCGAGAGTGGGGGAATGGGATCGCACAATTTGACATCCCCACTCGTCGAATAGGTACGAAGCCGCGTGCTTCGGGGATGAATTGCAGCTGCCATGCTGCTATCTTTCTTCTCTCTCTGAAGTCCCTTGCAAATTGAGAACCGGGAAGTTTCGTCTTCTTCCCGGCACCGTATCAACTTTGAAAGGGGACTCTTACCATGCAAAGAGTTCGTGGCGTGATTTTGCTTGGAGTGCTTCTCGCCTGCGCGATAGCGGCCCATGCGCAGTCTTTCGTTTTGGATCTCCCGCTGCCAAGTCAACGTGCTGAAATCGTGCAGCGCGTCGGACTCACCGATATCACCATCTCCTACCACCGCCCCCTGGTGAACAATCGCAAAGTCTGGGGAACCCTGGTTCCATACGGTCAGGTTTGGCGTGCTGGCGCGAACGAGAACACGACCATCCAGTTCACGGATCCGGTCATGATTGAAGGCAAGGCGCTTGATCGCGGAACCTACGGCCTGCACATGATCCCCGATCAGCAGCAGTGGACGATTATCTTTTCGAAGAACTCCACGTCGTGGGGAAGCTTTACTTACGATCAGGCTGAAGACGCACTGCGCGTTACCGTGAAACCTGAGACCGCGGATTTTCACGAAGCCCTGACCTACGATTTCGACAATCCCACTGCCGATTCCAGCACAATTACCTTGCGGTGGGAAAAAGTAGCCGTTCCCTTCAAGGTCTCGGTCAATGTGAACGAGGTGGTCGCGCAAAGTCTGCACAAGCAACTTCGCGGTCTTGCGCAATACACATGGGAAGGCTGGGACGACGCGTCGAATTATCTGCTCACGAACAAGGGCGACCTCAATGAAGCGCTGAAGGATTCCAATCAGTCCATCCAGGTGGAAGAACGTTTCGATAACCTGGTCACCAAGTCGAAGGTCCTGACTGCGCTGGGACAAACGGATCAGGCCAAGGTATCGCTCGACAAAGCGCTCGCTATTGCAACTCCGATTCAGATCCACGTTTATGCTCGCCAGTTGCAGGCGGAAAAGCATCCCGAGCAGGCCTACGCGATATTTCGTTCGAACGCACAGAAGCATCCGGACCAGTGGTTCGTCCATTCTGGGCTGGCACGCGTTTATTGCTCGCAAGGTGACTACGACAATGCTGCCAAAGAAATGAAGCTTGCCCTGGCGGGTGCGCCCGATCAGCAGAAGGCGTACGTGGCGAACCTGGTAAAACGGCTAGAGGCGAAGGACAACATCAACAATAACTGATCAACTGGGATGCAGACTACCAGCGCTGCATCCCCTACCTCTTGCTCACGGTGCGATGTATTTCAGGATGTAGTACTCGTCTTCTTGCGTCAGCATCGCTCTCACTCGCATATGTTGCAGAATGCTCTTCGAAATACGCGGCGAGATATTGTCCGGCGGACGATGACAGCGGCCGCAGTTGATCTCGAATCGTTTCTCTCCTTCGGCGGCTGGATCCACGGGCTTGGACATCTGTTGGGTATCGTGCGTTTTAGACGGCTCGGCGAGCTGTTGCTTGGGCGGAAGCCCGCTGTTGTTATTCTGGGCCACTGCCACCGCGCACAGGAAGGTCAGCAGCAATATGATTACTGGGATAAGCCGATGTGCGCGTCGGTTCAGTTCTGTCATTAATTATTCCTCGCGGGAATTGCTGGAAACGTGAATCGCTTGGTGACACCAAAAGTCCACTGATTGAAATTACCTGCATCACTGAACTGCCGCCCATAGCTTGCGTTGACCCGCACCGTCTTCGGCAGAAAGTAGTTAAATCCAAATTCAGCCACTTGGGCATTCGTGTTCAGCAACGCATCGCCCGGCGCAGGGACTCCTTTGAAGAATTGCTGCACTCTGACAATCCCGATCAGGTTGTGCATCCATGGTCCAAGCGGATTCGTTTGTTTGAACTGGTATCCAGTTTCTACCCAGTAGCCGCTCCCCTGCGGTGAATGTGCGTACTCCGCTGTTACGTCGATCGGCACTCGATTCGGCTGCCACGAAAGATATGCCCCGGTGGAATTGTTGTGCAGGTCCTGAAGGAAGCGCTCGTACGACGCGCCGACCTCGAGCCGTATCTTCGGGAAGAAGACTCCCGAGCGAGTTCCGAATGCCCGCCCCGACTGGAATTGATGCACACTGCTTCCGGCTGAAAAGAACGCGGTGTAGTTCCATTCCCAACCGGGACGTGCCGCCACGACGCCGCGAACCATGGCGCCATCGCTCGATCCGCTGGTGCGTGTGCCGATCCCGAAGATCAGCGGTGCGTTCTGCAGCGGATTGATCCAGATCGGCGAAAACCGCTCGTTGTAAATGTTGAACGGCGTCAGGAACCTGCCGGCAACGAAGGTCAGATGCCGGTTCACGATGTAGTCCATCTGCAGGTAAAACAGCGATCCGAAATACTGTGCATCGAAAGGGCTGTCGGGAGTAGGGCGAGCCACGAATCCCTGGAACTCGTAGCTGCCTTCCACCAGCAGCTTCGATCCGATCGGGGCCACAACGACTGGGTTTAGGATCGGCTGTAGATTCGTCTGTCCGCCAGTTGTCGTGCTGATGAAACCCGCGTTCGCCGAGATGAGCGGCGTTTCGCCCTGCGCATGGCCGATGCACGTTGCAACCCAATTGAGTGCGGCCAATGTGACGAGTGCACGAATCCAGGTACGCCCCATGCAGACTCCTGATTGAACTCTTGGTCGGGGAGCGACATTTGCATTACGCAGCTCGTTCGTCGCTCAATGCATCCTCAGGGTAAAGGCGAAAAAAATCAGAGGTGTCAACATGCGGTCAAAGAGCGGTCATATTCTGCGAGAGCGGGAAGCCACGGCGCATACATCGTGACTTGCCGCGGAGTTTCATGGTGGAAATCTAGCAACGCCATGACGAATTGCTGACATATACGCCGTCCGGCGAACCTTATTATTTCTGCGTTGTTCGGCGATTCGTCAAATCGCAGACACTATCGGATGGCAATTCAAACTCAGAGTCACGCCCCCGCAAAAGTCGCCGTGGTCATACCAACCTATAACTGTGCCCAATATCTCGCGCGTGCTTTGGCGAGCGTTGCATCACAAACGTACCGGGACTTTCAGCTTTTCGTCATCGACGACGGATCCACCGACAACACGGAAGAGATCGTCGCAAGTTTTGCATGCGTTTTCGAAATACAACGGCACGCGGGGCAAGCCGCGGCTCGCAATCGAGGGATTTCCATTTCCTCCAGTCCGTATGTCGCGTTCCTCGATGCGGACGATGCCTGGTTGCCGCAAAAGCTGGAAAAGCAGATAGCCTTTCTCGAGAGCCATCCGGATATTGGCCTGGTGTGCTGTGATTGCGCCGATGGCGGCTCAGAACCCCTGGACCGTTCAGCGCTCTGTGTTCCGCGGTATCCGCTATTCGAGCACCTCGCCCGGGAGTGTTTCATCTTCACTCCAACCGTTGTGGTACGCCGCGAGTGCCTCGAGGAGTGTGGTGGCTTCAACGAGTCGATCAAGGTCAGCGAAGACTTCAATCTCTGGCTCAAAATCGCGTCGCGCGGAAAAGTTGCCTTCGTCCCAGAGACGCTCGCTATACGATACAAACGCCCTGAGAGCCTCTCTCTGACAACCACGCCGGACGAGGCATGCGCCGAGGGCATCGCTGCCCTGGAAGACGTGATTCATTCCTGTCCACAACTCCGCCGGGCGCAACGACGAGCAATCAATCGCGAACTAGCCGTTCGCTACTACACTTACGGATCTTTTTTGTTATCTGCCGCACACCCGCGCGAATCTCGTCCTAACTTTCTTGCCGCATGGCGACAGCAGCCGCGCAACTGGCGTGCCTTTGCCAAGTATTGGGCGAGTTTTCTCCCAACTTCGCTCCGCAACGCCTTGGTCGCGGTTTATCGGACCGCCAAAGATTCCCTCAAGGTGCTTCGTCCAAAAAGTTACTCGCGGTTTACGGACACGTGACAACCACCAGAAGTCTCGTTGATAGGTTGAGCAGGTTCAGTGCGCCGGCGACAGATTGTTGCGGGCCGAATTCTGCCAATCGGCGGCATGCGGCAAATAACGCGGCTTCCTCGGCGGCGCAGCTAATTGTGCTGGTGGCGCTCTGGCCCGGAGCAAGCTGTCTCTGGATTGTCAGGGACAGTGCCACCGGCTCCATTAGCCGCACCCTAACCCGGAGTTGTTGATTTGAAGATTCGGATCCTCTTTTCCACATTTTTCCTTCTCTCCATCGCCATGATGGCTTTCAGTGAAGGCGGCCCCGACGCTCGCGTAATCGATATCGTCGCCAAGCGTTTTACCTATGTTCCCGACGAGATCACTCTGAAGAAGGGTGAACCTGTGATCCTCCGCTGCCGCTCACTCGACGTCACTCACGGTCTTTCGATCGAACAGTTCAACATCAAGGGAGATGTTAGCAAGAACAACCACAGTAGCTATTCGTTCACTCCTGATCGGACCGGAGATTTCGAAGGGAAGTGCAGTCACTTCTGCGGTTCCGGACACGGTTCAATGAAGCTGACCATCCATGTAACGGAATAAAACTGTGTCTACAAAATTAGCTTCGCTCCTCGCGATGGCCTCCATCCTATTGCTTTGCGCTTGCAAAGCAACACCGCCCGGAAAGTTCGAAACCTCGGTTATGAGATCGGCGGAACACAAACTTCTGGTCGGTAATCGCAGAGCCAGGAATCCGCTGACTCCAACGGCCGAGAACATCGCCCAGGGCAAGGACAACTTTTCCCACTACTGTGTTGCCTGTCATGGTTTGGATGGGCAAAACACCGGCGTGCCATTCGCCGATCGCATGTCACCTCCCGTTCCCGTGCTGACTTCAGCCAGTACGCAGTCCTACACCGACGGTCAACTCAAGTGGATTATCGACAACGGACTCTTTCCTTCGGGAATGCCGGCTTCGAGAGGCATTTTGAATGACGACGAGATCTGGTCGATCGTCCTTTATATACGTCATCTTCCGCCGGCCGGCAGTCTGGGCGAGCCCGCGATGTACAGCGACGCTTCGCAGTGTCCCGGCAATCGCGATACCGCCGCGCCTCAGGACTCGCCATCCATCGCCCTCAAAGCTCAAAAATAAGACCGTATACATGCCACTGCACGCCAGGCACAATCCGCATCCAAACCGTCATTGGTTCGGAGACCGTGCTTGCGGATGTGTAAATTCGTTCTTGTCACTTGCATTGTCTTCGCAAGCCTTTGCTCCCCTGTTGCCGCGCAGCAGCGGTTCGAAGTTGGGGTCTTTCTCGACTACCTCAATATTTCCCAAACCAATACGAACAATTTTGGCCTTGGAGGCAGGTTCGGCTATCGCGTACACCACGACGTGATGCTGGAGGGCGAACTTGCCTACGATTACGGTGTCAACTTCGACGAGGTATACCGCGATGTCACCAACGGTAACCTTACCGCGATCGAGAACACTTCCATCGGCGTGACCCACGGCCTTTTCGGACCGAAGCTGCAACCCGGTGGTGGCGGATTTCGCCCATTTGTGACCCTTAAAGGCGGATTTGTGGACTTCCGTCTCACTCCGAGTTTGATCCCCTATAGTGATGTTGTCAGCGCCGTTTCCGGCATTCGGACCTCCAACCTGAATTTTGCGCTATATCCGGCCGGTGGCGTCGAGGCCAATTTAGGCCCCGTCGGACTCCGCCTCGAATTCGGCGACGAAGTATATTTCAACAACGGCGCTCACAATAACTTGCGCATTAGCTTCGGACCCCAAATCCGGTTTTGATTACCAACAACTCGGTTCATGACTCCGGTACCCAGACGGCCGGTTTGAATGTCCTTGCAAAATTTTTCGCGTCCAAGTAAGTATTCACTTACATCTATTGGTGTGTGTTCCATCTTGCACTGGATGTCCTCGGCTGATTAGCCGGGCGTAGCTGGCTGCTCCGGCAGTTCGCAAGCATCGTTCCAGCCCCATATTTGTTCTCATAGGGAATCGGATCTCTGATTCGAGGTCTTGATGGTGGCTGAGGGAGTACTGTATTCAGATTGCGCAGTAACGAGGATAGAAGGTGATTCGCAATCATTCGCGTACAGGTTTGTGCATCTCTGGCCTTGTACAAGGAATTCTGTTAGTCGCATTGTGCTTGGGTGGATTCGGCGAGCGTCTCCTCGCCCAAACCGTTTCCACGTTCACTCCAGCCTCTCCCTCTGCCGCAGCCGGAGCAGGGCAGGTCATGACCACGCTCCCGGCACTCGGCTCCGAGAATCCGTTTCAGGGCAGCATTCCGCAAGGGAAGGTTGTTCCCGGCAGCATTCCACTCACTTTGCTGGATGCGCTTGATCGCGGGCTGAAGTACAACCTTGGCCTCTACGAAAGTTCGCAGGAAAGTTTAGCGGCCCGCGCGCAGCGCTTGCGTGCCATGAGTAAGTTGCTGCCGAGCATCGGCGCTGGCGTGAGCGATTCCTCACAGCAGATCGATCTCGCTGCTCTGGGCTTCACCCCCGCCATATTTCCGGGGGTTCCGACCGTCATTGGCCCCTTCAACGTATTCGACGTTCGCGCGAACATGTCTGGCCCCGTGCTCGATTTTTCGGCCATCAACAGTTTGAAGGCGAGCACCGAGACCACTAATACCGCTGTGCTGAACTATCGCAACGCGCGCGAGTTGGTTGTCATCGCCGTTGGCGTCGCTTACGTGCAATCGCTTTCCGCTCAGGCCCGAGTTATCGCGATCCAGGCGGAACTGGAGACTGCGCAGACCCTCTACAACCTGGCCATCGACCAGAAAAAAGCCGGGGTCGCTCCCTCTATCGACGTGCTGCGCGCGCAGGTTGAATTCCAATCCGATCAGCAACGCCTGGTCGCGGCCCGCAATGAATTGGACAAGCAAAAGTTGCAGCTGGCGCGGACTATCGGTATGCCTACCGGGCAGGAATTCACTCTGGCCCAGGACATCCCTTACACTCCAGCTCCGCCGCTTACGCTTGAAGCTGCTCTCGACGAAGCTCTGCGCAATCGTCCGGATTATGCCAGCGCACTCTCAGCCGTGCGTGCCGCCGACCTCAGAGTTAAGTCGGCACAAACCGAGCGCTGGCCGTCGCTGCGTTTCGATGGAAATTACGGCGTCATCGGAAACTATCCCGACCAGTCGCATGGCACCTACACCGCGACCGGCTCGGTGCAGGTCCCAATCTTTACTGGCGGCCGCATCCGCAGTGATATTCAAGAAGCGCAGATTGCGCTGAAACAACGGCAAGCTGAGGCCGACGACCTGCGTGGGCGCATCGAATATGAAGTCCGCGCCGCATTCCTGGATCTAAAGGCCGCCGCCGACCAGGTGGACGTCTCGCGCAGTACGCTCGGCTTGGCGCAGGAAACGCTCACCGAAGGGCAGGACCGATTCCGTGCCGGCGTCACCAACAATATTGAAGTAGTCCAGGCGCAGGAATCAGTCGTGGGCGCCAACGAAACTTTGATCAGCAGCACGCTGCAGTTCAACCTTGCAAAACTGGCGTTGGCCAGATCATTAGGCGTCGCCGAGCGGGCGACAAAGGAATTTTTGGGAGGTAAACCCTAGTGGCAGACGAGTCGAAACAAGCTGTCATGAATCACGAAACGGAAGCGCCTCGCGAGCCGTGGCCGGAAGAGGTAGAGGACCGGTCAAAATCGGCGAAGGCGAAAGGCTACTTCCGGCAGCACCCTCGTGCCAAGTGGGCCTTGATCTTCCTTTTGATCGCGGCCGCAGTGGCTGCCATCTTCATCTGGCGCTACTACGCAGCGCGTGAATCAACCGACGATGCCCAGATCGACGGCCACATCGGTCCGATCTCCGCGCGTGTGCCCGGCACCGTCATCGACGTCTACGTGGAGGACAATACGGTTGTCCGTCGCGGACAAATTCTGGTGCAGCTCGATCCCAAGGACTATCAGGTAGCACTGGAAAAGGCCGAAGCCGATTTGGCTGACGCTGTCGCGACCGCCCGTGCGGCGCAGACCGGTGTCCCCATCACCAGCACCACCTCCACCAGCAACATCGACGTTTCTCACGCCGCCTTGAACGCTGCGAAGCACGAAGTGGACGCCGCGCAGTCGCAGGTGGAGGAGGCTCGGGCGAATTACACCAAGGCTTCGCAGGATCTGAAGCGCTATCAGCAACTAGTGGAAAAAGATGAAATCTCGCACCAGCAATTCGATGCTGCCTTAGCCGCTGAGCAGGCAGCTCGCGCCTCACTCGATGCCGCTGGCTCGTCCGTGGCCACCGCTGAGAGTCATGTCGCGCAAGCCGAAGCCAATGTCCGAGCCGCCCAGATCGGGCCGCAACAGATTGCGCAATTCCGTGCTCGTGCCGGTGCTGCCGACGCCGCCGTAAAAACCCGGCAAGCCGCCGTGGATCAGGCGAAGCTTAATCTGCAATACACCACGGTTCGCGCGCCGTTCGACGGCATCACCAGCAAGCGTAGCGTGGAACCAGGCTCGGTGATTGCGGCCGGACAGCCGGTATTTTCGCTAGTCGATCTCGAAGATTTGTGGGTGACCGCAAACTTCAAGGAAACGCAGTTGAAGGGTATGCAACTCAACCAGCACGCCACTGTCCACGTCGATGCCTTCGATCGTGATTACCACGGCTACGTGTTCACCTTCGGAGGCGCTACTGGTGCGCGCTTCAGCTTGTTGCCCCCGGAAAACGCTACTGGCAACTTCGTGAAGGTCGTGCAGCGTGTCCCGGTGCGCATCAACTTCGATAAGGGAGAAGATCCCGAACATCGGCTGCGGCCCGGCATGTCCGTCGAGCCAACTGTGATTTTGAGATAGGTATGCGGGAGAATCCCCAGGGTGAGTAGCTCGGCTTCGGCGATAACCGACAGACAAGACCCCGTTATCAATCCGTGGATTATCGCGATTGCGGTGATGTTGGGCACCTTCATGGAGGTGCTCGATACCACCGTGGTCAACGTGTCCCTGCCGCACATCGCCGGCAATCTTTCAGCGAGTGTCGACGAGTCCACCTGGGTCCTCACTTCATATCTTGTAGCCAACGCGATCATCCTTCCCATGACCGGGTGGCTGGCCAATCACTTCGGCCGCAAACGCGTGCTCATGGCCTCCATCACGGGCTTCACCATTTCCTCATTTCTTTGCGGACTCGCACCCAGCCTCCCCTTGCTGATTCTCTTCCGCGTGATGCAGGGCGCGAGCGGCGGAGGACTGCAACCTCTCTCACAAGCCATCATGCTCGAAGCGTTTCCGCCCGAGAAGCGCGGCAAAGCGATGGCATTCTGGGGACTCGGCATTGTCGTCGCTCCCATGCTCGGTCCGGTGCTCGGTGGTTGGATCACCGACAGCTACAGTTGGCGATGGGTCTTTTACATCAATCTTCCGGTCGGCATCCTTGGCCTGATCATGTCGTCGCTTTTCATTTTCGATCCCCACTACATCTCGCGAAAAACTGAACGAGTCGACTACTGGGGAATCGGCCTGCTTGCGCTCGGAATCGCCGCATTGCAGATCATGCTCGACAAAGGACAGGAGGAAGACTGGCTGTCGTCGCACTTCATCGCCATCCTCCTCGTGATCACTGTCGTCGGCCTGGGATGGTTCGTGATCAACGAATTGCTCGATAACCATCCCATCGTGAACCTGCGCGTCTTTGAAAACCGAACCTATGCCAGTGGTGTCTTCCTCATGACGGTGATGGGTTTCGTTCTCTATGGCAGCACCGTCCTGTTGCCCATCCTTCTGCAGACGTTGCTCGGCTACTCGGCGTTGGACGCAGGACTCGCCATGCTCCCGCGCGGACTGGGATCCTTTATCGCCATGCCACTCGTGGGCATTTTGATGTCGAAGATCGAGCCGCGGAAACTTCTGGCAGTTGGTTTTACCGTGGCTGCCGGCTCCATGTGGTGGCTCTCGAAGATCAATTTGAATGCCGGCTATTGGGACATCTTCTGGCCGCAATTCGTGCAGGGCACGTCGCTCGGATTTCTCTTCGTGCCGCTGACTACTATCACGCACGACCCCATTCCTCGGGAACAGATGGGCAATGCCACCAGCTTGTTTAACCTGATGCGCAACATCGGCGGCAGTATCGGCATTGCCGCCGTCACCACCATCGTCGCCCGCCAGACGCAAGCCAACATCAACGTGTTGAGCAAGCACACCAATCAGTACGATCCAGCGGCGCAGATGGTCTACCAGGGTGCGCGCAATATGTTCATGTCGAAAGGCGTGGACTTCGCCACGGCCAGCAAACAGGCTTACGGCGCCATGTTCGGGATGGTCCAGCAGCAGGCTTCGATCCTCGCGTTCCTGCACGCCTTTCGCCTTCTTGGGATGATGTTCCTTGCGGTGTTGCCTCTGATCTTCCTGATGAAACCTCCCCGTCACAAAGCCGGACCCGGCGCAGGCATGCACTGATTCTCGTACGTGTGGGCGGACACTCGTAAAGGAAAAATATTTGCAATCCAGAGGCCCCGTGTCCAAATTGGCGAGTACCATTCGTCAGTGTGTATGACAGGACAACGAATGATGGCTACGAAAAAAACTCGCCCTGCAACCATCGACGAATACATCGCCGCCGCTCCCAAAGAAGCGCAGAAAAAACTGCGTGAAATGCTTACGTGCATTCGCATCGCCGCACCTGATGCCACCGAGGGCTTGAAGTGGGGAATGCCTGCGTTCTCCCATCGTAGGATCCTTGTGACCTTCGCCGCATACAAACATCACATCGGCTTCTATCCCACGCCCTCGGCAGTCAAAGCCTTCGCAAAGGATCTCGCAAAATTCAAGACGTCGGATGCAGCGATTCAGTTTCCGCTCGAAGATCCGCTACCCCTGGATCTCGTCCGCAAGATCACCGAATTCCGCGTCCGCGAGAGTCTCGCAGAAGATAAGAAGTGGAGAACATAAACTCCACGATTTGTTTGTCATCACGAGCTCGCGTCAGCGAGCGAAGGATCTGCAGTTCCCACCACCCGTCCGCCAATTTCGACCACCACCAACCTACTTTGCTAGAATCGCCAGCTGATCCTTCAGCCGCTTTCTTACTGACTTGAAAAACGTACTGTTATCATCCAAGCTTTTTACTCCGACCGAAGTCATCGAGGACGCCATCGTAACCATCGAAGATGGACGCATCCTCGAGGTCACCTCGCGCTCGCACTCTGAAACCACCATCACCGCGCGGATCACCGATCTCGGCGACGCAATCCTCGCGCCCGGCTTCATCGACATTCACATCCACGGCAACGGTGGCCACGACATCATGGAAGCCACGCCCGATGCGCTCGCTGCCGTCGAGCGTTCGCTGGCCAAGCATGGCGTCACCAGCTATTGCCCGACCACCGTCACCGCGGCTGTTGATCGCACTGTCGATTCGCTGCAGAAACTCGCCGACGCCATCGAAGGCAAACATCCTTCGTGGGATCGCAGCGATCGCGCCGTCCCACTCGGCCTTCATCTCGAAGGTCCGTTCATCAGCCACTCGAAAAAAGGCGTGCATCCGCCGGAATACATCCAGGAGCCCTCCGTCGAGCTCTTCGAGAAGTTCTGGAAGGCCGCGCGCGGCCACGTCAAAGTGATGACTGTTGCTCCCGAGACCAAAAACGCTCCAGCCATGATCGCCAACGCGAGCGCGAAGGGCGTCTGCATCAGCCTCGGCCACTCCAACGCCACGCGCGAGGAAACAGAAGCGGGAATCGCCGCCGGCGGCCGCCATGCAACACACACCTTCAACGCCATGCGCCCGCTCGACCATCGCGAGCCCGGCATTCTTGGCACAGTGCTTACCGACTCACGCCTGACCGCCGAGATCATTGCCGATGGCATCCACGTGCATCCCGACATGGTGCGCCTCTTCCTGCGCGCGAAGGGAATTGAGTCCGCTGTACTCGTGACCGATGGCATCAGCGCAACCGGCATGGGCGACGGCCGATACATGCTTGGTAGTTTCGAAGTGCAGGTAAAAGGCGACCGCGCTGAACTCGACGGCGTTCTCGCCGGAAGCGTGCTGACGCTCGATCGAGCCGTCCGCAACGTTACCAAGTTCGCCGACTGGAAGTTGCAGGATGCGGTGCGCCTCGCGACGTTGAATCCGGCGCGCGTGATTGGCGTAAGTGATCGCAAGGGAAAGATCGCCGTCGGCGCCGACGCCGATTTTGCTGTGCTCACGCCGAAGGGCGAAGTCGTCCGCACCATCTTCGCCGGTCGCGTCTAGCGCTCCATAGCGGTTGTGGCCTTAGCTCGTGTGGGACGGACATTCCTGTCCGCCCAGGTTTTTTGTCATCACGAGCGAGCACAGCGAGCAAGGGATCTGCATTTCTGTTCTTTGCATCACACCCCAATGTGCGGACAAACTTGACCTGCACCCGCCCTTTTCGATATCCAAGTGCTATATAGTTCTTTGAATGGAGTTTTCATGCCCGATAAAGGCCGCTTCCCGCACTACATGATCAAGGAGATCTTCGAGCAGCCCCAGGCTGTCCGCGACACCATCGCCGACAATCTCTCCTCGAAGACCAGGCGGGTTGAACTGGCGGTCACGCGCAGAATTCCGCGCGATGCCTCCGTTACGTTCAAGAAGATCACAATCGCTGCCTCGGGTACGAGCCGTCATGCCGGCATCGCCGGTCGTCACATGATCCAGGAACTGGCTGGCATTCCCGTCGATGTCGAATACGCAAGTGAGTTCGAGTACGGCAATCCCATCACCGGTCCCGAAGAACTCACTATCGTCATCACGCAGTCAGGCGAGACTGCCGACACGTTGGGCGCGCAGCGGCTCGCGCAATCGCGCGGATCCCGCACCCTGGCTATCACCAATGTTCTCGATTCCACTATTGCCCGCGAAGCCGACGCCGTCATCCATACGCAAGCCGGACCTGAGATTAGCATCGCGTCGACCAAGGCCTTTGGCGCGCAGTTGGTTGCGCTCTACCTCCTCGCCGTCTATCTCGGCGAAACACGCGGTACGCTCACCGACCAGAAAGTTGCCGGACTGGTGGACGAACTCCTCGCTCTTCCTGACAAAATCGAGACCGTTCTGAACCAGAACGATCTCTGCCACGATCTGGCGAAGAAGTACTACAAGATCGAAGACTTTCTGTACATTGGCCGCAACGTGCACTATCCCATTGCGCTCGATGGCGCGCTCAAGCTGAAAGAAACTTCCTACATCCACGCGGAAGGCTATCCCGCCGGTGAAATCAAGCATGGTCCTTACGCACTCATCGACGAACACGTTACCGTCGTCGGCATCGCCACGCGCGACCTGAACGATCCGCAATCCGTGTTGCGCGCTGAAAAGTCCATCAGCAACCTGCGCGAGGTAAAAGAAACCGGTGGACGCGTAATCGCGATCGCCACCGAAGGTGACTCCGAAGTCGCGGATGCAGCGCATCATGTCATCACCGTTCCCAAAGCGCCTGAGCTGCTTTCGCCGATCCTCGAAATCGTTCCTTTGCAGATGCTGGCCTATCACATCGCCGTGCAGCGCGGAGTCGATGTCGACCGTCCGCGCAACCTCGTCAAATCCGTCACAGTCGAGTAAACTCCAGCACACAAATCATCCGGGTGCGAAGGAGGTTAAGTGGGCAAGTTGCTCGAAGGGCAGCATGCGCTGGTGACGGGCGGCAACTCTGGAGTCGGGAAGGGAATTGCCCTCGAACTCGCGGCCGCGGGCTGCAATGTCATCGTCAACTTTCTTGAGGACTCAACCGGAGCGGAGCAGACTGTGGGCGAGATCGCGATGCTTGGTGTTAGATCGTGGGCGATCCGTGGCGATGTCGGACTCAGCCAGGACGTGGATCGAATGTTCGGTGAGTTGCGCGAGCGAGTGCCTCGACTCAATCTCCTCGTAAACAATGCCGGCGTTCAGACGTTCGCCCCTTTATTGGAACTCTCCGAAGCCGATTGGGACCGCGATATTCGTACCAATCTCAAGGGCTGCTTCCTTTGCACACAGGCGGCCGGACGAATGATGAAGTCGCAGAAAAGTGGCTGCATCATCAACATCGGCTCTGGTTGCAACAAGCATCCATTCCCGCGCCTCGTTTCCTATACAGCCAGCAAAGGAGGCATAGAACAGTTTACGAAAGCCGCTGCAGTCGAGTTGGCGGAATTCGGGATTCGCGTGAACTGTGTCGCACCCGGAGCGATCTTGACCGAGCGCACCTCTCGTGAGGCTTCCGACTACGAAGCTACCTGGAGCAAGGCAACCCCACTCGGAAGAGTGGGCACTCCGCGCGATGTGGGCAAAGCCGTAGTATTCCTGGCGAGCGACGATGCTGCGTACATCTCAGGACAAACCCTATGGGTCGATGGCGCCGCGTTTACTTTACCGAATTGGCCGTACCCGTTGAAAAGTTCAGAGTAACCCCCGAGTTTGCCCGCCGCCGCTCTTTCGAATCACGGAAGCGCCCCCGCTTTGTGTGGCATCTTATCTGTCGTTCGCGTCTTATTCACATGCGAAAGGAAATCATGATGAATCCTACGAAGCAACTCACGATGGAATACCGCCAACTCGACCGCACCCAGGCGCAGCTTTCTGCTATTGGGCTCGGGTGCATGGGCATGTCGGAATTTTACGGGCCGGGCGATGAGCAGGAATCCATCGCCACGATTCATCGCGCTCTCGACATGGGAATCAACTTTCTCGACACCGCCGACGTGTACGGCCGAGGCGAGAATGAAGAGCTTGTGGGCCGAGCCATCAAGGGCCGTCGCGACGAAGTTTTCTTGGCGACGAAATTCGGTAACGTGCGCGACGCCAGCGGCAACTTCGTCGGCGTCAGTGGCAAGCCCGAGTACGTTGCTCAAGCGTGCGATGCCAGCCTGAAGCGGCTCGGCGTCGATGTCATCGATCTCTATTACCAGCACCGCGTCGATTTCGACGTTCCGATCGAAGACACCGTCGGCGCCATGGCGAAGCTGATCACGCAGGGAAAGGTGCGCTACCTTGGACTCTCCGAAGCGGGAGCCAGGACAATTCGCCGCGCACAGAAAGTTCACGCCATCGCTGCGCTGCAAACCGAGTACTCGCTGTGGACGCGTGATCCCGAAGAGGAGGTTCTGCCGGCCTGCCGCGAACTTGGTATCAGCTTTGTTCCCTATAGCCCGCTCGGCCGCGGTTTTTTGACGGGGCGTATCCAGAAACCAGAGGATCTCGACCCCACCGACTGGCGCCGCCAGAATCCGCGCTTTCAGGACGAGAACTTTCGCAAGAACATGGCGATCGCCGAAACGGTCAAGCAGATCGCACGCGAAAAGAATTGCACGCCTGCGCAGCTCGCGCTCGCGTGGCTGTTGGCGCAAGGTGAAGACATCATCCCGATTCCCGGTACCAAGCGCGTGAAGTATTTGGAAGAAAACTCCGGTGCCATCAGTGTGAAACTTACACCGCAGGACTTGGCGCGTATCGATCAGGCAATTCCGGCGGGAGCTGCGGCTGGCTTGCGCTATCCGGAAGGTGGAATGAAGCGGGTGAACGCGTAGGTTGGTTTTTGCCTTGGGTAGCTGGTAGCTCGTCGCTGGAGTTTAACGACCCGAGCTACCAGCCACCAGCTACACCCGCCGGTAACTAGATCTTCTCTTTGGTCGCTGTCACTTCAATCTGGAACTTGTGATTGCTATTCGGATCATCGACGCTGTTGAGCAGTGTGGGCTTTCCGAGCGGAATAGCCGCTTCCTGATCGGTACGGAGCTGCCGAACGATGGGGTAATCTGCGGCCTTCGTGTTGGATGATGATTCAGCTGTCGCCACGCTGCTGACTTCCGCGCTCAATGAGAGGATCAGTCGACCTTCGATCGTCCGGATATGAAAGGTGAGATTGGTACCTACATCGAAATACTGGACGTTCGGGTTCCCGGACGTGCCGCCCAACGGGAGACGTGATCCAATCTTAATCGTGCGCGGTCGATAGCCGTGTTCCTGCACCAAGGCAGTATAGTCGCGAGTTGAAGCAAGCTTTCCGTCCTGCAACTCACGAATCACGATGTCGAGCCGATAGGTATCGGCGGTTTCATTGGCCGGTGTTTGCTTCTGTTCGGTTGTGGTAGTCGACTTCTGCTCATTCTGGCAGTAACCGACACTCGTTAGTAAAAGCGCGACCACAATTGCTCTAAGACCACGCATCATTGTTGTTCTCCTCGATCAGACACAGTTGGTTGTTCAGCAGGCGCGCGCATTCTCTCCTGCCACATTACGGTGGACGCAAGTTCATTCGGATTCTCGCGCGCGAATGCGAGCAGCAATTTCTCCTGTTGCGTTAACGGCATGGGAGCCGGAAGCTGCGACGCCAGCGTGACTCGCTGCTGCTCGTCTTCATTTCTCCGAACCTGCACTCGCTGAGTGCGTCCGCGGACTGGCGCCGTTGAAACCACTCGGGGACCGCTTCGAACCAGCTCCGGAGCAGGCACTCGATTCGCAATTATCTGTGGCGGGGCTATTTCTGGCCCACTGCTCGCCAGCCGATATACTCCATAACACATCGCACAGACCATCACGATCGCCGCACTCGCGTAAGCAAGCTTCAATCGCCACCAAGGTTGCGCAGGCGCCACGCGCAGATTTGCGATGATGCGCGACTCGAAGCCAATGCGCGGCTCTGCCTCGGAGTAGCTCTTGAGCGCCTCGTCCAAAAACTTATCGAGTTTCGTCTGCTCGGAATTCATCTCGATCTTCCTTCTGAAATCGCTTCCAGCTTCTGCCTTAACATCGTTCGTGCTCGTGCCATTCTTGTTCGCACCGAGGCTTCGGGAATCGCCAGTACCTCGGCAATATCCGAGTTCGACATCTCTTGCACGGTTGAAAGAACCAGCGGTTCCCGCAGATCGCGAGGTAGGGTGGCAATCATCGCCCGCAGCAGTTCCAAACGCTGCTGTTCTGCCAACGAATCATCCATGCCGATCCGATCGACTCCCAGATCTTCGATTGCACTCGTGACTTCTTCCTGCGGTTGCTCGCGACGCTTCACACGATCGACAGCCATCCGCCATGCAATCTTCGCCACCCACGCTCTCTGATTTCGAACGCTCTCCAGTTCTTTCGCGTGGCGCAGCACCCGCAAGAACACTTCTTGTGCCACATCCTCGGCATCAGCGTGATGCCGCAGGACTGAATACGCGATCTTGAACACCATGCGGGCGTGCTCGTGAACCAGCGCTTCAACCGATTCGCTGACCGCGCGCTCCTCTGGCAACGCCACCGCATCTGCCAAGATTTCCCGCTCCAAACCGCTCATTGTTCGCTCTTCGGCTCTCATAAGTGAAGACCGTTGGGTCGAAAGAAACTGTTCAACTTTCTTTGGAACGAATGAGCCAGCATTTCCTGCGTTAACAGGAATGCATATTCAGGCGGGGATGGCCACGCAGGTGTGTGCGGCCAGGCGATTGGCTGTGAAGGGCTTATGATTACTGACTACTGACAACTAACGGCCGACTACGGCGCTTTCTTCAACACCACCGCTGCGCGTTCATCTGCACCGATGCGTCCTTCGAAGGCTTTCAGTTGCGCAAACTTCTCGGGATCGATTTCCACGGAGCGTACGACGTATTCCCGGTGATAGCTCAACGTTTGACCCTTGATTTCTGTCTTGCTCTGATAGCTTGCGAAGCCTACGTCAATCTTTACAGGGTCAGGAATATCGTCGACCGTATAGCCCTCGGGCAATTCGATTTCGTAGGTGTCGCTTTCCTTGCTGCTGCCGTGTAGTTCCACTGGATACAGGCGCGGTTTGCTGAAGTCCAATCCCAGATCTTTTTCGCCGACTACTCGTGGACGCACCAGCATTAACGCTCCCATTTTCTGGGCGTAGCTGGTGGTCGTGAAGCCGTACTTCAAGGTCAACTTCCCGCGTGTGTCCAATCCTTCTATCTGCGGATTCTGCAACGAGAACTGTTTGAGCGATTGATTCAAAAAGCTCTCGACGTATTTAGATCGTTGCTGCTCGTTAGCCGCTTTGAAAGCATAACGCTGACGCAGCGCATGATATCCGGTGCGATCTTCCACCACTTCGCCAGCCAGCGTTCCATCGATTGCGAGCTTGAACTTTCCCGTGCGTTCCAGAATATTCGCCCCAGGATCGAGCACAGGAAGGTGCAGCAGTTCCCCGCTTCCGTCCGCTACCAGCAGAACGTAGTTGTTCTCCGCATAAGAAGGTAGCTCTCCGAGTGGCGTGTACTCACTGGTCGGATCGAACAGGAGATATTTTTTGCCGGATTTCGATTTCACTACGCTCTCATATTTCGAAAGCGGTACATCCTGCGGCAACTCGATGGCGACGATCATGTGATCGAACACTAGCGCGGGCAGTTCGGGATGAACGATGCCGCGATCTGTTTCTACGATCACATATTCGGACCGCACTCCTGCTTCCTGCAGCATCGAACTGAGCAGCGTCGCCTTGTCTTTGCAATCGCCATATCCGTAACGGAAGACGTCGGCCGCTGCATGAGGCTGATATCCGCCGATGCCAATCTCGATTCCTACGTAGCGAATGTTGCTCTGTACGTAATCCGTGATTGCGCGGACCTTGTTGTCGAAATCGCTCTTCCCGGCGATCAGATCATGGGCTTTAGCAGTGATCTGCGCAGAAGGTGTTCGCCGTCCAGCGGCCAGCTCCGATTGCCATTTCGCGATGTTTTCCCATGATCCGCCTTGCCCGGTTCCACTATTTGGACCGAAGTAGGCAAATTCTCCTCGCGCCTCGAGACCGTAAGGACGCGGCATCAGCTCTTCATCATCGTGAATTGCAGGCACATCCGATTGCGTCCACTTCCACCGATTGTCTGCCAGACGGTCCGGCGTAGGATCCTTGCCGCCCGACCACGCCGACTTGTACTCCCACCCTGCCGGCAACTGAAGCGTAAATTCAGTGCGGCGCACCGGGATGCGTTCCTGATAGATCCAGCTCACCTGCTTCAGCCAGTTCACGTAACGAACCTCGTACTCGAATCCTATGATCGTGCCTGGCTGCTCGCCGGCTGGCGCTCGCGCATGCCTGAATCGCACATCGGAATATAGGATTTCGCTCGGGAGATTGGCGACGTCTTCAAACTCCTTGTCTTTCACTTCGAATTCGTGCCCGCTGCTGTCGATGCTCCAGGCATGAACCGACAGCAACTTGTCCTGCTGACGAAGATGTACTCTCAGCTGCGCATAGTCGCGGCCATCTGGCCGCAAAATTTTCACGATTCGCCGGTCATGTTCCACGTACTGGCCCGGCCCTTCGATGGTGATCTCGGTCTGATCGTCCAGCACCACCGCCTTAGTCTCGGCAGGATAGACCGGGAGCTTTTCCGCCGCTGCCTGTTTCAGCCAATCAGGAACAGAAACAGTCGCAGCGGATGCCGATCCCAGACAGAGCCCCAGCAGTGAAATCAGGACAGCGAAGCGCAGCTTAGTTGACCTTGGCACTGGTATTCCCCCTGAGAACAGCCTGTTCCTCGTCAACCGACTTTATCTTGTCGTAAAAGGCCTTGAGTTGTTTGTACTCGGAAACCGGAATTGCCATGTCGGCGAGAACAAAGTCGCGCTGCGACAGGATTTGCTGCCCCTTCTGCGACCTCTGCGTGCTGCAGAGCGCATAGTTCAGTTTTACCTCTTCCGATTGCGGCAGGGTTTCCACTGACATACTTACGGGAACTGTGATGCCGACGTCGTCAATCTCTCGAAACGGATAATTCAGATAGACATGGTTTACGCGCTCCGCGTGCGGGAACATCGGAGTCTCGTTGACTTCTAGCAGGTTTACTGGAATCGTCCAGCGGTGTCCGGCACTGACAGCCAACGGCGTCGATACCTTGAACTCCGCAATCAAGGGCGACTCGATTGCGTCCCATTGAGGGCTCTTCGTTAAAGTGACTTGGGCGCCACCCGGTAACCAGCTGCGTACCTCGTCTTCCAGAAGCTTTTTGCGCCCCTCATCGTCCGTCTTGGAGCCGTCCTCACGGCGGATCAGCGACTCCTGTCCTCCGAACAAGACCGCCATCGTGCCGGTAGCAGAGCCATCTTCGTTCAACATGACCCTTACCGCGCGCTTGGTGAGCGCCTGCATATAGCTCGGCAGCGGCGATTCAGCGAACTCCGTTCCCTTTGCGGCCTGGCGCATCCCGCCGCAAGCGGTGTAGCGCCAGTTCAGGAGACCGTAAGGTGCGTACCTGCTGCCGGGATCGAGGAAAACATCCTTGCCATCAAGCTGAACAATGGCAATTTCTGCGTCGAACTGGTACGTGCTCAGATACGTTCTTGTCGAAGATCTGGTCCGTCCGATCGCCGACTCGCATTGCATAAGCAGGGAGCCCTGCTGTCTTCACCAGGGCAATGAAAGTCCGCGTGATTTCGTCGCGGTCGCCTCCTTTTTGGCGAATGACGTCGGCAGCTCCACGGTTCTGTTGCAAACCCAATGTCTTTTAGTTCAAGCGCGCTTTTTTCCGGCAGGTAGGTGTAATTGTCGAGAGTCTTCACGAAGGCATACAGCTTCTTCACTTTTTGCTCGGGAGTGTCGCTGGGCGATGTAACTTTGCTGATTACATCAGCAAGCCCGTCAGTCTTGCCCACGAACTTTTCAACGCTTTTATTCCAGATCTTGCCTTCATTTTTCCACCAGGCATCGCGTGTCTCATTGGTGCGGTAATAAATCTGGAGGTGGTATTTGAGCATTTGGGTAGGCAAGGTGTGATCTTCTTCGACAAACGGCGCCATGTTCTCCACTTCCAGTTGGATCTCCGTTTTCGGCAGCTCAATTATTTTTGGATTGAGGCCATCAGGAAGGGATCCAGCCCAGCCGATCCCCACGATAGTTCCGTGCTCGTCAACCAGGGTTCGACTCGACGAGCCAAAGACGATCGAACTGGGAATGTACCGGAACTGCACGTGTTTTTGGAACAGCGCCTCCTCCAAGACCCAGCGTGGCGGAGCGTAGAACACGTGGTCCGGATATCGGTAGAAGTAGCGATATTCGATAATGCTTCCCACTTGCACGTCGGGGACCGAAAAGCTCTTTATATTGACCCGGACTCCATGTCCCTTATAGACAGTCTTGTCGAAAGGCTTGCCTTCGAAATTCACGATCTTCCCGTCCGCATGAATGGTGCGGGCGCGCACCTCGGCCACCGAGCGTCCGCGGTACGAATACAGCGAGACGTCTGAATACTTTTGAATGCCAGCTTCAGTCAGGATCTTGATTCTTTGATAAACGGAGCAATAGTGCAGGTCATCGTCGCAAATCTCCTCGTGGGAAAGGACGACAGCCGGCGCGCCGGGTTGTTCGGGAACGCTGGTGATTGCGAGTTCGTCAGGAGAAGGGGGACCGAATTCCTGCGCATGCATCATCGGTACCGCAACAAGGGAGAGAACGAAAGAGGAGAGCAGAATGGCAATACGCAGTGGCATGCGCATGAATGATGTCGACCTCAATGGCCCGAATCAGGGGGGAGTCTGCTCGGAATAAGTTGTGTGTAGCGGCAAAATCTAACTTTTGCATCTTCATTATGCAAGGAAATCTGCGGAAACTAGCAGAAATCTCGTCTTGTTCCGGATTCCGGGAATCACTCCCTGGCTGAAACTTTCGTGCTGTCGGAATCGGGTTTGTCCTTGACCAAAAGCCAGGGGAACAACCAATCGAGCCAACCTAATTCTGTGGGAAAGCCGCAATAGGGAAGTCGAGCTTCAGGCCTCATCTTTGAATGTGCCGAACCAGATCTTGGAACTCGGGTAAGCCTTTCAGTACATCGAAGGCGGGCTCCTGTTCCAGGAACACCAGCCATCCGCTGCGATTGTTGAATGCTCGCTTTAAATTCACTAACGCCTGTTCTTTATTTCCCAGCAGAGCGTTCATCCTGGCGGTCTCGTAATCGCTGTAGTACTGCTTCCGATCGGGTTTTGCGGCTTCGCCGAGCACGAATTTCAGCACTGCCGGGTAGCCTGCGTCCACATACGCGTGCTGAATTTGTTCCGAAACCGAGGGGTAGCCGGCAGCCCGATAGAAACGCTCACGCGCGTCGGCTGCCTCTTTCCACATTTGCTTCTCTTCATAGGCCCACGACAGCTTGACGATAGCTGGAACGAAATCCGGGCTGATGCTGGTCGCTTCTCGATACTTCGTAATCGCTGCGTCGGAATCGCGTGCGAAATAATCGATCCATCCTGCATTGGTCATAATGATTAGCGACAGTGGATCGAGTGCACGCGCCTGCGACAGTTCGGTTCGCCCTTCGGCGAAGCGGCCGCGCGAAGCGAGGTAAAGGCCGTACCAGTGATGCGCGTTCGCGTAATTGGGGTCCACCTCCAGCGCTTTGCGGAACTCCCGTTCGGCGGCTGAAAAATCCCATTGATAGCGCCACAGATTGAATCCCAGTGCGGCGTGCCCTTCGGCGAGCGTGTCATCGAGTTCGACCGCTTTCTGCGCAGCTTGTTCGGAGCGTTGCGCGAATTCAGTCGTCGATCCAAGATCGAAATATTCGATAAACAAGTTGTAGGAGTCGGCCAGTCCCGCGTAAGGCTCGGCGTAAGCAGGATCGATCGCGATCGCCTGCTGAAAATAATCGATTGCCTGGTTGAAGCCTTCTTCCGTGCGCCTGTTCCAGTAGTAGCGGCCTTTCAGGTAGTCGTCATAGGCAGCAGCATTGGTGGTGCTTGAAGGACGGTTGTGCGTCTGAGGTAGCACGATCGAAAGCGACCGGGCGATCCGCGAAGCGACTTCTTCTTCCATCGCGAGGATCTGCTCGCCAGTCACATCGCTGTCGTAGCTTTCGGCCCACAGATGAGTTTGATCACTGGCCTGTATCAGTTCAGCCGAGACGTGCAACTTCTTCCCATTGCGCTTTATGCTGCCCTCCAGCAGGTAGGAAACACCCAACTCGCGGCTGATCTGATCGACGCCTTTGGCTGCTCCCTTGTATTTCATCGATGATGTCCGCGAAATAATGCCCAGGTACCCGGGACTGAAACGGCTGAGATGCATGATCAGTTCGTCGGTGACACCGTCACTCAGGTATTCCTGCTGCGAATCGCCGGTGAGATTCTCGAAGGGAAGCACTGCCAGCATGATGCGGGTCGGAGCCGGTCTGAGCTTGGCTTCGTGCGCGCGGCTTCGTGTCGCGATGACAACAATACTTAGGATGACGAGCAGCATTGCCAGGACTGCCGCCGACCAGAGCACGACGCGGCTGCGCAATTTCCCGTCGCTACTAAGGGGACGTGTGTCCGCTGGTCGAACTGGCGCTGAAGACGTTTCGGCTTGTGCCGGGACGTGTGTGACGGGAGCGATGAACCGGTATCCGCTTCGCGGAACCGTCTCGACGTAACGCGGCGACGCGGCGTCGTCTCCGAGAACGGCGCGGATCTGCCGAATACAGTGGTTCAGTCCCAGGTCGAAATCAACGAAAGTATTGCTGTCGCCCCACAACTGCTGCTGGATTTCCTCGCGAGTAACTACTTCACCAGGACGCTGTACAAGCAGGAGAAGAAGTTTCAGCGGTTGAGGCTTGAGTCGGACAGGCGTGCCGAATTTCGAAAGTCGCCCTTTCGCGAAATCCAGATGAAAAACGCCGAACGTTACCGCCTGAGAGTTCTTCGATTCCATTCCAGCCCTGAAAAGACAGGTGAGGGGGAGGGCTGCTCGATCATTGTAACGGGTTCGAGCCGCAATCATGAAGCGCGGTATCTATTTTCGTTTCTTACGCTTGGCCGCTCATCAGGAACAGCGAAAGAAATCATGCCCCGTTTCATTGACCCCCTCCCGTCTCCATCGTAGAACTCTGCTTACAGTCGTAAGGGTGGGAGAGAATGCAAGCAGCGGTGAAAATGGCGCCATTATCCAGCGAGTTAGCTCCAATCTCAGCTCCGGAAATCCAGCTTGAACTTCTGCCGAAATGCGCTTTACGGGCAGCGCTGTTGGCGCTGACGAAACGATCTGTTGTCGAAAGCGAGCACGAGGGAGGAGCCACACCTGAGGCTGGCGCCGATCTCTACTCACTGATGAAGAACTGTGCCTTCTTCAACGGTGGTAACTGCCGCTGCCACACATCGGCTCTGTCCATCAAGACCAGCGTGAGGGTGATCTACCAAACCCGACAGCAGTTGTGATCCAAGAATTGGTTCAGCGCGCGGCTGAGTTGGAATTGAGGATGGCCGTACCCGCGGACTCTCCCTCGGGATAATACTTGCGCTGGAAGTACAGCGAGACATTTACCAGGCCGATCATCACCGGCACCTCAACCAGCGGTCCGATAACCGCTGCAAACGCGGCGCCCGAACTCAGTCCAAATACCGCCACGGCCACAGCGATCGCCAGTTCGAAATTGTTGGAGGCCGCGGTGAACGAAAGCGTCGCTGTCTTCGAATAGTCGGCTCCCAGCCCGCGTCCCATGAAAAACGACACGAGGAACATCACGACAAAGTAGATCAACAGCGGCACTGCGATGCGCAGCACATCCAATGGCAGCCGGACGATGTATTCGCCCTTCAACGAGAACATGACCACGATGGTGAACAAGAGTGCAATCAGGGTAAGTGGGCTGACTCGCGGTACGAATTCGCGCTCATACCAGGCACGGCCCTTGATGCGAGTGAGAATCGATCGCGTAAGGAATCCGGCGAAGAAGGGAATCCCCAGGTAGATGAAAACGCTCTTTGCGATTTGCGCAATGGAGATGTTTACGATCGCGCCACGAAGTCCGAAGAGGGGCGGGAGCACAGTAATGAAGATCCACGCATATAGCGAATAAAACAGCACCTGAAAGATCGAATTGAAGGCTACAAGTCCCGCCGCGTATTCCGTATCGCCCTTCGCGAGTTCGTTCCACACAATTACCATCGCGATGCAGCGTGCCAGTCCGATCATGATGAGTCCAGCCATGTATTCCGGATAGCCCCGCAGAAACACAATCGCGAGCACAAACATAAGGATGGGACCGACCACCCAGTTCTGCACCAGTGAGAGGCCGAGTACCCGCTTGTTGCGAAACACCTCAGGCAATTCGTCGTACCGCACCTTCGTGAATGGCGGATACATCATGACGATCAGCCCAATGGCGATCGGAATGGACGTTGTTCCCACGCTGAAGCGGTTCAGGAACGGCACGATTCCCGGCGCCAGCCAACCGGCGCAGACGCCGACGATCATGGCGGCAAAAATCCAGACGGTGAGATACCGGTCCAGAAAAGTCAGTCGCCTTGGCGAGCAAACCGGGAGCGAGCTACTCATGGCCAATGCGGTCGATCTCCTTCTTTAAGGCAAGCTCATCAAGGCTCTTCATCGGCAAGCTAAGAAATAGGCCGATGCGCCGATCCAATGTGACAAAGGCTTCGCGAAAGGCACGTTCTACTTGTGCCATCGAACCTTCGACCGCTGCCGGATCAGGAACACCCCAGTGCGCCGTCAGCGGCTGCCCCGGCCAGATCGGACAAACCTCTTTGGCGGCGTTGTCGCAAACCGTGAAAACGAAATTCATCTTTGGCGCGCCAGGTTTGGCAAATTCGTCCCAGCTCTTACTCCGCAGCCCATCAGTTGAGCAGATGGCTCAGTTCCAACTGCCGCAATGCGTGCGGATTCACTTTACCGCCAGGATGGCTGCCGGCGCTGTAAGCGGCGAAGCGACCTTGTCCGCGATGGTTGAGAATCGCTTCCGCGAGGATGGATCGCGCAGAATTTCCGGTGCATAAGAACAGGACGTTATATGTCTCAGCCATAACTGATCCTCTACTTGCGTCCGTGCAACTTGATGGAAGCCAACGCCGCCGATGCTTGGCGAACCAGTTCGTCAGGGTTCTTGATCGATTTGATCTGCACTGTCGATCCGCAACAGGACGACCCGCCCGAGCAGATATCTTCCGGTGCCAGCGTCTTCATCAGGTCGCCGCCATGCGCGATCCGCGGAATCGCCAGGTCGCGAAGACCTGCGGTCAACGCCATACTTAAGTAGTCGGTCAGCATGCTCGCGCCCGAGATACATCCCACATAGGCGCTGATATCGCGAGCGAGCGGTTCCGGCAGCGGCTTCAGCAAAATGATGTCACTCACGGCGAAACGCCCGCCCGGCTTGAGCACGCGTGCAATCTCGCGAAAAACTGCGGGCTTGTCAGTGGAAAGATTGATCACGCAGTTGCTAATGACGTAGTCCACGGTTCCACTTTCGACCGGCAGCTTCTCGATGAAGCCTTTGCGGAACTCCACATTTGTCGCGCCGCGTTTCGCCGCGTTCTCACGCGCAAGCGAAAGCATATCGTCGGTCATGTCGACACCGATCACATGACCAGTTGCACCGACGCGATTCCACGCGAGAAAAGCATCGAACCCAGCGCCGGAACCGAGATCGAGCACCGTCATCCCGGGTCCAATCTCAGTCAGCGCCAGCGGATTGCCGCATCCCAGGCCGAGGTTCGCATCACCTGCCAACCTCAGCTCTTCGTCGGAATAACCTATGGATCGTGCTACGTCTTCTAGTGGCCCTCCGCAACCAGCGGCTTCTCCGCGAGCCACGGCGGCGTAGTGTTCTTCCACGGCAGTAGTAATGCTTTCGTTCTTCATTCTGTCTCCTTGATCGTTACGAGCTTTGCCACGGGCGCATTCAGCGCGCAGCAGCCGGCAGATTCAATTGCGCTATTCAGGATTTGTAATGCGCTCAGGATTTCTGCGCGCTTCTTTGCGGGAATGGACTCGATGATCTGGTGGGTTCGGTCGCGCATCAGCGAATCGAGCTGTTTGCGGGTGCGACGGCCTTCGGCAGTTATGCGCACCATCGCCGCGCGGCCATCCGTTTGTGTCCCTCGAACTCGCTCCACTAATCCGCGAGCTTCCAGCTTTTCGAGCACGCGCGTCATCGCGCTGGGCGTAATTCCCGAACTCGATGCGAGGTCGGAAATCCGCGCGCCTTCCTGCTCCACCAGTGTCCGCAAGATGGCGCACTGGCGCTGGCTCAGTCCTTCACAGCAGACTTCGTCCGGGCCGACTTGCCCGAGTATGCGGGCGAGCCGCTCCAATTCGTCCCACCATTTCTTCACCACGCCGCCGGAGCCGTTCTTGTTCATAGAAACAAAGGTAGGCAAATATACTTGCATGCGTCAAGCAAATAATTGATTGATTCCAGAAATCCTTTCCCGAACCGGTCGACAATCCGGCGAACAACGGGCGAAAATAGAGAGTGTGCAGGGAGGATTGCGTTGGACGACTTGACGATTGCGCTGTCGAATCGTCCCGGTGCTTTGGCCGAAATGGGTGAAGCCCTGGGACGCGCTGGAGTGAGCATCGAAGGCGGTGGCGTCTTCGTTGTTAAAGGCGCAGGTGTGGCGCATTTCTTGTTTGCCGATGGAGAGGCTGCCCGCAGCGCGCTTGAAGCTGCGGGAATCACAGTGTTGGCGGTGCGCGAGGTTTTGGTGCAGCGCCTGCGCCAGGACGAGCCCGGTCAGTTGGGCAAGATCTCACGCCTTATGGCGGAGGCCGGCGTCAATATTGAAGTGCTTTACAGCGATCACGCGAATCAGTTGATCATGGTCGTCGACAATGTCGAAGCTGGTCGAGCGGTATCGGAAGCATGGACACGTGAGAGTTCTGGAAAAGGCGGCCGATGAAGCAGCACACTTATAACCTGCAACTCGAGTGGACCGGCAACGATGGCGAAGGAACCAGCAGCTACAAAAGCTATCGCCGTGACCACTCGATCCTTTCTGAAGGCAAGCCCGCAATCCCTGCATCCAGCGATCCGAGTTTTCGTGGCGACCGCTCGCGCTACAACCCAGAGGAGCTTCTTGTTGCGAGCCTCTCTTCCTGCCACATGCTCTGGTACCTGCATCTGTGTGCGGTCAACAAAGTATGTGTCCTGGAATATCGGGACGCGGCGGTCGGCACGATGGAAGAACGGCCCGACGGCTCGGGAGCATTCGCGCGAGTGCTGCTGCGTCCGGCTGTGACGATTCGCGCCGGCGATGATCGTTCAAAGGCGATGTCGCTCCACAGCGAAGCACACCACATGTGCTTCATCGCGAACTCAGTGAATTTCCCGGTCGAGGTCGAGGCGGAAATCAGGGAAGCAGCCGCGGCTTCTCCAGCACAGTAAGCAAGGTTCAAGCAGGCCCGGATTGGCGCAGGCGTCGAGCTATGCGATACTGAATTCGCCTACCCAAGCCGGGATGGCGGAACTGGCAGACGCAGCGGACTCAAAATCCGCCGAGCTTCGGCTCTTGGGGGTTCGATTCCCCCTCCCGGCACCATCAGTCACATAGAAGTAGTCTAGTCAAGATCGGCCTACTTGGCGCCCTGCGTCTCAGCGTACAGTTCGGTTGTACTCGCGAGAGTTTCGGCCCTTGTTTCGCGAATCAGGAGCAATCCGAAGAGAGTTACAACCGCCGACGCTGTCAGATAAAAGCCAACGTATTGAAGACCATAGTTCTTGCCGAGCCAAGTGGCGATATACGGCGCGAGCGAAGCACCCAAAATTCCCGCCATGCTGAATGCGAGCGAACTTCCCGTGTAACGAACCGTCGTAGGAAAAAGTTCGGAGACGACCGTGCCCAGCGGCCCGTAAGTAATTCCCATCAGCGTCAATCCCACGATCATCATGATGACCACTCCGGTGGTGCCGGCAACGAAGAGTGGCGCGAGCACGAGTCCAAACAGAGCGATCAGCACGGTCACTCCGATCATCACCGGACGACGGCCTCGCTCTGCGAGCAGAGCGGAAATCGGGATGGTGAGCGCAAAAAACAGAATGCCGAACAATTGGATGAGCAGAAATCTTCCGCGACTATAGTGCAGCACTGCTGTTCCCCACGAAAGCGCGAACACAGTCATCAGGTAGAAAAGAACGAAAGTCGCCAGGCACACGAGGATGCCCGCCATCAGCATACGCATGTGGCGGCGGAGCACGGTGAGCATGGGGACGTTGACCTGTTCGGCTCGATGCAACGCCGCCTGGAACACGGGCGTTTCGGTGATCGTCAATCGAACATATAGACCGAGCAGCACCAGCACGGCGCTGGCAAGAAAGGGAAGTCGCCAGCCGAAGGCGAAGAACTGCTTGTCTGTCAGCCAGTGTGATAGTAAGAGAAACGTTCCGCCGGAAAACAGGAATCCGATGGGAGCGCCAAGTTGCGGGAACATTCCATAAATGGCGCGCTTATTGGGTGGAGCATTTTCGACTGCAAGCAATACCGCCCCGCCCCACTCGCCTCCCAGGCCGATGCCTTGTCCGAAGCGGCAGAGCGCAAGCAACACCGGCGCCGCTAGACCGATTGTGCTGTAAGTCGGCAAGGCTCCAATCGCGCATGTCGATACACCCATAGTGGACAACGCCAGGACAAGGGTCTTCTTGCGGCCGATGCGGTCGCCGAAATGACCGAAGAGTGCCGAGCCAATCGGTCGGGCGAGGAAGGCGATGCCAAACGTCGCGAGCGAGGCCAGTGTGGACGACGCTGGGTCCGTTGCCGGAAAGAAGAGTTGCGGGAACACCAGTACCGCTGCGGTCGCGTAAATGTAGAAGTCGAAGAACTCAATCGTGGTTCCCACCAGGCTGGCGAACAGCACCTGGCGCGGCGTGTTGATACTCTTCTGCGTCGTCGCGATCGTCATAGTTTCTGAAAATTGGATTTCCGTCGGAGTGGAAGCCGTGAACCAAGTGTACAAGAGCGGCGAAGGGAACCTGGCCACCGGATACTTCCGCGCTTTCTGGAGGTTCAGTGACAGGCTCCCGTGGTTTCGCGCTATGGAGTCACGTTTAGAAAGTCAGCTCCAGAACTACCGGGTGATCCGGAACTGCAACATTAATCTTCTGCGTCTTCTGGAATTTCTGGCTCGCTGCCGCCGAGTTCATCGGGAAATAGACATTGATGTTCTGAGGTGTGTTTGCGAATGAGATCGTAACCGGTTCGTTCGGATTGCTGATGTCTTGTTTCGTCTGCAAATTGAAGCTCGAAATTTCCTGCCACAGGATCAGATAGAACCGTCCATCGCGTTTTTGCAGCAACGTGTGATGAACGCTGTTGAGCGCGCCCGTCATTTTGTAGTCGAGTTTCGCAGGAGAGAACGTCGCACCCGGATCCTTCACGATCTGTATGAGATTTGCGACAGCCGTGAATGCGGGTTTGGCCGATCCGTCGAAACGAAGCAGTCCAAAGTGCATTTGAGGATCATTCGTCGTATCTGCCTTTTCGTCGATGAACTCATAGCTATACGTTCGCGGGAAGCCCTGGTTGAAGTACTCGAGAAATAGACGCGGCATATATTTCCCGGCTGCCGCTTCCGAAACGCCAGGGAATCCACCATTTGATCCCACAGCGTTATGAAAGCCGCACTCCGTAGGAATCATCGGCCTTCCCGATGCCACGTTTTCATTCAGCGAAGCGAGTTGGTCCAATTGGTTCGACGGCAAATTGCCGCCCGAATACGAATGCATATTTGCGAAGTCGGAGATGGTGTTCAAGTTGCCGAGTTGCGAAACGCTGGCCGCCTGCACGAGTGATGGAGCCAGCACCGGCACATTCTTCGTCGACGCATTCTGTTTTACCGAACCGTAAAGCTCCTGCTGGTACGAACGCAGCGTCTGTGCCCACTGCGAGTCTCCGCTGATATCGTATTCGTTCGGTCCCTCGAAAAACTCCAGCCCGTTTCCTGCCAGCGCTTTGAGTGCGCTGATCGTGCCGGTTGTAACCTGCTTGATGCTGGAGCGAGGATCCACAATCAGATCGACTTTGACGCCCACGGTCGCGAGATCGGCATAATGTCCAACCGCAAGATTGTTGTAGACCGCATC
Source organism: Terriglobia bacterium (assembly GCA_963848375.1). Taxonomy (GTDB): domain Bacteria; phylum Acidobacteriota; class Terriglobia; order Terriglobales; family Acidobacteriaceae; genus JAJPJE01. The sequence continues at coordinate 93,435 of CAWKDK010000016.1, forward strand.
GGTTGTTAAATCGGCGCCATCGCGAACGTGGCGCATGCCAGAGTCAATCAGCCGTTGACGGATCAATGCATAGTTTCCATAAACCGTATCGAGGTAGTGCAAATGTACGTTCGTGCCAATCGTGTCGACGAATGTGTCAGCGGCGTGCGCTTGTTCGCCGGTTGTCGAAGGTGTCGGCGTGGGTGACGGCGTCGGGGTGGGTGAAGGCGCTGGGGCAGGTGTGGGTTGAGGAGTAGGTGTGGGCGACGAGGCAGTTGCAGGTGCGGGCTCTGGTCTGTGCGATGGCCCCGACCGACGCCGGCGCGTTGAACTCGGACTGCCCGTCGTCACATTTTGTAACGTTGAAGACTGTGCCTTAGCGGCTGCCGCCATTCTTACCGTTGAACTTGCTGGCGTAACTTTTTGAACTAGGCTGCATCCCACTGTCGCGAAAATCAATGTGATTGCTATAACAATACAAATAAATGATCGGGAAGAGTGCTTGCATAAAATCTCAAAACGCAAGAATTCACCTCGTAATTGGTCTTGGCCGAACTGTGCCTGGCTTTCCAACCTGACGAAGTGTCGCTGTAGCGGCGGCGTTTCGAGCTATTTAAGGGAAACTGGCGCAAGCATACCTGCGCGCTGAACTTTCTCCGAGTCTTCATACCTTCAGCGCAGTTACCAAAGTCCAGGGCGAAAAGCGCAGAGGTACAAAGCGGCGACCCCTCAACGTACAAACAATTCAACTCATCATTTGTGTCACTCGCGGGGACGAAAGCGCACAAAAATCGTATGAAGAAATTTCTTCCTAGGTGAGCTCACTTAGGTCATCGGGATTTTTCACCAAACTCAAACCTAAGCCTCCGTTGCTGGACATCTTCGAGGACTGCTGGACCCATCGGAACACTTAACGCCAAGGACAAGTTAACTGAGTTATGAGATTGAGAGCGACGGACGCATATTGGAAGATGGATCGATCCAACGAGTGCCCTTCGCACGATGGACATGCTGTGTGCCGTGATGCGGCTCACTCCTGCGGCTAGGCTTCAACTGGGCTGATGTCGTTACTATTTGCAACCCGGAAACTCGCAAGGAGAATCACGCGGAATGCATGCTCTTCTACTTAGCAAGGAAGATAAGTCGATTTTGGCAATGAAGAAGGCCCTGGAGTCCCAGCAAATCAGGCTGGCGATTAAATCAGATATCTTCGAGATCACTGACTTTGCGCGCGAATACGATTGCATCATTCTCGACTCGCTTTCGCCGCAAGAAGCTCCCTCGGTCGTGAAGCGGATTCGAAATGCTCATCTTGCTTCGTCCATCATCGTTCTCGATAGTTGCAAGTCGACTCAAGACCGGATTCATCTTTATGAGTGCGGCGCTGACGATTGCCTGTTGCGGCCGTTTTCTTTATCCGAGTTTGTTGCGCGCTTGCGAGCCCTGATGCGCCGCCAGGGTGGACATGTCAATCACACATTGCGCGTGGCCGACCTGGAGATCGATTGTCTTCGCCGTACGGCCAAACGCGGCAACAGACTTCTAAGCCTTACCAGCAAAGAATTCGCCTTACTCGAATACTTAATGAGAAATGCGGGCAGACCTCTGACCCGAAGCATGATCATGGAGCATGTGTGGAACGAGGACTACGAAGGTTTGACCAACGTAGTCGATGTGTTCGTTAATATGCTCCGCCGAAAGATTGATCGCGATTTCCGGTTAAAACTCTTGCGTACCGCGCGTGGCGTTGGCTATCTGATCGACGATCCCAGTGATGTCGCAGTCGACGAGACCTACAGCAATATCAACGAAGCTCGTGCATGTTGACCTGCTGTCCCTCGGCCCTATCCGCCACTGATAACCAGAATTGAGCGCCAAGTCGCGCCATTGTCATTTAGGAGTTTCTATGACGCTCGCATTGGAGCGAAAGAATCCACCGGCGATAGCCGACAACAATCCCGATGTGGTTCCCATATGCTTCGACATCTTCGACACATTGCTCACGCGCGCAGTCGCAAAGCCTGAAGATGTTTTCATTTTGCTCGGACGGCGTCTCTGGGAGTTGGGCCTGATCACTTGCTCGCCGGAGGTCTTCGCTCGCCAACGTGTTTATGCGGAAGAACGCGCCAACCTCTGCACGGACGGCCATCCAAAGTTGAGAGCCATCTGCGAGGAGCTAGTCCGCTCATTCGGGCTTCCGGACGACATCACCGATCGCATTGTGGATGAAGAGCTCAAGGTTGAGACCGAACTATCCCGCCGAGTGCCGGGCGCTGAACAGTTACTGGGAACAACGAGAAGACGTTCAGGCTCCGTCGTTTTCATCACCGATACGAACTTGCCCTCCCACTACTTGCGTGAACTACTGCGCATGCATGGATTATGGCAGTCCGACGATCGAATATTTGCCTCGTGCGAGTGCGGTGTAGACAAAGGTCGAGGTACGATGTTTCCCCACGTCGCGCGCCAGTTGGGTGCGCGCCCATGGCACCTGCTTCATCATGGAAACGATGACGTAGCCGACATCCGCAACGGCCGTTTATCTGGCTGGAAGGTGCGACACACAGCCGACACGAAACTGAATCGCTATGAAGAAGCGCTCGCTAACGAAAGCTTCGCCACTGATGGTCTCTCCTCGCTGATGGCGGGTGCCTCACGACTGACACGACTTTCGTTTAACGCAACCAGCGAACGTGAATGCGTGCTTTGCAATGTCGCAGCGGGAGTCATGGCTCCCACATTGACCGCATGGGTCACCTGGATCATGCGTCGCGCCGCCGACTCCGGTTGCAAGAAGGTGTACTTCATCAGCCGCGATGGTCAGGTGCTGGTGCAGATCGCACAGCAATTGGAAAATGTTCTCCGTACGGGCCTCGAGCTGCGTTACTTATATGGCAGCCGCCAGGCCGTGCAGTTTGCTGGATCACCCGCTGATGCAGTTCGCGACCTGATGCGGCTGGGAACGTGCCGCCTTTCCGACTTGCGAGAGTTGCTGAGCGTCTCGCCGGAAGAGTTGGCTCCGCTATTACCGGCCAAACTTCCGAGACCGTTCTCGCTGGGATCGAAACCTGACCCAGCCGAACGGGAAGAGTTGAAGTCTGCGCTCGCGCAAGAACCGCTTCGAACCCTCGTCGAAGAAAGCTCTCAGCACACGCGCGACCTGCTCCTGGGTTATCTGCGGCAAGAGGGATGGGGCGATGGCGAGGAATTCGCGCTCGTGGACGTCGGCTGGCGCGGCAGTATGGCCGGCGCCCTGAGTAAGACGCTCGAGAATGAATCCATTCCACAACCCGACTTGTACTTGTTCTTCGGGCTCGCCGACGATGCCCACCGCGTCGCCGGTGAACTGGCGCGTGACCGAATGGACGCTTGGTTTTTCGACGACGCCTGCAAGCATGGATATCTTCCTTACCTCCCGTCCACTACTTCGCTGATCGAGATGTTCTGCGCCGCCGATCATGGCGCAGTTGTCGGATATCGGCGCGACGGAGATCGGATCGGGCCGGTCTTGCGAACACCAGAATCGCCGATGAAAGCCTGGGGGTTGCCGCGCATTCATGAGATTACAGCCGCATATGTCTCAGCCTTCGCTGCGAGTCTGCAAACGGAGCTCTGCGATCCCCATATGGATGTTCGTCGTGGCCTGCGAGAAGTTCTTCGATTGTTTTGGCTTGAACCATCTTCGGCCGAGGCGAAGTACTGGGGAACATTTCCGGTCGAAGTAAACCTGAATAACTCCCATGTTCGCGCACTCGCCGCCCCTATGACGGTGCGAGAGGTTGCTCGATCTTTAAAAACTGGCCGGCTGGAACTGCGCCCACAACACAGTTGGCCCAGAGCAACAGTGTTGGCAAGCTCATGGCCATTCCGCATTGCGTTTTCTCTCCTGAGCGCCCTCAGGTCGAATCTGCCTCGTTTCCGTCGTCGGCTCGCCTGGCTAAAAGCGCAAGTCGCGAGCGCCACAACTCGTCGTGTTTCTGGCCGGGGAGCGCAAGCGATTCTTAAATAACATCGTTACTCGATATTAAAGTTAATTAATCTCAGTTTAATGCTCGCTTAATCGCGACTTAATCTGAGTTTTAGCTGGACTGGGTAGTGTTACAAAAGCCGGTCCTGCGTCCGGAGAATGGCGAAGATGAGACACGAAGCTGGCGAATACTTTGAAGACTATCCGCATTTGTCGCAGCTGCCCGCATCAACGCAGCTCGATTTGCGGCATCAGCCTCACGTGCCTTCCCCTGGAGTCGCGGAGAAGCAATTCTCGCTGTTGGATATGGTCGAAGCCTGGTATCGGCACAAACGCCTCTTCTTCCGGGTGGTGATGGCTGTGCTGGCTCTCACCGTACTCGTAACCATCATTACGCCCCAGTCGTTTGAATCGCAGATGAAAATCCTGGTGCAAAATGCTCGGCCCGATCGATCCGATTTCTCCCGACCGGGCGGAGCGCATCATCAATAGCGGGGAAGTCACCGAAGAACAGACAAATTCGGAAGTGGAGCTGATTAGCAGCCGCGACTTGCTCGAGTCGGTGGTGAAAAAGGTAAATCCGCCCAGCAGCGTGAACTCGCCGATGAAGTTGGAGAAGGCCGTCGACACTCTGCAGAAGACACTGCGTGTAAGCCCGATTCGCAAATCGAACGTGATCGAGGTGCAGTACACGGCGCGTACTCCTGAACGGGCGCGCGATATGTTGAATGCAATTTCTGCCGACTATCTCGATAAGCACTTGCATATGCAGCGACCGTCGGGCGCCTATGAGTTTTTCAAGAACGAGGCGGAGCGTTATCGCCACGACCTCGAGCAAGCCGAAGCTGAGCTCAGCAATTTCCAGGGCTCGATGAAAGTGGTCTCGCTCGAGGATCAGAAAACTGCGTTGCAGAAACAGATCGATGCTGCGGAGCAGGAGGTTCGCATCTCTGACGCGAACGTTCACGATATCGATCAGCGCATGAAGACGAACTCTGAGCTCTTGCACACCATCACGCCTCGGATCTCAACGCAAACTCGAGTCCTGCCGAACCAGCAGGCGGCGCAAACCATGAATACGTTGCTGGTGGAACTGCGCAACCGTCGCACCAGCATGCTTACCAAGTTCAAGCCCGACGATCGCCTGGTGAAGGAACTCGATCAGCAGATTGCGCAGACTGAAGAAGCGCTGAAGAACGCTAACGAGTCGAATGCTACGGAAAAAACGTCAGACGTGAACACGGTCTGGCAGGAACTGCGTGCCCAGCTTGCACGAGACCAGATCTCGCGCAACGGAGACATGGCGCGGCGCACCGCGCTGAGTCAGCAGCTCGAAGACAGCCAGAAGAGCCTCGCGGAACTGCAGGCAGCAACCGTGCAGTATGACGCCATCGCTCGCAGAGTGCAGGAGTTGGAAGCCAACTACAAAACCTACGCACAGAAGCGGGACGAATCGCAGATCGCCGACGCAATGGATCAGCAAAAATTGCTGAACGTCTCCATCGCCGAGCCACCGACCTTGTCACTGATTCCTGTGCGGCCAAAGCCGCTTTTGAACTTAACCCTGGGCATGTTCACCGCCTTCTTCCTAGGCGCGTGTGCGGTGTTCTTCGCTGAGATGATGCGCGACACCGCCTTTACACCGAAGGAACTCGAGGCCTTCACCCAATTACCCGTACTGGCCAGCATTCCGGTCCAGTCGTTCCCGGGTCGCATGATTAGCGGATCCAGGCGCCTCGCAGGTAACGGAATCGGTGGTCGAGGACGAGACACCGCTGGCTTTCTCGGTGCCAGCGGGAACAGATCGCGCCAGTGGCGCGCGGAGGCGGGTGCCGAATGAGAATGCGCAGGACCATCGTAGGTAAGCGCCCGCACGCGGAACTGCAACACCTGATCTACACCGTGTTCCAGCGTCCGACCAAGCCGGAGAGCGCGGAAGGTGTCTGCATCGTCTTCACCTCGGCACTGCACAACGAAGGTGTGACCTATGTCGTGCGACGACTAGGGCAGGAGTTGGCACAGCACGACGATAAGAACACGTTGATCATCGACTCGGCGTATTTGCAGAAGCTGACGCCTGGCGATCTGGATCAGATCGCAGCCAGCAGCCGGCGCGAGAGCAATCGTTACTGTGTCCTTACCGCCGATTCTTCCGAAGTCCGCCATGCAGAAAGTTCGCCATGGAAGAGTGATCGCGGCTTTCGTGAGCAGTGCCTACGCACTCTGAAGAGCGTCTTTGATTACGTCTTAATCGATTGTTCGCCGATTGGCCACGATGCCACTGCCGCCAGTTTGGCGCCGATTTCCGATGGGGTCGTCCTCGTTGTCGAAGCGGGCCGCACGCGCCGCAATCACATTCAATTCTCAGAACACATTTTGCGATCCGCCCACGGAAAGGTGGTCGGATACGTTCTGAACAAGCGCAGGTATCTGATTCCGGATTGGCTTTATGCGCGGTTGTAAGACGATCGCAAAACGTATTTCGATGTGGGGCTCTATGACATTGCTGAAAAAAACCGCTGTCCTTTTGAGCGCGCTACTGATTGCCGGATTGACGACAGCAGGCGCGCAACAGTTGAAGACGCGTCCGCAGTATCAAATTCAGCCGGGCGATGTGATGGAGGTGCACTATCGCTATACACCCGAGTACGACCAGACCGTCACTGTGCAGCCGGATGGTTACATCACGCTGAACCTCGTCGGAAACGTGAAAGTCAGCCAATCGACTGTCGACGAAGCGCGCATGGCCATCATCAAACAGGCCAGCGAGCGTCTGAACCAGCCCGAAGTGTCGATCACCCTGAAAGATTTCCAGAAACCCTACTTCGTCGTTGCCGGCCAGGTGGTGAGCCCTGGCAAATTCGACATGCGCGAGAACACGACTGCGCTCCAGGCGGTGATGATAGCGGGCGGATTCAAAGATACCGCCAAGTCTTCAAAGATAGTCCTGTTCCGAAAAATCAATTCGGACACCGCGGAAGTGAAAGTTCTGGACCTCAACAAGATGGAGAAGACCTCCTCGCTGGAACGTGACATCGCTCTCCAGAACGGGGACATGTTGCTCGTCCCTCAAAATGCCGCTGCGAAGTTTGAGCGCTTCATGAAACTTACAAATATAGGCGCGTACTTCGACCTCGGTCGCGTCATTCCGTAAAACCATTGGCAAAATTCAACGAAACTCTTTCCTATACTTTTTGGGATTTGTAGATGTCGGCTTCCGTATTTCATTACAAAACGTCGTTTCCCAGCGCCAGTGAAGGTGCAGCCAAGTTTTTCGCTTTGCGGAAGCTGAACCGCAAGCTCTACATGACACTGGATGCGGCGGTGCCGTTCGCAATTTTCCTTGGCTACTTTCTCGTTCACAACTCGTGGTTGATCCCTCACGACCTGGCGCAGTTCATGGCGCTCGGTCTGAATCTCAAGCACGCTCTTCTTCTCGTATTTACTACATGCACGTGGTGGGGAATCTTCTCGGCCTTCGGGCTTTACAGCTACGAAAAAGTGCGGCGGCATTCTTACGAGACGATAGCGGTGCTGATCGCATGTTCGATGTGCAGCGCAATCTCGCTCGTGTTGTGGCCGGTAGTAATGTCGCACGGCCATTCCATGAAGTCGATCGGAGCAATTTGGCTCACCACCGTCACTACGGCGCTTACGGTTCGCTACGCATTGCGCCTTTACGAGAACCAGATCTCGCACCGCTTGCGTGAAGAGCGAAACGTCGTCATCGTTGGAAGCGGACCGATTGCGCTTGAGATGTATCGTGAAGCGTGCCGCGATCCGCGAGCGAACGTGCTCGGATTTGTTGATTCCTACCGACCGGCGGATCGTCTTCCGGTGCGTGTGTGCAGCCGGTTGATGGGATCACTGGCTGAACTGGAGCAGATCTTGATGCTCCAGGTAGTCGACGAGGTGCTGATCGCGCTTCCCATTCGCTCTTGCTACAACCAGATTCAGGAGACCATTGCCGTCTGTGAAAAAGTTGGAGTCGAAGCCCGCTACTCCGCCGAAATCTTCAAGTCTTCGGTGGCGCGGGTGAGCTATGGAACCGCCGAGCGGTCTTCGGCCATCGTGATGAAAGTGGTTCATCACGATACATTGTGTCGCCTCTTGAAACGCGCAATCGATCTAGCCGGCGCGGTTGTTGGACTTCTTCTACTATCGCCAGTTCTTATCGCTGCCGCTATCGCCGTCGCAACCACAAGCGAAGGCCCGGTGTTTTTCGTGCAGCAGCGCTACGGACTCAACAAGCGGCGTTTCAGCATGTTGAAATTCCGCACCATGCGTGCCGACGCTGAACAAGCCCAGGCGCAAATCGAACATCTGAACGAAGCGGCCGGACCAATCTTCAAGATCAAGGAAGACCCACGAATCACGCCGGTTGGGAAGTTCCTGCGCAAGACGTCCGTTGACGAGTTGCCGCAGCTATTCAACGTCCTGCGCGGGGATATGTCACTGGTCGGTCCGCGACCCATGTCAACGCGCGATGTCTCGAGATTCTCCGAAGCATGGCTGATGCGCCGATTCAGCGTGAAGCCTGGCATCACTGGACTATGGCAGGTGAGCGGTCGCAGCAATACCAGCTTCGATCGCTGGATCGAGTTAGACCTGAAATATATCGACGATTGGTCATTGGCGCTCGACCTGTCGATTCTGCTCAAAACCGTTCCGGCGGTAGTACGGGGGACAGGTGCTGTTTAACTCGAAGGGCCACAAAAAACGGGTTCTGTTCTACAACCACACTAGCCAGGTCAGCGGCGGTGAGCGGATGATGCTACTGCTGTTGCGCAATCTGCAGCGGAGTTCTTTCGCACCGATCGTTGTGTGTCCGCTAGAAGGCCCTTTAGCGAGGTCCTGCGAAGACATAGGCGTCGAGGTTCGCGAAATCGAATCTCTTGATGCGCGCTTCACACTGCGACCCGACCGGCTGGTTGGTTATGCGGCTTCGATCCTGAATACAAGCATCGACCTGCGGCGACTCGTGCGACGCCTGCAACCAGATCTAATTCACGCCAACAGCGTGCGTGCGGGATTGGTAGCGAACTTCGCGACGTTCGGCATCGATGTTCCATTGATCTGGCACGTGCATGACATATTGCCCAGCCATCCTTTTTCATTCGCCATTCGGCTTCTCGCGCGTAGATCAAAGCGTACGCGCATGATCGCTTGTTCCCGAGCAGCCGCGCGCTCAATAGGCCAGAGCGAGCAGGTCAGGGTAATTCGCAATGGGATCGAACTCGCGACATTTCAGTTTCAGCCGGGAATGGGTTTGCGCATTCGTGAAGAGCTCGGCATTGGGAACGAATTTGTCGTCGGATCAGTCGGGCAGATTGCCGAGCGCAAGGGACAGGCCGGATTGCTCGACGCCTTCGCCGATGCGCTCAGTTCCATACCCAATGCATTGCTGTTGATTGTCGGCACACCGCTTTTCGAGCACGACCGCGATTATGCCGCTCGCCTGAAAATGCGAGTTCATGAGCTTGGACTCGACGGGAAGGTACGTTTCCTGGGACAAAGAAAAGACATTCCTGCGCTGATGCATGCGCTCGACGCTTTCGTTCTTAACTCAGAGAACGAGCCACTGGGGCTGGTTCTCGCAGAAGCAATGGCGTGCGGAACACCTGTCATCGCGACTCGCGGCGGTGGCGTGTCCGAGATCGTGACCGACGGCCAAACTGGACGCCTCGTTGACTACGGCAACCGTGAAGCTCTTGCGCGCGCGATGGTCGAACTCGCAAACAACGAATGCCTGAGGTCATTATTTATTCTCAACGCCAGGCGGTTCGTGGAGCGGCATCTCAGCTCTACAGCCTACGTGCGCGATGTCGAATCCTTCTATCGTGAATTGCTTCCCGAGCCGGCGAGAGAAGAGCGAGCAGAACATTCCTACGCGGAGGCGATCTAGCCATGTCCAAGGTCGCCATCGTGCACGATTACTTCGTCCAGACCGGCGGAGCCGAGACGGGTCGCTGAAGCTCTCTACTCGATCTATCCCGATGCAACAGTGTTCGCTACCGTCGCACTGCAAGATCGCATGCCGTCGAGGCTCGAAGCAGCCGAGATTCGCACTACCTGGATGCAGCGCCTACCTCGCATGAGTCAGTATTACCGCCACTACTTCCTTCTTTATCCATGGGCGGTCGAGTCGCTGGATTTAAATGGATACGACCTCATACTCAGCAGTTCTTCTGGATATGCCAAGGGACTGAAGCGACCCGACGGTTCGGTTCACGTCTGTTATTGCCACACGCCCATGCGTTGGGCATGGCGTAGTGAGGAGTACACGCGGCGGGAGCGTCACGGGCGCATTTCACGCATGCTGATTGGCGCTTCGCTCGGTTCGCTGCGCCGGTGGGATTTGCGCGCGTCGAAGCGTCCTGACTACTACATCGCAAATTCCCGCGCTGTCGCAGATCGCATTCAGAAAACGTACAACCGCCATGCCGAGGTAATTCCGCCTCCTATCGACGTGAACCGATTCCAGCCCTCGAAGGCCGGGCACGACGATTACTATCTCGTGCTCTCGCGCCTCATCGCTTACAAACGTATCGACCTCGCGGTCGCAGCATGCAGTCGCCTGAACCGCCGATTGGTCGTCATTGGAGAAGGTCCTGAGTACAAGCATCTCAGAGAGATCGCCGGACCGACCATTGAGTTCGTCGGCCGCCAGCCAGACGCGGCCGTGAATGACTTTGCTGCGCGCTGCCGGGCATTGCTGTTCACGGGAGAAGAAGACTTCGGCATGGCGCCGCTGGAGGTAAATGCCACAGGACGTCCCGTTATCGCCTATCGCGCCGGAGGAGCGTTGGAGACTGTCGTCGAGGGTGTGAGTGGAATGTTCTTCAACCACGCGCATGTCGATTCGCTTGCGAGTGCAATTCGTCGCTTCGAGAAAGAGCAGTGGAATCCATCGCTGATTCGTGCCCACGCGCGGTCCTTCGACCGCAGCGTCTTTGAAGCTCGCATCCGCGACTTCGTCGCGAGTGTTTCAGCAACTCCAGTGCGACAGGGGGCCGCGTAATGGCAACAGGAACCTACGCGTGGTCCGGCGGTCTGCTGAAGCGCGACACTTTCAGCAACGTATTCCGTTCCATTCTCTACCCGCAACAGGGCTCGCACGCGGTTGTGCAGACGGTGATCACCAAGGGAACCATCCTGGCGATCAATGCGGCGACTGGGATCATCTCTGCGCGTGCTCTGCATCCGACGGCGCGTGGCGAACTGAGCGCGATGATCTTGTGGCCCGTGTTTCTCTCGAGCGCACTTAGCCTTGGGGTTCCCAGTTCGCTCGTATTCAACCTGAAGCAAAACCACGCCGATCACAAATCGCTGCTTTCCGCCGCAGTCTGGATGGGATTCATCCTTGGCAGCCTTGCAGGTCTGATCGGTGCCATCGCGATGCCGCACTTGCTAGCGCAATATCCGAGATGGGTAGTCCACGCAGCTCAGCTCTTCATGCTGACCACGCCCCTGTGCACGCTCATGCTGGTAGGTCGTGCCACGCTCGAAACTCGTGGCGATTTCCTCGCTTCGAATGTTGTACAGCTGTTCACGCCGTTGCCGACGCTCGCTGTGCTCATTCTGCTGGTGGTCTTCGGCCGCATGACCCCAATCTCGGCCGGGATGGCGTACACGCTCTCCGGCATTCCGATCTTTCTCTGGATGGTGCATCGTCTTTATAAGACGGTCCATCTTGAGTATCGCATCCCGATCCGCCACATTCGAAGCCTGCTTCACTATGGCATTCGCTCCTATGGCATCGATCTTCTAGGCACGCTTGCAGTGCAGGTCGACCAGGTTCTGGTCATTAATCTCCTGAACCCCGCAGCCATGGGAACTTATGTGGTCGCTCTCAGCCTGTCGCGCGTGCTGAACGTCTTTCAATATTCCGCGGTCATGGTGCTATTCCCACGTGCCGCCGGCCGTTCTGTAGAAGAAGTCGTCTCCATGACCGAGCGTGCCGCGCGTCTCAGTACCGCCGTCACTGCCGCATGCGCGGTCATGGTCGCGCTTCTCGGACCGCTGTTGTTGAGGCTGCTTTACGGATCCGCCTATGCCGCGGCTAGCGCCACTCTTCGCATCCTGGTAATCGAAGTCGTCTTCTCCGGATTGGTATTCGTTTTGTCGCAGACGTTCATGGCGCTAGGCAGACCCGGCCTGGTCACGATGCTTCAGGGCACCGGACTCGCGCTCAGCGTTCCGTTGATGCTGCTCTTCATCCCGCGCTTTGGAATTGAAGGCGCGGCCCTCGCCCTGCTGTGTTCCACGCTGGCTCGGACCGTCCTGGTGATGGGCGCCTTCCGCTACGTGCTGGGTGTGCGCAAATTATCGCTCGTCCCAACCCGGCGGGATCTGCGGAACTTCTGGCGAATGTTTGTTAACCGGCCTAGCTTCGCGGAACCAGAGACCGTGTCGGAAGGTGTGCAATGAGCGCCGCCGGATTTGCAATGCCGCGGCCAAAAGCTCTGGGCGGCCAGGGCGCGGCTTGGGCTGTCGTCGCCGGACTACTGGCATTCACCGTGCTTTGTCTTTTTACTGGTCTCGCCGGATCCTTGCGTTACACCTTCCCGGTTCTCAGTCTCGCAGTGGGTGGATTCTTCTACTGGCTTTATCCGGAGATGTTCGTCGGATTCTGCCTATGGCTGTGGTTTCTCACGCCATTCCTGCGTCGTCTGGTTGATTTCCGAAGCGGCTTCGAGCCGCTCAGCACCATTCTTCTCGCGCCGCACGCCGTCAGTCTGCTCACGGTAATCACCTTCGTGCGAAATCCCGGCGTCTTCACCAAGAAGACAGGACTGCCGTTCTTGATGGCGCTCGCCGCGATCATTTACGGCGCTCTCGTAGGGCTCCCGCACGTTCCCGCCAAGGATCTGGTCGTCGGAATTCTCAACTGGGCTACGCCAGTATTCTTCGCCTTTCATCTTTTTGTGAATTGGCGATCGTATCCGGCGATCAGTTCTGTCGTGCGCCGATCATTCCTGTTCGGCGTGTTCGTGATGGGAGCGTATGGGCTTTATCAGTTCTTCGTACTCCCCGGCTGGGATCGCGACTGGCTCTCCGGTGTAATCGGCGAAGGTACCGGGCTCTCCTTCGGCCTGCCCGAACCAATGCAGGTTCGTGTCTTCAGCACCATGAATTCATCGGGGACGCTCGCTCCCGTCTTGATGGCGGGACTGTTGCTTCTGTTTGCGATGCGCGGATGGAAGACGATTCCGGTCGCACTCGTGGGCTATGCCACGTTTCTCCTGACCATGGTTCGTGCCGCATGGTTTGGCTGGTTCGTTGGCCTGGCATTACTGCTCGTGTATTTCACCGTGCGCCAACGCCTCAGCCTCATCGTGGTGGTCGCGCTGGTTGCAGCGTCATTGCTTGCGGCGCCAGTTGCTCCTCCACTCCAACATTTGTTGGAGGAGCGCATGCAAAGTTTCTCCGATCTGAAGAAAGACGAGAGCGCTAACGATCGCCTCGGAGGTTACAAGCAACTGCTCGGCGAGTCGCTGAAGAATCCGTTTGGCAACGGCATCGGGTCGATGGACGCGACGCAACAGCGATACGCGGATCAGACCATCGGCGCGCGCGATAGCGCCATTCTCGACATGCTGCTTTCGCTCGGATGGCTGGGTGCGCTGCTCTACGGATCGTCACTGGTGGTGCTCTATTTTGCGCAGCGCCGCTATCCCGGGCAGGACTCGTTTTCGCACGCATCGCGCGCAATCTTCATCGCACTCATCGCTCAGTTCCCTCTCGGAAGCCTCATGCTCGGAGTGAATGGAGTCGCGCTATGGAGTTTCGGCGCGCTGTGGCTCGCATCAGCCCAATATCGCGAGAGCCGCGACGCGAACCTGCAGGCGCGCAAACTCGTCGGATTCTCGCAGTATCGTCAGTCCGTTCCCCTTCACAGCGGAGTCTCCCATGGCTAGCTATCCCAAAACTTCGTATTACGAGCGGCTTGCGTCCACGCTTCCGGAGCGCGCGTTCGCCGCCCATCGTGAGAACAGTAAGCCCCGAGTTCTGATCGTTCCTAACGCGGCGTCGTGGATCGTCGGTCAAATGGCAGGGCACATCATTCGCCGCTTCAGTCATCGTTACGAGTTCTGGTTTATGACCGACAAGATGATTCGCTTGCGGCCCGATGTGGTTCGCGCGCTCGCACCGGAAATCGATTTTGCGTTTCCGCTCACCGACAAGGGTTATCACCTGATTCACAAAGCGATCTATCCCGAGAAGCTGCCGTCTCTGCTATGGCTGCACCATGTAACCAAGTGGACGCCTGCAATTCGCGAAGCAGTCGAAGCGTCGAAAGAGCTTATTGCGTGTACTAGCGAGTGGAAGCAGGAAGTCGCAAATCATGCTCGCGCTGATTTGCCGATCACCGTCGTGCCTCACGGTGTCGATCCGGACGCTTTTCAGCGCAGGCCCGCGCAAGGACGTAAGTACGGTATGCCTACGGATGCCTTCGTCGTCGGTTTTGTAGGCTCGAAGACCAGCAACTACGACGCCGGACGAAAAGGCCTCGACACGCTTGAGCGCGTGCTCCGGCAGATTCGCGAACGCATTCCCAACTTGCACGTTTCTTTTCTCGGATTGGGTTGGGAAGAGGAAGTCGGTAAGTTGCGAGCCGAGGGCATCTCTGCCAACTACGTGGGCTTTGTGCCAGAGAGCCAGTTGCCTGATTTCTATTCCAGCATCGACACCTATCTTCTGACTTCACGCGTAGAAGGTGGACCATGCACTGTGCTCGAGTCCATGGCTTGCGAGACGCCCGTAGTCGCCACACGCGTGGGACTGGTGCCGCAGACGATTCGCGACGGCACCAACGGATTCTCGGCTGCCGTGGATGATGTGTATGCGCTGTCAGCAGCAATCGTCCAGCTTCACACTTCTTCCGAATTGGCGAAGCAAATGGGCGCAGCCGCGCGTGCCACGGTCACCGACTCGCTTTCGTGGAATCACACGCTCAGCAATCTCGAGGGCCCTCTCGCCCGCATGGAGAAACTCTCGACGCGCCGCTCGCGTGTTTCTTCCGACGCCAGCAGCGAGTACGCCAGATCGTTGGCCCGCGCCGTCCACACCGCCGACGGCACTCTCTGGGGAGTCGTGAGCTGGTGGCAGGGATTGATTTCGCCGGGCACAAGTCTTCGCCTGATGAAGGCCTGTTGCGAAGGGTACGGCGCGGCTGACTTGTTGCGCGGCATGGGATTGGTTACACGCATGGCATTCCGTCCGTCTTCGTTGCGGAAAAACTTACAAGCGGAGGTTCCAGCAGAAGCGGCATGAAGAGAGTGAGCCAGAGCGCGATGCAAAGGCATACAGGTAAGCTGGTTCTCTTCCTGGCTACTGCTGGTGTGCTCGTTGTGTCTCTCGGCTCCATCGATCGCTCTAAAAGCTCAGCTCTCCCGATCACTGAAATCGCCAAACCCGCGGACTCTTTCGTCGACAGTATCGGCGTCAACCTGCATATTCATTATCTCGATACCTCCTACGGCCACTTTGACATGATCAAGTCCAAGTTGACCGAACTTGGTGTCCGTCACGCGCGCGATGGTGCTCAGCTCACCGCGACTGATGCCAACTACGACAAGCTGGTCTACGGACGCATGCGCCAGCTCACCGATGCTGGCATTCGCTTTGATCTCATTGTCGATCCCCGGGCGATCACGCCTCTTACCGCAGAAAAACTCGCGCATATCGCGGAACTCGGTGGTCCCGCGCTCGAATCGCTCGAAGGTCCGAACGAGTATGACAACAGCGGCAACAAAGATTGGGCCAAGGACCTGCGCGCTTATCAGCAACAACTCTACGAACTGGCGAAGGTCGAAAACGCGACGAAGCATCTCCCCATCCTTGGTCCATCGCTCATTCATCCCGAGAGTCGCGAAAAGCTCGGCAATCTCAGCGCCGACATGGACTATGCCAACGTCCACTGCTATCCCGGCGGCAAAGATCCGCTGACGCATCTCGACCAGGAGCTCGCGATGAGCAGGGAAGTGAATGGTACGCACCCCATCCTTCCCACCGAAACTGGATATCACACGGCGACACACGGCTCGACGGGACATCCCGGAGTTTCAGAATCAGCAGCAGGCAAGTACGTTCCGCGCTTATTCCTCGAGTACTTCAATCACGGATTTTCGCGCAGCTACTTGTACGAGTTCGCCGACGAGAAACCCAATCCCGACGGCAAAGATCCCGAACAGAGTTTTGGACTCATCCATGCTGATGGTTCGCAAAAGCCGGCTTACGACTCGCTGAAAAATCTAATCGCCTTGCTCGAAGATCCGGGCAAGCCCTTTCCGCCCGCGAAGTTCGAGTACACGCTTCGAGGAGACACTTCCAACATCGATCACACGTTGCTGCAGAAGCGAAATGGAAAGTTCTATCTGATTCTGTGGAACGAGACTTCCAGCTACAACACGTTGCTCAAGACTGACCTCAACGTCAGCCCGCGTTCCCTGACGCTCGACTTTGGCCGCTCAATCCGCGAGGCAAATGTCTACATGCCGTCTCAATCGACTTCAACCATCGCCAGGAACTCCAACGTTCGTAGCATTACGTTGCAGGTCCCGGACCATCCATTAATAGTGGAGATTATGCAATAACCAACGCCCATGGCCGCCACCGATTCCATTTCCATCCATAACCAGCTCCCCGGCGCGATAGAAGCCCGACCGCTCACTATCCTTGTTCTATTTCCATCGCAGCTGCTCACCGACAATCGTCCGCACGGAGATGGCCGGCTTGCGTGGGGTTACATTCGCGCTCTCGCTGGACGCGGACACACCTTGCACGTCGCGGCGCGCAATGTGGATTTCGTCGAACCGCCACCGCCGAACGTTTTCGTTTATTCGTTCAGTTGCACTCGTTCCTCCGAGACGCTACTCGAACGACTGCGCTTCATGCGCTCGGTGCGAAGTCTCATCCGAAAGCTGCACACGCGTTTCGATCTTGTGCACGAACTCAATCCTGTATATCGCGGAGTCAGTCTCAGCCTGCTCGATCAGGACATTCCGCTCGTTCTCGGACCGTTTCCCCCGGCGTGGCCGCCTGATTCCGGTGCTACTTTAGACATTGGTATTACCCGCTATTTTCCCGCGCCGCTGAAGCGAAGAGTCGCTGAACTGCAGCAGAGCCGGGCGTCGGCCTTGCTGTTGATGACGCCCGCAGCGATTGATCGCGTCGCGCGGCCTGGTGGCGGCCGCATTTTTGAACTCCCTCCGGGTTTGGATATCGATTTCTTCCAACCTCATCCGGATCTTTACGATGGAAAGCCAAGCATTCTATTTCTCGCAAACCTGAACCGGCGCAAGGGGATCTTCACCTTGCTCGAAGCCTTCGTTCTGGTACGCGAGCGGATTCCTGAAGCACGCCTGACCATCGCAGGGGGTGGGGCAGAATACGCAATCGTCAGCAAGCAGATCGCTGCCATGGGATTGAGTAGTTCGGTCGAGATGGTAGGCGAAGTTCCTCGTGCTTCAGTGCCCGCACTGATGGCGAAGCATTCCGTCTATTGCCTGCCATCGTATGGCGAGCCTTTTGCCACCAGCGTTCTGGAAGCGATGGCTTGCGGGCGCCCCGTGGTCATCACCAACGCGGGCGGCCTGCCGTCGGTGGTTTCGGAAGCTGGCGGGCGTCTCGCCACTCCCCGCGATCCGCATACGCTTGCCACGGCTCTCGTTGAAGTTCTAGGCTCACGGGTGCTGCAGGAGTCAATGGGAAAGCACAATCGTAATGTTATGGTCGAGCGATTCTCCTGGGGTCGCGTCGCCGATCGTCTCGAGCACATCTATCGAACCGTTTTGCAGGAGAGACGCGCAAAAGTCGTCCAATAACACGATCACCCCAGCGTTGCTTGCACCGTAGGCAGCACCAGGGCGCGGAAATACTGGTCAAGATCCGTTGTCGACACTCGGACTCGTTTGTCGAGCCACCAAGTCAGCACTGTGAAGAACGTTGTGCTCAGATGCGAGACGAATAGCTCGATAGGAAGCTCTACCTTCGATTTCTTCAATTTCGTCAGCTCCGCCCGGCACTCTCTCTCAATTAGTTCACTCAGCAGCCCGAGCAGGTGCTGCCGGACCAGCGGAAAGACCTGTGTGCGCACCAGTGCGTAGTAGACGGGACGAAAGTCGTTTACGTGATCGAACATCGCTCGGCTGAACCCCAGCAGGTTCTCGTGCCGCTTGGCGCTCGTTCGTCCCTCACGGATCGCGGCATTCAGCGTTGACCGCAATCCATCCATGCCCGACATCAGCAACTCGTCTTTGCTCTGGAAGTGAGCGTAAAAAGTTGAGCGCCCAACATCCGCTCGATCCAGCACCTCCTGCACGGTAATCGCGTCGTAATTCTTCTCCAGCAGCAATGCAATCAGTGCATCGTGCAGTGACTTCTGTGTGCGCCGGATACGGCGATCGGGAGTGTTCATGCGCTTTCCTCGAAATGGCACAAAACGCCTATATTGTTCGGAACGGGACGAAACAGGTTCGCTGTTCTTCCGCTTTTGCCGTTCTATCGGTAGCGTATCAGAACAGTTGTTCGGAAATGGATGAATGTTCAATCCGGCTTTCCGACGAGGTCGGACGATGGGAGAAGCCAATGAATAAATCGCAATCTCTGCCGACGGCAACGAGAACTTATCTTCCTGCTGCAGGACGGGATGTCTTCCTGCCGTTTTACGATCTGGTAACGGGCTTGCTCGGCGCCGATCGCGCCCGAGCCGTGCTGCTGGAGTATGCGCCTCTACACGATGGCGACGCCGTTCTGGACGTCGGATGCGGCACCGGTACGCTGGCCGTTCTGCTCAAGCAACAGCATCCGAGGGTTGAAGTCACCGCTCTCGATCCAGACCCCAGGGCGCTTGCCCGCGCGAGGCAGAAAGCCGAACGAGCAGGCGCAAAGGTCTGCTTCGAGCAGGGATTTGGTGACGAGATCGCACACTCCACTGCTTCCTTCGATCTTGTCGTCTCATCATTCATGTTTCATCATCTTGAGCCTGATCAGAAATCCGGCACTTTGCGCGAAGTCCGCCGCGTGCTGAAGCCCGGCGGCCGCCTACTTCTGCTGGACTTCGACGTCACCGAGGCCGGTGCGCATCATGGATTCCAGCGCATGTTCCACTCTCATGCGCGTCTCTCCGACAATTCGGAAGGCCGCATTCTCGAACTCATGAAAGCAGCAGGGTTCAAAGCAGCAGACAAGGTCGCGATGCGTTCCCTTATCTTTGGGCTGGCGCGGGCGGGCTACTATCGTGCGGTGGCATAGTGAAGCGCGCTAGTGGCTCTCGGGGCGGGCAAGGCGTTTGCCGATTTGGAACATTTCTCCAAAACTTTCGTACCTCTTTATGTATAGCCCTCGGCCGTAGTGACTGTGCGACAATTCCGGGGATACTTCTGCGTACATTGGAGGCGAGATGGGTTTGGGCCTGATTGTTCTCCTCGTAATTGTGGCGATCGTAGTCTTCATGCTGATCGCCCTCTATAACGGATTGGTGCAACTGCGCGTCCGCGCCGACTCCGCCTGGTCTGACATCGATGTTCAACTCAAACGCCGTCACGACCTGATCCCGAACCTCGTCGAAACCGTGAAAGGCTACGCCGCACACGAAAAGGGAACGTTCGAGAACATTGCCAAGTGGCGCTCCGCGGCTATGACCGCGCAGGCTCCTGCCGATCGTGCTCAGGCCGAGAATCAGCTCACCGGTGCGTTGCGCCAGTTGTTCGCAGTGGCCGAGAACTATCCGCAGCTGCAGGCATCGGAGCAGTTCACGTCGCTGCAGAACTCGCTCAAGGAAGTGGAAGATGCGTTGCAGAATGCGCGCCGCTATTACAACGCGGTAGTCCGCGACTACAACACGCGCATACAGTCGTTCCCGGCGAACATGATTGCCGGCTCTTTCGGCTTCCAGACGCGCCAGTTCTTCGAGCTGTCGTCGCCCGAAGAGAAGGAAAACGTGCAGGTAAAGTTCTAGAAGCAGTAGTCAGTAGCTGGTAGTCAGTAGTCGGACCAATGACTGACAACTGACTACTGGCTGCTAGCTACCCAACGAAGCACGCCGATCGCATGAAGAAAATCTTTGCCGTCATCTTCTTTGTAGCCCTCACCCTCGCCCCGGCCTGGGCTCGCAACTGGCATATCTCTGACTTCCATTCCACTGTCTCCGTCAACGATCAGGGTGCGGTGGTCGTAATGGAGCGCATCGCGGTGGTCTTCGACGGCAGCTTCCAGGGAATCTATCGCACCATTCCCGTCGACTATCCCGGCCCGAACGGAACCAACTATCGCCTGTTTCTGAAAGTAGAGAGCGTTACCGACGGCGACGGCAACGCCTTGAAATACGAGTCGCACCGCGAAGGCGCCTATCGCAAGCTGAAGATTTTCATTCCCGGCGCTGAGGACACGCAGAAAACCGTCATCATTACTTATTCTGTCCCGAACGCAACGCGCTTCTTCGACGATCACGACGAGTTCTACTGGAACGTGACCGGCAACGACTGGCCGGTGCCGATCGATCAAGCCACCGCTTACGTGAAGTTCCCGCCCGGCGCTTCGGGGAGTCTGCGAGCGCAGGCTTTCACCGGCGTCTACGGCTCGCACGATGAGGAGGCAACGTCGGAGGTCAATGGCTCCGACGTGAACTTCGCGACCACGAATCCGCTGCCGATGCGCGGCGGCCTGACCGTCGATGTTTATATTCCCAAAGGCATTCTGCATCCGCCAAGTGCGCTTACCAAATTTGTGTGGTTTATACGCGGCAATCCCGCGCTGCTGATTCCGATCTGGGCGCTGATCTGGTGATGTGGTTCACCTGGTACACCTGGGGACGCGACCCCGATCCTGGCGTCTCCGTCGCGCCGCAGTATGAGCCGCCCAAGGGATTCACGCCCGCCGAAGCTGGATCGCTCGTCGACGACGCTGTCCATCCGCGCGACATTACTTCAACTATTGTCGACCTGGCCGTCCGCGGCTATCTCAAGATCCAGGAGATCAACGAGAAGGTTCTGCTCTTCAGCCACAAGGACTACGAGTTCCAATTGCTCAAGCCCATGAACGAATGGGGCGACCTGGCGCCGCACGAAACCGTCATGATGACGAACCTCTTTCAGGGAGGCGGGTCCACGCGCCTTTCCAGCCTGAAAAACCGCTTCTACACGGCGATTCCGATTCTCAAGCAGGACATCTTGGCCGCTCTTCGCCGCAAGGGGATGTACATCGTCGATCCCGATTCCGCGCACAGTTATGTGTTCGTCGCCGCCATCTTGATCGCGATTCCGTTCATTCTCGGCCAATATCTCGGATGGATCTCGCTCTTCGATGCGCCACTCGTGACCGGCGTAGGAATTGCGATCTCTGTGCTGATCATCTGGCTCTTCGGTCGCCAGATGACGGCAAAGACCGTGCTCGGCGGACGAACCGCCGTGCAGGTCCTCGGCTTCCAGGAATTCATGAATCGCGTCGACGCCGACCGTTTGAAGCGCATGCCACCTGATACGTTCGAAAAATTTTTACCTTACGCGATGGCGCTCGGAGTCGAGCATCGCTGGGCCCAGGCTTTCGCCGGGATCGTACAAAATCCGCCGACCTGGTATGTCGGCCCGACGCCTTATTCCATGTTCAATCCCATCTTCTTCACCAACAACATGCACTCCATGACCTCTGACATGCAGCAGGTGTTCGTCTCCGCGCCGCGCGCCAGTTCCGGCGGATCGGGCTGGAGTGGCGGTGGCTTCAGCAGCGGTGGCGGCTTTTCCGGCGGCGGCTTCGGCGGTGGCGGCGGCGGAGCGTTTTAGCGCAGTAGTCAGTGATCAGTAGTCAGGAGGATCGTCCACCCTGCTAAAGCCACTGTCACCGACTACCGATCTCTGACCGCTAACTATTGCGTTACGCCCATCGGTCTTATCTCCACGGTACCGTTGGTCATACCAGGCATTTGCGACGCCCAGTCGATCGCCTGTTCCAGGTTGTCGACTTCAATAACGTAGTATCCGCCCAACTGCTCTTTGGTTTCGGCGAATGGACCGTCGGTCGTGGTGGTGGGCTGAGAGTTCTTAAAACGAATGCTGGTGGCGGTGGTTGTAGACTTCAGTTCTGCGCCGCCGCGTATCACTCCGGCCTTGGCCATGTTTTCTCCGTAGACGCGATGGCCCGTATGGATTTTTTCGGCCTCCTGTTGGCTGGCCGATTCCCAAACCTTCTCGTCGCCATAAATCAAAAGGATGTATTTCATGATCGTCCTTGCCGGCAGTTGCCGGAACACCGTATCAACGGATGAACCTGCGAAAATCGACAAAATTTAACGGAAAAACGGCAGGCCTTAGTCTCAAAACTCAATGAATTCTAAGCGATTCTTGAGCCGCCGGTACCTTCGTAAGGGGAATCCCTGTTTCCAAGTTGCCGCGCTTGCGTCAGAATTGAGCAGCAAGTCTGTCCTGGGAACCCGTTCCTAGGTCAGGACTCAAGCGCCACCCCTTATGAAAAGATTTGTTTCCGCCGCAGTTCTGCTGCTCGCCGCCACTTTCACTGTTGCACAAGACAAGAACGCAATTCCGCTGCCGCCCGCGCCCAAGCCAAACGTCGACAAGGCCGCCAAAACTCCGGCTGACTATTCACAAGAGGCGTTCGTCATCCAGGAACTCAAGTCGCGCGTGCGTTTTGATAACGACGGCACCGGCTTCCGCGAAATGACGATTCGCGTTCAGGTCAACAGTGCCTTTGGCGTGCAGCAGTGGGGACAACTGGTCATCGGCTACAGCCAGGACAATGAGCAGGTGGAAGTCCCCTACGTGCGCGTGATCAAGCCCGACAAGTCGGTGATTAACGCGCCGCTCGACAACATGCAGGACATGACTGCGCCCGTGTTGCGGCAGGCGCCAATGTATACCGACTATCGCCAGAAGCACATCACCGTGCCGTCGCTCGCGCCCGGCGACATTCTCGAATACCAGATGGTGACCAAGGTGGTGAAGGCGCTTGCGCCCAACCAGTTCTGGTTCGAGTACGAATTCGATCACGACAACATCATTCTCAACGAAGTTCTGGAGATCGACGTTCCACGCGATCGCAAGATCAAGCTGAAGACCACTTCGGATTACAAGGCCGAATTGCACGACCAGGGCGATCGGACGATTTACCGTTGGACCAGCTCCAACACCGTGCACAAGACTCCGGAAGAGCTCAAGAAAGATCGCATCAAGAAGTATAAAGAGCGCGCGCTCTACACGCCGGCCATCCAGCTGACGACGTTCCAGAGCTGGCAGGAAATTGGCGACTGGTACGCGAAGTTACAGAAAGACCGCGCCGAGCCCACCCCCGAGATTCGCGCCAAGGCTCTTGAACTGACGAAGGATAAGAAGACGGACGAAGAGAAGATTCGCGCGATCTACAATTTCGTCGCGCCGGAGTTCCGCTACGTGAGCCTGTCGTTCGGAGTTGGCCGTTATCAGCCGCACGCCGCCAGCGAAATCTTCGCCAACAAGTACGGCGATTGCAAAGACAAGCACACGCTGCTGGAATCGATGTTGGCCTCGATCGGCATTGAAGCCGATCCGGTGCTCATCAATTCCTGGCGCAAGCTCGACGAAGAAGTCCCATCGCCTTCGCAGTTCGATCACGTCATCAGTTACGTTGAGCCCGCGAAGATGAAGCTCTGGCTCGACACGACTCCCGAAGTCGCGTCCTTTCGGATTGCTCAGCTATCAGATTCGCGGCAAGAAGGCATTGTGGGTTTCGCTGAAAGGCAAGCCGCAGATCATCGAAACGCCGCCGAACTCGCCAGTCCCGAACGAGCAGTACGCGGACATCGACGCCAAGATCAACGACGTAGGCACGCTGATCGAGAAAGTTCATTACACCGTACGCGGCGACTCTGAGTTGCTCTTCCGTTCCGCATTCCGCAATGCGCCCGAAACCAACTGGAAAGACATGATGGGCGAATTCGGCGGCCTGCATGGGGAAGCCAGCGACCTGGTTGCTGACAAACCGGCCGATACCAGCAAGCCGTTCGAAGTGCGCTTCACGCTCACCGTGCAGAACTATATGGCGTGGTCGAGCAAGAATCCCACGTTCAAGATTCCGATTCCGCGCCTCTCCATTCCCGCGGTCAGCGACGACGATGATAGCGACGATGCCGTGGAAGATCCGATCACGCTGAACGGCGCGCCGTTTATGGGCGATTTCCGCATCAAGCTCGACGTTCCGGAGAAGTACAAAATCAGCTTGCCGTTGCCCAGTTCCATCAAGCGCGACTACGGCGTTTACACCGTTACCTACTCGCAGGATAAGAACATCATCACGGCCCAGCGGCGCGTCGACCTCCGCATTCGCGAGGTTCCCAAGGCGCGTGTTGATGACTATCTGGCGTTCCGCCGCGTGGTTGATTCCGACCAGGAGCAACTGATCGCGCTCGATACCAGCAACTTCAATGGTCCGAAGCTGCCAGAAGATCTGAAGATCGACGATCTCGTCGCAGCCGGACAAGCGGCATTGCAGAATCATAACGAGCAGGCCGCGCTGGAAGCCTTCAAACGCGCCACTGAAATGGAGCCGAAGAACAAGTACGCGTGGAACGGGCTGGGCGCGTCGTACATGGGACTGCAGCGCAATGCCGATGCCGTCGCCGCGTTCCAGAAGCAACTGGAATTGAATCCCTACGACTCGTACGCGAACAGCGGTATCGGATTCGCCTATGCCATGGACCGCAAATGGCCCGAAGCTGCTGCGGCGTTCCAGAAGCAGTTGGACGTGAATCCGCTCGATCCCACGGCGCACGCCGCATTGGCGAATGCTCTGATGGAGCAGCGCAAGTTCGCCGAAGCCGTGCCCGAGTTGGAGAAGTCCGCATCATTGCAGCCGCGCAACGGCGAGTTGCAGACGCAGTTGGGCCGGGCTTATCTCGAAGTAGGCCAGAACGACAAGGGTATGGCGGCATTCGATAAAGCAGTCGAACTGAGCAATTCGGCCGAAGTGTGGAACAACGTTGCATACGAACTTGCGCGTCACAAGGTGCAGCTCGATCGTGCACAGCAGTATGCCGAGTCTGCTGTTACAGAGATTGCCGCGCAACTGCGCAACGTCGATCCCGATCACCTGAAGATCGACGACTATAGCCGTGTAGCCGAAATTAGCTCGTACTGGGATACGTTGGGATGGGTCCACTTTGCCAAGGGCGACATGCAATCGGCGGAAAAGTACGTTGGCGCTGCATGGCAGCTCAATCACTACGGCGAATGCGGTGATCACCTGGCGCAGATCTACGAAAAGACCGGACGCGCCGACAAAGCCGCGCAAATGTACGCGATGGCCTTACAGACGAAGCACTCGTATCCGGAAGCGCGCGAGCATCTGACGGCGCTGCTGAAAGATAAGAAGAAGGTCGACGCGGCACTGAAGCAGGCCGATCAGGAGCTGGCTTTACTGACCGACATCAACGTCGGATCGGTTGGTCCGGACAAAATGCAGGGCAACATCGCGCTGGTGTTTTCGCCAGGACCGAAGGTCGACGCGGTGAAGGTCTTGGGCGGCAGCACCAGCGGTGACGACAAGCTGCGCGACGCGGTCAAGAAGCTCTCGGCGACGAACTATGGCGTCTCGTTCCCGGACGACACACCGACGAAGCTGGTACGCCGCGGCACGGTTTCCTGCAAGACAACGGGATGCGTTCTGGAGCTGACCTCGCCGGAGATGGTGACCTCGGCGGAGTAAAAGAACCTCGGCCACGGATTTCACGGATCAACACGGATTGTTAAATGCTCGATGAAATCCGTGGATATCTATGTGATCCGTGGCCGAAGTGTTTTAGCGACTAACCACTAACCACTAACCACTAGCCACTCGCTTCTTAGTGTTTGCTTGCCTCTCCCGACGGTTTTGCCGATGGGGTTTGCGGGGTTGAGGCGTTGTCGCTGTCCGTAGTCCGGCTGTACACGATTTTCTTCGTGCCGCCTTCGCAGGTGCCGACCACTTTTCCTTGCGCGTCTTTGTCTTTTTCCACCACGTCCAGCGAGTAGGACTTGACGCCGTTGGCGTCCATCTTCTTCGCGATTTCAGACTTCAGTTCTTCGCAGGGTTTGGAAGCTTGCGCGTAGCCGGAAACCGGTATGACCAGGGCTGCAGCAATCAAGAGGCAGGGTATCTTCATGCGATCTCCTCGGCAAAAAAGCCGCCGAGCAAAGATGTATACCCCGGCTGGGAGCCTTTCTAGATTACCTAGGTTATGACCTTCCGAACCGGGCGTTAGCCTGAATTGGGAGTGGTAAGGCGACGATTCACGACACCCATTTGCCTTGAGTCCAAGGAGAGTGGAACAGGAGAAGCTTGGTGGCGCCCGACTCACATCGGCTTCTGACGCAGAATCTCCAGCTTCCAGCCTCAGAACGCACTTTGAGACAACCGATATAGAGAAATGTAGAATCCCGGACGATGACATCGACCCTCTATTCATGGACGAGACGAAGATTCCTGCAAACGTCGGCTGCGGTTGTCGGTACGGCCGCTGTCGCCGGTGGATCCTCCATCGCGAACGGTTCTTCGCCCGAGACTCCGGCAATGGCATTCGCCTCGAGGCAAGAGAAACGCCGGCGTGAGCTCTGGCGGCTATTGGGAGACGTCCCTTGGAACCATCAACCTGCGCCTCCGCGACTCGTCAGCAAAGAGAAACGCGAAGGATACACGCTCGAGCGTCTCGTATTGGATCTCAACGGCATCGAGCCTGTGCCTGCAATCCTTCTGATTCCCGATAAGCGCCAGCCGCGAGCGCCTGGGCTGCTCTACATGCACTGGCACGCCGGGATGTACGACCTCGGCAAAGAACAATTGTTGCAGGGCGTGGCGGTGCAGCCACCGTATGCGCCAGTCTGCGCCGAAAAGGGAATCGTGACGCTTGCCATCGACAGCTGGTGCTTCGGTGAGCGGAAGCACGAAACCAACGGGCAGCAGGGTGAGCAGGACGCATTCAAGCTTATGTTGTGGAGAGGGCAAGTCCTATACGGGATGATGATGTTCGACGAGTTCCGCGCGCTGGATTACCTCGTAAGCCGTCCCGAAGTTGATGGTACGCGGCTCGGGACGCTCGGCATGTCCATGGGTGCGACCAAGGCCTGGTGGCTGGCCGCACTCGACCCGCGCGTGAAGGTCTGCATGGATGTATGCTGCCTGACCGACTACGAGGAGTTGATCCGCACGCACGGACTGGAAGAGCACGGAATCTATTACTACGTGCCCTCGCTCCTGAAGGAATTCCAGACAGCCGACATCAACGAACTGATCGTGCCGCGTGCCCACCTGAGCTTGAACGGGCGCCAGGATCCGCTGACTCCGCCGGCGGGAGTGGACAAGATTCGCGATCACTTACTGCCGCTATATCGTGAGTACGGGAACCAGGCCGATTGCCGTATCGAGCTGTTTAATTGCGCGCATGTGGAGTTGCCGGAAATGCGAAAGCTGATCCTCGAATGGATGGATCGGTACCTTGCTCGTGCAAATCCCGGCGCCTAGTACAGAATGTACTCACTCCCGGCGGGTGGCCCATCCTTTCGCCCGCTGTCGGCGACGGGTGAGGGCTCGAGTCGGGCAAGCTACCTCCTAAACTGGAACTCTCTGAATAAGACGATTACCTTGTAGAAATAATCATTAATAGTTGACATATCTTTAAGATAACATCTATATTTCTCGCATAAGCTGCGGCAAGCACTATTGCCGCGGCTTTTCGTGTCTCATGAGGCTGGATCGTTTTGGGAATAAGACCACCTAAGTCCTTTGTTATGCGGTAGAGGTGCCTTAAGTCCTTTGTTATGCCTCATGTAGAGACGCACTACCTCGTAAGTCCTTTGTTTGCCGGAAGGGAGGGGGGAGGGGTGGAGTAACTAATTGGTAATACCCGCAGCAACCGGAGATCGAAATCTTCGGAGCCAAGGACACTCACCGTGAATCAAATCACGTCAAAGGCAGGCTGCCGCTTGAGCCGCATTCACCGTGTAAAATTGAGTGTTTGGCCCTGGGCACCGGAGCGCCTGAGGCCCGAGGTCTAATAAATGGCAACTGTAGAAGCCCCTCCCCAAATCAGCACACAGCACACAGCACCGTTCAAAAACGAGCCGATGGTCGATTTCAGCCGGCCGGAGAATGCGCAGAAGATGAAAGCTGCGCTGGACAAAGTCCGCGCAGAGCTCGGACGCGAGTACGAACTGGTCATCGGCGGCAAGCGCATCAAGACGGCCGACAAGATCAAGTCGCTCAATCCGGCGAATCCCAGCCAGGTTGTTGGCGTCTTCCAGAAAGCCGGTAAAGAGCACGTCGAGCCGGCAATGGAAGCGGCACAAAAGGCGTTCCAGACGTGGAGCCGCACCAGTTGGGAAGAGCGCGCCGAGTTCGTGTTCAAGGTGGCGAAGACCATCCGCGACCGCAAGTTTGAGTTCAGCGCATGGATGACGTACGAAGTCGGCAAGAACTGGGCCGAGGCCGACGCCGACACCGCCGAAACCATCGACTTCGCGGAGTACTACGCGCATCACGCTTTGAAGCTTGCGAAGGCCGAGACCGACGTGCAGTTGCCGGGCGAGCGCGATTCTCTGTTCTACATTCCGCTGGGCGTGGGCATTGTGATTCCGCCGTGGAATTTCCCGGGCGCGATCATGGCGGGCATGACGCTGGCCTCGATCGTGTCGGGCAATACTGTCATCCTGAAGCCGTCGAGCGATGCTCCGGCGATTGCGCGCTTCTTCTTCTCGATCCTCGAAGAATGCGGACTGCCTGCGAGGCGTGGTGAACTTCTGTCCCGGCGCGGGTGGAAGCTTTGGCGACGCGCTGGTATCGCATCCGAAGACGCGTTACATCGCGTTCACCGGATCGCGCGAAGTCGGGCTGCACATCAACAAAGTGGCAGCCGATCAGGCGCCCGGCCAGATATGGATCAAGCGGACGATCCTGGAAATGGGTGGCAAGGATGCGATCATCGTGGAAGCAGATGCGGACATCGACGCAGCCGTGGAAGGCGCGGCGACTGCGGCTTTCGGATTCTCCGGGCAGAAGTGCTCGGCGTGTTCGCGGCTGATCCTGAACGAGAAGATCTACGACACGTTCCTGGACAAGCTGAAGGCGCGAGTGGAGAAGATCACGCTGGGCGATCCCACGGAGAACCCGAACATGGGTCCAGTGGTGAATGAGGGCTCAATGAAGTCGATTTTGGGTTACATCGAGCACGGCAAGAAAGACGGGCGGCTGATCACCGGCGGGCAGCGGGTGGCGGGCAAAGACGGCTATTTTGTCCAGCCCACCGTGATTGCCGACATCCAGCCGAAATCGAAGCTGGAGCAGGAAGAGATCTTCGGGCCGGTGCTGGCCGTGATCAAGGCCCGTGACTACGATCACGCCCTGGAAATCGCCAACGACACAGAATTTGGCCTGACCGGCG
Source organism: Terriglobia bacterium (assembly GCA_963848375.1). Lineage (GTDB taxonomy): Bacteria > Acidobacteriota > Terriglobia > Terriglobales > Acidobacteriaceae > JAJPJE01. The sequence continues at coordinate 122,780 of CAWKDK010000016.1, forward strand.
CGGTTTACAGCCGAGACGAGAAGAAACTGGAACGGGCGACCCGCGAGTTCCACGTCGGCAACCTGTACCTGAACCGCAAGTGCACTGGAGCGATTGTGGGCGCGCATCCGTTTGGCGGGTTCAATATGTCTGGAACCGACTCAAAAGCGGGTGGGCCGGACTACCTGTTGTTGTTTACGCAGGCAAAATCGGTGGGGAAGAAGATTTCGTAGGACCCCAGATCCGGCAGAAAGTCACAAAAATGTCGGTTCAGCGTCTTCCCCGGCCTGTTTCTTGGCATCTAAATGCGTGATCGCTTAAGGGCTGGGTTGACAGAGTTTTCTCATCAATTGAGAATGGCTCGTTGATTTTGGCGTCTTTAGCCGGAATCAGGCCGAATGGTCGGCCGCGAGGATCGCGTATGGCACGAATTCTTTGCGTAGACGACGAACCCAACGTCGTTACGTTGAAATGCCGGATTCTGGAAGCGGCTGGTCACATTGTGACCGCCTCCACATCTGCGCAGGACGCGATTCAGAAACTGGAACATGACAATTACGACGCGGTTGTCACGGATTGGCGGCTTGGTGACAACGTAGGCCGCGCCGTGGTGCAGGCAGCGAAAAATCATGCCACGCTGCCGGTTGTGGTTGTATCCGGCTATGTTGCGGAGGCGTTTCAGGCGGCGGAGCCGCTTGCGGATCTCTACCTGGAAAAGCCAGTGAATCCGGAAGAATTGGTGACAATCGTCAACGAGCTTCTGAAGAGCACGGCTCGCGTCGGTTCGGAATAGTTTTCCGGCATCCCGTTCGCGAAGAGAACTCATCCTACATCTCAGCAACTGCACATTAGCAAGGTCAATCGGGCCTCGTGGATACACGGGACTGCGGCTGGTAACGAGTGATATTTCATCAGCTTACATTATTACTCCGATTGCTGGGATTGACTGCTGGCAGTGCATCCATGGCAGGAGCGAACGTGTATCTCGTAGAACGACGCGGACGGCAAGAGCAGCTGAGTCCAACCCGGCAAGTGGAGATCGGGACGCTGCTGGAGAGCATGCCGGACGCAATCGTCATTCTTGACGCCAACTACCGCATCGTCGATCTCAATCAGGCTGCGGCGAGGATCCTGGGCGGCACGCAGGAACAGTTTCGTGACCGCGATCTGTCGGAAGCCGGCTCGAAACTGATGAACGAGGGCTCTGCCGGAAACGTGCTTCGCTTCCGGAGAAACCTGCTGGAACGGGCGCTCAAGGGCGAACAGGTACGCGAGGAACGGCGAGTCATTCGCGATCCTAAGACAGGCAAGGATATCGAGCTGATGATCTCGGCGAATCCGATTTGCGATCCGTCGGGGAAAACGGTAGGCGCACTGGTGATCGCGCGCGATGTTACCGAGCTGATCCAATTGCAGAGCCGCTTTTCGGACATGGAACGGCACCTGGCAATCGGACAAGTTGCTGCCGGTATCGCGCACGACTTCAACAACACGCTGGAAACGATCTCGCACGCGGTGGTATTGCTGCAGTCTTCTCCAGAGCCGGTGGTCGAGGAGAGGCACACACTGCTCCGGCTGATACAGAGCGCGGTGGAGCATGGGACCGAAATCATCGCGCGCATACGGGATTACGCGCGCAGCGGAACAGGCGAACTAAGCCCGGTGAGCGTGCGCGAACTGCTGGAAGATGCGCTGGAATGGACGGATCACCTGCGCCACCGCCGGAATCGTGTGCAACTGGTTCGCGAGTTGAAAGAGGTGCCCATGGTACGGGCGAATGCGGCGGATTTGCGACGCGTGTTCACGAACTTGATCATCAATGCGCTGCAGGCGATGCCGGATGGCGGCCAACTGATCGTCGGAACAAAGAGTGAGGGACAGCGCGTGCATATGTGGATTCGCGACACCGGCGCCGGCATTGCGGAAGAAGATCGGCGAAAAGTGTTTCTACCGTACTACACGACCAAACATGGAGGCACGGGACTGGGACTTTCGGGAGCGCAGAAAATTGTGCTGGCGCTCGGCGGGGATATCCAGTTTCGAAGTGAGGCGGGCCAGGGGACGCAGTTCGATATTTACTTGCCTAGTGTCGAGGCGGAGCGAAGAAGCGCATAGCTAGTGATTAGCGGCGCCCGCGCCACCTCGGTTTGCGATATCGAAATAAAAAGGCTCCCCGCAGGGAGCCTTTTGTTGTTGAGGTCGATACTAACGCGCTTCGCTGGGGGCGGCGGCAGGCATGCCGCTACCGGCAGCACTGGCAGCAGCAGCTTCCGCCAGGATGCGGTGGTGAATGGTGAACAGCGCAAGCTCAAGACGATCGGAGACACCGATCTTGTCGTAGACATTGCGCAGATAGTTCTTGATCACCTGCTCGGTGGTGCCGAGTTCGGTGGCGATTTCCTTGTTCTTATAACCTTGCACGATCAAGGCAACGATACGCAGTTCCTTTTGCGTGAGGCGGTCGACGACGCGGGCACCGACCATGTCGTTCTCGCTGACTTCGACGGGAACGGCATTGTCCTGGACCCAGGCGTCACCGCGCGAAACGGCGCGCACGCAATCGAGCAGGTTCGGTCCGGTCACGTTGCGGAAGACAACACCGTGAGCACCGGAGCTGAGATAGCTGGAAGGATTTTCGCCCGCTTCCGCAATCACGATGAGCCGGCTTTTGACTTTCGCTGCCGACTGGGCCAGACCGTGAATGTCGGGATAAAAGTTGGCGGAGCAGACGACGACGGAAGGGCGGAAACGTTCCAGCGCCATGGGCATCTGCTCGGGAGATTGGACCTGCGCAACAATGCGCATCTCGTCTTCCACCGCGAGCACTTTCGCGATACCGGCTCGGAACACAGGTTGTTTATCGGCTACGACCAGTTTGAGCATGGTAGTTAGAAATTAACTGCGAACAAATTCATAACCATCGATGACGCACGCGACGCCGTTGCGAATCTCGCCATTATCGGGTTCATCGACGCGCACTACAGTTCCACGGCATTGGAGCTTAACGTCGTTTTTGCCGCCGGTAACTTCGGCGGGCAGGGTAATTTCGAACGTCACTTTCGAGCCGACGTGAAAATCCGCGCCCGCCCGGAGGTAAACACCAGCAACACTAAGATTATCGGTGGTTCCTTGAAGCAGGTCTGCCGAATCAGACTCCTTTATGACAATGGGGAGCTTCATATCAAACCGCTTCCCAGTTCGCGCTTCGGACACGAAATCTCCTCCTATAAACGCTAAAGCTTTCGGGAGTTTCTACGTTCGGGTTTATACCACGATGTTATTGCGGATAGATATAAGGAAAGAACAGGAGGTACCAATGTTGATTAACGCCCCCGGCGGGTAAGGTCTAGAACCCGGAGGCGGAGGTTTCGCGGAGGCGGCGGTTCACCGAAGGCTGCGGTGGAACAGGCTGCCGGCGGTATATCCGAAAGCGAGGCTGAGGAGGGCGGCTACCGTGGAAGCTTGCCAAACGTATTCGCGAGCCTGAGATTTGACGTCAAGTTTGTGACGGACGCCGGAGCGAAGTTCGGAAATGGTCTCGTGCAGGCGCTGGCGCTGTTCGGTGGCTTGAAGTTCAAGGATATCTGCAGGCATATCCGGCGAGATCTTTCGGGAATCGACATCGATTTTGCTGGTCACATTGTGCAAGTTCATAATTTCGTCCTCGCTTCGCTCTGGAACCACGTGCGGTCGTCCTTCAGTACCTGAATGGTGCGCTTGGGAACGAGGCTCTTGTCTTGCATTGAAGAATACCCGAGCAATGCCAGTATGCCGCCGATGATGAGATAGGCGCCACCCACGATGAGGAATGCGAGGAAGGGCGCGTAAACGCTGGGCGCGAAGGCCACCCAGATGAGCGCGACAAGTGCTCCGGTAAGCACTAACCAGGCGGTCAAGGCCAGGAAAATTCCAACCGCCATCATGGGAGCAGCGCTCTTAATTGTCTGCAGGTTCTCGCGCATTTCCGAGATGAGCATGGCGACGCGAGTCTGAGCGAAGGCTTTGAATTCGTCCTTGGCTTCGTTCACTACGGAACCAAGCGGCCGCTCCGTCTCCACATGCCCGCGGTTGTCGATAAAGGTGACGCGCGGATTATTCACTTTGCCTCCACCATCCGAGCAGGAATCCGATTGCAAAGGCGCTGCCTGCCGCGCCGAGAACAAAATGAATCGGGTAGTCATGAGCGAGGTGTTGCGCTCGCGAACGCATTTCGCGCAGGTTGCGGCGAGCGTCATGCCTGAGGTCACCTGCGGTCTCGTGCAGGTTTTCGGAGGCGCGTCCGCGGATTACCTCGAATCGAGAGCGGAGATCGTCGAGGCGGTCATGGACCTGATCCTGCAGGTGCAAGCGCATCTGCCGGCTACGGCCGACGGCTGATCCCAAAGCATAACCAGCACGGTCGGCAGGTGGATGCACACCAGGTCTGGTGGTGCGGATTGGCCACTCGCCGAGTTCTCCGGGGGTGGCTCGCTCGGGCAATTCTCGCTCGGGATAAACGCGCGCGAGAGGAGCCGGCACTGGGGATCCGAGTTCCCCTTCCTTTTCTTTCCTGCGGTTTTCCTTCTCTGAGCGCGGAACTTGGTCCCACGCGTCGTCGTGCCTGGCCGGTTCAGACATGGGAACCTCTTTCACTCTAAGTTGGATGACTGAACAGGGCGGGGTGTTTGCAGGCGAAAAGAGAAGAACAGAGAAGCTGGGGCTAAAGCCCCAATCTAGGAAGCGTAGAAACGCGGGCCTGAAGGCCCGCTCTTTCACGGTAGTTGGAAGTGAGCGAGGTGGCTGGTTCAGCAACAAAGGATGCTAGCGTCAGCGCTTCATGCGTGCTCCGCACGCCGCCGGTCGCTCGCCCAGATCCTTCGTCGCGATAATGCTGCTCGCTCAAGGATGACAGAGACTCTAGTGAGCAGTGCTGGAAGGCGGAGGAGAGCCTTTCAGGTATTTGTCGAAAAAGGTGACCATGCGCTGAATAGAGTCGATCTGGTTTTCGCGCTTGGCGAAGCCGTGGCCTTCCGCGGGATAGTAGTGGAATTCCACGGTCTTACCCGCGTCCTGAAGGATTCTGACAACCTGCTCGGCTTCTTCTTTGGGAACGCGAATATCGTTCTCGCCCTGCAGAACCAGCAGAGGCGCCTTGGTGTCGCGCAGGTACTTGATGGGCGAGGCATTCTCGTAGACGGAGCGATCCTTCACGGGATCGCCGAGCAATGTCTTTTCATATTCCTGGAGGAATGGGTCTTCGTGCTGGAGCATGGTGAACCAGTTGATGATCCCGAATTGCTCAACTCCGGCGGCCCAAACGTCGGGAGTTTTGCCGAGAGCCATGAGGGTCATGTATCCACCGTACGAGCCGCCGGTGATGCCGATCTTTTTTGCGTTGACGAAGCCGGTAGTCGACGAGAAAATGCGCGGCATAGACTTCGTCCTGAAGATCGCCTCCGCCAAGATCCTGGAAATTCGCTTTCTGGAAGGCGATGCCGTAACCGGTGGATCCGCGAACATTCGGAGCGATGCAGACGTAGCCTCGGCTGGCGAGGGCGGCGACAGTGCGATTGAAGGAGTCGGCGGTCTGCCCTGTCGGGCCGCCGTGGGGAATCACGACAGCGGGATTGGATCCGTCGCGCTTGAGATTGTAGGGAACCCAGAGGAAGGCGCTGATGATTTTTCCGTCGAAGCTCTTGTAATGGATGAGTTGCGAAGGCGGCAGATCCCGCGGGCTCAGGCTGGCGATGGCGGAGTAGGTGAGCTGTCGCGGCTGACTGGAATTGAGATCGTAGACCCAGATGTCGTTGACGCGCTGCGAGCTCTGATGCGTGATGAGCAGCGAATGGCCGTCGGGAGAGTATCCGGTGGGATGGCCGACAGGCTCGGTGATGCCTTCAGGCATGTTCAATCTTCTTGATTGGAGGGTGGCGGTGTCGCCGAGGTAGGTTGCAGTGCGGCCATCTTCATTCAGGCTATAAGTGAACGATTTCCCATCGGGCGAGAAGTCTTCGGCTCCCGCTTCCCATTGCGTGTCGGTGACGGGCGTAATTTTCTTCGAAGCGATGTCGAGCAGGGCGACGTTGTTGAAGCCGCCTTTTGCGTTGTCGGAGATCAGAAGCGTGCGGCCATCGGGTGAAACGGAGGCGGCGGAGTAGATCATCTGGCCCTGGTGTGGCGTAAGGTTTTCGAGAGCGCCCGTCTGGACGTCGATGCGATAGATATCTGAGTCGGTGAAGGCGGCGAGGAAACGGTCGGCAAAGATGTAGCGGCCGTCGGGACTCCAGGCGCGCAGAAGCCAGATGTGGTCCTTGGTTTTTTCGTTGGTGAGATTGCGAACGGATCCTGTACTCCAGTCGAGAATGGCGACATCGGAAGCGGAAGAGGTCTTCGGTTTTAGCTCCAGCCCAAGGAGATCTCCCTTGGGCGAGAAGGTGGGATTGTCCTCGGAAATCTCAGGTGTTTTCGTGAGATTGATGGCCGGTCCACCATCGCTGGGAATCTTGTAAATGTCGTAAATCTCTCCGCCGCCAACGTCTTGCTGGTAGACGATCCACTTGCCGTCGGGCGAGAACGAGGCGCGATCCTGGCGATCGTCAGACTGGCTGAGTTGAATCGGCCATCCGCCCGCTGAGTTCACCTTCCAGAGATTCAAACGTCCCGTGATGTTGGTGCTGAACACGATCTCGTGGCCATCGGGCGACCAGGAGCCAGGAACAATCTGGCGGCTATAGAAAAGGTCCGCGATCGAGATGGGCTGAGCGGCAGGATTGGCCGGAGCGGCGACGGATTTCGGATCCGTGGGTTGACGTGAATCCGGTCCCGAGGCCGCGCCGAGAAACACAGACATGCACAGAACAGATATCGCTAAACGATATAGTCGCATCAGCTAACTCCACGAGGGCATTATGAACAACGTGTTAATGCGCGGTGAACAGAATGTGAAAACCAAGAACCGCGAATCAGGGTAATCGCGAGCAGTGGTTTACGCAATCCCCTGTATTGGCGAGGGTTTCAGCCAAAATTAGCCGAAGGACGAGTTTCGGAATCACGCGAAGTCATAGCGGATTTGTGATCTCGTGCTGTAATCTTTCCGGGTAAATGATCTATCTAGTCGAAGATGACCTGGACATTGCGCGCCTGGTGCGCCATCACCTGGAAAGCGGCGGCTTCAGCGTCCGCTCTTTCGCCAGCGGAACGGGAGTAATCAGCGAGGCGGAAAAGCAGCCCCCGACACTTTTCCTGCTCGACATCATGATTCCCGGAGGAGACGGCCTGGAGTTGTGCCGGCGCATCCGTCAGAATCAGGCGCTGGCCGTGGTGCCGGTGATTTTCCTGACTGCACGCACGTCGGAAGCGGATCGCGTCGTAGGCCTGGAGTTGGGAGCCGACGATTACATCAGCAAGCCATTCAGCCCGCGGGAACTGGTGGCGCGAGTGAAGGCGGTTCTACGCCGCTTTGAGCGGCCATTGGTTCCGTCGCTGCTGAAGGCGGGCGACATTGAAGTGGATACCGGCGCGATGACGCTGACGGTTCGCGGCAAGAAAGGTGCCGACGACGGCGACCGAGTTTCGCCTGCTGGACTACCTGGCGCGGCATCCGGGGCGGGTGTTCACGCGCGACCAGTTGCTCGATGCGGTGTGGCGCGACACGCAGTTTGTGACGCCACGGTCGGTCGACGTGTATGTTCGCCGAATTCGCGAGAAAATTGAACGCGAACCGGAAACTCCGCGCATGCTGAAGACGGTTCGGGGCGCAGGGTACCGGTTCGAGGTTCCGCGGTGAAGACGCAAATCTTCTTCAAGCTGTTCGTCTTTTTTCTGATTGTGATTGCGGCGGCCACGCTGACGCTGGACCTGGCAGTCCGCCAGGCCTGGCAACGATCCCTCTTTCAAAGCACAGAAGATTCCCTGCGACGCGAGACGGTGATGCTGGCGAACCGCGTGAAGGGAGACGCTCACCCGGATTACGTGACGATCGCGAATGAAGCGGCACAAGCGTCGAACGCGCGAGCAACGATCATCGATCGCCAGGGGCACGTGCTGGCTGATTCGCAGGCGAATCCGGCGGAGATGGAAAATCATGCGACGCGTCCCGAATTTGCGCGCGCGCTGAACGGAGAGATCGGCGAGAACTCGCGGTCGAGTCACACGGTTGGCGTGGAGTTCCTTTATGTGGCCGCTCCGATACCGAACGGCGCGGTGCGGTTGGCGTATCCACTGGCTTCGGTTGAGGCAGTGCGAAAACAAGTGTGGATGAAGCTGTTGTGGGGAAGCCTGCTGGGGATCGTGGTTGCGACGATACTGGCGGGAATTGCAGCGCAAGGAATCAGCCGGCGACTGAAGGCGATTGTGAGTTTCGCGCACCACGTTGCGGAGGGCGATCTGACAGCGCGCATTGACGAGCGCCGGTCTTCTGACGAAATTGCTGCGGTGGCGACAGCGCTGGATAAAACCGCAAGGCGATTACAGGAAAGTTTCGCGGCGCTGGAGACAAGTCACGAAGAGTTGGAAGCGGTGCTGAATAGCATGCAGGAGGCGGTGATTGCGGTCTCGGCGGACGGCCGTGCTCTTTGGGCGAATCGCAAGATGAATGAACTGGCTCCGCCGGGCGTGCGGTTGAATGCACCCGTGGTGGAGACGGTCCGCGATCCGGATTTCCTGCGCGCAATTGAGCATGCTGCGAAGGAAAAGGAAGTGCAGACCACACGCGTGAACTGGATCGCGGTGAGGCGGGCTTTCAGTGTTACGGCGGCGCCGATGCCGAATGGCGGGGCGGTCGCGGTGCTGTTCGATTTGTCGGAAGTGGAGCGGCTGGAAAAAACGCGGCGGGACTTCATCGCGAACGTGTCGCACGAACTGCGAACGCCGCTGACGTCGATCCAGGGATATACGGAGACGCTGCTGGATGCGCCTCCGGGCGACGCGTCAATGACACATGAGTTTCTGGAGATTATTCGGAAGAATGCGGCACGAATGGCGCGGCTGACAGAAGATTTGCTGACGCTGGCGAGAGTGGAATCAGGCGAACAGAATTTCCGGTTCCATCCGGTGCCGGCGAACACGCTTTTGCAGAATGCTTACGAGACGTTCGTAGAAGTAGCGCGTTCGCGTGATGTTGAGCTGACCATCGAGAGCAACACGGAAGAGTTGGTGCAGGCGGACGAAGACGCGATCCAGCAGGTGTTCGCGAACCTGATCGACAATGCGATCAAGTATTCGTCGGCGGGAGCGCAAGTGTTTCTTGGCGTGCGTAAGGTCGATTCCACACTGGAGTTCTTTGTTCGCGATACGGGCCAAGGGATCCCTTCAGAACATTTGCCGCGATTGTTCGAAAGGTTCTATCGAGTGGACAAGGCGCGCTCGAGGGAATCCGGTGGAACCGGGTTGGGATTGGCGATTGTGAAGCACATTATTCGCGTGCACGGCGGAAGCGTGCGGGCGGAAAGCCAGTTGGGATACGGATCGGAGTTTTCGTTCAGGCTGCCAGCGGCGGCGCATGGAGCGGCGGTGGTGGAGACCCAGAATGCGCGGGGATAGAAGATTATCGGTTTCTTCCGGAACTGCCCCACTCAAGCCAAAGGAAGGCTTGAATGGGCCACCAACCCATCTGGTATTACGGCAGCTGAGGTCGGCTGCCCCACGTGAGTCTGCATGAGTTTCCCATCTTGTAATTACGGCAGCCGCGATTTTTCAGGGTTCTTCACTGCATATTCACAAATTGGGGCTATGCTAGAGGCACTTCATGCTGTACGCCAGGATTTTTGCAGGGGCTGTGCGGGCGGGAAGGAGCCGCGATGAGCACTGCGATATTGAAAACCCAGCCAGACTTCGGATGCGAACAAATCATGCACCAGACGCTCCATGCGGTGGACGTAGCGCAGGCGGCTGCTGCGGCCATTGCTGAGGGAATTGCCACTGCGTCTACTTCGCATCTGCGCGTGATGCGCGACTACGAAGAAGAACTCGACAATCTCGATCGCGAGATTAACCAGTCGGTCACGAGCGCGATTTCAAAGGTTTCGGAGGTGCAGGCGCGCGAGCTGTTGGCTTGTCTGAAATTTATCCTGGAGCTGGAAAGAATCGGCGACCTGCTATTGAACTTTGTGAATCGTGCAGGCGCGGTACTGAAGCGCATAGAGCAGCAGGATGTGAAAGATTTGACGCTGATGGCGTCAATCGTTGAGCGGATGCTGGCCGACGCGCACCAGGCGTTTGCGAATCGCGATCTGAAGGCTTGCCTCAAGGTGATGCGAGCAGATTCTGAGCTGGACCGCATGCGCAACATGATTTTTCTCCGGCACGTGGAGAATCCCGATAATCAACCGCGGCAGGAAAGCTTCCACATCGTAATCATGACGCAGACGATGGAGCGCGCGGGAGATCATGTAAAGAATCTGGCTGAGGAAGTTTGCCACCTGGTGAGCGGCCAGAGTATTCGGCACTTAATTCGCGCCAGCGACAAGCCATTCGAAGAGATGTTCCTGGACTGGATGCGTCGACAGGAAGCAGCGAGGCACTGAAGAAAGTAGCCAGCATTCAGTAGTCAGCCAAAGCAAGGGCTGACAAATCCATTCATCCAATATTCAAGCCGCTGTAACCCCCTGTTAACAAAATACGACTAGAAATCAATTTCACACACTTAGGAGGGATGATGCTGAGACGCGTCACTTTCGTGCTGTTTGGTCTTTCTTTACTGGCTGGGGCGGCGGCAGCGCAGACGACGTTGAATGGTGCTGGGGCTACGTTTCCCAATCCGATTTATCAGAAGTGGTTTAGCGAATATCACAATGCACACCCGGATTTGCAGATCAATTACCAATCCATCGGTAGCGGCGGCGGCATTCGCCAGCTAACTGCGGGCACGGTTGATTTCGGTGCGAGCGACGGTCCGATGACGGATCAGCAGCTTACAGATGCAAAGCAGAAGATCTACCACCTGCCGACGGTACTTGGCGCAGTGGTTCCCGCGTATAACGTGCCTGGCGTGAGCGGCGAGGTTAAGTTCTCCGGCCCGGTGCTCGCGGATATCTTCATGGGAAAGATTACGAACTGGAACGACAAAGCGATTGCGAAGCTGAATCCGGGAGTAAGTTTTCCGGACCGGGCGATCGTAATCGTTCACCGTTCGGACGGCAGCGGCACCAGCTACATCTTTACCGACTTTCTGTCGAAGGTGAGTCCCGAGTGGGCGAGCGGCCCCGGGAAGGGGACTTCGGTGAAATGGCCGGTTGGACTGGGCGCGAAGGGCAATGAAGGCGTGGCCGGCGTGATCCGGCAGATGCAAGGCGCGCTCGGGTACGTGGAGCTGATTTACGCACTCCAGAACAACATCGCTTTCGGAAGCGTACAGAATGCTTCCGGCAACTTCGTGAAGGCGAGCCTGGCGTCGACCACCGCGGCGGCCGCGTCGATGAAGACTATGCCTCCAGATTTCCGCGTCTCGATTACGAATGCACCCGGGAAGGATGCGTATCCGATTGCGAGCTTCACCTGGTTGCTGGTACCGGCCCAATGGAAGGACGGAGGCAAGTCCAAGATGTTTACGGACTTCCTGACGTGGATGCTGGACAACGGGCAGGGCATGGTGGAGCAGTTGAATTACGCTCCGCTGCCGAAGGAAGTTGCGGAGAAAGAGCGCGCAGTAATCAAGCAGATACGGTAGTTCACTGGGTCTGAACGGCGGTCGCGATGGATGTCGGGCCGCCGTTTCTCTTCAGCCAAGGCGCCTGTTCATCATTCTGTAACAGTCCACTGATAGTTTCGAGAGTAGAGGTGACATCCGGTGGTGGCACCCCAGAATGTGTTTTCCAACCCTGATCCTGTGCCCAATGGAAACCAAGCCGAAGGCGTAATTCACGCGGTGATCGAAAAGCCGATCGCCACCAGACCCTCTTTCACGGACCGGTTCGCGGATCGGGGATTCAAGTGGGTGATTACCCTATGCGCGCTATCGGTGCTGGCGATCGTGGCGCTGTTCGTCTACGAATTGATCATCAATTCGCAGTTGTCGCTGAAGCAGTTTGGCTGGCACTTTTTCTTTGGATCGGATTGGGATCCGGTTTCAGGTGAGTTCGGCGCACTACCGTTTATTTTCGGCACGCTGGTTTCTTCATTCCTGGCTTTGTTGTTAGCGGTGCCGCTTTCGATTGGCGCGGCCATCTTCATTACGGAAATGGCGCCGCGCTGGATAAAAACGCCAATCTCATTCCTGATGGAATTGCTGGCGGCGATTCCAAGTGTGATTTACGGATTGTGGGCAATATTTATTCTTGCGCCGATTTTGCGTGAGTATGTTGAGCCGGTTCTGGCGAAGTACCTGGGGTGGACGGGACTGTTCGGCGGTCCGGCCTATGGGATCGGCATGCTCGCGGCGGGCATGATCCTGGCGATTATGATCGTGCCGATTGTGGCGTCAATTACACGCGACGTGATGAGCGCGGTTCCGCAAGTGCAGCGTGAAGGCGTGCTGGCGCTAGGCGCGACGCGCTGGGAGATGATCCGCCTGGGAGTGCTGCGCAACGCACGCACCGGAATCATTGGTGGGGTGATTCTGGGCCTGGGCCGGGCGCTCGGCGAGACCATGGCGGTGACGATGGTGATCGGCAACCGTCCAGAGATCGCGAAGTCGCTGTTTGCGCCGGGATACACCATGGCGAGCGTGATCGCCAACGAGTTCAGCGAAGCCAGTGACAATCTGTACCTGAGCGCCATCATTGAGATCGGATTAGCGCTATTCATCGTGACATTGATTGTGAACGCACTAGCGCAAGCACTGGTGTGGATGACGACCCGGGGAATGCCAGCGAGGGCCAATGGCTAGCAATGTTGTAGCACCTCGAATACTGGAGCCGATCAGTTGGACGCGTAAACTGTCCAACAACCTGCTGACGCTGTTTGCAGTTGGGTCGTCGATCCTGGTGATCGTTCCGTTGTTCGCCATTTTTGCGTACCTGGTGATGAAAGGCGTCGGTTCGATCAACTGGGCTTTCCTGACGCAGGCTCCGAAGCCGGTTGGAGAGCCGGGCGGCGGAATGGGAAATGCGATTGTCGGGTCGGGTCTTATTCTGGCCCTGGCATCGTTGATTGGCATCCCGCTGGGCATTGGCGCTGGAATCTATTTGTCTGAATACGGCCACAATTGGCTGGGGAATGCGGTCCGCTTTACCGCTGACGTGTTGAATGGAATTCCTTCCATCGTGGTTGGCATTTCGGTGTACGGGCTGGTGGTAATCACGCAGAAGCATTTTTCGGCAGTGGCCGGCGGTGTTGCACTGGGGATCATGATGATTCCCACAGTCTCGCGCGCTACCGAGGAGATGCTGCTGCTGGTGCCACGGACGATACGCGAGGCGGCCTGGGGACTGGGCGTTTCACAGTGGCGGGCAACGCTATCGGTGACACTAAAGACGGCTTCCGCCGGAGTGATTACGGGTGTGATGCTGGCGTTCGCGCGCGCTGCCGGTGAAACGGCGCCACTCTTGTTCACGGCATTTGGAAATCAGTTCTGGAGCTTCAATATCAATCAGCCGACGGCGGCGCTGCCCATTCAGATTTTCGCTTACGCGATTTCGCCATTCGACGAGTGGCACAAGCAGGCGTGGGCGGGTGCGCTGGTCCTGATCCTGCTGATTGTAGCGGCGGTGACGGCGGTCCGAGTTGTGACCAGCCGCGGCATGATGAAGGGAGCATCATAGGCGATGGGTGTCGGGATCGAAGTCCGAAACCTGAAAGCCTGGTACGGAAGCAGCGAAGCGCTGCACAGCGTGAACATGTCGATCGCTGCGAACCAGGCGACAGCACTGATTGGGCCTTCGGGCTGCGGCAAGTCGACGTTCGTGCGCTGCCTGAATCGCATGCACGAGACGATTCCGGGAACGAAGGTAGATGGCACGGTCATGATTGGCCAAACTGACATCTATGCCAATGGGACCCCGGCGGTGGAAGTGCGGCGGCGAGTGGGGATGGTGTTTCAAAAACCGAATCCATTCCCGACGATGTCCATCTACGACAATGTTGCTGCTGGATTGAAGCTGAACGGATTCCGCAATCGTCACCGGCTGGATGAAATCGTGGAGAAGTCTCTGAAGCAGGCGGCGCTTTGGGAAGAAGTGAAGGACTCGCTGAAAAAGAAATCGGGTGCGAGCCTTTCGGGTGGTCAGCAACAGAGATTGTGCATTGCACGCGCGCTGGCGGTCGAGCCGGAGGTACTGTTGATGGACGAGCCGGCGTCGGCGCTGGACCCGATATCGACGGGCAAGATCGAAGAATTGATAGACGAGCTCAAGGTGAATTACACCATCGTGATTGTGACGCACAACATGCAGCAGGCGGCGCGCGTAGCCGGATTCACGGGATTCTTCTTGCTGGGAACGATGGTGGAGTTCGATAAGACGGAAAAGATATTTACGAATCCGAGCGACAAGCGGACGGAAGATTACATAACGGGCAGGTTTGGATAATGCGCACTCGGTTTCATCAGTCACTCGACGATTTAAAAGAGAAGCTCCTGCGGATGGGCGGCTTGGCAGAACAAGCAGTCGATCGTGCCATTGAGGCGTACCGGCTGCGGGATGCTGCGTTGTGCCAGCAGGTGCTTGACGGCGAGCGCGCCATCAACACCATGGAGCGCGAAATCGATGAACTGGCGCTCGATCTGCTGGCCATGCAACAGCCCATGGCGGTTGATCTCCGGTTCATCATAGCGATCGTGAAGATCAACGCCGACCTGGAGCGCGTAGGCGACCAGGCGGTGAACGTAGTGCAGCGTGTGATGGAACTGATCAAGCTGCAAGAGGCGGAGCTAAGCGCCGACATCCCGCACGTGGGAACAGTGGCCTCGAATATGGTGCGCACGGCGCTGGAATCATTTATCTACGCGCGCGCGGATGTGGCCGAGCAGGTGTTGAAAACCGACAGCCAGTTGGATCAGCTGAACGCCGAGGTGTACCACGCGATGCTGAAGACGATGCACGAGAATCCGTCATTGACCAGCCAGGCGCTGAATACGCTGTTGATCTCGCGAAACCTGGAGCGCGTGGGTGATCACGCCACGAACATTGCGGAAGATGTGATCTTCTGGGTACGCGGCGCGGATGTAAGGCACTTGTTTGGATCGCAGGCAGCCAACCGGTAGATACGTTTCACGTTCTGCGTTTCACGTCGCGGGCGAGGGCGCCCGCGCCACATCATCCGAAGCTCATCGGTAGGGCACGGCGAAGGTCGTGCCTAGTTTTTTTGCCCACTCGAGGGGAGTGGGCTCTACGTTTTTCATTTGGGAATCACTTTCGGACAGCTACCCTGGTTTTGCCTTCCAGCTTCATAGATCGTTTACAATCGCGTTAATGGCCTCTACCGTTCAGGTCGCGCCGGAGCGCGTAATTCAGCTGGAATCCACTTTGAAGTCTGTGATTCGAGGTCAGGATCAGGTAGTCCGACTGGCCCTGGTTTGTCTGTTTGCGCGCGGTCACCTGCTGATTGAGGGCGTTCCCGGGGTCGGCAAGACTACCCTGGCTCATGCGCTTGCACGTGGATTGGATTGCGAGTTCCAGCGATTACAGTTCACCAGCGATATGTTGCCGAGCGATGTGCTTGGCATTTCGATTTACTCGACTTCAGAACAAAAATTCGAGTTCAAACGCGGCCCGGTGTTCACAAACGTGTTGTTGGCGGATGAGATCAATCGCACGACGCCGAAAACGCAGTCGGCACTGCTCGAGGCGATGAATGAGGCGCAGGTAACGGTCGACAGCCACTCGTATACATTGCCGGAACCCTTCCTGGTGATCGCGACGCAGAATCCGGTGGAGCATCACGGAACCTATCCGCTGCCGGAGTCGCAGATGGACCGATTCCTCATGCGATTGCCCATGACCTATCCTTCGGCGCAAAGCGAGAAAGAGATTCTGCGGGCGGAGGCGGGAGCAGCGAGGCTGGATGACATTCGTCCGGTGCTCGGCGGCGCGGACGTGGTGGCGATTCAGAATGACGTCAAGCGGGTGCGTGTGGACGATTCACTGATTGAGTATGCGCTGGCGATTGTGGGCAAGACGCGGGAATCGGCGTACCTGTCGCTGGGCGTTTCTCCGCGAGGAACACTGATGCTGTATCGGGCGGCGCAGGCGCTGGCGTATGTCGACGGGCGTGATTTCGCTACGCCGGAAGATTTCAAGACGCTCGCGATTCCGGTATTCGCGCATCGAGTGGTAGTAGGTGGAAGGTATTCATCGACGCTGAAGAAGTCGGAGCAGGCGGAGCAGATACTCAGAGAGATTATCGAGACTGTGGCAGTGCCGGTATAGGCCTACGCTACTTGGAATCAGTGTATGTCTGCGTTATGATCGCCCACACTTGGGGTGATTATGGCGCTGGTCACTGAAATTGCTGCTGACGTATACCGCATATCGTGCTGGTTCCCTGAATTCAACCTGCAATTCAACCATTTCCTAGTGAAGGATGAGGAGCCCCTTCTGTTTCACACGGGGCTAAAGAGGTACTTTCCAGAAATTGTTGAAGCGGTGGGAAAGATTCTTCCTCCAGAACATTTGCGCTGGATCAGCTTCAGCCACTTTGAGTCGGATGAGTGCGGGTCGCTGAACGAGTGGCTGCAATTGGCGCCACGTGCGCAGGCCGTTTCGGGTTTCATCGGAGCGAATGTGAATCTTGCCGACTATGCGATTCGCGCTCCGCATTGCCTCATGCCGGGCGAGACTCTCGCGACAGGGAATCACCGGTACCGTTTTTGCCCCACACCACACCTGCCTCACGGGTGGGATGCAGGAGTGCTTTTTGAAGAGGAGCAACGCACACTCTTTGTTTCCGATCTGTTTCACCAGGATGGGGCAGTTGAGCCACTCACGGCATCGGACATTCTGGGGCGGGTTCGAGCGACGCTGACGGCATATCAGCAGGGTCCCTTGGCCAACTATGTTCCATGGAATCACCGGAGCGAGGGGATTCTTCACTCGCTTTCAGATCTTGCGCCAGCAACTCTGGCAGTGATGCATGGGTCAAGCTTCAATGGCAATTGCTCGGGCGCACTTCGCGATCTTGCTGTGGTTATGAAAGATGTCCTTGGAACTGAGTCTCCTCAGTCCGCCGTAGCGTAACGCTGACCTGAGCGCCCGTGAAATAATCAGGAACCATGGCCTTCCTTCGTTTCTTCATGCTGCTGTCGCTTGTCGTGTGGCTGGGTGGGATCACGTTTTTCGCATTTGTGCTTGCTCCGACAGTGTTTGCCGTTTTGCCGACGCGTGAACTCGCGGGGACCGTGGTGAATCGCACGCTTCCGGTACTGCACTGGATGGGAGTGGTATCGGGGATCGTGTTCCTGGCGACGTCGATGACCTACGCGGCGATGACCACTGGATCGGCGCAGGCGCTCGCGCCGCGACATATCTTAGTTCTGCTAATGCTGGTGCTCACGTTGGTCTCGATGTTTGCCGTTTCATCGCGCATGATGGCGTTGCGAGCCGAGATGGGCGTCATCGATACAGTTCCGCAAGATGATCCGAGGCGCGTGGAATTTAATCAGCTGCATCATTGGTCGACGCGAATTGAGGGATCGGTCTATCTGATCGGGCTGGTGGTGCTGTATCTGACGGCGAAGGCAAGTGGTTAGTGGCTAGTGATTAGCGCCTAGGCCTCAGAAGCCACCAATTACTGACTACATTTGGCATCTCACTCTCCTTCTTTTATTCTGATACATGGAGAAGTTTGCCTGGAGCGCACCGGGACCGTCTGTGCGGTTCTGCTTTTGTGAGCGCTGAAGGCTGAAAGCAAATTATGAAGAGCGGAATTATCGGCCTGCCACAGGTAGGCAAATCATCTTTATTCAAGATTCTGACGAAGGCGCAAGTTTCGGAGCGGGCGAATCCGCGCGAAGCGCATCTCGGAGTGGCGACTGTCCCGGACGATCGACTCGATCGGCTGGCCGCGCTCTACAACCCGAAGAAGACGATACATGCGACGATCCAGTATGTGGACGTGGCGGCAATCGGTCAGGAAGCGCTGAAAGCGGCGGATTACCTGGGCAATTTGCGACAGGTCGATTCACTGACACACGTGGTGCGGACTTTCGACGATCCGTCGATCCCGCACGCGGCGGGAGATATCGATCCGATTCGCGATATCAAGAACGTTGAGTTTGACCTGATGGTGAGCGATCTGGGGCAGATCGAAAAGCGGCTGGAGCGGCTGGAAAAAGATCTGAAGAAGATGCGTTCGGCAGATCTCGAAAAAGAAAACGACCTCCTGAAGCGCGCGAAAGCTTTCCTGGAAACGGAGAAGCCGTTGCGCGAGATGGAGATGACGAAAGAGGACAAGAAGCTGCTGCGCGGTTTCATGTTCCTGAGCGAGAAACCAATTCTGTACGTGCTGAACATCAGCGAGAGCACCGACCTGGGCAAAGATCTGGAAGGGGCAGTGACGAAGTTTGGGTTGACGGAGATTGCCGCAAAGCCGAACACAGGAGCGACCGCAGTCTGCGGCAAGGTGGAAGCGGAACTTGCGGATATGAGCGACGAAGATGCGGCGGAGTTTCTGTCGAGCTACAACCTGACGGAGAGCGGACTGTCGCGACTGATTCGCAAAACATACGAACTGCTGGGGCTGATCTCGTTCCTGACCGTTGGCGAAGACGAGTGTCGCGCGTGGACGATCAATCGTGGAATGCGCGCAGTGGAAGCTGCAGGGGCGATTCATAGCGATCTGGAGAAGCATTTCATTCGCGCGGAAACGATCCATTGGGACAAGTTGCTGGAGGCGGGATCGGAAGCTGTGGCGCGTTCACAGGGTACGCTGCGCCTGGAAGGCAAGGAATACATCGTGCAGGACGGCGACGTGATGCACATTCGGCATAGCGGTTGAGATTCAAAGCCCATACATCCAAAGGCAGGATGTGTGGGGCACCCCCCGGCACCCCAGCTTTTATTTTCATCTGCGAAGCTGGTACTCTGCTGATTCCATGCATCCGATCGCGCTTAGCCTGATTCTTGGAGTTACGGCTGCCGCGGCCAATATTTTTGGCGGCGCGGTCATCGTGCAGCGCAGCTGGGATCGGCGCTTTCTGCGCTACTTCATGGCTCTGGGTGCGGGCTTCATGCTGGCAACGTCGATGTCAGAGATGGTGCCCCAGAGCATCGAATTGCGCGGCGGGCGAGCCGGCTTTCTCATTTTGATCGGATACCTGATCGTTCACTTTTTCGAACACACGGTCAGTCCGCATTTTCATTTTGGCGAAGAGACACACGAAGAAGAATTTCTTCACCACCACAAAACTAATTCCGTGCTCGCGGGTCTGTTGATCCATACATTCTTCGACGGGGTCGCGATCGCGTCGGGGTTTATCGTTTCCAACTGGCTCGGGTGGATCATTTTCATTGCAGTCTTTCTGCACAAGGTACCCGAAGGTTTCACAGTAGCATCGGTAATGCTCGCGGGCGGGAGAAGCAAGGCGTTCGCATGGGGATCTTCGATTCTCCTCGGAGCAGCGACTCTGCTTGGAGTGATGACGATGGCAGTCACCAAGCAGGCAGTCGGGGTGGGATTACCTATTTCGGCGGGGGTGACGATCTATGTAGCGGCTTCAGACTTGATTCCAGAGGTCAACCGCGAGCCCGGCATCGCAATGGCCCTGCTTGTGTTTATCGGCGTTGGCCTGATGTTTTTTCTCGACGCCTTTTTTCACATTCATTAACGTTCAACGTCTTCTGCAAGCCGTAAAATACGTCTAACATTCTTTATGAGTACTACTCCTCATCGGGCTGTGGACAGCAAGCAACGACAAGTAGACGCGGAGATTGCAGAACAGCTCGCCCCGCCGCGGGAAGGCAAGTTGTTTCGGTCTTACTGGGGCATTGCGCTCCTGTCTTTGCTGTTTGCTGTGTTCGTGTTCGTACTGGGATTCGGCCTCGACTGGATGATGTTGTATAAGGATGACTCGATCCGGCAAACGATCGAATTCTCCGACGCCGTGTCTGCCCTTATTTGCGGGTTTGTCTTCTTACTTTTTCTGCGGCTGTACCGCCAGCAACGTGCGATGCTGCGTCAGCGAGTGGAAGTGATCGCCAACATGAATCATCATGTGCGGAACGCACTTCAGGTGATTGAGTTCAACTCCTATTCGACGTCGGACCAGGAGAAACTCGGGGCGATCAAAAGCAGCGTGAATCGGATTCAGTGGGCATTGCGGGAATTGCTGCCGAAGCTGTAGAAGCAAGTGGCTAGTGGTTGGAAAGCAGTCTTGCCTGCCCCCTCTAACTGCAGATCCCTCGCTGCGCTCGTGATGACAAAAAAGAAACCCACTCGCAGTCTTGCCTGTCCCCTCCTGACTCCAGATCCCTCGCTCCGCTCGTGATGACAAAAAAGAACAACTAACAACCGACAACTGTTTTATTCCACCTGGTGTTTGGCGGTGTAGCCTTCACGCGCAACTACCTGGTATTTCAGGTTCTTTCCTTTTTGATCGTGAATCTCCAGCGGACCACCGTTGGGGGCAACCACTTCCACCTTCAGCTTGCGATAGGTTCCGTCCAAGGCCGCATTAGTTGGGTGGTACGTGATGACGTACTGATTGCGGATGTCACCAGCAATGTCGCGGAACATTTCCGGGAGTTCACCCTGGAAGCGCGGATGGTACCAGCGGCCACCCGTCATTTTGGCAAAGGTTTGCATCTCATTGTCACCCTGAAGGAAGTCGAGGTTCCGGATGGAAGCACCCATGCCGCCGCCGCGACTCTCGGCCAAGGTACGCCACAGTTCGCCAGTACTGATGGTGAAGATCGTCACGTTGGGAGTGCCCTTCACCTTCTTCAGGATCTTGTCCAGGGTAAGCTTGCTGAAAGTGTCGACGCCACTGGAGATCAAGACTATGTACTTGCGCCCTTCGAGACGGTCCACGCGGTCCAAAGTGTCGTATAAGGCGTCGAAGAGGTTTGTTTCACTGAATCCAGGAATCTGCAGGGTGCTGATGGCGCCGAAGATCTCGCGCTTATCCTGGGTGAAATCGGTCAGCATGTGGGGCTTCATGTCGTAGGAGACGACAGCTACCCAGTCCTGAGGACGTAACGTATTGGCGAACTGGTAGGAGGCATTGATCGCGTCGTACATGAAGTAGTAGTTCGTGTAGGCGAACTCGACGAGCAGGACACAGGTGATGGGCGCCTGGGTCTGGCTGAACTGCGCGACCTGCTGCGGAACTCCGTCTTCGAAAATCTTGAAGTTGTCTTTCTTCAACCCCGGAATAAACTGGCCGTCTTTGGTCACGACGCTCACCGGCACTTGCACCTCTGGGACGTCCACGCGGATCGAGAAGTCCGGCATGCCCTCGGGATTCTTGGGCGCAGAAGGAGTACGCTCACGTTCCGGCGGCGCCTCGTCCTTCTTTTTGGGGATAGCCATCGGGCCGGTGTCTCCTGAGGGCCCGCCGGCTTCGGGCGTCTGATCGCTCGGGGGCGGCGCCTGGTCGCCGCTATTCGGAGATTGCGACTGGGCGCGAGACAGGGTTGGCGTCAGCGTCGAAATGGCGAAGACTAAAAAGAGAAGAATCGCCAGCCATGTGCGTGACGACGAAGGAGCCTGTTTTCGTGCTGCTCGGCTTACAAGTTTCAAATCCGTTGAACCGATCCCCATGGGAACTCCACCGCTCCGGATTGGGTTCTTTTGACCCATTGCGATTGCTCCGAAAGGGAGCAAGGCAGGGTCCCGCACCAGAATGTCTATGCTAGTATAGAACCTCAAATCCACCATTTTGACTCGATGCTAAGGCGATCATTTTTTGGCAATTTCCGCTGATCTGGTCGACTGGTGGATCGTATCAGGTTAAGACACAAGACCGATCGCGCTATGGGTCCCACCCCCTGGGACTTGAGGTTCACGCCGGTAGTATGAAAAAACTTGCTTGCTTCGTCGCCCTAGTCTTCTCCATTCAGAATTGCTGGTCCGCTCCGCCTGCATTTAAGCCCAATGTGCCGATCATGCACCTGTCCGAGGTCCATGCGGGCATGAAGGGCGTGGCCTACACGGTATTCCAGGGCACCCGGCCAGAGCCGATGAACCTGGAAGTGCTCGGAGTCCTGAAGAACATGAATGGGCCGGACTCCGACGTGATCCTGATTCGCCTGCAGGGAACCAAGCCCGAATACACAGGGGTAGTTGCCGGCATGAGCGGAAGCCCAGTGTATATAGACGGAAAACTGGTGGGCGCGTTGGCATTCCGGATCGGACAATTTTCGAAAGAGCCGATTGCCGGGGTAACGCCGATTGAGCAGATGCTGGAAATCAATACGCTCGAGGAGACTTCGGCGAAGCGGCCAGCGACCGCACTTACGCCGGTGGGCGCTCCGGGGCCGGTGAGTAGCGGGCCTGATGTACAGAATTTCGCGAACCTGATGAAGCCGATGGATACGCCACTGGTGTTCAACGGATTTACGGAAGAGGCGGTGCGCCGGTTCGCTCCGCAATTTACGGCGGCAGGGATCACGCCGGTGATGGGAGCCGGTTCAGTAAGCGACGAAAAACAGCCGGAACCGCTGGTGCCGGGTTCGGCGGTGAGTGCCGTACTGGTGCGCGGCGATTTGAGTATCGCGGCAACCTGCACGGTTACCTATGTCGATCCGGAGCGACTGCTCGCCTGCGGACATCCATTGCTGCAATTCGGCAATGTCGATATCCCGATGAACAAGGCGCAGGTAGTTGCAACGCTTCCTTCACCGGAGAATGCTTTCAAGATCATCAATACGACCGAGGCTGTGGGCGCTTTCGTGCAGGACCGGCACACGGGTATTCTTGGCCGCTTCGATCAGACGCCGGACATGATCCCGGTGACGTTGCGCATTCACGGCGTTTCCAATCCGAAGACGTTTCACTACGAAGTGTTGAACAATCCGAAGCTGACGCCCGTAGCGATCATGTCGACGGCGTACAGCGTGCTGCAGGGAATCAACGAGTACGGCGAAGATGTAACGTACCGGCTGAATGGGCAGATCGATGTGCACGGATATCCTGAGGTCAAGCTGCAGGATATGTTTGCGCCGTCGTCCGACGGCAACGTGCCCACGGCGGCAGCGCTGGCGATGTCGCTCGGAGATCGATTCGGACGCATCTATGACAATCAGTTCGTGAAACCGAATATTACTGGCGTGGAGCTCGATTTCGACATCCTGAATGAGCGGCGCTGGGCGCGGCTGGAGAGCGCGCGTACGGATGTGACGGAAGCGAGGCCGGGCGATCAGATCACGATTGAAGCTGCACTGCGGCCGTATCGCGGAGAACGGATCGTGCGCCAGCTTCCGATACAGATTCCGACCTCAACGCCGAAAGGGACTTTGCGGATTCTGGTCAGCGACGCCGATACGCTGGATAAGATCCGCAAGTCAGCGCGTCCCTTTGCACAGCGGCTCGATCTGGCGTCGACGATCGCGATGCTGAATAAAGAGCGCATCAATGACCGGCTCTATGTTTCGCTGCTGGAGCAGAATCCAGAGGCGATGGTGCAGGACAAAATCATGCCAACATTGCCACTGTCGGTTATGAACGTGATGGAGGGCATGCGCGGCACACAGGACATGGTGGTGCTGGGAGAGTCGTCGGTGGGAGAAGAATCGACGCCCGTGGATTATGTCGTCTCCGGCGCGCAGGTGATTACGATCACGATCAAATGAAGAGGTCCCGCGAGTCAGCGGGACCTTACGCTTCCAATTTCTAGCGATTATCAATGATCACCTTTGGGTCGTTCGTGGTTTTGTAAGCTCTAAGCACCGCAGTACTTGAACTGATTGCTGCCATCGGTACAGATCATTTCTGATGGGTCCGCTGGTGACGCCCACGCCGGCGGGATAACGAAAACCGCGCCAGTGAAACGCGACTCTTCAGAGCGCCGATTATTACCTGAACCAATCCGCCTTCACGAACATTACCCTCGTACTGATAATCAATGGTGATGGTCACCTGGTGAGCAGTCAGGTTAAACTATCGGATCTGATACTTGTTTCCGTAAGACGGTCTCAGTGAGACCGGATCCGGATCGACCATTTCTTCATCGTTCGGATGGTCACGGTCGGCGATGTTTGCTTCGGCGGGCAGTTTGAAGACATAGGTTCCTGTCTCCGTAAATGCTTCGATCATCAATTCCATGATGGAGCTCCTCGGATTTGCGTTGGCTGGAGCCTGGAGCCGGTGGCAGCTAATTCGGCTTGGCTGCCGCGTGTAGGGCCGATTGGAATTCCGGGTTCGAGCGAAGCTGGTTAAAAGTCGGCGAGTGTAAGGCTGTGTCTGGCTCTACGCCAGCATTCACGGCCTTTCTCAGGTAATCGATTGCGGATTGATCTTGTCTAAAGTGAGCGGCCACAAGAGAAGCGTTCAGCAAAACGTAGGGATCGCTGGAATCCATATTGAGAGCGCGCGTGGTCCAATTCTTCGCTTCTGCGTTATCACCGAGCATTGCATGATAGACGCCGATCTCGCTGATGCGTTCAACGTCGCGAGGGTTGATCTTCAGCTGCTTTTCAGCCTGAGATATCGCCGAGCGATAGGTAGCTTGCGCCTGCTCCCGCTTACCGGGGATCCAGTAATACGCTTCCGCGAGATTGCCGAGCATGGAAGAATCCTGCCGATCTAGTTCGACAGCTTTTTCATACGCTTGAGCTGCCTGGGGAAACTTGCCAAGATAGAAATACACAGTTCCGAGATTCGCAAAAGCAGCCGCATTCGGACGAATTGCGATGGATCTCTCGAGGGGCGGGATCGCTTCTTCATAGCGTCCAGCAGAGGTCAGGGCACCGCCGAGGTTGTAGTAACTGCGGTAGTTGTCGGGCGCGAGTTCGGTCGATTGGCGGAAAGACTGAACTGCTTCGGTGTAGCGGCCGCGCGTGTAGAGAAAACTGCCTAACCAATTGTAGGCTGCCGCATATTGCGGACGCATGGCAATGGACTCGCGATACGTCGCCTCTGCGTCATCGAAGCGTTTGAGATTTTCGTAGGCGAGTGCGAGCGCACGATAGGTGTCGTCGTCATTCGGATCAAGGCTGAGGGCGTGCTGCGCCTGTTCGACTGCGCGTTCATATTGTCCCGTCTGGTTGTAGACGGCTGCCAGACACGCATATCCGGCAGGGGAGTTTGGCGCCAGCGAAACGGATCTCTGACATGCCTGCTCGGCTCGATGCAGCCAGTTTGCGTCGTGCGTGATTTCAAACTTGTGCTGATAACTCTGTCCGAGTCCGGCATAGGCCAGGGCGTAATTCGGATCGCGCTCGAGTGCGTGCTGGAAGACTTCAATCGCGCTATCCACATTTTCCGGCTTCTCGTAATCCTGGAGATAGCCGCGGCCGCGCAAGTAGAAGTCATAGGCGGCGGGCTCGGTGGTGCCATGATTCGCAAGCGCGGTCTTATCCGTGGAGTGCAGTTCGAGATCGAGCGCATTGAGCACACTGTCGACAACCTGATCTTCCACGGAAAAGGCATCGCTCGCCTTGGCCGTGATAGTACCCGCGCGCAGTTGGCGCAGGGTTTGCGCGTCCACCAGGTTGTAATTGATACGCATCATGTTGCCGGATTGCTGCAAGCTTCCTTCGATCACCATATTCACGCCCAAGGTTCCGCGTGCCTGTTGCGCAGAGGCGATGTGCTGCGTGCGAATCTCAGCAGGCGGAACAACCTGCAATGCGTAGCTTCGCGGCAAGGACCCGAGCTTGGTGGTGAGTGTTTCAGTTAAGCCACTGCTGAAGGCCTGGGTACTGGGATCGTTGTCGAGGGCACGAAAAGGCAAGACCGCAACGTGACGAGTTTGGCCGATGCTATTCGTCGGGCGTGATCGGCTTCGCCATATCCCTAATCCAATGGCGAGCACCAGAAGGATTAGCATGGCAATGAAAACAATACGTGACCGATACCACGGGAGAGCAGACGTTAGCGGCGCACCGCGACCGCCATGCTCAACGATGTCGAGATCGTGCAGCAGTTCTGTTGCGGTGGCATAGCGATCGTCGGGTCGCTTGGCAATCATCTTGAAGACGAGTTGCTCAAGCGCCGGCGGGATGGTGGGATTGGTATTGCGGATTGCGGCAGGAGTCTCCCGCAAGATGCGATCTGTAGTGCCGACGAAGGTGTCGGCGCGGAACGGATTTATCCCGGTGAGCACCTCGTAGAACACCACTCCCATAGAGAAGATGTCGGAGCGTTGATCGGGAACCTGCTCCATGAGGATCTCGGGCGACATGTATGCCGGAGTCCCGCTGATGCTCGTACTCTTGCTGGTGGTGGGACTCGAGTCGCCTGTGAGGTCGCTGTGAGGCAGGGTCTTGGCTAATCCGAAGTCGAGGATCTTAACCTCGTTTGCCGGGGTAATGATGATGTTTTCCGGCTTGAGATCGCAGTGGAGAATTCCACGAGCATGAGCTGCAGCAAGAGCTTCAGCGCATTGCCGGGCGAAAGAAAAAAACTGAGCCGCACCGATAGGCTGCTTTACGCTCCGGCGAAGAGTTTCTCCCTCGACAAATTCCATGACGAGGTAGAGTTCGCTCTCCTCTTCCAGAACGTCGTACACGGCGGCCATGTGCTGATTGGAAATGCTGGAAGCGCGCTCAGCCTCGCGGAGCAAACGCTCGCGGTACGTGGGATCGCCGCTGGCTTGGGGAGTAATGCGCTTGAGTGCGACGGAACGCTTCAGAACGGAATCGTCCGCACGATAAACCTCGCCCATGCCACCGACGCCCAGGCATTCGCGAATGGTGTAGCGTCCAACACGCGAGCCAATGGGTCTATCCGCTGACGAGTGGTTTGCCCCCGTGAAGGCTTGCCGTTCTGCCATAAGCACCCACGCTTGTGATTCAGAGCCGGAACAGGAATCGGGGTCTGGAGACTTCCGAACTTCAGTTACGCTCATCTTACGCCAACTCCTTCCTTCGGCGTCGGATCTACGGGCCCTTACCTACATTTGGCGGGTTTGCAACCTTATGGCGGCACGGGAACAATCGCCCGCTATCCTGTTCGTGGTACGCTGTTTTCATCCTCCAGAGCTCGTTGAATTCAGGAACTATGCGCAAGTTGTACTACTTCGTCCCCGTCCTATTGATCTCAAGCCTGCTGTTCGCCGAAGGCACCCAGAGCTGGGAACAATCGAGCTACGATGAGTTTGAAAAAGGCACATCCAAAGGGGTCGCCATTCACAGCAATGGCCATCTCGAATTGGCGCCGCCGCTGAAGGCGATTTCCACGACGCCTTCAACATTCCTGTGGGCACTTGCAGCCGATGCAACGGGCGACATTTATGCCGCCGCCGGATCACCGGCGCGTGTTTACCGAATTACCCCACAAGGCCAAGTCTCGATCATTTTCGAGCCCCAGGAATTGCAGGTGCAGTCCCTGCTGGTTGACAAGGACGGCACTTTGTATGCGGCCACCTCTCCCGATGGGAAGGTCTACAGGATAGTGCGCAAGCCTGGCGTATCGTTTCCAAATCCCACGCCCCCAGCGAAAAAAGATGTTTCGACCGAGGCAGAGATCCCGAAGAATGTTCCCGTCGATAGCGCATACACGGCGACAGTTCTGTTCGAGCCTAAGACCAAATACATATGGGATCTAGCGGAAGATTCGCAGGGGCGGATCTACGTGGCCACCGGGGATACAGGAGAGATTTTCCGGATTGAGAAGAATGGCACTGGAGCGCTTTTCTTCAAGAGCGATGAAGCGCATATACGCGCGCTCACGGTAGATCGCAAAGACAACTTGATTGCGGGATCGGACGGAAGCGGGCTGATTTACCGCATATCGCCCTCAGGAGATGCTTTCGTGCTCTACAGCGCTAACAAGAAAGAGATCACGGCGCTGGTGGTCGACCCAGATGGAAACATCTACGCTGCCGGCGTAGGCGACAAGCGGATGACGACAACACCAATGGTCACGCCGCTACCCGCTGCGGCTGCGGCAGGCGGGGCAACGCCCACGGCGGTCCCGAATGCCAGTGCTTTAGGGGCGACGCGAGCGCCAGCGCTGCCGGTTGGGATCACAGGTGGATCGGAGATCTACCGCATTGCACCGGATGGATCGCCGAAGCGGATATGGAGTTCACGAGACGACGTGGTCTACGCCCTGGGATTTGACCGGCAGCTTCACCTGCTGGCGGGCACCGGAAACACCGGACGGATCTTCACGGTACTGGACGACGACAGCTTTATCGATATCGGTAAGGTTAGCGCCACTCAAGTTACGTGTATGACGCAGGCGCCGGCGGGCGGCCTCTATCTCGGGACAAGCAATCTGGGGAAAATTTTTGAGCTGGGTGGCACTCCCGCGAATGATGGGAATTACGAGAGCGACGTCTTCGATGCGAAGATTTTCTCGCATTGGGGTAGGACTGCGATCCGCGGAACGGGAGCCTTCGATGTCTACGCGCGAAGCGGGAACGTCGACAATCCTGATCGCAATTGGAGCACCTGGAGCAAGGTCGACCTCGCCAAAGACGCGCCTGTAGCTGTCCCGCCTGCGCGATTTCTGCAGTGGAAGGTAGTGCTGCATCCGTCGACTCCGGCGCCGAACGTCGATAGCGTGCTGGTGAATTATCTGTCGAAGAATGTAGCTCCAGAAATCAGCGAAGTTTATGTGCAGCCGGGTGCGCGGTTCCCGGTTGCGCTCAAGAACGTCGAGAATGTTCCAGTGACCGTCGGCCCAGCGACTGGGGGCACGCAAGGACGCTTTGAAGTTCCCGCGGTGGCAGTGCGCGATCGCGACTCGATCGCGGTGCGATGGAGTGCGCGCGATGACAATGACGACTCGCTCGTGTACGCGGTCTACTATCGAGGCGAGGGTGAAACCGCGTGGAAGCTGCTCAAGGGCGAGTTGACCGACAAGTATTACTCGTTCGACTCCAACGTGCTGCCAGATGGAGGCTACACGCTGAAGGTGGTGGCGTCGGATGCGCCATCGCATTCGCCCGAGGAAGCTCTGACGAGTTCAAAGCTAAGCTCCTATTTTGAGATCGACAATACTCCACCTGAAGTCGTGAACCTGAATGGCGCCTATGAGCAGGGAGCGATTCGTCTGACGTTCCGGGCGATCGATGGATTTTCGCCAATCCAACGCGCGGAGTATTCGGTGGATGCAGGTGTCTGGCAGGTGATCGAGCCGGTTGGGCAGATTTCGGATAACCGGGTGGAGAGCTACGACGTAGCGCTTGGACTGTCGGAGACGCCGAAGTCGGATGGCGATGTGGTCGCTGCGAAGCCTTCTGTGCGGCCGCAAATCGTTGTGAAGGCAATCAAGAAAGTGCCAGAGTCTACGCCCGCAGAGCCAACGCTGGCTCCCCAGGAGCACGTTGTGATTGTGCGTGTGTACGACCGGTTCGACAATATGGGATCAGCGAAGGTCGTGGTTCGGGCGAAGTAGGCGCGTATCACCGCAAAGGGTTCTATCGAAGCCGCTGAGACAGACAAAGCTGCTTGCTAACAGCGGGATAGAAGAGAAATGTCCCG
This sequence comes from Terriglobia bacterium, assembly GCA_963848375.1. GTDB lineage: Bacteria > Acidobacteriota > Terriglobia > Terriglobales > Acidobacteriaceae > JAJPJE01. The sequence goes on from CAWKDK010000016.1 coordinate 152,200, forward strand.
TCAAGGCCCTTCAGGATATTCGTCGCGAAGGCTAGAAATGATCCTAGGGTTGTTCCGGCGTCACAACATCATGTGATCCGTTCCACTTCTTCCCGCAGCCGCATATGCGACATTCATACTGCTCTCGATTTTTGGGGTCAGAGGCCTACGAAAATGAAGGGAACTGCTCACGTTGAACCCGCGCCCGCGGGTGCCGGCCTTCATGCTCACGCAGCTAAGCTAAGCGCGATTGTGCAGCGCTGCCCAGCCTGTCACAAGCCATGGACGAAACATCGCGTCGCGCTGATTGCCAGCCGGTTGCTGGGAGTCAATCAACTGAAGGCGACCGAAGAGGTCTTTCGCGCCGTAAAGGGCCACCACTGGGAGGTTCTGGAGGAGCTCCACGATCGCAGCGATGTGCGCAATTCACTGGAAGCGTATGCCCTTGGCTGCCCGGACCACCGGCTTCACATATTGGTGGTGCGGAGTCCGTTTGAACTGCACGTCGGGAACGAAATGCTGATTTGTGAGCCTGTCTCGGAAACGGAACGTCCCAAGATCGAGGCGCTGATCGCGGAAAACACCCGGATGCATTCCTGACTCGCCGGTACGACGCCACGTAACAAGACTGATTAATTCACCGGCGGAAAACCTTGCAGTTTTAAACTGAGCTATCTCAGAGCAAAAAAAAAGCGGACCGATTACGGCCCGCTAGTTAAAGCTCTTTACCGCTCCCGGTGCGGCTCCGAGCAACTAAGAACTTTTTTGCGGCCTGACCATTTGGAACCCTTCCGTACACTGCGAAAGCGCCCAGTTTCTGGATCAGGCAAAGCGAGAATCTTCGGCTGATTTCGCTCTTCCGGCATTTACTGCCGTGGCATCAGCCCGAGGATACTTAGGCAAATCAAATACCAAACCAAAGTTATTGCTGTACAAGTACTTATCTCGAATTCTTACGGTTCTTTTACGCAATTTGGAAAATGCGCAGCTTGGGCTTACCAAATCTCATACTTGCTGAGCGTTAAAGAAGTGCGGGAGCCGGAGAATTCGGCTCCCGCATTCAGGACAAGGTTTAGAAGTTGAATGCGAAGCGTGAAGCGAACAGTTCGAGCCGGCTGGTAGCTGTAAGGCTGACCATACCAGCTGTTCCCGACGGTTCCCGCAGCATTGATCAACTGCTGTGTGTTGTATCCCGATTCATATGCCTGATAAGTAGCTGCTCCGTTGTAGAGTCCTAGGCCTCCCGGAAGTATGGGAGAAGGATTCCATGTGGAGTTCATGCCGCCGTAGTAGTTCGTGACAGCATGCTGGTTGAGAAGGTTGAGAACGTTGAACTCGAAGGCTAATTCCTGCGCCTCTTTTTGCTTGTTCACCTTCCACGACTGAACGAGATTGAAGTCGGTCTGGGTGAACCACGGGGTACGGAAGACGTGCGGCGTGACCGAGGGTGACCGCGCCTGTCGTCGGATCGACCGACATATTGGCAAATTGACCACGACCGAAAACGTCGACACCTTCCGATACTTCAGACCCGAACATGGTACCAAGATCGATAAACGAGCTGATCGGAGTACCCTGATAGGCGCTCTGGAAGATGCCGAAGACGGTGCCCATACCGTGTCTTCTGCTCCAAGGCAAGTCGTAATAGGCGTAGCCCTTGAAGGTATTCGGACGATCCGTAGGCAGTGGCCCGTTATTCGATTGGCCGTTTTGCCCGAAGTAATAGAAAGGCTCGTCGAATGCACGGGTCGTATCGGGCGAGTTACGTCCTACACCGCCGCCGTCGGTCTGATCGGTGGTGGTCAAGCCAGTGTAGTTGCCCCACAGGCTGCTCCACGTGTAACTGAACATGCCGGAGAAACCGTTGCTGGCTCGTTTGGTTAGCCGAATCTCAACTCCGTCGTAGTTGCGAACGGCCTTGGGGTTGGGAGGGCAAGAGGCGCAAGTGCCGAACGGGGCTCCAGGATCTGCATTAAATGCCATTCCCGGGAACCCGAAGCCTTGACCCAGGGATTGCAGGAAGTTCGCGTAAGTATTGATATTCGCATTTACGCCTTCGCCGGGGTTGACGATTGTGTAAATCTCGCCCCAGTCAGGATCGGCCAAGGAAGCGTCTTCGATCACGTGATCGAGACGACGGCGATCCCATCGAGCTTCGAGAGCCCAATTCCGGCCGATCTGGTAATCAACGCCTATGCTTGTTTCATGCTGACGATACGGCTTGAGGTTGGGCATCACCGGCTCGTAGGGACGCAGGTTGATGTTCTCGATCAAGGAAACGCCGCTTCCCGCGTCCGTCAGGCTTGCAGGAACGTTGCCGCTCGCAAAATTAGCGCCGGTCGTCGGCGAAGCGCTTGGGCACGCCCGGTTATTGACGTAATTGAGGTCGATGCTGGCAACATTAAATCCTTGCGGCGTACCATCCGGGCCGAGGGCATAGGTGCATTCTTCATATGCCTGTGCGCCGAACGAGGTTTCCGCAACCAGCAGCTTCATGACGTCGTTGTAGACGCCGTAGCTGCCGAAGATTTTCATCTTTCCAGTCCGCAGCGGATCCCACGCGGCACCGACTCGCGGAGCGATTTTGTCGCCCCACCCGAAATCGATGGTGCGAATATTGATACCAGTCGGAGCGGGAAGGCTTTCTTTCTCGACCCGGATGCCGGCGTTAATGGTGAGGCCGTGCCCGATAGTCCACGCATCCTGAGCAAAGAATGCATGATTCCAGTCAGAGGCAGGATTGGGTTCGACCGTGGCAAAGTCCACAACCTGAAGGAATCCATACTGTCCAGCACAAGTTCCCCAGGGATTCTGCTCCAGAAGCGCGCAGTTTGCGCTACCGGTCTGAGTAAGAGGGTTGTAGTTCTGGTTGGGGCCAGTGGCCAACGTCGCGTTAGGAACGTTGCCGTTCTGGCTGATCAGATTCACGAGGTGGTTGAGTTGGTAGCCGAACTTGAAATTGTGGGTACCGCCCCAGCCCGACTTAAAGATTGCTAAGTCCTGGTTGAACTGGAAATGCTTGTTGGCGTTATAGAGTGTGTACGAGCTGTTGTAAGGCTGAGTCTGCGTGCCTTGCCCGGCAATCAGTCCAGAGCCAGCCGGAAGCGGATTGCCCAGCTCATCGGTGGCGCCACGGTATTCCAGTTGAGATTTGGACTTGTCGTGGGCCAGCCGAAGTCGTGATAGTTCTCGAAGAAGTATCCGAACCGGGTGGTGGCGACCATCTTGTTGTTAATGGTGATATCAGCGCCAAAGTTGTAGGTTGAGTTCGGCGCCGACCAACCGATGTTGGGGGCATACTGCGACATCGGCGATTCGATGCCAACATTCAGGTAGCCGGGCTCCAACGGATCTGCGTGAAGGGGAATGCTCGCTCCGGTCTCACGGGAATACTGATACAGCCAGGAAGAAAAGAGACGGATCCTCCTCGTCGCCGCAAAGTCCAGGCGGCCGGTGGCGTAGTACTGCGACTCGATCCTGGTTGAAGTGCTGCATGCCGATCGTAGGCGAGCTGCTGTACTGGCTCAGTCCGGCAGGGTTGAAATTAACATTTCGGCCGAGTTTGTCGTAGAAAGGTGCAAAACCCGCAAAGAGGAAGAGCTTATCTTTGATGAGCGGGCCGCCGATGGTAAAGCCCGGCTGGAAGACATTGAAGTTGTCCTTCTGAGGGCTGTACACCTGGGATTGCGGCTCGTTTGTTGCGGGGTTTACGACAGAAGCCGTTGGATCATAACGCAGGTACTGGGAATTCTGATTGGCGTCGGTTCTCGATCCCTCGTAGGTGCCGAATACCGAGCCATGCCAAGTTGTTGCTGCCTTTCTTCATGATCACGTTAGCCACGCCGCCGAGCGCACCACCGTGTTCAGCTTCGATGCCAGAGGTCTTGATCTGGACTTCCTCGATGAACTGGTAGGGGACGTTGGCTTTGGAATAGCCACCGATGATGTTTTCGGTGTCCTGACCTTCGACCAAGTAGCTGTTTTCGGAGTCGGCGGCGCCGCCGATGGAATAGCCGACTGACAAGCCATTGCCGCTGCTGCCAGGCAGAGAGCCACCGGTACCGACCGAGACGGGTTGAACCCAGAGTGGTTCGTTGCGAGCCGAAGGCGCGAACTGGATCATGGACTGAAACGAGCGGCCGTGCGGCACATTGCCGAATGACATCTTGCTCGATGTTCGTCTGTGTTGTTTGGGTCGTGGTATCGACAAGGGCGCCCTCAGCGCTTACATCGACCACGGTCTCAGCTGGTTCCCACTTGGAGGACGAAATCAACGGACGGCAGGTGGCCAACTTCGATTACCAGGCCTGACTGCTCGGCGGTCGAGAAGCCTTTGGCAGTCACTACAATTTTGTATGTGCCAGGTGGCAGGTTCGCAAAACGGTAATAACCGCTGTTATCGGTAACGACCTGCTTGCTGCCGATCATCGAGCTGCCGGTGACAACCACTTGGGCACTCGCGACGACGGCTCCGGATGATTCCTTAATGATGCCTTGCAATCCGCCCGTCGTTTCCTGGGCGAACAGAGGCGCAACAAGCAGAACGGTCAGTGCGACCAGCCTGCGCAAAATTGAGCTCATAAACGCTCCTATGCCTGCCAATTGAGGATTTTGTTCTTTGTGATCCCAACCAAACTGCGACTGAATACGTTCGTGCATTGTGACTTTCGCTCCAGACACAACAGCACTTGATGGATCGTTGATGGAGCTTGCGCGGACGGTCGGGACAGCCTGTGGCCGATGCAACCCAGGAAAGACAATTCCAACCGAACCAATGCTTCGAACCAACGGTTCAACGTACGGTCATAGGGAGATTCCTACCCCCAACAGAATTGTTTTTGATTGGCCCTTACCCATAGGGTCTGCCGCGGAAGAAAAATTGGAAGGCAAACCTTTGTAGCTGCCTTGGCAAGTCAACGGCCAAATGGAGAGCTGTGCGTTTGAGCGGATTTCTGATGAATAACTCCAAAGCGCTGAATCTGTACGGTATGACTCTGAATTATGAGTGTTTACAACATACTTTTGTATGATTGCCGTTCGCCAGCGAGATGCAGCTTGGATTGGTTGGGAGTGGCCGGACGTGAGTTCCTCCTACAAGTATTGGAATTCACAAATGCAATTCATCCCAGTTTCCATACTATTCGTGGCAGTGAAGACTCATAACGTCCCGTTTTAAACGTTTTTGTGGGGCCTTGTGCCTTGCGCTGGGGTGTCGTAAGGTTTTCGGCGATGCCGATGACACGACGCCGCAATCTCTTCGTCGCTCTTGCCGTTGTCCTCATTTTTTCCAACTTTGCGCATGCCCGATTCACGTTAGAACAGGTTCTGAGCTCCCCGTTTCCCAGCCAACTACGGTCGGCGGCGAATGCGAACCGGATCGTTTGGGCAGTCAATCAGAAGGGCGTGCGAAACATCTGGATTGCCGATGCGCCGGCGTTCGTAGCCACGCCAGGTGACTAATTACAGTGCCGACGATGGCCAGGCGATCTCGTCAGTCCGCCTGACGCCGGACGGCAAAACTGTGGTCTACGTCCGCGGGACTGAGACGAACAAGGCGGGGGATGTGGCGAATCCCGCCAGTGCGGTGCATCAGCCGCATCAGGAGGTTTGGGCCGTCGACGTGGATGGCGGCAGTCCGCGCGATCTGGGATTGGTGGAGTGCTCGGAAGAAGGTTGCGCGGATGTCGAGATATCGCCAGATGGCAAATGGGCGGTCTGGTCAGCGCGCAAGAATCTGTGGATCGCGCCGGTGTCGGGCGCGGAAAAGGCTCGACAGCTTCTTTACATCCGTGGAGATAATTCCGCTCCACGCTGGTCGCCAGACTCGAGGCGAATCGCATTCGTCAGCGACCGCGGAGATCACAGCTACGTCTCCGTGTACGACTTCGGCAGCGACACCGTCCGCTATCTCGCGCCAAGTGTCGATCGCGATGGCAGCCCACGCTGGTCTCCGGATGGCAAACTCGTAGCTTTCGTCCGGCGCCCGGGTATTCAAAGAGATGAGCCGCTGATTCCGCTCTTAGCGCTGCACTGGTCGATCCTGGTGGCCGATCCGTTCACAGGGGACGCGCACGTGGCATGGAGTAGCGGAAAAGAGTTGAACGACAGCTATCCGGAACTGACCGAGGATGACTCGTTCAACTTCGCTGCCGGTAATCGAATTGTTTTTGCATCGGAACACGACGGATATAACCATCTTTATTCCGTGCCCGCTGATGGCGGCACAGCAACACTGCTCACTCCGGGAAAATTCGAGGTGGAAGACGTTCAACTGACACCCGACCGAAAGATGGTGGTGTACTCATCGAATCAGGATGACATTGATCGCAGGCACATTTGGCGCGTTTCTGTCTCGGGTGGCACTCCGCAGGCGCTGAGTCGTGGCGAAACAATTGAGTGGTCGCCAGTTGAACTGGCCGATGGACAGACGGTAGTTTGCCTGGGCTCGAGCGCGACCACACCGGCCATGCCTTACCGCCTGACGGCGACGGGCAGAGAGATGATCGCCGCTTCCACGTTGCCGCCGGATTTCCCGTCCGCGCAGTTGGTCACGCCGAAGCAGGTGATTTTCAAGTCGGAAGACGGCTGGCAGATTCACGGACAACTATTCACGCCAGTTGGCCTCAGTGGCAAAGCGCCGGCGCTGATCTTCATTCATGGTGGCTCGATGCGGCAGATGGTCCTGGGCTTCCATTACATGAACTACTACCACAACGCCTATGCGGAGAATCAATATCTGGCGAGCTTGGGGTACGTGGTGCTCTCGGTGAACTATCGCACGGGCGTCATGTATGGGCGGGCATTCCGCGAGGTGAAAGATGGTGGTTGGCGAGGCGCCGCGGAGTACAAGGACATCGTCGCGGCTGCGAAATACTTACGGTCGTTGCCGGATGTGGATTCGCGCAAGATCGGACTTTGGGGCGGATCTTATGGCGGATACCTGACGGCGATGGGATTGGCGCGGAACTCCGACCTGTTTGCGGCGGGAGTTGATTTTCACGGAGTGCACGATTGGTCGGTATTCCTAGACGACTACGCCGGACCGAATTCGGGGACGCCTCCAGACATGCAAGCGGCGAAGAAGTTGGCGTTCGAATCGTCGCCAAACTCTTCGATCGTTACGTGGCGTTCGCCGGTGCTGCTGGTTCAAGGTGATGACGATCGGGACGTACCGTTCTCGCAGACAGTCGACCTGGTACAGCGACTGAGAGCGCAGGGCGTGCCATTCGAGCAGATCGTCCTGCCCGACGAGATTCACGGATTCCTGCTGTATCGAAGCTGGTTGCGAACTTATGGAGCGACGGCGGATTTCTTCGATCGAACGCTGAAACAAGGGCAGAAGCCGGTTCCGGAGAGTGGGCCGGCTGCCAGCAATTAAAAAAGGACAGGCTATGATTGCCTGTCCCACGCGGAGACGCAGAATAGCTGGTCGCCGTCACTCAGTTCTTGCGGGCCTGCATGGCTTTCATGATGAAGGTGTGCACCTCTGACGAGCTGGGCGCTTTCCAGTCACTCGGCCAGTTCCCACGATCCGAATAGAGTGCGTTCAGTCCTTGTTGGATCTCGGGATCGCCTCCAGTGAATTCGTTGACGAGTCCTTGCCACCGGCTTGCCAGCGACTGTGCCTTCTCGCTTGCTGGATCCTCGTGGAGCGATGCTTCCACATCCGCGAATAGCTGCTTCCATTTCTTGTCTGTTTGCTCCTGCAGTTCCGGCGACCACAGAGATTTGCGTTCCTCGATTTTCGCTCTAGCCGTTTCGCTGAAGTATTGACCCATCCAGCCTTTGTCTCTTTGCATGCTGATCTCCTTGATGATGTTTGCGAGAAGGCGCCAATCGGATTCATCACCCTGACCAATGCATTCGCTGGCCTTGGCGATGACGGTGATTGCTTTATCTAACTGGCGGCGCTTCTCGGTGAGCACTTGTTGCTGGCGACGGAGCGTTTGCGGTAACGCTGCCGTTTCCTGCCGAAGTACTTCACCGATTTCCCGCAAAGACAGGCCAAGAAACTTGAGCACCACGATCTGTTCGAGCCGCGCCAGATCATTGCGACTGTAGAGCCGGTATCCCGCTTCGCTGCGATGAGTTGGCTTGAGCAGTCCGAGACGATCGTAGTGATGAAGCGCGCGGACGGTGACTCCAGCCAACTCGGCGAATTCGTGGGCTTGATAAAAGGCGACGTGGGACTCAGGCGTAGTGCTTGGTTTCATGTACTGCCTCGTGAAGGATTCTGAGGTCTGACGCTGCGGAAGGGTCAAGGCATTATTGCAAAAAAGCTCCCGCTCGAGGGCGAGCGGGCTCCACTTATCCGACGGTCTTACTGCGTAAACTCAGCCGGACGTCCGGTGAGGCGCTCAATGCGCTTCGCGGTCGGCGGGTGTGTCGAAAACAGGCCCGCGAGATTCATTCCCAGCAACGGCTGAATGATGAACAGATGCGCCGTAGAAGGCGTGGCTTGCATAGGAACGCGGCGCGAGTAGGCGTCGAGTTTCTGCAACGCACTGGCCAGCGCATATGGATTGCCGGTAATGTGCGCTCCCGTGGCATCCGCCTGATATTCGCGCGAACGTGACACCGCTAGCTGGATCAGCATGGCAGCGATCGGCGCCAGGATGAGCATCAGTAGTGCTGCAAACCCTCCGCCACGATCGCGATCATCGCGTCCGCCATAGCCTCCGAACATTGCTCCCCAAGCACCCATGCGGGCGAGGAAGGTAATGGCTCCGGCGATGGTGGCAGCCACCGAACTGATCAGGATGTCCCGGTTACGGACGTGGCCCAATTCATGGGCGAGTACGCCTTCCATTTCGTCATCATTCAGCAATCCCAGGATGCCTTGGGTCACTGCAACTGAGGCGTGATTCGGGTTACGCCCAGTCGCAAATGCGTTTGGCGAATCGGTTGGAATGACGAAGATCTTAGGCATCGGGAGACCGGCCTTGCCGGTAAGGCGCTCCACGATCTGATAAATCCGAGGCGCCTGTTCACGGGTTACCGGCTGAGCCCGGTACATAGCAAGCGCAATCTTGTCGGAGAAGAAGTAGGAGACAAAGTTCATCACACCCGCGAAGAGAAACGCCAGGATCAGACCGTTCTGACCTCCGAAATACTCCCCTATAAAGAGGAGGAGGAGGGTCAGCGAGGTGAGTAGGAGCGCTGTCTTGAGTGTGTTCATATCAAATTCTTCCTAACTATCTGATGTTAATGGCTGCTTGTCGATTCAAGAAGCAGGGTGGAGCGCCAGCCAGAATGGCGGTTCTCGAAACGGGAAATTCTTGTCAAGGCCCCCAAACCGCCAAAATCATTGTAACCAGATGAAAAATAAGGAGAAATAGTTTTCGGGTTTGTGTCTAGTAGGTACCCGGTGAATTGGTACTCTGGAACTAGCGATCCTGATTCGAGAGCAGACGATGACTATCTCATGGCTTTATGGCCGCCAATGCTGGCGGCTTTTCTATTTTCTGGTATCAATTTGCCTCGTACTGTTGAGCGTTTCCTATACGCAGGCACAGACGCCGGCGACCACGCTCGTCAACGATATCGTTTACCGGGCCGACGGAACTCCCGCGGGCGGCACGCTTCTGATTTCATGGCCCGCCTTTACCAGTGCCGACCAGAAACCGGTGGCTGCAGGCACCATGAGTGCGACCATCGGCGCAGGCGGACGGGTCAACCTGAATCTGGTGCCGAACCAGGGAGCCACTCCCACTGGGACCTACTACAAAGTTGTGTTGAAGTTGGACGACGGCACCACTACGACCGAGTACTGGAACGTGCCTTCATCCTCGCCGACGACCATCGCGGCAGTTCGCTCGAGCATCGTGCCCGCATCGGTTGCGGCGCAGATGGTCTCGCGACAATACCTCGATTCCAGTCTTACGACGAAGGCAAACGACGCCGTGGTGATTCATAACTCGGGGGATGAGGCCGTTACCGGGGTAAAGACGTTCGCGGCCTCTCCCCTGGTTCCAACTCCGACGATCAGTGCAGCCGCGGTAAATAAGGCGTATGTCGATACCGCTGTCTCCAGCGTTTCCACCAGCAGCTTCGTCAACAAGAACGGTGACAGCATGACCGGGCCGTTGACCCTTGCAGGAGATCCGACGACCTCCAGCCAGGCTGCGACGCGGCATTATGTGGATTCGCAAACCGCGAACGTGAATATGGGTCTCGCGCAGAAAGTCGGAAGGCAAGGCGATACACCAATCACCATGGCAGGCGTACGCTACGCGTCGCAGTTTTCGTCGATACAAGCAGCGATCACGGACGCGGGAAGCACTGGCGCAGTGGTGATCTCCAGCGACTATGCGGGGATCGATGGATTTAACAATCCGCAAAATATACCGATTATTGATTTGCGAGGCGGCGCTTCCGGTACGCGTGGCCTCTTCAACGTCAAAGACTTTGGAGCGCGCGGCGATGGCACGACCGATGATTGGGCAGCGATTCAGGCTGCCATCAATGCTGCGAGTACGGACGTGTCGCTGGGCGGGTCAGTGTATGTGCCCAAGGGAATTTATCGTGTCCTGAAGCCATTGCACATCAGCCGGGGAATTAAGTTCTACGGCGCGGGTGAAAACGGGACCACAATCACGGCGGGAACCAGCGATCAGGGGCCGGTGTTTGTAATCTCTCCGTCAATCTCGCTGGGATATGCAGGCGTTCCAACAGGGCCGGCCTTGGCGACTGGCGCCGGAAACTCTATGTATCTCGATGGCAGCATGGGTTATCTGCTGAATCTACGAGACACCAGCACAGCGGAGTTGAATGGCCGATCCAACCTTACGATAGAGCTCTTCTATAAGCCGAATGCCACTTACGGGCCGACCGATACGAGCTACAACATCTTGTCCAGTTCAGGATCGGCAACGCCGGTGGACGCGAACACGTCGCTATCGATCCAGCATGTTTCGAGCGATCGCATTGCAGCGACACTCAATGTTGGCGGCACCCTGAACACGATCACTACGCCAAACAATGCAGTTCAGAAAGGCAATACGTATCACATCGCGTTGACGTATGACGGGAGCAAAATCCGTCTCTTCATCAACGGCACGTTGCAGGCGAGTGCCTCTGCGAGCGGGGCCATCAAGCAGCTCGCGTGTGAAGACTTTCTGATTGGTCCCCTGGCGAATGGATGGATGGAAGCGACGTTCAACAATGCGATGACGAATGGATGGATCGATTCGATTCGAATTTCGTCGACAGCGCGCTACACCACTAATTTCACAGCACCCACGATAAAAGCTGCTTTCGATAGCAACACGATGTTACTGCTGAACTTCGATAACAACTTCGATCAGTTCACCACCGCAACCACCTCGGATGGACCTGCATATTTGTTCCTGCGGCGAATCGGCGGCGGCTATGGTCAGGTTGCGGATCTTCAGTTGCGCGATCTGAGCCTGATTGGAACTGGACCGTACGCCATCTACATGGTCAACAGCCGTTTCGAGAATCTGACCAGCACAACTTATTGGCGCGGCATACAGCTGCTCAATAACGATTATCTGAATCGCCTGACGAGCGTGAAGGTGCTCGGCGCAAGCACCACGCTATTTGATCTGGGAATCGGGCCTGCCGGCGGCGTGCTGACGATGAACGACATTGCTTTGTCGGCCGGCCACTATCCATTTTTCCAGGACACAGGCAGCGCCGTGATCAACGGCATGTGGGTGGAACAAAGCACCGGCACGGAGATCGGCGCAGTTTTCAAGGGTCAGGCAAATTCTTCGCTCGTACTCAATCATCCGGTTTTCAGTGCGGAAACCAATCCAGCGACGAACCGCCATGCCGTTGCATTCGTGAACATGGGCAATGTGGTGGTGAACGGTGGCGTGATTGAGACTTCGAATGGAGCCCCACACGTCGCGGTGCACGGCGGGACAAGCATCGTTTACACGGCAGGGAATTATTCCTTGATGGGCGCCGCACCCACCAGCGTGTTTCGCGTGTACACGCCGACGACGAACAAGGTGCAACTGATCGCGCCAATGCAACAGTCGATGAATATTCCCTGGGCGGACAACGCGGCCGCTGTCGCAGTGTTGATGGGCAACGATCCGGCAGCGAGCAAGGGTGTGGCGAATGGGTACGCTTCGTTGGATAGCAACGGACTGGTGCCGCAAACACAGATCAACTGGAGCGCACCCGGCAACGTTGGGAGCACAACTCCAGGAACAGGAACGTTTACTGCGCTGAAGTGCCAAAGCTTTGCGGGCACACGATGCGCGGATGCATATCCCGGAGCTGATTGGGGAGCGAAGGTTGCCGCAGCGATGGCCGATCTGCCTGCGGGCGGTGGAATCGTCGATGCTCGCGCGCTTACTGGTTCGCAGAGCTTGAGCTCAGACCTGGTGATTGCCAATAAATCGATCACGATTCTGGTGGGGCAAACGACGCTGGCGATGGGGAGTAACCGCATCGTGGTACAGCCCGGATCGAATCAGTTTGCGTTTACCGGCTATAGCGCTGGGTGGGGCCCGGATCAGTCCTATACAGCCGGCGGCACGACGTTGCAGTACAGCGGCAACGGGTCTGCTTTCAAAATTGGAGCTTCGACCGGTTCGACCAACTTTATTCGGCTGGAAGATTTCCAGGTGGACGCATCCAGCGGCGGGAGCGCGGCTCGAGCCATGGAGATCGACAACACGATTGGCGCCACACTCAGCAATCTGAAGCTGCTGGTTTCAACTTCGACAGGGACCACACAAGAAGCCTTGCGGCTGGACGGCACGGGCGGCATGAATGCCTACGTAGTGCTGAATAACCTCTATCTCGGCGGCGGGCACAATACGCTGCATCTGACTGGCGCATCGGGGCAAGGTAATTCCGCGTTCCAGATAATCGGCGGAACGGCGCGCACCAACAACACAACCGACGGAACCGGCGTTTTGCTCGAATACGCAAGCAACATCGACTTCCTTGGCTTCGACGTCGAATCCGCCTTGGTTGGATATTCATTTGGAGCCAGCGCAATGCAGAACATCCTGAGTGAAGCGAGAACGGAAGGCAACACGACCGATTTCTCCTTTATCAGCGGAGCGGCCTACAACAACATACAGAGTGTGACGTTGCCGACGGTGACCGATAGCGACGGGAGGAACTCGGTTATCTCGACGCAGGTGTGGATGTTCAAGCGCACAGGCAATCTCAGCGTCTATGACCAGACGGATAATCCGATGGTCTGGAACTGGTATGCGGGTAATACGGCCGATCAAAATATTCAGTGGACATTCAACGATAAGACCAGTTCTCCCAAGTGGACAATCTATCCGAAGACGAGCATTAACGATTTTGCAATCTCACACGCGGGATTCGCACCCTATCGATTGGCGCTGTCCAACACGGGCAGCACGCAGATGAACAGCGAGTCGACGCAGACCATCGACTTCAACGTGACGAGCGGCACAAGCACCGGCGGCATTCGCTTCGGCAATGGCGCAGGCAGTGCGGTGGCTACGGTTAGCGCCAGCGGAAAGGGCACATTCAACGGTGGCGTGCAGATCGGAACCAATGGCACAGCGCTGACGAAAATGGCGAAGTATACGGCCACGCTTTCACCCACGGCGGTTGCGGCGAACACTTGCGCAGCACAGTCGTTTACTGTGACCGGCGTAGCTGCCGGGGACATGTTCGTCGCAGTGCAGAAGCCGACCGAGCAGGCTGGGCTGAACGTGGACCACGGACATGTGACCGGCTCAAATACGGCGACGATCAACTTCTGCAATCACACGAGTTCGTCGATCACACCGACGGCCTCGGAGACATACACGGTGCTGGTGGCGCAATAGAGCAGTTAGCACTTAGCTATTAGCCTTAGCGTTCGAGCGGGGATGCGCATCTCTGCAGAGGTTAAGTGCTAAAAGCTAAGGGCTAACGGCTAGTAGTGCTAACCATGGTTACCGCATCCAGAAGGCGGCGCGCAGGCAAGGAAATTGCGTTAGATTAGCTCAGTTTCCGATGGCAATGCTTGCACGCCGCGTTTTTCTTTCAACGCTGATCGTTGGTTCCTGCCTGGGTGTTCGCGGGCCTTCCGCGTGGGCGCAGACGGCTGCGGACCTGCGCATTGAGCCAGCGGCGGAAACTGCCGAAGTGAAACAACCTGCTTCTCCCCTGATGAATGTGTCTGCGCCAACGACTCCAGTGCAGCACGTATCGATCAAACTCAGCCCTGGTGATTTAGTGATCGTTAGCGTAGACGGCGTATCGGACTACAAGCCGGAAGCGCGAGTCAGCGAAGAAGGAGTGATTTCGTTGCCACTGATCGGAGAAGTGGCTGTCGGCGGGAGAACGGTAGAACAAGCACAGGACGAGATCGCCAGGAAGATGTCCGACGGAAATTACTTCCGCGATCCGCACGTTTCGGTGTTCGTGAAAGAGTATGCGTCGATAGGAATTTCGGTGCTGGGTGAGGTCGCGCACCCGGGTGTGTATCCATCGTTGGGAGTGCGGCGACTCTATGATGTGATCTCAGCGGCGGGTGGGTTTTCAGCCAGGGCCGGCAAGGCCGTCACGATTACGCATCGCGATGAGCCGCAGAAACCGGTGATAGTCAGCATTGATGCGGATCCGGCAAAGTCGGTCAGCAGCAATGTGGAAGTTGAGCCGGGCGACACCATCATGGTGTCGAAAGCTGGACTGGTCTACGTGGTCGGAGACGTGGGGCGGCCTGGTGGCTTCATCATGGACAACAACGAACGCATCACCGTGCTGCAAGTGCTGGCGCTGGCGCAGGGAGTGAATCGTTCCGCGGCAATGGGCTCAGCGCGGATTATCCGGCGCACGCCGCAGGGACCCTCCGAGGTTCAGGTTCCGCTAAAGCAGATGATGGCAGCCAAGACCAGCGACATGGAGTTGCAGCCCGAAGACATCCTCTTTATTCCCGGCAGCGCAGCGAAGAATGTGGTGAAGCGCAGTGTGGAATCTGTGATGCAGGTGGCGACTGGCCTGGCGATCTACGGAGTTCACTAATCGCGGTGGAAGTTCTAGCTGATCCCCAAAACTCTTGAGTACAAGCCGAGCGTGCGCGCGAGCATCCTCTCGGTAGCGAATTCCTGTTCCACTCGACGACGTGCCGCGCGTCCGTACCGTGCTGCGAGTTCAGGTTGCGAGAGCAACACAGAAACGGCTTCCGCGAGCGCATCGACATCACACGGAGGGACGGTGATGCCGGTAATTCCGTTTTGCGAAACCCACGGTACGCCTGAGGGCAGCTGCGTGTTCACCACGGGCTTGCCGCACGCCATCGCTTCCAATTGAACAATTCCAAATGCTTCGCTGACAGCGATCGAGGGAAGCGCGAAGACATCGCAGGCGTGATAGTAGGGGCGCAAATCGCTCACGTTTCCGAGAAATGAAACTTTGTCCTGCACGCCGGAAGTTGTCACCTGCTCCAGTAATTGCTGATGAAGCGGACCTTCGCCGATGAGCAGCAGTTGTGCGTCTATCTGGCGCATGGCTCGGATCAGGTACTCGAATCCCTTGTAGTACACGAGCCGCCCGACCGCGAGCACGATCGGTTTCTGATACCGATTGCGGATCTCATCGATTTGCGCGCGATCGACTTCGTCATACTGTTCGAAAGGGATTCCGTGCGGAATCACATGGCACTTGTCTCTGAAACTCTGCAGCACCGCAGAGTGTTCCACGCGGTTGGGCGAGAAGCTGACGATCGCGTCGGCACGGCGTAGCAGGGCCGTCAGCGTCGGACTGAGCAGCTTGGCCATCATTCGTTGCCGAACGATATCGCTGTGAACGGTAACTACCAGTTTCCCGCGATGTCCGCTCAGCAGGTAGGCAATCACCGCTGGTGGATTTGGCAAATGAAGATGAACGAGATCGGCGGGACTCTCGCGCAGGAATCCCAGCATTCTCGGAGACAGCGGCGCGGAGGCGACGCGCGCGAAGGTGGGAATCCGCGTGACGCGCATATCGCCATCCTGCTCCTGCACGTAATTGCGTCCGACATTAGAGACCACGACGTCGACATCAACCACGGAAGCGAGTCCGGTGCAGAGTTCGCGAAGGTGTGTCTCGATTCCGCCATAATGCGGTGGCCAGAATTTTCCGACCTGCAAAATGTGGGGACGCCGAACTGCAACGTATTCTTCAACTGCGGCGGCAGCTCCAAACAGTGGCCGGACCGATGCCTGGGTTACCAAGCGAGCACCTCACGATAGAGGTCTGCCATGCGTGACGCGTATTCGCTCCAACTAAACTGCGAGGCTTGCTCGATGCATGCACGGCTGCGCACTTCGCGGCGGTCTGACTCTTCGCTGAGAAGCTCGAGCGTTCGCGATGACCATGTGTCGATGTCGCCGACCGGACAGTACTCCGCCGCGCCGCCACCTACTTCGCGCAGTGCCGGAATATCGCTGGCGATCACCGGGGTGCCGCACGCCATCGCTTCGGCAACAGGAAGACCGAACCCCTCGGATTCAGAAGGTTGAATGAGGACGCGAGCACGCCTGTACACCGAGGCGAGCTGAGCCGCGTCGATGTGAGGGAACACGTCGATAGAATTTTGAAGGCCCAGCTCACGGACAAGCCGCTGCTGTTCGCTAGTGAACACGCCACCCACCCTGAGCAAGCGTAGTCTGGGAAGCCTGGCACGCAATTTCGCAAAGATCCCCAGGACGTCCTCTATACGTTTTCTCCTAATTGTGCTGCCTACGTGAAGTACCTCGGGGGATTCTCCTGAATTCAACAATCGCGCGATTGCACGGTCAGCATGCGGATTTGCGCTCGCGGTAAACGCTGGATGCACTCCATTGTGGATTACAGAAGTGCGTTCGGCTTGTACCAGTCGATGCCGCAGCAATTGCTGGCGCGTCGCATCGCTCGCGCACACGATCCTCGCAGCGCGCTGCAAGCCAGCGAGTATCGGTCGAGCAAGTTTCGCTCGGAGCGGAGAGAGTGCCGGCGATCCGGGGAGCAAAGGCGAAAAGGCGTCCAGGTCATGACATGTGACAATCACGCGTTCCGGCGGAAGTTCCAGCGCGAGATGTGCGTAGCTGTGGTCGACGACATGAAACAGGTCGAAGCTGTCGCGCAACCTTCGAACCTCTCGCGGATACGCCACGTAGCGACCCAGCGCTCGATGAGCGTTCCTTAGAAGCCCCTCCCGTCTGCTGCCAAACGGTTGAGGCATGCGCGGGACGATCTGCTGCGCATCAACGCGATCCTCGTGCTCACGAGCGAGGTGGTCGGTCAACATCTCACCGACCAGATCCATGCTGCACCAGTTCTCTTCGCGATAGTCGCAGAGCAGCGCGACGCGAATCGGGCGCGACGAACGGGCACTGTCGAATCGATTTTCCACGGTGAGCGGCTGAAGAATGGTGCTCGTCATTTTTGCGCCATCACCAGAGAGTGAAGTCCAGTCCAGCGCATGAGCGACCGAAGATTGTCTAAAAAACTCATCTCGATCGGTGGTCTGCCGGGAAAAGGCAAGTAGTGTCCGATTGCGTCAACGCCGGTGATTCGCAGACCAGCGGAACGAATCCACCGGATTGTTCTCGGTAGCATTGTGAAGTGATTGATCGGTTGTCCAACTTCTGTGTAGGGGCGACCGACGATTCGAAGATATCCGCGGTACAAACCCATCAGCCCTGTGTAGTTCGGAGTGCTGACGAATAAACGGCCACCCGGTTTTAGGACCCTCACGAGTTCTGCCACCGCCTTGCGCGGATCAGGAACATGCTCGAGCGTTTCGCAGCAGAAGACAACGTCAAAATTGTCGGACGGCGCCGCAATGTTCTGGATGTCGGTGACCAGCCAGCGCGCCCGCAGCTGTCGCGACTTTGCGAATGCCTGAGCTTTGCGAACTGCGGTGGCAGAGAAATCAGCTCCGCAGATTTCAGCAGTGTTCCCGAATTCTCGCGCCAGCCAGCAGGTAAAGTCGCCACGCCCGCAGCCAATTTCGAGAATTCGGCGACCTTCGAGGTCGCCTCTGCGCAAGTGAGTTTTGATCAGGCGATACCAGGGACTGTTGGCGTCAGGATCAGTTGAGAAGACCTCATGCCACTTGTCATAGGCTTCCCGGTTCGGAGGAACAATTTCGGCATTGATCGCAGGCGCTGCCATTCAGTTCCTCACCGCTGCGGTTGAAATTTGATCTGGCGCAAACACTTGCTCGCGAGAGTCAAGCACGAGCTCTTCGAGTTGAATCGCGTTCTGCGTGAGGACTGAAGTCGAACGGTACGCCTCTGCCGCGGCACGCGCCTTCGCGCCTAGCGTTCCTCGCATTGCTGGATTCTCGATAAGCCTCCGCACGGCAACCGCGAGTAACGCGCCGTCACGCGGAGAAACAAACATTGCGCTTGTCTGATCTTGAAGAATGTCCGGCGCAGCTCCAACGGGAGTCGTCACGATGGGCAGAGCGCTCGCCATCGCTTCCAGTAAAGCGAGGCTGGAGCCTTCGAACAGCGTTGGAAAGACGAAAATGTCTGCCTGCGAGTGCAGTTGAAGCAGTTCTTCGCGGGTGACTCGCGGATGTACGGTCACATGGCTGCGAATTTCAGCAGGAAAATTCTGAAGGACACTATCCGCTGCGCATAATGTTCCGGCGCAGACTCAGAAGCGCATCGGGTCTCTCTGCCGCGATTTGCGCGAAGGCTTCAACCAGGTAGCGAATGCCTTTTCTCTCGTTCCATTGGCCGACGAATAGCAGTGTCGCCGGGTGGCGCTGCGTAGTCTCCTTCAACTTCAAAGAACTCGCCAGGAACGCCATTCTTGAACACCGCGAGGTTCGAGGCGTCTGCCCACTGGCGATCCGCGAGGAAGTTGCAGCTCACTGGTGTTCAAGCACAGCACCCGATCGGAGCGGCGGCACGCGATGCGAATGATCCGGTCCATGAACCAGCCGTTGATCAGTCGATAGCGCCAACTCAATCGCCGGTGCGCGCGGTGCGCTTCTTCCTGAAGAGCGGCAAAGAAGATGGGCTCCAGGCCGTGAAATTCGGTCACGATCTTTATCTTTCGCCACTCACGGCGAAGCGGCCGGAGCAGCGCAAAGAGCCATCCGCTGTAACTATGGAACTTGATCAGGTCGAGATCGCGACCGCATCGAAGCAGCCGAATTGCGACGAGCACCGGAAACAACAAGGGATTGAATCGCGATCCAGCCATGCGTGCGATTGGAAAATCCTCAGGCGCGAGTATGTCTACGCTGTGACCGCGCGCACGTAAAGCCTCGGCCTGCTCTGCAACCACCTTGAATACGGCCGTCTGCGGATCTTTCGGCGTGTGGATGACAAAGAGAGCCTTCACCTGGCAGCCACCTTCGCAGCCTGCGGCGCATAGGCCGGGCGAACCAGTTGCTGGAAAATTGTCAGCAGCGAATCCATGTGGCGAGACAGACTGAATTCGCGAGCGCGCACCAATGCATTCGCCCGCAGGCGCAGGTAGTGGTTTCGGTCCGACAGTGCACTCGTGATTGCAGTTGCAAGATTCTTAGCCGTCGGCGGATCCGTGGGAGCCAGATGTCCGTTCTCCGCTTCGTGCAGCCATTCCGGGATTCCGCCAATCGCGTACGCCACTGCCGGAACGGCATACGATCCAGCTTCGATTCCAGATAGCGCAAAACTCTCCGGGCAGATGCTCGGCACCACCAGCAGGTGGGATTTCGCGAATAGGTCTTCCGGTCGCGTGCTCCATCCCACGAACTCAATCTCGATGCGATCGTTCCGAATGCTATCGGCGATCCGTGTCCACTCAGGGAGAGCAGGGCCATCTCCGGCAATTGTCAGCGACAGTGATCGATCGATGTTTTGCGCGACTAGGGGCAATGCCTTCAGCAGGAGATCGCCACCTTTTAACGACTCCGCTCGCCCCAGAAATAGCAGGCGCCATGGATCACGCTCCGCCGGAAGTGCAAATTCACCGATCGCCGGTGGCTCCGAGGGCAGCTTGGAAGGGAACAACGGGACGCGTTCAGCCTGAATGGCATACCGCGAAAGCTCACCGACAATGTAATTAGAGTTTGTCAGCACCCGCGTGTACTGGTGGAGCAGACGCAACCGCGCCGTTTGCAGCTGGTAGTCCTTCAGCATCTGCACCGGGTTGCGACCGCCGCAGCCGCGCGGAAAATAGTGCGCCAGGCAGGCAGGTCCAAAGGTGCGAGTGCAAGTGGTTCTCGCAGGATGCCGATAACATTTCGCCCCACTGATACATTGACCGTAGAAATTGTGGGCGTAAAAAACTGAAGGCGCGATGCGCTGAATCCGAGCTTCCAGATCGGCGCTTCCAAGGCCGTGCACATAAAGGACGTCCGGAGCCCATGACATCAGTCGCAGGAGCGCGACGTCGGCCCCGTGGTCCTGGACCGACCAGCATTGCATCTGTGAAGGAACTCGGATCGGTGGACGGGTCAGGTCCCCATCGGACTCGAAGACCGCCGCCGTATGGTGGCCGGCATTCTCCAGCGCAGGAAGCAGCGCCTCAATGTATGTTTCAGCGCCGCCAATTCTCCGTGCAGCGTGAGTGACAACAGCAACGCGCATCGATACACGACCGAAATTCTTGCCAGTGATTGTGGCGATTTTAGCTTGCGCATCACTGTTGAAGGATTATCGAGGCTGGTGCCCGCGACTAGATGTGACGGGCTGGTTCGGGTTTCGCCGCATCGGTGAGGGCGGCCACCACTAGTGGCCAATCGAACTTCTGCTGGTAAAGTCGTGAGCCCGCGGCGCCCAGGCGAGCGCGTTCTTCCGGAGACTTGATCAATCTTTGCGCAGCATTCACGAAAGCACTTCGGTCGCCTGCAGGAGTGATCGCGACTGCACCGGATTCGCTCCACAACGATTCTGATAAATGACCGGACGTTGTGACGACCGGTACGCCATGGGAAATTCCTGCCATCAAGCTCGAACGCCGTGAACTAGCACCGTCTGGATAGGGCTGAATCAGCAAGTCGCACGCAGCCAGATGTGGAGACAGTTCTGTGCTCGGCAGAAACCCGGTGGCAAGCAGCCGGCTCGATAGATCTGGTGATTCTTGCTAGAAGTGCCGAACGAACTTCGCGACCACCCGATCCAAGCATGACAAAGCTCAACTCGGTATGCGATCGCAGAAGCTCGACGATCGCTGGGCTCCAGCATTTCGCGAATTACCGGTGAATAGGTTCCGAGATGTCCAAGTAATAGCGGCGGATTCCCCAGCTTTTCGCGCACCGCGCGGGTGGACTCAGGCGTCGCAATGCGGGGAATTGAGCTCGGAATCGGGAGCCAGTCCATTCGCAATTTCGCGGGCGCGTACATGCGCAACTTCGACTCCCACCCGGGGATCGAGAGCCACACTCGCTCGGCGGCGTGAAGCAAAGTCCAGATCATCCAGCGATGGACGCCCGCGGCCGCACTCTGGCGAATGCCACGGAATTCCAGAAAAGGCTCGTGCACCATTAACTGCAGCAAGTCGCCACGATGACGAACGCGCTTTGCAAGCCAGCGGCAGAAGCCGATGTTCATCGATCGGCGGCCATAGCCATGTGGAACCCACTGCACCAATAGGGTGCGCGGAGAAGGATATTGGTCGAGCAGTTCATCGGCGCGCGCGAGAGAAGCGGAGTCGAAATTTCCAAGAACACGGTGGACGTGCGATCCGTTGGATGAAGTTTCTTCTGATCCCGGCGCCCAGACGTGAACCGATTGCCCCTCGTCGCGCAACGCTTGTGACAGGAGAGCGGTGTAATCGCTAACGCCGCCAACTTGTGGAGGGTATTCGCACGTGATGATATGCCACTCACGCATGTATCGGCCCGCGGTTACTACTTGCTGTCGTCGAAAAAACTTCAGGCGCTTTGGCTCGGCTGCCGGACAACCTCATCTGCCTTGACGCTCCAGGTTGCAGGCCAGAATATCGCGCCCTCATTCGCAGTGGGAATCTGACCGCTGCCGAATACGTCCGCGGGAGTCACCTCGAAAGAAATGGCATCGTAAATCGCGTCGTGATTCTGGTATTCCTCGCCAAAAAAAAGATCCATGGTGTAAAGCCCAGCCACCAGTGGAAGTTCGGGAAGATTGCAGGTAATGGAACCGCTTTGCATCGAATCCTTGAATTGATATTGCGTGATCACGCGGTTGCTTGCATTGAATACAGTCACGCCGAAGCTGTTCTTGATCGACACTTCGAGATTTGGCCGCACTGGATATCCCGGGCAGCAGAAATCGACCTGGACCGAGAGCGAGCCTCCCATGCGGACCGAAGAAGCGGCGACTCCCGTCTCCGAGATGAGGGTGACGCGTTGCATGACCGGTTTCATTCCGCCGCGGCGGTTGGAATGCGATCGCAGGTCGGAAGATGTCGCTTGATTGGCTAGATCAGCCGCCATGTATTGCGAGATGACCTCGTGCGGAGTTCCATCCGCGAGCAGGTTTCCCTGCGCGATCATCAGGCAGCGCGTGCAAAGCGATTCAATGGCTGCCATATTGTGGCTGACAAAAATGACGGTCCTGCCACCCGCGCTGATGTCACGCATTTTTCCCAGGCAGCGTTTCTGAAAGGTCGCATCGCCCACGGCGAGAACTTCATCGACGAGCAGGATCTCCGACTCGAGAAAAGCGGCCACAGAAAAAGCCAGGCGAAGATACATTCCGCTCGAATACCGTTTCACCGGCATATCGATGAAGCGTTCCACCTCCGCGAAGGCAACGATTTCATCGAACTTCGCGGCGATTTCCGCGCGCTGCATGCCGAGAATGGCTCCGTTGAGAAAGACATTTTCTCGTCCGGTAAGCTCCTGGTGGAAACCAGTCCCCACTTCCAGAAGACTGCCGACTCGACCGTACAGATCGATCCGTCCTGTGGTGGGTTCCGTGATGCGCGACAGGATTTTGAGCAGAGTGGATTTACCCGCGCCGTTGCGCCCGATGATGCCAACCACCTCACCCTGTCCCACGTTGAATGAGACATCGCTCAGAGCCCAAAACTTTGTGACGGGCTTGCGCGTTTGTTGTCTGCGATAGCGGAACTTTTGCATGATGGCGTCGCGGAGAGTCTCGTAAATCTCGCGATCGCCGATCTGGTACTGCTTCCCGAGTTGTTCAACTTTTATTGCTGGACGCATAAATCAGATCACATCGGCGAACGTTCTTTCGGCGCGCCGGAAGAAGTAAACGGAATAAATCAACAGTAGTGTCGCAGCCAGCGTAGAGATCGCGAGCATCTGCCATTCCAGCGCCGTGCCGAACAGTGCCGCGCGAAATCCCTCCACCAATCCGGCCATGGGATTGAGCGCCAGCAGCCATCGCCATTTTGCAGGTACGAGGCTGGCGGGATAAATCACGGGAGTCGCGAACATCCAGAACTGAACAAGGAAAGGCAGCGCGAAACGTATATCGCGGAAGCGCACATTGAGTGCCGCAAATAGCATCCCAGTTCCAGCCGCGAGCAAAGTAATCGCCAGAAGAATCAGCGGAACCCAGAGTTGTGAAACGCACAACGGCACCCGATACCAAATCATCATTGCGACCAGAATGACGCTGGCGATGAAGAAGTCAACCAACGCCGCCAATACTCCGGACAATGGAATCAGCATCCGCGGAAAATAAACTTTGGTGACAAGGTTTGCATTTGCCACCACGCTCGACGAACTGTTGGAGACGGCGTTGGAAAAATATGTCCACGGAAGCAAGCCGGCGTAAGCGAAAAGCGAGTACGCAATTCCGTTTGAAGGCAGATGCGCGAGCCGTCCAAAAAACAGTGTGAAGATCAGCATCGGCAGCAATGGCTGGATGATTGCCCAGATCGCGCCCAGCGCAGTTTGCTTGTAGCGCAACTTGATGTCGCGCCAGATTAAAAAATACAGGAGCTCGCGATATTGCCAGACTTCCTTCAGTTCGAGACTCGCGCGCCCGGAGGAAGGCAGAATCGTCAGGTAAGGCTTATCGAAGACCGGATCGGCAATTTCCGGACGACAGCACTCTGGATTCAACGGAATTGCTTTGTCGGTCGCGGACATTGCGTTTTGGCCCCGCCGTCATAAGGCTTCGCCAGCGGCGAGCCTTCTCATTTCGGGGCTGTACTTGAGAATTGCACACTCCTCAACGAATCCCAAGGTCGCATGGGTACGCGCGGTTTACTGAAGAGATTCACGCAACGCGGGAACTCCAATCCGTGCAGCAACAGCTCAGGCGAATTCCTTGACTCTGGGCGCGATAAACCTGGCGCGCTGGAGAGGCATTGGTTGGAAAGCAGGCTGATCATTCTGCGGAATGGCTACCCACCCTAAGCACATTAAAAACATTGTGGATTGTGGGATCGACAGTAGCATTCCTACTCCTAGGAATCCGCTCGCAAAACAGCAGACGCATGCAACCCAGGCAATCCGGCGTCCGACCGCCCATGGTTCGCGGGCTCCGATGTGATTGCGTCGGGTGATGAACCACAACAGAAAAGCGATCCATAGTGCCAGGCCGATGATTCCGGTCTCCAGCAGGGCACGCCCGTATTCACTTTCGATCAGCAGCGGCGCATGCAGACGCCCCTGCAGGAATGCGGGAATACTGGTGCCGCCACCGCCTAACCCGTTGCCAAATGGAAACTGCTGCAGCGCGTCGAGAAAACTCGAATTGACGCTGCCCTGTACCCGTCGTTCGACATAATGCGTGTCGCGCAATGTGGCGAAGCGCTGTAATCGATCCTGCTGCGCAACCAGCACTCCGACGGCAATCAAGCCCAGCGTAAATACAAGCTTCAGTCCAGGGCGAACCCGTGCCGACAGAATGAAGACACCCAGTACCACGGTCATCACAATGAAGTGACTGCGCACTGCGCTGAAAAACACGCCGAGCACTGCGGAAATAATTCCCGCCATGAGCAGGAACTGGTCCGACCGCCGGCGACGATGTTGAACCCACGCGCCCAACAGCAGGGGCAGCGTCATTACCATGGTGCCCGCATAGGCGTGCGCATTGGGGAAGCTCGAAGGAATGCGATAGGCGCCGAGTGCTCCGACGTCATTGCTGCTGTAGATCAGATCAGTGAGAACGTTCCTCGGGAAAAAACGCTCAATGCCGAGTGTGTATTCCGCAATCGCCAAAATGAAGACGGGGATATTTAGGGCCGCAACTCCCAGCGCGAGCGGATACAACTTTTCGCGCGTAAGTCGCGCGCCCAGCAGGATCATGGGAAGGAAGAAGATGTTGCCGCGCAGCCCGACCACCTGGATCAACGGATCCTGCAGCGGAACAAAGAATAGAATCAGCGGCCACAATGTGAGCAGCAAGACCCAGTGTTTCAGGCGTTGTCCATCGGGCGAAAGGAACTGCTGTTTCATGCCGCTGAGTTGTGCCGCGTATAGGCCAACGACAGCGGAGTCAAAGAGAAAGTAAATTGCTGTCGATTGCAGGTTGGCGCGCAGAATCCCGTAAGCGTAGCCGATTGCGAAAAGGCTCAGCAGTCCCGCGACCAGTGATCTGCGTCCCAGGTAGTAGGTGACAAAAGCAGCGACGATGCAGAGCGCGAGCGACATCAGATCCTAGATTCCCGAGGCCAGTGCCTTCTCCTCGAGAGGGAGAGCGGGCTCAATCGCGGCTGGCCGGACTTCAGAAGACAGAGACTGCAATACGCGATCCAGGTTCTCCCCGAGCTGTTCTCTTCCGAAGTGCTGAACCACAGTTTTCCGCGCGGATTCACCCATGCTTTTGCGAAGCGAAGGATTCCGAACAAGCGTCGAGATTGCCTTCGCAAGGTCGTCCGCTTCTCCTGGCCAAAACTTTACACGTCCCTGGTCCCGCCGAAACGATTTCTGCGGATCCGCCCATGCCGCTTGTGACCACTGGTTTGCCGCAGGCCATCGCTTCGATTACGGCGCGGCCAAACGGCTCCGGCCGAGTGCTGGCATGAATAACGATGTCCACCGAGCGCAGTGCAGAGGCAATGTCCGGAAGGAAGCCCGTGAACCCCATACGATCGCTGATGCCGAGCTTCTGTGCCTCTTCGCGTAGATCGGCGAGTGAGTTCTCGCTCCCGCCCGTACGGTAGATTGGTCCTCCAATCAGATAGCCACGAACCGGCAGGCCACGCAGACGCGAAATCGCTTCCAGGTAAGTTCTGTGTCCTTTCCACCACGCCATTGTCGCGACCAGGGCGACGCGGACACTTCCGAAGGCAGCAGGATCCA
The DNA here is from genome assembly GCA_963848375.1 of Terriglobia bacterium. Lineage (GTDB taxonomy): Bacteria > Acidobacteriota > Terriglobia > Terriglobales > Acidobacteriaceae > JAJPJE01. Next base: position 178,304 of record CAWKDK010000016.1, read on the forward strand.
ATCCGCTCAAGCGGTCGAGATCAAGACGCTCGCCTCGGGGCGAAAAATGATTCAGATCCACTGCGTTGTAAACCACGTCTACAGGCTGCACCGAATTTGGGCCAAGCACTAAGCGGACATCTTCGGCAACGCTTTTCGAGTTTGCGATCAGCCGGTTAGCGCGTCGCGCGTACCTGCGGTACAACCTGGAGACAATCGGACGCGATGAAACGTAATCGTGCGTGTGCCATACCAATTGGCTGGAACGCGATCTTCACCATCGCGGAGAAAATCTGCGCCTTGAAGCCATTGGCGTAGATCACTTCGGGAGCGAAAGACCGCAGTGTGCGACCGAGGCTACTCCGGTAACTCACGAACGCTGGCACAGCTGAGATCAAATTCATCGCCAGCGCTAACGAATTGGCAGACTGGGTGCTGCGTCGAAACTGCGAATCGCCTAGGCGAGCGATCGATGCAGGATAGGGAACGATTTCTACTTGAATGTCGAGTTCACGCGCGCGCAAGGCGAGAGAGCCATCGCTGGGCACGATCAAAGCCGCTCGCCACTCCGGATGGCGCTTCTTCAGCACTTCGATGGTGTCGAGCAGACAAACCTCGGCTCCGCCCAGTTCGCCCAACGTGCTCACAAAGCAGATGCGCGCATTTTTCCGAAGTGCCATCAAGAGCGTGGATTTCCGAGTCGAGTATAGGTGCGATGCGAGTGATTCGTAGCGCGCAGATGGGTTACTAGTCCGCTTCCTCCATGTAAAACGGGTTCCGTCGAATGCTAGAATCCAGCCGCTCCCCAGTGTTGAAAATCTGGGACAGTCGTGTTTTGTCCGGCTAGGGCGCGATGGTGTGGGTGGATGAAAACGCATAACAGTCTGAGTCCGCCGTTTCGGGCCGACGTATCGTCGTACACGGAACCTCCCGGGCAGTGGCCCGCGTATCCGCAGATCGCCTACGGGAATTTTCCGAAGCAGGACGACAAGGGACTGTTGCAGTATGTTCCGATTCTGCGCAAGCATCGCTGGACCATCCTCGCGACCGTCGCGCTTACCGTAATTGTTGCCATCATCGTTTCTTTGCGCACCCGGCCTGAGTTTGACGCGCTGGGCAGGATCGCAATCAATCGCGAAAACGCGGATGCACTTGGATTCAAGAACGGCGTCGAAGCAGTAACCGACGACGATATCGATTACCAGCTGACGCTTGATACGCAGACCAGAATCCTGGAGAGCGATGCGATCACGCTCGCGACGGCGAAGGCGCTCGAGTTAGATAAGGATCCCGCCTTCATGTCGGCGAAGGAAAAACCGGCAGAAGTACTAGCCGCACCAACTGCGGACCCGCGTCAGGAAGCCGCGCTGATTGGCTTCATTCACGGTGGATTGCAGATCACTCAGGTTCCCAAGACGCGCATCCTCGAAATCCGGTTCACGAATTCCGATCCGCAATTAGCGGCACGCGTCGTCAACACGCTGGTAAACGTTTATATCGAGCAGAACTTTAAGACGCGCTTCGAATCGGCGATGCAGACTTCCGATTGGCTCTCGAAGCAGCTTTCGGATTTGCAATTAAAGGTCGAGGCTTCGCAGGAGAAGCTGGTTCGATACCAGCGCGAGCATGGGATTCTCGGCATCGACGAAAAGCAGAACATCGTCACCCAGAAGCTCGATGAGCTCAATCGCGAACTCACTGAAGCGGAAGCAGATCGCATACAGAAGGAAGCCCGCTACCGCCTGATTGCGAACGGCAATGCGGAGATGCTCTCAAACCTGGATTCAACCAGCCTGCTTTCGAAGCTGCATGCGCAGGAAGTGGATCTGAAGACGCAGATTGCGCAGGCAGAAGTTCATCTCGGGTCGGCGCATCCGCATATTCTCGAACTGAATAATCAGCTCAAGCAGGTGCAGAAGGCGTCACAGGTAGAAGTCGACAAACTTGCCGGACGAATCAAGGGCGAATATCTTACGGCTGCTCAGCGCGAAAGCATGTTGCGGGCTGCCATGGATCAGCAAAAACAGCAGGCGAACACGCTCAACGAAAGTGCAATTGAATACACGTTGCTGCGTCGCGATGTGGATTCCAACCGGCAGCTTTATGAAGGTTTGCTGCAGCGGCTGAAAGAAGCCAGCGTTTCCGCGGGACTGCGTTCGAGCAATATCCGTATTGTGGATCCGGCGCGCGTGCCCTTACGTCCGGCGCGTCCCGATCGGCGCCGCAACGTGATGCTGGCACTCGCCATGGGATTGGTCGGCGGAGTCGTGTTCGCGTTTGTCCTGGAGTCGCTGGACAATACCGTGCGTACGCCTGAGCAGGCTCAATTGCTGTGCGGCATACCGTCGCTCGGCATCATTCCAGGGAGCAATCCGGAATCCGCGATCCGGCGCCTGGCGCCAATGGCGCGAACCGCCTTGCCATCGCGCGAACACATCCCGAACGGTAAAGATGAAGATCGCGGCGAGGTAGAACTCGCGTCCCACAAGAGGCCTCGCTCAGACATGGCGGAGTCGTATCGCGCATTGCGGACGTCGATCCTGCTGTCTTCGAGCGGCGCGCCGCCGAAAGTAATTCTCATAACCAGCGCTCTTCCCCAGGAAGGTAAGACGACGACCAGCATTAACACGGCCATCGTGCTCTCGCAGAACGGATCACGAGTACTGCTCGTCGATGCCGACATGCGGCGGCCGAGTGTGCATCGCGTCTTCGGAATCAACAGCAGAGTAGGTTTGAGCACGCTTCTTGCCGGAAGCAGCAGCTTCGAAGATTCGACGCTGACGTCTTCTGACGTACCGAATTTGACGGTACTGCCGGCTGGCCCGCCTCCGCCACAGCCCGCAGAGTTGCTGCATTCGGAGACGATGAAACGATTGCTGGCGCAATGGCGAGATCAATACGATCACATCGTGATTGACAGCCCGCCAGCCTTATCGGTGACGGACGCCGTTTTGCTTTCCGTACAGGCCGATAGTGTTGTGCTCGTGATTCGCGCTGCTTCCACGCGCAAGGCGGCACTACAACGCGCATGCGATCTGCTGGGTCAGGTGAACGCTCAGGTGATGGGCTTCGTGATGAACGGAGTGGATGTTAACGCGGCTGATTTCGATAACTGCTATTACTACGGCTCCAAGTACGGTGGCTACGGCCGCTATAGCGAGGAAGATCGTCCCCGCCGGGCTTGATTGTTTGCGCAACGGCTCGCGCGCGGGTATTTGCGAAGATGCGCCTGAAGCTCAATTCCGCGTTTCGCAAAAGCGCAGTTGCCACGGCTGCCGTGATAGTAGGAACGTGCACCATCGTTTTTGCCACCCGAACTGTTGTGGCCTGGTCAGCCGCGCAAAACGGTGACTGGCCACGCGCGGCAAAGCTCGAGCCCGGGAATGCCAACTGGCCCTGCAACCTTGGCGCTTCTTACACGATTCTGCAGAACAATCCACGCGCTGCAATTCCTTTTCTTGAAACCGGAGTACGACTGAATCCGCACGACGCCGTTTGCTGGACGGCCCTCGGAGATTCGTATGCCCAGGCCGCAGATCTCACAAACGAGCGGCGCACTCTAGAGGCCGCGCTTCGCGCCGATCCGAATGATGCTCACATTGCATTGCACACAGCGACGATCTATGTGAACAGCAACGAGGTCGAGCGCGCTCTGCCGCTTTATCGATTGGCAATTCAGAAGCGTCCCGACTGGGCGGCGCAGCTACTTCCTAACATCTGGTTTCACGATCCGCATGCCGAAGAAGTGATGGCGAAGGCTTTGCCGCCATCCACACCGCCGCGCCTGGCTCTCCTGAAGTTGCTGGTCGCGAAGAATGAGTCGGCGCAGGCGGCTCTAGTCTGGCAGAAGATCATTCAAAGTAAGGAGCCCGTCGAGTCGAAAGATGCTCTCTTCTTTATCGATTCGCAGTTGGCCCAAAACAACGTTGAAGCCGCTGGTCAAGCATGGCAGCAACTGGCGGCGCGCGACGCAGATTTGGCTCAGCGAAGTGCGAGAGGAAATCTGATCTCCAACGCAGGTTTCGAGCGCAGCATTCTGAATGGCGGCTTCGACTGGATCTATAAACCTGTCGAGGGAATCGATGTCTCGGTAGACACTGCCGAATTTCATTCTGGTAGTCGTTCTCTCGCCGTTAGTTTCGATACTGACAATCTGGGTGTTACCGGCCTGAAGCAATTTGTTCCCGTCGAGCCTGGTTCTCACTACTCATTTACGGCATGGATTCGCGCCGACAGCATTGAGACTGCAAGCGGTCCACGATTCGCGTTTTCTGATACTAGAACTCATCAGATCGTATTCAACAGCGAAGATGCACTGGGCTCGTTTCCCTGGAGATCGGTAAGTGGTGAATTCAATACCGGGCCAGGCACGAATCTTCTGGAATTGAGTATCGTCAGAAATCCGGCGAATGGAAGAATCCAAGGAAAGATCTGGATCGACGATCTGGAATTGGTACGCAATCCATGACGTCCACGCATGCGCAGCCCACGCCAGTTCTGATTGAAATGCAATCACCCGAAGAGCGCGCAAGCCGGAGGCAACTGGCACGTCTGAAATTCCTGGATACGGCTCTCGAAATCGGCTTGCTGGCGCTGGTGGTGATCGCGGTCCTATCTTTTGGTGCCGTACGGCCATGGGGAATCTTCGGTCTTCGCGTCGGAGCTGTGCTTCTCTTTTTGCTATGGGCAGCCCGGCAAATCATCTCCGGGGAACTTGAGATCCCGCCTGCCTTTCTGCCACTCGTGATTTTCGGAGCATGGATCGCAGCGCAGTGGACATTCGGAATTACAGTCTATCGTTACCAGACAGAACAGGACTGGCTCACCTACCTGGCCTACCTTTTCATGATGTTCGCAGCCTCTACGGTTGCCGCAAGCCCCGAACGGCTTCGCCGCCTCTTGACCGCACTTGCAGTTTTCGGCGCATTGCTAGCAATTTTTGCCATGATCCAGGACGTCAGCGGGACCAAGGCAATCTACTGGATGTTCCAACCTTCTGACGTTGCAGCGCAGATCTACGGGCCGTTCGTGAATCGAAATCACTACGCGGGGCTGATGGAACTGCTGGCTCCGCTTCCATTCCTGCTCTGCCTGTCGCAGCGACCCGAACGACGTCTTCCTCTTCTCGGCGCCGGCGTGCTGATGGTGCTCAGTGTTTTTCTCTCCCGCTCACGCGGTGGCATGGTCGCTTTAGGAGCGGAACTGGTGTTCATCGCGGTGTTTCTCAGCCGCATCCGCCATCGCGCCAAATCGTTTGCCGCGATTGGGGTAATCGCAGCAGTTCTCGCCGTGCTGATCGTATGGGTGGGGTCCGACCCGGTGGTGCATCGACTGACCGACATGAAAGATGCCAACCGCGTGTCTATTTTCAAGGACACGCTGCACATGTGGTCGTCGCGGCCTGTGCTTGGATATGGTTCAGGCACATTCGATCTCGTCTATCCCACGTTCCAGAGCTTTGTGGTGGATTCCGTCATCAATCATGCGCATAACGATTACCTGGAGCTGCTGAGCGAGACCGGACTCATTGGAGCCGGACTGATCGCATGGTTCCTCGTGCTCGTATATCGTAAAGCGAGTAAGCAGCTGCGGCCGGGAGCGAAGACTTCCGATTCAGTGCTCATCGCCGTGTTGGCGGGAATCACCGGACTGCTCGTGCACAGCCTCGTTGATTTCAACTTCCACATTCCTGCGAACGCCGCGCTCTTCCTGGTGATGGCCGCAATTGCGGTGACTGCATCTGCCGCGAAAATCGCACCGGAAGGGCTGTCTCGCAACTCGGGGCGCTCCTGAATGACGACTACGGCGCTTCCACGACCTCCTGCCCGCTTGCTCCCGCCGCGAGAGAACGGCTTGCGTCGCGAGTTTCGTCTGCTGGCCGAAGTTGCTTACGATGAAAAAGCAAATATCACTGACCTGCTTTCCGATCCCGCGTTGGACTGGGACTACTTGCTCGAGGCCGCGAAATTTCATGGCCTGATTCCGGTGTTGGCGCCGAAATTGTTGCGACAGCTCACCAGTGTGCCGGAACGAGTTCGCTTCGAACTCCAGCAGGCGAGTCGGCGCGCGCTCGAAGGAACGTTGGCTCTCTCCGGTGAACTGGTGCGAGTTCTGCGGAATCTGAATGCCGCGCACGTGGAATGCATTCCGTTCAAGGGACCAGCGCTGGCCGCGGAGTTGTGGGGAAACTTCACGCTGCGCCAGTCGATGGACATCGATCTGCTGGTTCGGCCCGCGCAGGTCGGGCAGGCGGTTGAAGTTTTACGGAGTTGCGGTTACACGCCCGAGTCTGATTGGAAGAGCTTGCTTCCGCGAGCAGTGGAATTGCAGCTGAAAAAGACTGGGATGCCTCCGCTGGAGCTGCAGTGGGGAATCGCGCCCAAGTGTTTTTCGGTCGATCTGGAAATAGACGCGTGCTGGCAGCGCGCACCGCATGCTGAATTCGGCGGGCAGCCCACCCTGGCATTCGCGCAAGAAGATCTGATGCTCATCCTCTGTATTCATGGCTGGAAGCACTCGTGGAACCGCCTGCTATGGATCGCGGATGTCGCACGTCTAATGCGCAAGTCAACCGCGCTGGACTGGACCGCGCTGACTACCCGAGCGAAGGCATCCGGCACAGAAGGCATTTTGCTTCTGGGCGCGCTCCTGGCACAGAAGCTGTTTGGCGTGACGCTGTCCAACGAGATCGCGGATCGCGCGCTAAGTGCGCCGCAGATCACCAGTCTTGCCGACGAGTCGATCGGCTATATGCAGGATCTCACTCAACCCACGTATACCGGATGGCACCGCTACATGCTCGTCGCGCGCGAGCGCCGAATTGACCGCATCCGGCACGTTTCCCGCTTTCTACTGACCCCCGGCGTAGGCGATTGGGATGCCGTCCAACTGCCGAAATTTGTCACTCCTCTTTATAGGCTCGTGCGTCTGGTTCGGGTTGGGCAGGTTGCCGCGCAATACGCCTTCCGCCGCGCATAGACCTATTTCCGGGACCGAACAATCCCAGAATGTGCATCAACTTGCACACTCACCCCACAGCCCGATTCGGGAGGCGAGGTAAATCACTGAAAATCCGTGGAATTCGGTTTTGTGAGAAGCGGGAGCTTTGGCTCACGGCGTGCATAAGTCATAGGCAACATACGCACGCGAGTGCGAGACGGTAAACGCCGTCGTTGCGACTCACAATGCCGCAGGTGATTTTGGATTTGAGCTGAAAACGCTCCTCTGGAAAATCCAGCCTCCGCCTGCCAGGCAAACCGGTCAAACAGGACCGGAAACGTGGTAGGTTGACCAGCCGCCAAAAGAACGGAAGATGGTCAAATAAGGAACTCGCCACCTAACCGGGTGGCGATTTTCTTTTTGGGGCACACTTAGTCAGCCAGGTTTTCTACCGCGAGCGCCATTCCCATCCCACCGCTCACGCACAGGGTCGCGACTCCAAGTTTCGAGCGCCGCCGCATCATCTCGTGCAATAGGGTCACGGTGATGCGCGTTCCGGTGCATCCGATGGGATGGCCGAGCGCAATGGCTCCGCCGTTTACATTCAGGCGGTCGCGATCAAAATGGAGTTCGCGATCGCACGCAAGCACCTGGGCCGCGAACGCTTCGTTCAATTCGACAAGATCGAAATCAGCCAGCTTCAACCCGGTGAGTTTTTCGAGTTTGCGCATCGCGGGCACAGGTCCGATTCCCATCTTCCGCGGATCGACTCCCGCTGAAGTTGTTCCCACAATGCGGGCGAGCGGCTTCAGATTGTTTTTGGAAACGAATTCTTCGCCAGCGAGAACCATCGCAGCCGCGCCGTCAGTGATTCCCGAAGAATTGCCCGCAGTGATCGTGCCGTCCTTCGAAAACACGGGCGCGAGCTTTGCCATCTTCTCGAGAGTTGCGCCGAGGAACGGGTGCTCATCGATCGTGAACACCTGCGCGCCTTTTTTGCTTTCTATCGTAACTGGCGCAATTTCGCTCTCGAACCGATTCGTCTTCAGTGCCTGCTCGGCCCGCTTCTGCGAGCAGAGTGCGAATTCATCCTGCTCCTCGCGCGAAATCTTGTATTGCTCGGCAAGCAGCTCTGCGGTCTCGCCCATCACCATCTTTGCCATCGGACAGAAGAATCCGTCGCGGTACATGCCATCAACCAGTTCCTGATTCCCCAGCCTGAATCCCCACCGCGCTTCCACATAATAAGGAAGCCGCGACATCGACTCGCTTCCCCCAGCAAGCACACAATCGAGATTGCCGTCGGCGATCTCGCGCGCCGCAAGTGCCAGGCTCTTCATGCCCGAGGCGCAGGCCATATTCACGGTAAAAGCTGGAACTGATTCTGGGACGCCGCTGCGAATCGAAATCTGTCGCGCAGGATTCGGCCCGCCCCCAGCCTGACGCGCGTTGCCGAAGATAGTTTCGTCAACCTGATCCGGCTGCACTCCGGCGCGTTCCATCGCGGCCTTAGCAGCCACAACGCCCATATCCGCTGCCGTGAGTGACGCCAGGGATCCGCCAAATTTGCCGATTGGGGTTCGAACCGCAGAGAGGATAAAGACGTCCCGCACGCTCACCTCGAGAGGACAGTGGATTGAATTCAGTCTAGCAGAAGGCGCATTTTCAGCGGTTCGCGTACACTTAGAGAGTGAGCGTGATCTTCGGAATCAACGCGGTGACCGAGGCCTTGAAGGCGCGCGGTCGCTCGTTCGACTACATCGCGGTTTCCCCCGAGCGCCATGACTTGCGCGTACATAAGATCGTGACCTCGTGCCGCGAACTGGGCGTTCCCGTCCGCCAGCTTCCGCGCGAGCAACTCAATCGCCTTGCGCCCGGGTCGGCGCATCAGGGTGTGATCGCCGTCGCATCGGCCAAACAATACGCAGACGTGGACGAAGTCCTCGCCAACCAGCGTGGCGAATGGCCGTTCGTTCTGCTGCTCGATGGCGTGGAAGATCCGCACAATCTCGGCGCGATCATACGTACGGCCGATGGCGCGGGCGCCGACGGGGTCATCATCCCCGAACGCCGTGCCGTGGGTGTGACCGGCACAGTCGCGAAGGCTTCAGCGGGAGCCAGCGAGCATCTGCCGATTGCGCGCGTCACCAATGTGGGTCGCACGCTCGAAGAGTTGAAAGAAAAAAATATCTGGACGGTCGGGCTCGATGAGCGCGGCTCGCAAGCCTACGACAAAGTCGACTACCGGATGTCTTGTGCGCTCGTGCTGGGCGCTGAAGGCAAAGGCCTGCACGAGCAGGTTCGCAAGAAGTGCGACTTCCTGGTTTCGATTCCGATGCTCGGCCAGGTTCCCTCGCTGAATGTATCTGTCGCCGCTGCGGTTGTAATGTACGAAGTTGCGCGCCAGCGTCGCACTCAGCCCAGTAAAAAGGCCGACAAAAGGCCTGATAAAAGGAAAGATTAGCCTCACCCAGTTTTTCATTCATGGATTTATCTAAGTTGTTCTCAACCTTCTCGCTCCGTATTTTTCGAGTCCTCTGTGTCCTCTCCGTCCTCTGCGGTGCGATCTCAGCATCGGCTCTCGACCGTAACGCCTTCACTTTCACGAAATACGATCTCGAAGTTCGCCTCGATCCGGAGAGTCACCAGATCGCCGCTCGTGGCAAGATCACCTTGCGCAACGATTCGGCGGAGCCGCAGAAGAACGTTGCTCTGCAGATTTCGTCTACGCTCGACTGGCGAATGATCGAGCTGAACGGCGAGCAGTTGGAGTACATTGCGCAGCCGTATAACACGGACATCGACCACACTGGCGCTGCGAATGAAGCGAACATAAAGCTTCCTGTCGCAGTCGCGCCGAAGCAGAGCATCGAACTCGAGGTGGGATACAGCGGCAACATTGAAGTGAGCACCGATCGGCTCAAGCGCCTGGAGACGCCGCAGTCGGCCGCTGACGCCAGCGAGTGGGATCAGATTGGGCAGCCCTTCACCGCTCTGCGCGGCGTCGGCTATGTGCTCTGGTATCCGGTGGCCATGCCGGCCGTGAACTTGTCCGCGGGAGAACTCTCCTCTGCGATTGGTCAGTGGCAGGCGCGTCAACAGCACTCGGAGATGCATCTCAAGGCCTGCTGGATAGGTCCGGAAGACCATCGGCTCACCGTGCTCAGCAACGGCCAGTTTGAAGGCATTGGCGCCAACACGGAGCAGCAAGACGCGAATACTGGTTGCTCGAACTTCCGATTCGCGCCGCTCGGCAATACGGTTCCCATGCTCGCGCTTGGTGAGTTTCAGGTTCTCCAACGCCCGCAGATGAACCTCTATTATCTGGGCGACACGAAGAGCGACGCCGAAGACTTCGCGTTGGCGGCAGAGAAAGTTCGTCCACTGATTACCGAGTGGTTTGGCGAGCCGCAGTCCACATTGCAGATCATTGATCTACCTGTGCCGAACGGCAATCCGTTCGAGAGCGGAACCACGCTCATCGCGCCCTTCAAAATGGATCCTCGCGTCACCGAACTGACCATGGCGCATACGTGGGTGCACGCGTCGTTCACGTCGCCGCGGCCTTGGATCGACGAAGGTCTCGCGCATTTCGCGCAAGCGCTGCAACGCGAGCGGCAGGACGGACGGAAAGCAGCAATAGCTTACCTGCAGGCACGGTTGCCGGCGTTCCTCATCGATCCGAGCGATGATCACGCCAAAAACGCTGCTGCCAATGCGCTTGCGAATACCGTCGACGACAATATCTATCGCAACAAAGGTATGTACGTCTGGTGGATGCTGCGCGACATGCTCGGCGATCACGCACTACAGGCCGCAATCCAGAGCTACCGTCCTGAAAAAGACAAAGAGCAGTCGTACATGCAACGCCTTCTGCAGGCGCAGACGAAGCAGAACCTGGAGTGGTTCTTCGACGACTGGGTATATCGCGACCGCGGGCTGCCAGATCTGAGCATTGAAGCGGCTACGCCTCGCGAAACATTGAATGGATCGTTCATCGTCGCGGTTACGGTTGCGAATCAGGGCACTGCCACGGCAAATGTGCCGGTCATCGTACGTGGCGAAAATGGAGAGAGCTCGGCGCGCCTGCAAGTCGGTCCCAAGCAAAAAGAAACGATACGCGTCGCCGTGCAGGGAAAGCCTCAGCAGGTCACGGTGAATGATGGCAGCGTCCCGGAAGTGCAGCCTGGGGTTCACGTTTTCAAGTTCCCAACTCCAGCGGATGAATCTTCGAGTTCAAGCAATTAAACTGCGACCGGCAGAATCCATGTTTTAATGTGAGCTGGAATCCCTATGCGCCGTCTGTCTTCCTTGATCCCTTTCCTCCTGATCGCGTCGATGCTAATTGCCCAGGCGCCGCCGAAGACGAGTGGTGATTCTACCTATCACCCCGACCCGCTCTCTGGGATGTACAGCTTTCTTCGCGAAGGCGAGTTCGTCGAAGTTGACTTCGAGGAAGGGAACCGGCTCACCGGATTTATCTCACGCTTTGGCGATCTCGATAGCGATCGGGGCGCATTCCTCGATCACACATTTACTAAGGGCGAGCACACCGGCGATCAGTTGAGCTTCACGACGAATTCCGTGCACGGAGTCTGGTTCGACTTCAAAGGCAAGGTTTCGACGGATAAGACCAAGCAGCCAGGCGCCGAAGGATATGCCCTGATCCACGGCACCCTGACTCAGTACACGGAAGACAGCAACAAGAAGACCTCCGCGAAATCGACGGAGGTCACCTTCAAATCCTTCCCGCACGATATGACGACGCCGTAACTAGTATTTCGCCTCCGGTGGTCGCGTGTATTCCACCGGATTCAGACGGTTCCCGAACCGATCTACTTTCTCCGACGTGGCATCGTTTGTTCCGGTCGCGCGTGCGATATTGCTTTGGGACATCGAAGTCCCGGGGCCCACTTTCTGTGACGGCATACGTTGCTGGCCGAAGCCGCGACCTTCTGCTGATGCCTTGAAATCGCGCAGCACGCGCTCGATCACTCCCTCGATGCGACCCGTCATGGGTGCCACAAATGGCAGGAAGAGACGCAACGGCGGTGCATAGTTCATCGTCACTTGCACCAGCGTGTCGTTCCCGATAGGCGAGAATGTGATTCGGCCAGTGTGCTTCGGTCCATTCACCGACTTCCATCCAATCGCCTCATTCGGGATCAGTTGCTCGATCCGGGCATCCCATTCCAGATGCGCTGGTCCCATCCCGACTTTCCAGTGCGTCATGGATCCTCGGTGTTGCACCTCGCGCACATCATTGGACACTCTTGGTAAGTTCTGCACATTAAGCCAGCTGTCAAAAACCTCCTTCACCGGTGCACCGATCTGAATGCTTTTCTGTAAGCGAACGATATGGCTGCGGCGCGCGCGTCCGATCAACTCTGGAATCAGCCACACCACCGCGCCAACACCAACGCCGACCGCCATGCCCAAACGGAAAACTCCTCGCGCTTTTCTTCTCCTGCCCATCAGTTCCTCCGTGATCTCTCAGAGGTTGGAGATGGGGAACGAGAGGACAGGTTGCACAGTCAAAGTACGCCCGTGCCTGTGACGCTGAAGCGGCAGTTGAGCAGCGCGCAGGAACATGCAGCCAAGTTGATCGAGACTAGCGGCTCTCTAGACCGCACAGAAACTGTTGCTTGCATCCGAATCTCGGGGATCGAAATCTCTTTCAGGACTGCATCATGCCACGTAAGAATTCAGCGAAACCGTCCTCCAAGGGCGGAGGCTCGGGCGAAAACAATGGCACGAAGAAGCGAGCGCAAATCCACGAATTTCCATCGCGCGCAGCGACCAAGGGTCCCGCGCAGGAGCCGCGTCCGCCCTATATGAAAGCCAAGTTGCAGAAGCCCGGATTGCAGAGCCAGATGCAGCCGCAGCCCCGGTACGAAGGCTCTCGCTATAGACCCGCTGGCAAGCTGGAAGGGAAAGTCGCTCTCATCACCGGCGGCGACTCCGGCATCGGTCGCGCTGTCGCGGTCCTTTATGCGCGCGAGAAGGCAGACGTCGCCATCATTTATCTACCGGAAGAACAGAGCGATGCGGAACAAACGCGCGATGCTGTCCAGGAACATGGCAGGGAGTGCCTCCTCATCCCCGGCGATGTCACCGACCCTGACTTCTGCGTGCGTGCAGTCGAGGAAACTCTTGATGAGTTCGGCCGCCTCGACATTCTCGTGAACAATGCTGCCTTTCAGAATAGCCAGGAAGATATCGAAGAGATCAGCGAAGAGCAGTGGGACCACACCTTCCGCACCAATATCTATGGCTACTTCCACATGGCGAAGGCCGCCATTCCGCATCTGAAGCCGGGCAGCGCGATTGTCAACACTGGATCGATCACCGGGCTCCAGGGTCACAAAGAATTGCTCGACTATTCCGCGACCAAAGGCGCAATCCACGCGTTTACGAAATCGTTGGCGCAGAGCCTGGTTTCCCGTCAGATTCGCGTCAATTGTGTGGCGCCTGGGCCAATCTGGACGCCGCTCGTCGCGTCTGATTTCGAGCCTGAGAAAACCGCGCAGCATGGATCCAGCACTCCCATGAAGCGTGCGGGACAGCCCGAGGAAGTCGCCCCGGCGTATGTCTTCTTCGCTTCGGAAGGCGATTCCAGCTATATCACCGGAGAAGTACTGACTCTGCTGGGAGGTAAGACCACCGCAGGATAGAGCGCCACTGATTTTAGGGCTGCTACGACTGGTCTGAAGAGGATGGCGGGGCGGGAGCTTCGGCCAGTTTCCTCTGCAGAAATTCGGTGTGATTGTCTTCGAAGTCGGCGAGCTCCGAATAAAGTTTCTTCAAGTCAGGATCCGATGTTTGTTCCTTCACCCGCCGGTAGAAGCGCTCTGCTGCCAGTTCTGCGTCCAACGCAATTTGCAATGCTTTGTCTGCAGGACGCGCGGAGATGCGCGCGCGCGTGATCGCAAACAATTCTCCATTGTCGATCTTCGGAACCTCGATCATCTCGCGGATATCTTCTTCGGTCACCGCGCAGCTCTGGGTGCCATAACGATCGAAATAGCGTTCCTGCAGCATCGTTCCATGGCGGCGTTCTTCTTCGCCCATCTCCCAAAAGACCTGGGCGATCTGCAGCGAGTCGGGATCGCGAAATTCCGCAAACAACTCCGAGAATTGCTGGTAGATCTGCGCATTCCGCTCTTCGATGAAGATGGCGACGTGGAGTGCTTCCTGGGCGGTCAGGGATTCGAAAGGGCGCTTCATCGAAGAGTCTGCAGAATGATTATCAATATTGAATTTCAATTTCAATATCTTTCAGGAAATCTCATTACCTGGCTATTTCACTCACGTTCTTCACGCCACTTTCTGTGACGAGTGGCCCAAGCTGTTGGATGACTCGGACACTGGAAGTGTGACAGCCCGTCTCCCATCGAACTTTACCGTCCAGCTTTGCGCGCATTCGGCGCATAGCCAGAAAGTCTCGACGCGACGACTCGCGGCGTTCCATCCCTCATCGGCTTTTTCGGAAACCGTGTTCGGACCGCAATCCAGAACAAAAACTTTTCCGTCATGCAGGAATCGGAAGCGATTCGTGCAACTCGGATTTGCACACTGTGACAGCATGTCGACCCTCGCGTAGAGCATCAGGTTGGCTGATTTCTTGAAGGACGGGAGCGTGCGTTGACCCCGCAGTCAGGCGTCATGGCCTTACATGCTTGCGTTCATTGTAGCCCGAGTCGGAGGAGATAGCGTGTGATTTCGCATTCCTGTTTCGGCATCGGTAATAAGAACCGCGATTTCCGCTTCTGGCTTCCGGTTTCATTCCGATGCACGCGTCACAGGCCATTGTGACGATGTTCACTTCTTCCGCAACAGCACAGGGCTACCGTAAGCATGAAGAGTTCATCCGAGCCTCTCCGGGAGTCGGAACAGGCCGAGGATGAGCGCGGTTTCTCCGCGCGAGAGGGGAGCGGCTATGCTAACCAAAAATAGTTTCCGCGTGCTCTGCGGCCTGCTGATGATGCTGCTGATTTCTACCGTAGCTTTGGCGCAGAAGGGGTATCCCAAGTACGACCCCGCAGCCGAGGTCAAGATCAAGGGTGAAGTCCAGGAGCTTAAGACCCATCACACCGAATCGGGCGACAATACGCACCTGATCGTGAAAGTCGGCGATCAGCTTTATGAGATCTGTCTGTGCCCGGCCGAGTTCCTAAAGGCCATGGATTACAACTTCGTTAAAGGCGACAAGCTGGAGATCACAGGAGCGAAAGCGAAGATGGAGGGGACCGACGTGATTCTCGCCCGCGAGATCGTAAAAGGCGACAATACGCTGGTAATCCGTGACAAAGACGGCACCCCGGCCTGGACCTGGATGATGAAAAAAGGCTAACCCGGGACGACCTGATCGTTCGTGCCCCACTTGCGGTGAGCTGTTATCTGCGGTGGGGTATTCTTTTGCCCGTTTGACCGGGCAAAAACGCCATCGCTATACTTCAGGAAGGAATGTGCCTCGTACAGGCCGTTCGCATCTCCTTGTGGGGTAACGATGTCTTTATCGGCAGTGATTGTGGATGACGAGCAACTCGCGCGCGACGAACTGGCTTTCCTGCTGAAGGCGGTGGGCGAGGTCGATGTGGTTGCGCAAGGGAGAAACGGCGTTGAGGCCGTGAATCTCATCAAGGAACATAACCCTGATCTCGTTTTCCTCGATGTCCAGATGCCCGGGCTCGACGGCTTTGGCGTCATTAAAAAGCTGCTGGATAAGAAAGTCCGCATGCCCCAGGTGGTCTTTTCCACCGCGTTCGACCAATATGCGGTCAAGGCGTTCGAAGTGAATGCCGTCGACTATCTGCTGAAACCCTTCGACAAGAAGCGCGTGGCTGAATCGATCCAGCGCGCGCGCCGGAAGCTTGAGTCCACTTCCGGATCGGGCGACCGGCTCGACGTTCTGGTTCGTATGCTGGAGCAGAAGGAACAGCAACAGAGCCAGCCGCAAAAAATCCTGATCAAGTCCGCCGGAAGGCTCTTCCTGGTCGATCAGAAAGAAATCTGTCACGCGTCCATCGAGGACGGAGTCATTACCGTCAGTACCTCGCAGATCGAAGGCCAGTCAAACTGCCGCACTTTGGAAGAACTGCTGGCGCAGCTCGACAACAAACTATTCTGGCGCGCGCACCGTTCTTACCTCGTGAACATCAATCGGATACGCGAAGTTGTACCGTGGTTCAAGAGCTCCTACATGCTTCGCATGGACGACAAGAAGCAGACCGAGATTCCGGTAAGCCGCGCCCAGACCAAGCGGTTGCGAGAATTGTTCAAGCTGTAGAGGACCTACCCAGCCTTCGTTTTTGCGTACGCCCGTTACCTGCCACGACACCCGCATGCCTGCCTTCCCTCCGGCGATCCGGAACGTGTCGTTCCGAATTTCCTGTGCCACGTATACGGGCGCGAAGCTGCCGATAGTCGTGAGCTGATAACGAAAATCCTGGTTCAACTTCTCGAAGGCATCGGGCACTGTGACCTGCGCTCCTCCGCTCTCATCCATGGTGGCGTTGCCGCTAAGCACGGTCATCATCTCCGGAGACTGCACCGACATTTCCTGAGCTTCCCCACCGAAACTTTTAGACGCATCGGTCTTCAGCGACGCAACATGCAGCGTCCCGTGTACATACACATCGGGTCCGAAGAAGTTCGCGACGCCAGCATCGTCCATGGTCAACAACTGCGTGGTGTTTCCGCTATTCAGAAAGCGCACGCGCGAGAGCGGCGTGTTATTACGAATCACCAGATCCTTGCCTCGACCATTGTTGCCGGCGATCACGCCCAAAAACTGAATCGCAGAGTTCGGCCATGTGCCACCAGTATTGTTGGGGATTGTGATCACCGGATTCGCATTCCGGTCCAATAGGCTGACACCGTGACTGCCGCTGTCATCGCCAGCCATCACGACACGGCTCGTGTCGAACGCTACCACTCCCACCTGCCGAATCCGGAAGCCCGCTGGATGTGCCGATGGCGAACGTCGCTGTGATCTGGGTTGGACTGTCGATATGCCAATTGCCTGGCGCGATGCTTTCCTCCTGCGGCGTATCAGGATCTACAAAGATCCCGCATTGTGCTGTCCCCGGGCAGAGCTGTCTTCGTCGAAGAAACCGTAATCGTCGCTGTTCCCGGACGCACGGCCGTCGCTGACTCGATCACCACCGGTGTCGTCGCAAGATGAATGTCGGCGCTTCCCGCCGCCCTCAGCACCAGGTCATTCCCCATCGGATATTTCTCCGGCGCTTGCGGAGCGGGCCGTACCGCCTCAATTTGCGAGAAGACACGAATCGGTCCATCGACAGACGATGTGACACAATCCCGAGACGAGCTTTGCGCGGGCGCTATCTCGACGACCAACGAAAGGAACAAGATTAAGGCTGAATAGACTCTCAACGGACTCTCCTGCCTGATAGAGATTCCAGGCCGCTGGCAAATCGCCGCGTGCGAATTTCCCTTTATTCTCAACTCGCATAAGCTGCATTTATCCGCCACATTCAAAGAATCACTTCCGTAACTGGGCCGGTTACGCGGGTAAGCCGTATCTTCTACTCCCCTATGCCGGTTGCGCAGGTATAATCTTCTTAAAATGAAGGCCTACGTATACGTGTCGCTCAAGAAGAGCGTGCTTGATCCACAGGGAAAGACGATCCAGGGCGCGCTGAAGAAAATGGGTTACAAAACCGTTTCCGATGTTCGCCAGGGCAAGTATTTCGAAATTCAGCTGGAAAATGGGCTGGAACAAGCCGAGGCAAAGGCGCAGGTGGAACGCATTGCCCGCGAAGTCCTGACCAATCCTGTGATCGAAGAATTTCACTACTCGTTTGAGTAGACAAGCAGTCGTGGGCTGAATCGCGGGTTTGTCGTCGGGAATCGTTGCATATTGCATTCATAATGGTCACAACAAGCTCCTCCCCTGAGTAAGAGCCAGCAAGATTGTGTTTCTGTCGGAAGGATCTGGAAGCGGCTGCTATGCAGAACGCGCGAACCAGCCTGTTTGTTTGACTGCAGCGGCGGAGGAAAACATCGATGTGCGGCATAGTTGGATACGTCGGTAAGAAGCAAGTCGTCCCGGTGATCATCGATGGCCTGCGACGCCTCGAGTACCGCGGCTACGACTCCGCGGGAATCGCGGTGGCCGGAAATGGCGAAGGGCTACAGGTGCGCCGTGCCGAAGGGAAGTTGCGCAACCTTGAGGAAGTGATCCGCCTGAAGCCACTCAACGGGACATACGGCATCGGCCACACGCGCTGGGCCACCCACGGACGTCCGACGGAAGAAAACGCCCACCCGCATCGCGACTGCACCGGCAAGATCGTCGTCGTCCACAACGGCATCATCGAGAACTATCTCTCACTGAAAAAGCAGCTTCGCGAAGAAGGCCACAAGTTCGTCACCGAAACCGATACCGAGATCCTTGCGCACCTGGTTGAGAAGTTCATGGCAGCCGGGAAAGAAAACGGTCACCCCATCTCGTTGGAAGATGCGGTTCGCAAAACGGTGAAACTGATCAATGGTGTCTTCGCCATCGCGGTCATCTCCGCCGATGAGCCCAACAAGATCGTCGCCGCCCGCAATGGACCGCCCGCCGTCATCGGCCTGGGCAAAGATGAATTCTTCGTTGCCTCCGATATTCCTGCGATTCTGTATCACACGCGCGACCTGTTCTTCCTGGGCGACGGCGATCTCGCCGTCATAACGCCTCAAGGCGTGAAACTCACCGACTTCGAAGGCTGTCCCGTCCAGCGCCAGGTACAACACATCACCTGGGACCCGATCATGGCGGAAAAGGGCGGCTTCAAGCACTTCATGCTCAAGGAGATTTTCGAGCAGCCGCGCGCCGTCCGCGATACCACCATCGGCCGCGTTTCGCTCGACTCGGGCAAAATCTTCCTCGATGACATGGACATCTCCGAAGCCGAATTCAAGGCGCTGAAAAAGGTGAACATCGCCGCCTGCGGCACCAGTTGGCATGCTGGACTGGCCGGCAAGTTCATGCTCGAGCGCCTGGCGCGCATTCCTGTAGAAGTCGATTACGCCAGCGAGTTCCGTTATCGCGATCCGCTGGTCAGTTCAGACGCGCTCACCATGCTGATCACGCAGTCTGGCGAAACTGCCGACACGATTGCTGCCTTGCGTGAGGCGAAATCGAAGGGCTCGAAGACCATTGGCATCTGCAACGTCGTCGGATCGATGGTCACGCGCGAATCGAACGGCACCGTCTACACCCACGCCGGACCGGAAATCGGCGTCGCTTCCACCAAGGCGTTCACGGCTCAGCTTACGGCGATGTTTGTCTTCTCGCTCTTCCTCGCCGAGATTCGCGGTGCGATCACCCCGGAGCAGGCTAAGGGCTACATCAGCGAACTCAGCCGCATGCCTGCGAAACTCGAGACATTGCTCGCTCGCGAAGAAGAAACCGAGACGCTGGCGAAGGAATACCAGCGCGTCACCGACTTCCTCTTCCTCGGCCGTGGCATTCACTATCCGATCGCTCTCGAAGGCGCGCTCAAGATGAAGGAAATCTCCTACATCCACGCCGAGGGCTATCCGGCGGGCGAGATGAAGCATGGACCGAATGCGCTGATCGACGAGGACTTGCCTGTGGTCATCATCGCCACGCGTGACGTCAACGATCCCGGATCGATGACGCGCTACGAAAAGACGCTCTCCAACCTCAAAGAAGTGAAAGCACGCTCGGGCCGCGTGATCGCCATTGCTACTGAAGGCGACGACGAGATTCACGAATCCGCCGATCACACACTGTTTGTGCCGGCGGCTCCGGAACTGCTTTCGCCGCTCCTCGAGATCGTTCCTCTGCAGTTGCTGGCGTATCACATCGCGGTCCGCCGCGGGTGCGACGTCGACCAGCCTAGGAATTTGGCGAAATCCGTGACGGTGGAATAAGAAATGGGTGCCCCACCCTCGACCCCGTTTTTGGGTCGTGGGTGGGAGAACGAATTGGCCCATTCAAGTCGAGGCGTTCAGCGGGCGCTGAGCCCGTTGCCGAGACCCTGAGCGAAGCCGAAGGACCTTCTTTTGGTTTGAGTGGGGCCATTCGTGAAACTCGAAACCTGAAACGGATCTTGTCAATACCCCAAAACTTCAACACTCCACCTGTTTGAGCTTCGAAACAGATCTCCTAACTCACTGCGCTCAAAGGCCGCTCCCGTTTCAGCACTCAGCGAAAATATCGTGCTGCGAAGTGTCTAGTAGGTCCCTCCAAAATTGCTATGCTTGAAGTAAGAAGATGATTCAAGTCAGGCACGTTTCTGACAACTAACAACCAGCAACTGACAACTTCTTTGTTTTGAAGATTTTGACTTCTAAGTCCTTTGTTATGCCGCAACTGGCAGAACCTTCACGCCAAGTACCTGAATTGCATTAGGTTAACCGGCATGGGGGGAGGGGGTGTCCCCAGTATTCGTGAAGCGCGCTGAAGTCGGGTGCCCCACCCTCGACCCCGTCGTTGGGTCGTGGGTGGGAGTCGCCAATGTCCATTTTCTATAATGGTAGTATCCGGTGGGGTAGGTAGGACTCGAAAGGACCGCAAACTAGGGAATGTCCCAACATCCAACGTTGAAGGCTCGATTGCTGGAGTCGGTATCGCTCTCATCTCAGACCAAGCACCTTTTATTCGAAGTCGAGCCCGCGCCTTTCGACTTTATCGCCGGCCAATTCGTTTCCATGAAGGCCTTGCATGACGGACGCGAAATCACTCGCGCCTATTCCATCGCCTCGGCGCCGCGCGACCAACGCACCTTCGACATCTGCCTCAACCGCGTTCCCAACGGCTTTTTCTCGAACTACCTATGCGATCTGGAAGCTGGCGCTTTGGTCGATTTCCATGGCCCCCACGGCTATTTCGTTTTGAAGAATCCAGTGCGTGATGCGGTTTTCATCGCCACGGGCACCGGCATCGCTCCCATGCGTGGCATGCTCGACTGGCTCTTCGCTGAGCCGACACGTCATGAAGGCCGCGAGTTCTGGCTGGTCTTCGGTACGCGTTACGTGGAAGACCTCTACTACAACGATCAGTTTCTCGAGATGGAGCGCAAACACCCCAACTTCCACTATGTCTCCACGCTCAGCCGCGACAACGAAGGCTGGACCGGCGGCCGCGGCTACGTCCAGGAGCACGTTGCCAAGATCGTAGGCGAGCGCACGGACATGGACGCCTACATCTGCGGCCTGCGCGACATGGTGCAAGCCAATCGCGACATGCTCAAGGGGATTGGCTGGGATCGCAAATCGATCCTCTTCGAGCGCTTCGACTAACGGATCGCCGAAATTGTCTTGCTATCGAAGTGTTCAGGTCGGATGAGCCGATACACATGCCGCGATTATCTCTATCTCCGGATGAATTTCGAGCACTTGCGCACGCAGTTTCGGATCTCGCAGCCGAATATCTTGAAACCATTTCCGCGATTCCTACATTTCCCAACGGCCTGACCGGAAGCGATACCGAACGTGTCTTTGATACAGAACTGCCTCTCGAAGGGATTGGCTCAGCATCCTTCGAATCGTTACGCGACATTATTCGTATGTCGCGACCTAACTCTCCAAGGTTTTTCGGATATGTGTTCGGGTCTGGCTTGCCGGTTGGCGCCCTTGGTGATTTTGCCGCGAGCGTTCTGAACCAGAATGTGACTGCCTGGCGCTCGGCTCCGGCTGCGGCAACAATTGAAAAGACGGTCGTGCGCTGGCTCGCCGAAGCGATTGGCTGCCCGGGCTTCCAGGGAAATTTGACGAATGGAGGCTCATCCGCAAACCTGATGGCGCTCTGCATGGCACGCGAGGCCAAGTCTCCCGCGAATGAACTCGGCAATCAGGGCGGAATCATTTATTGCTCCGACGAAGCCCACATGTCCGATCCCGAAAGCTGCGAGGTTGCTGGGCTTGGGGCAGGCCGCAGTCAGGCGAATTCCCGTTGATGCCGCGTTTCGCATGAAGACAGATGCTCTCGAAGATGCGATCGCACAAGACCTTCGCGACGGCAAGAAGCCTATCGCCGTTGTCGCAACCGCGGGAACGGTGTCTACCGGAAGTATCGATCCACTGAATGAGATTGCGGAGATCTGCCGACAGCACTCGCTGTGGATGCATGTTGATGGCGCCTACGGAGCTCTCGCCGCGCTCGCTATGCCAGAAAAATTCTCTGGCCTGAACAAGGCCGATTCCGTTTCGCTCGATCCCCACAAATGGCTGTATCAACCGGCTGGTTGTGGCTGTTTGCTCTATCGTGATGCTTCCGCCGCTCGCCGCGCATTTGCACATTCCGAAGACTATGTCCGCACGCTGGCGACTGATCCAATAGAAGGCTTCGCCTTCTTCGAAGAGTCGATGGAACTCTCGCGGCCCTTTCGGGCTCTCAAGGTGTGGCTCTCTCTTCGTTTCTTCGGATTGAGAGCCTTCCAGGAATCAATCCGCGAGGATTTGCGACTGGCACAAGTACTTGTCAGAGATATCGAGCGTCAACCTAAGTTGGAGCTCTTGGCGCCAGTTGAGCTGAGCGCAGTTTGTTTCCGGTACATACATCCCGGTTCGAGCCTGGATGACCTGAATCGCGCCATTCTTGCCAGTGTTATTCAACGGGGAAAGGTCTACATCTCCAATGCGACCGTCCATGGAAAATTCGCCTTGCGTGCATGCCTGGTGAATCATCGATCTACAGAGGCCGACGTCCTGGCGGTGACTTCCGAAGTTCTCGATGCCGCAGACGAAATAACGCGATGAAGGTGCCCGAATATGACGCAAATCGCACGCGGCTAGATCCAGCTGAGCTGGTGTAAAATCCCGACCCAAGCGGGGTGTCGTCGGAGCAGCCACGACGTCCAATCCAAAAGAATACTGTTTGCGACAACGGTTGAAGACGCCTATGTCCACCCTCAGCACACCAGTTTCGGCAGGATCCGGCACGCAGCGATCGGTCAGCGCGCCGCGTCTGGAGTCGGTAGACCTGCTGCGCGGCATCATCATCGTGATAATGTCGCTGGACCATCTTCGCGAGTACCTGACATATCTTGCGTTTCCGCCAGAAAACCTGAGCCTGACTTGGCCCGGCTTGTTCTTTACGCGGTGGCTCACACATTTTTGCGCGCCGCTGTTTTTCTTCCTCGCCGGAACGGGAGCATACCTCGCGCAGAAGCGAGGATTCGATGGCCCCCGGATTAGCCGCTTCTTGTGGACGCGTGGACTGTGGCTGATGGTCCTGGAAATTACCGTCATCGATTTCGCATGGGCATTTCGACCATTTGCAGTCGCCAGCGTGATCTGGGCGCTCGGCCTTTCGATGGTCGTGATGGCAGCGGTCGTACGCCTGCCGCTCCGATGGGTTGCGGCTTTCGGCGTTGCGATGATTTTCCTGCATAACTTGCTGGATCGTATCCAGCCAAAAGCGTTCGGCAAACTCGGCCCGTTATGGATGTTCCTGCATTCGCCCGGATTTATCCCGATCGATCCGCAACGTGGCATTCTGATCGTCCTGTATGTGCTCATTCCCTGGGTCGGAGTGATGGCCGCCGGCTTTGCCTTTGGTGCGCTGTTGCAGTTGCCGGCTGAGAAACGCCGGAGACTTATGGCAGCGATTGGTCTGGCGAGCGATCGTACTTTTCGTTGTGCTTCGAGCGACGAATATCTACGGAAATCCCACGGACACGCCATTCCCCGGAGGAGGACCCTTCGTGGCGCAGCATTCGGCAGTGATGAGCCTGGTCGCTTTTCTCAACGTGGAGAAGTATCCGCCGTCATTGCAATTCTTGCTGATGACTTTGGGGCCTGGCATTCTGGCGCTCGCAGCATTTGATGGGATTCAGTCGTCAAGAAACGCCATTGCCCGCGTGCTAGTTGTTTTCGGGCGAGTTCCACTCTTCTACTACGTGATCCACATCTACGCGGCGCACCTGATCGCAATTGCAGTTGCGCTCGGGTTTCATCAGCCTACGAAGAGGCTTCTCGATGGCAGCTATTTCGTCAGTCCTCCCGAGCCGGGATATGGCCATCATCTTCCATTCATCTACTTGATCTGGCTCTTGCTGAACGTAGCGCTGTACTTCCCATGCCGCTGGTATGCCGAGTACAAACGCACGCATCGCCAGTGGTGGCTCAGCTACTTGTAGTTCTCGATGCAACCGCACGTCAGATGACGATCAGTCCCTGGCGCACGCCTCGGGACACGGCTTCAGTGCGCGTGGTGGCGCCAAGCTTCGCCAGAATGGAGCTGACGTGGAATTTCGCAGTGTGCTCGGAGATCTTGAGGCGAGCGGCGATTTCTTTGTTACTTGTGCCTTCGGCAAGCATGGCGAGCACTTCCGATTCGCGCGCGGTGAGCGCTTCGTGCAACCACGGTTCGGATTCATCGTTGTCGGCAGAGGAGGGAAGTAGCAGGTCCATCTGTTCGGGAGCAAGCGCCGTGAGCCCGGCAGAGACCGCTTCGACAGCCGCGAGGATTTCATGCTGCGCAGCTTCATGGCCGAGCACAGCCCGAGCGCCCGAGTGCAGCAGCCGCCTGAGATCAGCACGGCCTACTTCGTCGGTGATCAGAACGATTGGTGCTCCCGCAGCAGTGGTGATCACGCGCGCCACGGATTCGAGATCAGATTCCGCGAGCACGACGTCGGCGGTGTTCCCACTCGTCACTTCGCGCGAGTGGGGCACCCGAGTGTTGTTCGAACTGGAATAGACCAGTTGAAAGCGCGAGTCCTCGCGAACGAGCGCTTCCAGTCCGGCGCGGACCATGGCAGAAGCAGCGATTACGAGGACTCGAGTTGGATTCATGAACAGTCAGTCAGTCTGTCAGTTCTTCAGTCACGTTCTAGACGAAGGCCGCGCACAAGAATGTCCGCGCCACACAACAATCCCTGCCGCGGCCGATCTTCCTGTCCCACACTGATGCCAATTGCCGGAATTCGATTCACAGCAGCTGCCATTCCTACCTCCCACGCTCAGCCACGGTGAGCGTTACTTCAGTTGGTTTTCCGCCACGAAGAATGGCGACTTTCAGTTGTTTGCCGACACTTTCGGAATCGAGTGCAGCCTGCAATTCGCGCGGATCTGAAACCGTTGTGCCATTCACGGTAAGGAGGATATCGCCGACAAGAAGTCCTGCTTTTTCCGCGGGACCTCCGGGCGAGACCATCAGCAACAGAAGACCAGCCTCCTGCTTGACTCCGGCCGAACGCTGCATGGCTTCGCCTATCTCTACCGGTTGCACGCCTACTCCGATGTAGCCGCGCGCGATGTGTCCCTTCTCGAGCAGTTGCGTCATTACGCGATCGACAGTTGTATTGGGAATCGTCAGCACGCCGCGGTGCGGACCCGAGGTATTGATCCCGATCACCCGCCCTTGGCTGTCGATGAGCGTGCCGCCAGAAAAACCGCGATAAGGAGAGAGGTCGAGGCGCAGTCCAACGTCGATGCGCCCGCCGCTCCACGTTCGGAAGCCTTCGCCAATCGCGCTAATGATTCCGTAGCTGGCAGTCACGCCCGATTTCGGCCGGCGACCAATGGCTAGAACCACATGCCCGACCTTCAGATCCTGCAAAGGCGCGAGTTGCGCTTTGCCGACGCCTGAAGCCGAAAACCTCAGCGCGGCGATATCGGTTCCGGGATCGCGACCGGCGACCTTGGCCGTCGTGGTATCGCCCGAGGGCAGAACGAGCGTGACCTCTTCGCGGCCTCTCAGAGTGTGTGCTGCGGTCACCACGACGCCTTCACCCCAGATCGTGCCACTCACCCCGGTTTGTCCGCCTTCGACGATAGCAACCACGTTCTTGCCGGCTCGTTCGACGGCATCCGCCAGGCTGTTCGAGAAATCTATTAATGTGCTGCTCAAGGAAACCTCCTGCCGTTGTTTTGGCAAGGTCAGTTTCGAACGGAATCCGGTGGCGCACATCGCCCGAGTGGCTAGGTGGAGACTGAGCGAATGGGGAGTCGCGCTCGATTTTTTGGGTCAGAATCGGACGTTTGCGGCTCCCGAAAACTCTGCAACTCCAAGACTAACAACGTCATCTATAACATTGACAGTAATTGACTCAAGTTCTACGATGGTCCTGTTATAAAGGCAGCTTAGGACGGAATTCCCAAAATTTTCAACGACTTAGCTGGGGCTGAGTTTGTAGGAGGCAATCCCCAATGGCAAAGATTATCGGTATCGACCTCGGTACCACGAACTCCGTAGTGGCCGTCATGGAAGGCGGTGAGCCTAAAGTGATCCCCAACGAAGAGGGTGGTCGCACGACCCCTTCTGTGGTGGCCTTCACCCAAAACGGCGAGCGGTTGGTAGGGCAGGTGGCGAAGCGCCAGGCAATCACCAACCCCCAGAACACGGTTTATTCGATCAAGCGGTTCATGGGCCGCCGCTTCGACGAAGTAAATGAAGAAATGAAGATGGTGCCCTACAAGGTAGTTCAGTCGGGCGACCACGTGGCCATTGTGGCGCAGGGGAAGGAATACACCCCGCCACAGGTTTCCGCGATGATTTTGCAGAAGCTGAAAAAGGCCGCGGAAGACTATCTTGGCGAGACGGTCACCGAAGCCGTAATCACGGTTCCGGCGTACTTCAATGACGCGCAGCGCCAGGCTACCAAGGATGCCGGTCAGATCGCTGGTCTCACGGTGAAGCGCATCATCAACGAGCCGACAGCGGCGGCGCTTGCTTACGGTCTCGACAAGAAGAAGGACGAGACGATTGCCGTATACGACTTCGGCGGCGGCACCTTCGATATCTCGGTGCTCGAAGTCGGCGAAGGCGTCATCGAGGTGAAGTCGACCAATGGCGACACCCACCTGGGCGGCGACAACATCGACCAGCGCATTGTCGACTGGTTGATCGACGAGTTTAAGAAAGACGAAGGTCTCGACCTGCGCGCCAAGGGTAACGAGATGGCGTTGCAGCGTCTGCGCGACGCGGCCGAGCGCGCCAAGATCGAACTCTCCACAACCATGGAGACGGAAATCAATCTGCCGTTCATTACGGCGGACGCGAACGGACCGAAGCACCTGGTGAAGCGCCTGACCCGCTCGAAGCTGGAAGAAATGGTGCGCGACATCATCGATCGGTCCATCCAGCCGTGCAAACAGGCAATGCAGGATGCGGGCGTAACGCCGGACAAGATCGACGAAGTCGTTCTCGTCGGTGGACAGACGCGTATGCCGGCGATCCAGAAGCTGGTGCAGACCCTATTCGGCAAAGAGCCGCACAAAGGCGTGAACCCCGACGAGGTGGTGGCAATCGGTGCGGCGATTCAGGGTGGCGTGCTGGGCGGCGAGGTGAAAGACCTGCTGCTGCTCGACGTGACCCCGCTGACGCTGGCGATCGAAACGTTGGGCGGCGTAGCGACGCCGATGATTCCGCGCAACACGACGATTCCAACGCGCAAGACGGAAACGTTCTCGACGGCAGCCGACAGCCAGACTTCGGTTGAAGTCCATGTGCTGCAGGGCGAGCGTCCAATGGCGGGACAGAACCGTACACTCGGTAAATTCCACCTGACGGGAATTCCACCGGCTCCGCGTGGCGTGCCGCAGATCGAGGTCACGTTCGACATCGATGCGAACGGCATCCTTAACGTGACGGCGAAGGACAATGCTACGGGCAAGGATCAGAAGATCACGATTACGTCGTCTTCGGGTCTGAGCAAGGAAGAAGTGGATCGCATGGCGAAGGAAGCCGATGCGCACTCTTCGGAAGACAAGGCGAAGAAGGAAGAGATCGAAGCGCGCAACCAGCTTGATGGAATGGTCTACTCGATCGAGAAGATGTTTCGCGAGCATGGCGACAAGATCTCCGGCGGCGAACGCCAGGACGTGGAAAACGCACTGGCCGACGCCAAGAAGGCGCTCGAGGGCAGCGACAAAGACGCGATGAACACCGCGCGCGAGAAACTGACCGCGGCGTCGCACAAGTTGGCCGAGCAGATGTACAAGGCCACGGCAACGCAGGGTGCAGGCGGGGCGCAGCCCGGTCCACAAGCTGGACCTGGCCCGCAGGCGGAAGCTGATGGCGCGTCGTCTTCGCAACCGAAGCAGGAAGGCGTAATCGACGCCGAATACGTGGACGTCGAAGACAAGAAGTAACACGACGAACTCGCGTGCCCCATCCAAGACATCGGTTGGCTTGGGTGGGGATTCAAAAGAATTTGCCACGGAGGACGAGGATCAACGCGGACCAACCAGTCCGCAGTTTCCAGCCTCCGTGGCTTCTTCGTATTGAGGCACAACTTGATTTGTGCCGATGGGTCCATACATAGGAGAGGTTTTTCTCCAGGAGAAGAAAGTGCAATTAGAAGTAAACGGCCAGACGTACTTTGTAAATTTCGAGTCCGATGATGGACAGTGGCATGTAATCGCTCCCTCGGTTACGGGATTGCTTGAAATCCCTGTCGTGGAAGATGCGGCAGATTACCGTCCGTTCCGCGTGGTGATTGAACCGGCGGATGATGAAGACGAAATCGTGAATTGAGGCAGTGGCGTATCTTTGTTTCGAAAGAAACAGGTTTCTACAATTAGAGCCAACGGCTAGCGACTACTGACGATCGACTGAAAATGGCAACTGCTACCAAAAAGGATTACTACGAGGCACTCGGCATCAAGAAGAGCGCCTCGACCGAAGACATTCGCAAAGCTTTCCGCAAACTTGCGCGCAAGTACCATCCGGATGTGAATCCTGGCGACAAGGCGGCGGAGGAGAGATTCAAAACCATCTCCGAAGCCAACGACGTCCTCAGCGATCCGAAAAAGCGCAAGATCTACGATCAGCTCGGATACTACTCGGACAATATCGATCCGGCCGCGGCTGAAGCGTATGCGCGCGCGGCACAAAGCGGCGGTGGAGTTGGTGGATTTCCACCCGGAGGATATCCGGGCGGCGGCAATGCACGTGGCGGTGCCCAGGAAGTGCCCTTCGACTTCAGCGGCTTCGATTTTTCGGATCTATTTAGTGGCGCCGAAGCACAGCAGCAACAACAAAGCCATCGTGGCAGCTTCCGCGACATCTTCTCCGGGATGTTCACCGGAGGTGGACGTGGCGCCGGCGCCCGCATGGAACCGGAAGGTCCTGAGCCAGGAACCGATCTCGAATATCAGGTACACGTTGGATTCTGGCAGGCGATCCGCGGAACTGTGATGCGCCTGAACATCACGCGTCAGGATACGTGCGCAAACTGCCACGGCCATGGATACCTCGAAGCGCCCGGAGCCTGCCCGGAGTGCGGTGGCAAGGGAACGATCCAGCAGACCGGCGGGCGCATGAAGTTCAATGTCACCTGCCCAAGATGCGGTGGTACCGGCAAAGCGCGCACCGTCTGCGGAGTCTGCGGCGGACAAGGAGTAGTCAACCGAACCGAGCCGCTTGAAGTCCGCATCAAGCCGGGCACACGCGACGGGCAGCGCATCCGCCTGGCTGGAAAAGGAAACGCCGGAGTACATGGCGGGCCTGCTGGCGATCTCTACATCATCATCCGCACGGGCGATAATCCGGTGTTTCATCGTGAAGGTGATGACATCCACCTCAGCGTTCCGGTGACGGTTACGGAAGCTGCGCTGGGCGCGAAAGTGGAAGTGCCCACCATTGATGGCCGTGCGCTGCTGAGAATTCCACCGGGCACACAGTCCGGACAAAAACTCCGTCTACGCGAGAAGGGCGTTCCTTCGGCAACGAAAGAGGGCACGCGCGGAGATGAGATTGTCGAAATTAAAGTCGTCGTTCCTCATGTCCAGGACGAGCGCTCCAAGGAGTTGCTGCGCGAATTGGTGAAGCTGAATCCCGACGATCCACGCACGGAATTGTGGAAACAAATTGGCTCTTAGCCATTAGCATTTAGCTTTTGTACTGTTGCGGCGTTCAGGGGCTAAATGCTAAGCGCTACTTGCTGGTCGCTATGATCCTCGAAACGCCACGCCTTCTCCTTCGTCCATTCACGCCCTCCGACTTTGAAGCTATCTATGCTGTCATCGGCGATCCGCTCACCATGCGGTTCTATCCCGCACCATACGACAAACAAGGCACACTCGACTGGATCGAGCGCAACCTGCGCCGCTATCAAGAGGACGGTACGAGTCTGCACGCGGTCGTCCTGAAGTCTAACAACCAGATGATCGGGGATTGCGGTCCTGCCTGGCAGCAGACAGATGCAGGCCGCGAGCTCGAGATCGGCTATCACATCCGCCGTGACTGCTGGGGACACGGGTACGCGACCGAAGCTGCCAAAGCAGCCATGACGTACGCGTTTGAGAATTTTGCAGTGGACCATCTGATCTCGCTGATCAGGCCCGAGAATCTGCCATCACGACGAGTGGCAGAAAAGAATGGTCTGCGCATTGATCGCGAAATCGATTGGAGGGGAATTCGGCACTTCGTCTACGCAATCGGGCGAGAAGAATTCGTCAGTGGCTGAAGACCGGGCTTCAGAACCAAAATCGTCCTCCGGCGTTCATTTTTTTGTTTACGCAATCGGCAAATAACCCTATTCTCCGATTCGGGAATTTCCACAACGTAAGTTTCAGAAAAGCCAAGGAGGCAGCCATAGGAATTGTCGACCGCCACTAACCCCACTCGTCCCGAAGTACTCGCGCCCTCCACATCCCGCCGAAAATCCGGAAAGCTCACTTTGTGGCCCTTGGTGGCCGCAACGTTTTTTATGGTTTCGGGCGGCACCTATGGCACTGAGGACATCGTGCACGGCGCCGGCTATCTGCGCGGAATCCTCATTCTGCTGCTGACGCCCGTGATCTGGAGTTTGCCGACGGCATTCATGATCGGCGAACTCTCGTCGGCAATTCCTGCCGAGGGTGGCTACTACGCGTGGGTTCGGCGAGCAATGGGGAACATCTGGGGATTTCAGGAGGCGTGGCTGTCGCTGGTGGCGAGCATCTTCGATATGGCGATTTATCCCACGCTGTTTGTCGCGTACCTGACGCGACTGGTGCCGTGGTTCGCCGTGGGACATCGCGGGGTGATGGTCGGTCTTGCAGTGGTGATCGTCTGCGCGCTGCTGAATATCGCAGGCGTGCGCGTGGTGGCGACGACCTCGCTGTGGTTGTTCGCGCTCCTCTCGGCGCCGTTTGTGCTAATCGTGCTGCTCGCGCCGTTCAAGTTCGGTGCGCTCGCCAGCGCTTCCACCACGCCTGTAACTTCGCACGTCGGCATCATGGGCGGCCTGCTCATTGCAATGTGGAACTACATGGGCTGGGACAATGCCTCCACCATCGCGCAGGAAGTCGAGCGTCCGCAGAAGACGTACCCTCGCGCCATGATCGCAGCGGTGATTGTTGTGGCGCTTAGTTACATCTTGCCGGTGGCAGCGATGTGGATGACCGGCATTCATCCCAGTCAGTGGGAGACCGGTTCATGGGCCGACCTGGCCGGATTGGTTGGAGGCCCGCTGCTACGAGTGGCCCTCGTGCTCGGTGGCATGATGAGCGCCTTTGGCATGTTCAATTCGCTGGTGATGAGTTACTCACGCCTTCCCCTGGCGATGGCGCAGGACGGCATGCTGCCGAAGATATTCGGCAAAGTGCATTCGAAGACGCGCGTGCCGTGGGTTTCGATCCTCGTGCTGGCGACCGGCTGGGCACTCTGCCTGGGGTTGGGCTTCGAGCGGCTGGTGACCATCGATGTGCTGATCTACGGCTGCAGCCTGCTTCTGGAATTCATGGCACTGGTCTTCCTGCGGATTCGCGAGCCGAATCTGCCGCGTACCTTCCGCGTTCCCGGTGGATTGTTCGGCGCCGTGATGGTCGGCGTGGTGCCCATGGCGATGCTCGGGTATTCCGTTTATAGCGGTGATCACGAGCAGATCCTGGGAATGAGCGCCTTCACATTCGGTGTGATCGTGATCGGAGCAGGATTCGTGTTCTACGCGATCAACGCGCTGGTTCGCCGCGATCAGCGATCGCAGGCAGACGCAGCAATAGTCGAAGCCGAGCGGCTGGCGTAGGTAACTGAGCAATTCTCACCGCATCTGATGTAGAGTGAACAGTTACAAATCCCATTGATGCTCGAACCTCATGGCAAAGAAACGTGGTAAGGGCGCATACATGATCTCCGCGGTCGCGGAGATGTATGAGATCCATCCGCAGACACTAAGACTCTACGAGCGCGAAGGGCTGCTGAAGCCCTCGCGCACCGAGGGCAACACACGTCTCTACACCGACGAAGACCTGGAGCGCCTGGAATTCATTCTCACGCTGGCCCGCGACCTGGGCGTGAACATCTCGGGAATCGCCATCATCCTGCAAATGCGCGAGCGCATGGAGCAAATGCAGAAGGAGATGGGCGAATTCGTGCAGTACATCCAGAAAGAGATGCTTGGGCGCTTCTCCCACGTCAGCCCGGCGGAAGGCGCCATCGTTCCGATCCGGCGAACGCCCGTAGCCTCTGCAACCCCGTCCCCCAAGGACAAAGAGAAGAAGAGCCAGTAAGTGTTGGCTAGCGTTGCCTAAGTACAAATAGCAGGGACCAGCCGCCCTTCCGCTGTGACCAACCAGTTAACATTTCTGTAAGTAGCTCGTCCAAGAGGCAGAGTGTGCACGGGGGCGTACATGAAATCGAGCAGGAAAGTTGTTTTACTGCTTCTGTTGGGAGTAGCGGTTCTAGGAAGGCCAGAGGTGCGGTCGATTCGCGTGGCTCCAAAGCCGGTGAGCGATTGCAATCTGGACGGAATAAACGTTGCGAGCGTTCCCGCCAGTGGAACTGAGCATTTGATTCATTGCTGGAACCGGTAAGTCATCACTTTGCGGCTGCGGTGCTCTTCGCCACAGCGGATTTGAAGTAGTCGAGTGAGAGCTTCAGTCCCGTCGTGAGATCGATTTTCGGCTCCCAGCCGAGAAGCGTGCGAGCTTTGGTGATGTCGGGACGGCGCTGCTTGGGATCGTCCTGCGGCAGCGGCTCAAATCGAATCTTGCTCTTCGCTCCGGTCACTTCCAGAACTTTCTCCGCACACTGCAGCATCGTGAACTCATTCGGATTGCCGATGTTGGTGGGCTCGTGCTCGTCCGAGTTTGCGAGACGAACGATGCCGTCAATTTCGTCCGACACATAACAGAAGCTGCGCGTCTGTTTGCCATCGCCGAACACGGTCAGATCCTCACCGGTGAGGGCCTGCTTCATGAAGTTCGGAATCACGCGGCCGTCGTTGATCTGCATTTTCGGGCCGTAAGTATTGAAGATGCGGATAATGTGCGTATCCACCTTGTGATAGCGCAGATAAGCCATCGTGGCCGCTTCCGAGAATCGCTTAGCCTCGTCGTAGACGGATCGCGGTCCGATAGGATTTACGTTTCCCCAGTAGGTTTCCTTTTGCGGATGAACTGCGGGATCGCCATAACACTCAGAGGTGGAGGCGAGAAAGAACTTTGCCCGGTGCTGTCGTGCGTACTCGAGCGCGTTGAATGTGCCAATGCTTCCCACCTGCAGCGTTTCTACGCCGTGGATCATGTAGTCGACTGGACTGGCAGGGGACGCAAGGTGAAAGACATATCCAACGGGACCGCAATCAAACTTGCGGCAAACATCGGTTTCGAAGAATTCGAAGCGCGACTCGTTCGTAAGATGTTCAATGTTCTCGCGCCTTCCGGTCAGC
The DNA here is from genome assembly GCA_963848375.1 of Terriglobia bacterium. Lineage (GTDB taxonomy): Bacteria > Acidobacteriota > Terriglobia > Terriglobales > Acidobacteriaceae > JAJPJE01. The sequence continues at coordinate 211,804 of CAWKDK010000016.1, forward strand.
AGATTGTCGAGCGCAATTACCTTGTGACCTTCGCCGAGCAGAGCATCACAAAGGTGCGAGCCGAGAAATCCGGCGCCTCCCGTTACTAGAACGCGCATCGGTTACTCCACCTTCCCGGAACTAGCGGTGACCATCTTTTCTGATTTTTCTCCCTGGCGAGTCGGCTGCGCGTCGGGACGCCCAATGCTGTAGTAAAGGAATCCGTGCGCGGACATCGTCGCCGGATCATAAAGATTGCGGCCATCGACAACGATCGGATATGCGAGCATGGAGCGTAGCCGCTCGAGATCGAGATCGGCGAAGCCAGACCAGTCAGTGAGAATCAGCAAGGCGTCGGAACCTTGCGCCGCAGCATAAGCGGAGTCGTGATAGCTGACCGATGAACCGGGCAGCACCTCGCGCGCGCGCTCACTCGCAGCCGGATCGTACGCGCGGATTTCGCAACCTTCCTTCAGCAGGCTCTTCACGATCTCGATTGCCGGAGATTCGCGGATGTCATCGGTGCCGCCTTTGAAGGCGAGTCCGAGGACGGCGAGTTTCTTCCCTTTGAGCGTCCACAGCGCGGTTCGAACTTTCCGTCAGAAAGCGTGCACGCTGCTCATCATTGATCGCGATAACAGCGGAGAGCAGGCTGAAATCGTAACCATTTTCGCGCGCGACATGGCGAAAGGCTTTCAGATCTTTGGGAAAACACGAGCCGCCATACCCAACACCGGGGTTGAGAAACCGGTTTCCGATCCGCGAGTCGGAGCCAATCCCCTCGCAGACTTCCTTTACGTCGGCACCAACTGATTCGCAGATATTAGCGACGGCATTGATGAACGAGATTTTGGTGGCGAGGAAGGCATTCGATGCGTGCTTGATGATCTCGGCGCTCTTGGTGCTGGTGGCGATCAGGTGCGCCGGACTGGACCATTTCGCGGGCGCTGGCACCGCCGCACAATCGGAGCGCAGGTAATAAGAACCGTCAGTAAGCGGCCGATAGATCTCGCGCAGCACTTCGGAACAGCGAACGGTATCGGCTCCGGTCACAATGCGATCTGGGTAAAGGAAATCGACGACCGCCGTGCCTTCGCGCAGGAATTCAGGATTGGAAGCGACATCGAACAAGTCGGCCGGGGCGCCGTCGAGCAGCATTACCTTGCGGATCCAATTACTGGTGAACACCGGGACGGTACTCTTTTCGACCACAACCTTGTAAGAGTTGATCGCAGCGGCCACGGCGCGCGATACCGATTCCACGTACGAAAGATCCGCATCGCCTTCTTCGGTCGATGGGGTTCCGACCGCGATGAAAATCGCCGCGCTCTGCCGCACAGCTCCTGCCAGGTCCGTCGAGAACTGCAGTCGCTTGCCGCGATGCCGTTCCAGCAGCTCCGGAAGATGCTCTTCATGGATGGGAACTTCGCCCTGTTGCAGCCGGGAAATCTTCTCCGCGTCATTGTCGATCGAAATGACGTCGTGCCCGATCTCCGCAAAGCATGCGGCCGCTACTAGTCCTACGTATCCCGAACCTACCACTGCGATCTGCAAGACTCAGGCCTCCATGCCGCTTACCGAATTGTAATCGGAAACGCTTCAAATGCCGCTTGATTGGAGTCCGAGTTGCACACGGCGGTTGGTTATTCCGAACCGGCTCGGCTGATCAGCGACCCGCCGACGGCGCTAATTATCCTTGATCGCAATCCCAATCAGGCTCAACCCGCGCCATGGCCAGATCCATTCGAGATGCCGGAACAGCGGCAGGATGGTGTCCATGAACTTCAGCTGAATCCGTGAAAATCGTCTGCGTTTCAGCACCTTGTTGTTCAACTGCCATCCCGGTACGGAGAGCCGGTTGAAGTCGAAGATAGTCGGGCTGCGAAATCCACTACGCGATAACATGAAAGTGAGTTCGTCGGCTGCAAACCGCTTCTTTCTTCCGCGTTCCTCATCGAGAGTCCCAAACCGGCTTTGCCCTTGTGGGACTTGAACAATGATGCGGCCTCCAGGCTTTAGACAGTTCCACACCCAAACCAAGGCAGCCTCGGGATCTGGCAATGTGTCCAAAACGTTCAGCATCAGGACGGTATCGAATCGCGCTCCCATGGCGCGATAGCTCTCCTCGCGCGCGGGATCGAACTCGGCCACTCGAACATACGGTTTGCCCATCGCGTAGGACTGGAGAAATCGCAAATAGTGCGGATTCGATTCTGCAGCGACGTAAAGATCTCTGGGGATGAACTGATTCGTAATACTGGCAACGCCCGCTCCAACCTCCAGCACGGAGTCGCCGACGTGAGGACGAATCGTGTTTCCCAGCCACAGCGTGAAGCGGCGGGCTTTTTCCAACTCGGAGACCAAGCGAGTGCCGTAGTCATCCTTCTGGAACAAATCATCAATCAGGGCCCAGTGAAACATGGCGAAAAGGGCGCGGAAACCATCTTTTGCGCCAATTTTCTTTCCTTCAGCGCGGGTTCGCGGCAGATACCTGATCGGAACCTCGAAGATACGCGCGCCGCGTTTCGCGAGCTTGAACGTAATCTCCACTTCGAAGCGAAAATCGTTGCTGCGAATCGGAATTGATTTCAGCAGCACCGTGTTGATCGCCTTGTAGCCGGTCTCCATGTCGGTGAGATGAAGATCGGTGAACCAGTTGCTGAGCGCCGTGAGCCCTTTGTTCATCAGCGTGTGCCGGTACATCAGGGCACGGCGGTACTGCGCTGACATGTACCGCGATCCGAAAACGGCGTCCGCTCCTTCTTCGGCGAAGGGAACGAGCAGCGAGGGGATGTCCGCGGGATTGTACTCAAAGTCGGCATCCTGGATCAGGCAGATGTCGCCTGTCGCCGCCGCAATTGCCGTGCGCACGGCAGCGCCCTTGCCTTTGTTTTTCTCGTGGCGAATAAGCTGGATACGCGGCTCTTCTGCCGCCAGCTTGGTGAGGACTTCACTGGTACCGTCGGTGCTGCAATCGTCGACAACAATCACTTGCAGATCACGGATCAGTGGATCGGAGAGGCTGAGCACCCGCCGGATTGCGGCCTCGGCAACGTGTCGTTCGTTGTAAACCGGCACCAGCACGGTAAGCCGGAATCCTCTTCCGCCGGCATTCTCCAGCGGGGAACTTCCGGTTAGTGCTTCAGGTTTGCCGACGCCGATGGACAAGAGACCGCTCCCTGACGAATTCCATTCGCATGCAACCCGACCTTCTCCTTGAATGGAGCTGATCGGCGCAAGGTTTCACAGGTAAAGCGAAGTATAAATCAGGTCGCTAGGGGCTACACGACCCTATTGGAAAGCTTCGGCTGCTCTTTGTGCAACTTGTCGCACCAGCGCTGGGCGCAGCGGTTGGATCAACACCGACCGGTCGAGTGCGTTCGAGAGCGCAAGTTGGAATTCGGACGTCAGCAGGCCGATATCAACCTGGATGGGATCGAGATTATTACTTCTCGTCAGAGACAGAGTTGCATGCGCCATCTCGATTGAAATCGTCCATGCCGCCGAGCCGCGAAAACGATGTGCCCCTGCAATTTCTCGCGACCAGCGGAAGTGCCACGTCCCATCGAAATCTTCTTCGAACGGTTCCGTAGCGTGTTGGGAAAGCGCACCAAGAAGCTTAAGGTCGAGTTCATCGAACTCATTCGCGTCGAAGGCGTTCTTCAGGATCGAGCACACCTGGGAAAGATCCTCTGCTGCGAGGAGATCCTCCGAGGCTCGACGCAGAATCAGGTTGTTGCCGATCATGTCCTTCTGCGCGATCGTACGCTCGGCTGCGCGCCGCAATTCGGCGAACTCGTGATAGCCAAGATGTTGCACACCAAAAATGATGCCGCATCCAACGATGATGAGAACGACGCCTACCGAACTGCTGCCCTCGTCGAGCATCAGCAGGCTTAGCAGTCCGAGTGCTGCCGAAACACCATAGAGAATGATGACCACCTGGCGGTGACTGAATCCCATTTCGAGGAGCCGATGATGAATGTGATTTCGATCTGCAGAGAAGAGCGGCCTTCCACTGAGGAATCGCCGAATCACGGCCAACGCTGTGTCAATCAACGGTAAGCCGAACGACACCAGCGGAATCGTGACCGCAACCAGCGTAGTGTCTTTTTGCGCTCCTGCGATCGACAGTGCGCTCAACATAAATCCAACGAACAAGCTTCCGCAGTCGCCCAGGAAAATTGTTGCCGGGTTGAAGTTATAGCGAAGGAATCCGATGAGTGCGCCGGCCAGTATTGTCGCCAGCACTGAAACCAGAACGTTGCCGCTAAACAGCGAGACTACAAAGACCACCACAGTCGAGAACAGGGCTGATCCAGCCGAGAGACCGTCCAGACCATCGATCAGGTTGAAGGCATTCGAAATCAACAGGACCCAAAGAATTGTCAGCGGCAGGGAAATGAAAATCCCCAGTACCTTTGGCCCGAACAGAATTGGGATCACCGAAATGCGCAACCCACCGCAATAGAGCAGCGTGCCAGCTAATACCTGAACGCTGAATTTCGCATACGGATTCAGGCCGCGAAGATCGTCGAGCAGTCCGAGTAAAAAGACCAGAGTGCCGCAACCAAGAATCCAGAACAGTTGGAACTGGGAAAAATTTGGCTTATGACCTGACAGGCTGCTGATCAGCAATGCCGCGGAGATCGTGAATAGAACAGCGAGGTACACAGCGATTCCGCCAACGCGCGGCATCAGCGATGTATGCACATCGCGATCGCGTACCGGGCAGCATCCCCAGCCATTCTTACGAGCTCTATTTCGTACGTATCGCGTGAGGAGAGCAGATAAAAGTGTGCCCCCCGCAAACAATCCCAAGTAATGCACGATTCCTGCCTCTATTCCTGGGCTTCCTTGAATATAGGAGGGGGTGACCGATGGGGCAATTACCAGGCGGGTTACTCCGGTAACCGGTCACGAATCATGCGTACTAGAACTAATGCGGAGCTTCGCTAAATGCCCAGTTTCTTGACTTCCTCGTTGTAATACTTGCGGTAGAGGATGTCCCATTCCTGGCTTCCTTCGAGAATGGTTTTCTTCTGGTTCTCGATCTTGTGGCGCGCCGCCTGGTCGATCTTGGCTTCCTCGTTGAATAGTTCCTCGAGGATGCGCCGGACTTCGAGGCGAATCGTGTTCCGATCCTCGATGAAGTCCACTTTTTCCATGTCGGCCAGTGCGTCGGTGACCGAATGAGCGAGTCGGTTGACTTTGTCGCGGCTGATTCTCACAGGACCGCCTTGTACTTGCGCACCAGTTCGTTCTTCACTTTCTTGAACATTTCCTGGTAGTTGGCTCCGCTTTTACGCATTTCGTCAGAGTAGGCTTCGAGGATGGCGCGGACCTCGTCGTTGATACGGTCTTCCAGCGTCAGTTCGTCCAGCAACGCTGCATGGACGCGTTCCGTAACCGGGCCGATTTCAGCAGCTTCGATGAACTCGCCTTCGTTTAACTTTTTCGTGAGTCGCTTGGCTAAATAGCCGACGTATTCCTTGGAATAGAGCATGTTTGGGTCGACAAGTATAGGGAAACAAACAAGTTTAACATACCGTAAATCTGATCCGTTGGTGGTGGGCAAACCGTGCAAATGACGGGTAGTGTTGCCGCTCCTTTCTGCCTCAACTCTTGCCGCCCGGGAGTATCATGTCTCATGGAGGCCCGCCTCCTGAGCGCGGAAGGGACGGGAGAATATGCTTCTCATGCAGGAAGATCTGACCACTATCAAGGATGACATGATTGCCTTTATTGAAGGCCATGGCATGCGCAGGTTCCCAGGTTACGTCGGGGAAGAAGTCCAGACGGTGATGTGGGACCTGAACTCGAACCTTGAAACGTGGAAAGACTTTGTTGAGCTCGCAAAGCACAGTGGAGCTACGTTCCTCACTATGAATAATCTGCTCCTCGACCGCGAGGAAGTCGACTTCCTGGTAGAACGCCTGCGCAACGCCGCTTACGCCAGTGAGGAAGACGTAGAGGAAGCGCGCTGGCTGCGCACTTATGTCGGCAAGACTGGCTTCGTGCAGTTAGGATTCCCGCACCAGGGGTCGATTTTCGTCTGCGAAATCTCCACGGAGTGGTACGAGCGCTACCAGCGTCTGCTGGATATGGCCGAAGACCTCGGCGGTATCCCGTTCGAGACCGATCAGGACGACGAGAGATAGTCCCAAGTCAGATCGGATGAGGTCGTAGGAAGATCATTCACTGCTTGCACGCTTGACTCACAATCCTCAGAGCAACCGACCCTCGTGGTGTAACCTGACATCTACCAATCCTGAGAAGCTTGAACTGTGCGCTGGATTTTTCGAGAGGCCGATCCGAACCGAGTTGCTGAACTTCAAGAGGCTCTGAAGCTGTCCCCGGCGGTCGCCCGGCTCCTCGTCAATCGCGGCATCGTCAGCCCAGAAGATGCGCAAGGCTTTCTGCATCCTGCTCTGGCTGATCTTCATTCGCCTTATTCCATGCTCGGCATGCGTCCGGCAGTCGAACGAATCCGCGCTGCCATCGAGCGCAAAGAAACCATCCTGATTTACGGTGACTACGACGTCGACGGCACAACGGCGATCGTCATTCTGAAAACGGCGATCGAGATCTGCGGAGGCGTCGTTCAGTTTCATGTTCCGCACCGGATCAAAGACGGCTATGGCATGAAGGACGACGTGATTGAGCGAGCGGCCGCCGCAGGTGTGCGCCTGATCATCAGCGTCGATACCGGCATTCGCGCCTTCGCCGCCGCAGAGGCTGCAAAGCGGGTGGGTGTCGACCTGATCGTGACCGATCATCACCTCCCGGAAACCGATCAGGGTGTACCGCAGGCGCTGGCCGTGCTGAATCCGAATCAGTCCGGCTGCGAGTATCCATGCAAGGCGCTCTGTGGCGCGGGAGTCGCATTCAAAGTCGCGCAGGCGCTGCTCGAAGAAACTGGCCGCTCCCGCCTTCTTCCTTCGTTCATAAAGATTGTCGCAATTGCCACGGTTGCCGATGCCGTTCCATTGATCGGCGAGAACCGCATCTTCACCAAGTTGGGACTGGAGGGCTTGCGCCAGCCGGTGAATGCCGGATTGCGCGCGATCCTTGAAATCTCATCGCTCGACGGCACGCGTCCCATTACGACCGGAGACATCGCTTTTCGCGTTGCTCCGCGGCTGAACGCCGCCGGACGCATGGACGTGGCCCAGACGGTCATCGAGTTGTTCAGCGAAAAAGATCCGAAGCGTGCCCGGGAGATCGCGGAACGGCTCACGCTGCTGAATGGCGAGCGCCAACAGGAAGAAGCTCAGATCCTCAAGGAGATTGAGGAGCGGGTCGCGGCTGCGCCCGAATTACGCGAAGCGTACTGCCTGGTCATCGACGGGGACAACTGGCATCGCGGAGTGATCGGAATTGCTGCCACTCGCGTTGTCGAACGCTATGGCAGACCGGCGCTGGTGCTCTCGCGCGACGGAGAAGAGGCGCATGGCTCCGGACGATCCATCCACAACTTCCATCTTCTGGAAGCGCTGGAATCGTGCCGCGAACTGTTCAATCGCTTTGGTGGCCACGCCCATGCAGTTGGATTGGCGCTCCCATGCGAGCGCATCGAACAATTGCGATCGCGGCTCGACGCTTATGCTCGTGAGCGGCTCACGGAAGCTGACTTCGTGCCGATCCTGAAGGTCGATGCCGAGGTCGAATGGGATGAGATCGGGCCCAAGCTGTTTCATGGCATCTCTCAGCTGGAGCCTTTTGGAATGGGCAATCCAGAGCCGGTCCTTGTCACTCGGAATGCCCGGATTCTATTGCCGCCGAAAACGATCAAAGACAAGCACGTGAAGTTTCGACTTACTCACGCGGACGGAAACGCGAGTCGAAAATGGGACGCGTTGGCCTGGCGAATGGCCGAGCGTTGTTTGCAGGAAGGTCTTCTCGTGGGCGATTCGATCGATATTGCATTCACGCTCGAGCACAATGATCATCCCGAGTTCGGCGGACTCGAGTTACGCCTGGAAGATTTTGCCCGTTCGCCCGTTGCGGCGCGTGCGGAATCTGCGAGTTCAATTTCCTGTTAGGGATTGTGACATTTCCTCGAATCCTCCTAATCATAAAAATTCATGCGTTTTTGATTTCCACAGCACTGGCGACCCCGGCAAACCGATTTAAAATGTGGTTAGTGCAGTTGGAGATCAGGGAGACCCTGCTCTTATCAAACGTTTTGCTTAGTACATGAGCCGGGAGGGCTCTGATGGTTTCAAAATGCGCCAATCCGGGATGCTCAGCTTCCTTTCGCTATTTCCGAGAGGGCCGATTATTTGAGATCGAAGTTACCTCCAAGCCCAATAGCGATCCGGCCAACGCGCAACGGAAGCCGCATCGTAAGGTCGAATATTTCTGGCTGTGCTCGTCGTGCGCCACCAGGCTTATTGTGAAAGTCGATGAAGAGCGTGGAGTGATCACCGCGCCTCTTGCGGGCGCGGTCGTGCGTCATGCAACAGCGTAGTTTGAAAGACTAAGCGGATTTCGAAGTAACCAGGCTGGGTTCGACCTTCGTCTTGTCGTACCGTCCCGACGCGCTCGCCCATCGAATCCAGAGCATCTCCAGGAACATTCTGAAGCCGTCGGTAACCGGGTTGATCTTCGAGCGGCTATCGTGCGCCCACTCCACCGGAACCTCGGTGATTTTGTAGCCCATCTTCCTGGACAGAAACAGGATCTCCGGATCAAATCCCCAACGGTCGATCATCTGCCGCGAAAAGACTGCCTCTCCGACTGGACGGGAGAACGCCTTGAAGCCGCATTGCGTGTCTTTGTAAGGCAGTCCAAGGGTCACACGCAGCAGCAGGTTGAAAACGCGTCCGAAGACCTGCCGGTAAAGCGGCTGACGCTTGTTCTGCAATTCCACCTGCAGCCACCGTGATCCGATCGCCATATCCGCCCCTTCATGCAGAGCGGCAAAAAGCTTAGGCGCTTCCTCGATCGGCGAAGACAAGTCAGCGTCGGTGAAGAGAATCAGGTCGCCGCGAGCCGCCAGCACGCCATTCCGTACGCTATACCCTTTGCCTCGATTCCCCGGGTTCTCAAGCAGTTGCACGCAGGGGTTTTTACGCGCGTAGTTCCGCACGATCTCGGCAGTGTTGTCGCGTGAACCATCGTTAATCACGATGATTTCCATTGCCCATTGTTGTTCTGCGGCAAAGGCGAGAATGTGATCCAGGGAAGCCGAGATCCTTGTGCTTTCGTTGTAGGCCGGAATGACGATGGTATAGCTGGGCGATTTCATCAGGTACTTAGACGCAAGGTCGATTCTACTTGTTATCTGCGCAACTGTTTAGAGGCAAATAAATACCTTCCAGCGCCGCAATTCTCCTTTGGGCGCGGTCACGCGGCCTTTTGCTGGCCGACAATGTGCAAGAAAGTGTCAACCAGTTCAGGATCCCACAATCCCCGGTGGGACTCCTCTTGCATGGTTTTGACCGCTTGATCGTGGGAAAGGGCAGGTTTATATGGACGGGCGGTGCGCAAAGCATCGTAGACATCGACCACCTGCAGAACCCTCGCCAGCAAAGGGATCTCATGCCCAACGAGGCGGTCGGGATATCCGCTTCCGTCCCAATGTTCGTGGTGCTGACGAATGATCGGCAGAATCGGACGCAGCGACTTCAGAGGCCGGCAAATGTTTTCCCCGGCAATCGGGTGTTGACGCATGATTTGCCATTCGGCAGGGGAGAGGTTCGATCCTTTTTTCAGGATCTCGTCGGGAACCGTGATCTTTCCAATGTCATGCAGATAGCCCCCGCGGCGCAGCGCCCTCAGGTCTTCTTGTCCCAGAGTCAGGGCTGTTCCGAGTTGCACGGCATAACTGGCCAATCTTTCACAATGCCCTGCAGTGTAGGGATCACGGGCCTCCACACTCAAAGCGAGCGTCTCGAGTACGTCTTCCACATTCTCCAATTCGTCGGTAAATTCCTTCAGTTTCAACAGGGACTTCACGCGCGCGAACAGTTCTTCGGGGAAGATCGGCTTGTTGAGGAAATCGTCAGCGCCGACTTCGATTCCGTGGATTTTGTCTTCGCGGTCGGTAAGGCCGGTAATGAGGACAATCGGAATCAGTCGCGTCTCCGGCGCGGATTTCAACTCCTGGCAAAGTTCATAGCCCGAACGTCCGGGCATGACCACGTCAAGCAATATCAGATCGGGAGGATTGGCGTGGATTTCGCGCGATGCTTCTTCTGCGTTGTTCGAGGTCGCGATCTCGTAGTCGTATCGGGAAAGCAATTCCTTCAGTAGAAAGGCATTATCGCGATTATCGTCTACGATCAGTATTCTTGGCACACGCCTATGAAAAGGGCCAACCAGGTCCATTGCTCGTGGGAGGATAAACGCGACCGATTGGTTGCATTACGGAATTGAGGGATCAGGCCGACTGGCGTACGCTTTGCCTATGACACGCAAACTAACCGCATTCTTGTTTTTCATATCCTGCGTGTTGCCGGTCGCGGCCTCGGCCGCGTCGAAACCGCATGTCATTACTTTCGGTAAATCGACCACAGTCCCGTTATTTGTGGGTCCCGAAGAAAAACAGAAAGTAGAAATCCAAATTCGCCCGCTCCTGGTGGATACCCGGGTCAAGGAATTCACCATGGGCGAACCTCGCGACGTTACCGACCGTCTCTTCGTCATCCGCAAAGCCTATCGATTGAACGACTGGTTGCCGGAAGATCAAGCGAATAAAACACATCGTTGGAAGTGGCAGCGTGGCGGGTGGCTGATGGTGGATCGCACCACCGGGAAAATTTCTCCCATAACCCTGCCCTTGTTCGATCCCTTCTACTCTGAGGCCGTTTGGTTTCGCGACTTTGCCGGATATTGCGGCATCTCCGATAATGGCGAGCGTGTTTTCGCCATAGTTTCGCAGTTGGGACGAAAGAAACCCGTGGTGAAGCAGGAACTTGGCAAAGCCAAAAATGGGGAGATGCCCGATTCCGAGTGCGCCACTCCCGAGTGGCAGCGCGAACCAACGCGGATTGTCTTCCAACCTTCGGGCGGGCAGAAAACCGTGTTCACCATCCACGCACACGCCACCGAAATGGCCACTAAGGACGATACAGATGCGGAGGAAGACGCGAAGTAAGAAATGAGAGCACACCTTCCCTGCATCGAAAGACAATATGAAATCGCTCGACGAATTGTTGCAAGACGCGGCCCATGCCCATGGACATCTCTGTGCCGGACAGGTGCTGGGCGTGCGTATGGCGATGCTCGGACTGGAAAAGCTTGGCATTGAAGATCCGCATGGCGCCGACCGCAAGCGCCTTGTGACGTTCGTGGAGATAGATCGTTGTGCGACGGATGCGGTTGGTGTCGTTACCGGGTGCCGTCTCGGCAAACGCGCTCTGAAATTCCGCGACTGGGGCAAGATGGCGGCTACGTTTGTCGATGTAAACAACGGGCGCGCCGTCCGCATCGCGGCGAAAGAATCCTCGAAGGCGCTCGCCCGCAGCATGCATCCCGAGATGGAGAGCAAGAACCAGCAGCAGATGGCGGCCTATCGCGAGATGGCCGACGCCGACCTATTCGACGTGCAGTGGGTCAAAGTCGAGCTTCCCGCAGAAGAATTTCCGGGCTATAAGGCCGAACGTATTGTCTGCGAGCAATGCGGTGAAGGAATCAACTTCAAGCGCGAAGTTCGGCGCGACGGCCGCGTGCTTTGCCGAGGATGCGCGGGAGAAAGCTACTACGAGAAAGTCGATGGTCGGTAGTCGTTCGCCTTTAGCTCTTGAATGCCCGCTTTTGTTTGTCATGACGAGCGTAGCGAGGCATCTGCATCTTGATCGTGTGTGGTGGCGAGTCACGCTGCTGATCCCGGTGGACTGACATCACGGTCGTCATCTAGCGCTACCACCCGCCGCCTCATGCTCATATACATGCGCGATCCGCAGCAGCGTCGCTTCATCGAAGTGCCGTCCAAGGATCTGTAGTCCGATCGGCAATCCTTCTTTCGACTTCCCGCATGGAACCGAAATTCCCGGAACTCCGACCAGATCGGCCGTAACCGTGTAGATGTCGGCAAGGTACATCGAAACCGGATCGTCGACCTTCTCGCCGAGTTTGAACGCCGGTGTTGGCGTCGTCGGAGTAACAATCGCGTCCACTTGCTGGAACGCATTTTCGAAATCGCGTGTGAGCAGCGTACGCACCTGCTGCGCTTTCAGGTAATACGCGTCATAGTATCCGGCGCTCAGCGCGTACGTTCCCAGCATGATGCGGCGTTTCACTTCTGCGCCAAAACCTTCATCGCGCGAGCGCCGATACATTTCTGAGAGCGTGTGCGCGCGCGGCGATCGATAGCCGTAACGCACGCCATCGAAGCGAGCCAGATTTGCCGAGGCTTCCGCCGTTGCGATGATGTAGTACGTGGGAATCGCGTATTCGGTATGCGGCAGCGATATCGGAACGATCTCGCATCCCGCTTCCGCCAGTTTTTGGATTGCAGCTTCCACTGCGGCGCGAACTTCCGGATCGAGTCCCTCGCCAAAATATTCTTTCGGAACGCCGAGCCTCAGCCCTTTCGCCGGCTTCCCAATCTCGGCCTCGTAATCGGCGACGGGAACTTCGGCGGAAGTCGAGTCAAGTTCATCGCGTCCGGCGATATAGCGCAGCAGGATGGCCGCGTCTTTCACCGTCTTTGTCAGCGGACCAATGTGGTCGAGAGACGACGCAAACGCGATCAGTCCGTAGCGCGAAACGCGCCCGTAAGTCGGGCAGCAATCCCACCACTCCGCAAAAAGCCGCTGGCTGACGAATCGATCCGCCGGTATCCGATCCCAGTGCCGCGACTGTCAGGTTTGCGGCCACCGCCGCTGCGCTTCCACCCGACGATCCGCCCGGCACGCGTGAAAGATCGCGCGGATTATGAACAGGGAAGTAGCCGGAGTTCTCGTTCGACGAGCCCATGGCAAACTCGTCGCAATTCGTCTTGCCGAGGATGATCGCCCCAGCATCTTCCAGGCGCTGCACCGCCGTTGCGGTATAGGGTGCAATCCAGCCCTTCAGGATCTTCGACCCCGCGGTGGCCTGGATGCCTTTGATCGTCATCACGTCTTTAATCGCGATCGGCACGCCTGCCAGCGGAGGCAGCGCATCGCCCTTGTCCGCGAGCGCCTGTACGGCTGACGCCTGCGTCAGCGCGCGATCCTTCGCGAGCGTCAGATAAGCACCAATCTGCGGATCGTCGGCTTCAATCTTCTTGTAAAACTTCTCCACGAGCTCAACGGGATTGAGCACGCGCTCGGCGATGGCGGTGCGAGTCGATTCAACGGTTAGGGCGGTTAAGTCCATCAGTCTGTCAGTCTTTCAGTTACTGAGTGAAACTGCCTGAAGTTGCGGCTGTGGGAGCATCCAGTTCGTCGTTGAATACCTCACGGATACGGTCCAACACATCCTTCTGTTGTATGCCACTCTGCTTATTCAGCGCGTCAGCCACATGTCTTGCGACGTCGCTGATCAGCACTCCCCATAGTAAGGGTTCGTCTTCTCCGTTGCCGACGCGGACGCTGCATTGCAGACCGTTGTTCACAACCCACGCACGAAGTAACTCAATCGCATTCTTGTTAGCTTGTGCAGCTGGTGGAACGGGAAGTTGCGAGGACAATTTCATCAGGCCTTCCGAGGATTATCGCGATACAAATTACAAATTACCTATCTCTCAATCACCTTCGGCACTTTGAAGAATGCTCCATCCGAATCCGGTGCATTCTCCATTACCACCTCGCGCGGCAGGCACGGACGCACTTCATCCTCGCGCATGACGTAACCAAATCGCTCGGATCCCTGCTTCGACGGATCTATCCCAAAGCGATCCGACGTCTGCGCCATTGGCGGGACGTCTTTCGTATCGAGCTGGTTCAGCCGATCGATGTGCTCGAGAATCGAGTTCAGGTCTTTCACCATCCTCGATTGTTCCTCGGGCGTTAGTTCCAGGTTGGCCAGGTCTGCGACGTACTGCACGTCTTTTTCGGTGACTTTCATGTTGCAACTAGTCTCGGTTCATTCGGGGTCCCCGGCAAGCCCGCTTTTGGCTTGCTGGGGCAGGAATCCGTAGTTTTCGCCCGGAAGCAGGAACAGGATGTGCTTCACCTGCGCGGTGATCGTCTGGTTCAGCGCGTCCAGGTACTTGGGAGCCAGGCTGGTCAATTGATTGCGCCACGCCACATCGGGTACTTCTACTCGCAGAACGCCAGATCGAAAGCCGAGTACCCGGGTACGCTTGGCCACTCCGGGACCGCAAACCAGCGGCCACGCCAGGAAGGGCGCCTCATTGGCCGGAGCTCCGTCCAGCAACTCTCCCATGATTTTTTGTAAGGCGGTGCGCCCATGTTGCATGGCGAAGTCCAGAATCTGAAGTCCAGAATGAAGACCTGGAAGATTGAAATCGCATTCTAGCATTCCACCCGCGAGCGTCTCGGTGAAGCCCAAGACAGTTGGTGCCAGACGACGCGCTCAGTCGATGCCCGCACCCACCTTGTCAACAATCCGCAAGATCAGTGGTTTCTCTTGTTTTTCAAGCACTTAGCTGCTGCCGTTCAATGCAGCAGTTGACCACTTGGTAGTGAAAACAAGCGTTTTAAGCTTAGATGGTTTCCGAATCCGCCCATGCCAGCTAACATGACAATTGTGGGGGAATAGTCTTTTTACTTGTTGCACTTAGCAGGGGTGTTCCCCGGCAGGTTTCTGCCTATCCATCCCGCTATTAGTTTTTTGTTTTGCCGGAGATACCTGACGATGCCAAAACCGATCAAGTATGTAGAGAAGGTGGTGACAATCGCAGCGAAGGCCGCATGGCTGCCGTACGCGGCAATCAGCATGCGCAAGCAGACGCCTTCGTTCACCCCCGCGTGGAGCGAAAAGCCGCTCCTGAAGTCCTACGAAAAGACCAAGCCACCGCTCGGCTGGCCCCGCGCTACCGACTCGCTTTGCCCAAAGTGCGTGCCTGATATCCGCAAGCAGATCCTCGATGGCAAGCTTCCGCAGGAAATCCTGCGCAACGCAAAGGTCGGCGAAATCAAGGCCACCATCGTCGAAAAAGACGGCAAGATCATGATGATCAAGGATTGCCCCAAGCACGGGCACTTCGAAGACGTCATGTCCGTCGATCCGGCATTCTCCAAGCACCTGGAAGACGTTTTCCCGGGCCGCGACATTCGCGCCCACGCCGACGAGAAGCTGCACAATCACGGCACGTCGACCGTAAAGCACGGCCGTGGATCGGTGCTCACCGTCGATCTGACCAACCGCTGCAACATGATGTGCGATCCCTGCTTCATGGACGCAAACCAGGTCGGTTTCGTCCACGAATTGACCTGGGACGAAATCAAGCAGCTGCTCGACAACGCCGTCACCATCAAGCCGAAGCGCCAGATGTCCGTACAGTTCTCCGGCGGCGAGCCCACGCTGAGCCCGTACTTCCTGGACGCGGTTCGCTATGCCCGCCACGTTGGTTACACGTCAGTACAGGCGGCGACCAACGGCATCGAGTTCGCAAAGTCCATCGAGTTTTGCCAGCAAGCCGCTGAAGCCGGACTGCGTTACGTTTATCTCCAGTTCGACGGAATCGGAAACGCTGCCAACGCCCATCGCAAGATCGGCAACCTGTTCGACGTGAAACTGCGCGCGATCGAGAACCTGTACAAATCAGGTGTCGACATCGTTCCCGTGGTCACCATCGTTAACGGCATCAACAACGAGCAGGTCGGCAACATCGTCAAGTTCGCGCTCGATAATCCGAAGATCATCCCGTTCGTCTCGTTCCAGCCGGTTTCGTTCACTGGCCGCGACGAAGAGATCACCGACGAGCGTCGCATGGCGCAGCGCTATACGCTGTCGCACCTGGCGCACGACGTGAAGACGCAGGTTGGAATCGGCGAGCCTACGCGCGACTGGTTCCCCATCTCGTTCATGTCGACATTCTCCGACTGGTCTGACCTGGCACATGGTCCCGGCCACGATTGGGGACAACTGAGCTGCGGCTGCCACCCGAACTGCGGCGTGGGCATGGCCGTCATGGTCGACAAGGAAACCAAGGAAGCTGCGCCAATCACGCAGTTCCTCGACGCGCACCAGATGGCGCGCGATACCGCGATGATCGTCGACGCAGGCCGCGGCCAGAAATGGTCAGCATTCGGCATGGCGTTGGCGTTCCTGCGCAACTACGATCCGTTCCAGACCACCACGCACTTCACCATGTTCGACATGCTGAAGAAGCTCGACAAGACCTTCGGCGTTACCAAGAAGGCGAAGTCGGGAGCCTACGGCAAAGTGGGCGGCGATCGCACCCTCGAAGACATCGAGAAGCGCCGCAAGGACCGCTGGAACGTACTGATGGTCGCCGGCATGTGGTTCCAGGATCTGTGGAACTACGACTTCCGCCGCACCGAGCAGTGCATCATCCCTTACGCCACTCAGGAAGGCGAAATCAGCTTCTGCGCCTATAACACAGGCGTGGGCTGGCGCAATATCGTCGAGAAGATGCACATGACCGCCACGCTCACCAAGTGGTACGAAGAGCATGGACGCCATGAGATCTTCGCAGGCGGCAAGCGCGTTTCGATGGCGTCCGGCAACGAGCGCCACCTGGAACTGCTCCAGTTGAAAGACGAGCTGGTCACCGAAACCGAGCAGCAGGATCTCAACAAGCTGGGCATCGCGAAGAATGCGCGCGAAGAAAAGCTCCGTGCACGCGACGCCAAGCAGAAACTCACTCCGGCAGAAGAAGCCAAGAACCGCGAGATGATGAAGCTCTATCGCGAAGTGGTTCTGGGCGAGAAGACTCCGGAAGGGTTCGTTCCGCTGACCACGCTGGGCGCTCCGTCGAATGGCAACGGCAATGGCAATGGTTCCAAGCCGGTGCACGAGGACGAAGTTGCCGGAGTCGCAGGGGACTAGGTAGTCTCAGAAGTAAGATTTCAGATTGAAGATTGGGCCGCGAAAGCGGCCCTTTTTCTGTCTTCTGTCACTTTCGTGACTCTCTAAAGTCGGTGCGTTAAACTCCTTCCGTGTACCACGATCAAGCACTCATCGCGGCATTCGTGAAGCGAGCAAAACGCGATCGCTATCGGGAAATCCTGTCCAATCCCAAGCTTCGCCGGAAATTTACGAGCAAGCTCGCGCACTTCAATGACTTCGATCCCAAGTACAGACTTCCACTAGACGGCAAAAAGCTATTCGCCGATTGGATTGCGCGAGAGCTGTTGAAACGTAAGTCGCCTTCTTTGATATTCGTCATTTCTGAAGACCCAGCTCTCGACCAGAAGGAGCTTCCTCTTCTTGAGACACTATACCGAGTTGTTGGGGGCGGAATGGGCACAGTCCTATCTTGTATCCCCGGATGCCTCGCCTTCGTGGAGACGGAAGATGAGCGTTACATCCTCGAACGCAACGATCCACTAAAAAAGCGTGAGTACATTCGGTTCGCGATTGATCTGAAAGACGAAGACAGCAATGTTGGTCTAGGAATCTTTCAAGCAGCTGCGTTGGCAACTGAACGCGGGACAGTGACCGGTGTGGATGCCGATGAACTAAGTGAAGTCCGAGCTTGGTTTAGCGAAAACCTAGCAAAGCCTCATTCGTTTGGAAGAGACTCACAGCACCGTGGGATTTGCTGGTTTAAGTCTGGTGCAGACGCGCACATCTCTCGCATTTGAAATGGTCCGAATTCTCGAGCGCAACGGAGTTTTCGTAAAGAAGATAAGAACTGATCGTCCTGGTTACCTCCGTATACGAAGACGAATGGCAGATCGTCGCCGAACCCTTCCGAAAGGGAACTCTGGCCCGCTGACCGTCTTTATTATTCGAACATCTTCGCGATGGTTGCCATCGGCAGAAACAGCCGGTTTGGGTGTTCTGGCGACGCCACGAATCCGTAGGACTCGTAAAACAGGCTGGCGCGATGATCTTTCGCGTCGACCACAACGCCGACCGATGCGATCGCCCGGCTGTGATCGAGCGACCGCTTCAGAGCGTCCATGAGAAGCAGTTCGCCTATCTTTTGTCCTTTGAATGCCACGTCGCGTGCCAGGCGGCCCAGCAGGGTCGTCGGCAATTCGGGATATCGCGGTGGTTTCAGACGTTTCAGCACTGGCTCAGGAAGCTGACCAACTGATACGGCGTACTGTGAAAGCGTGTAATAACCGGCGATTGTCGATCCGTCGGGCGTAAGCACCAGTACCGCCGCTACGCGCTTCTCGATATCCTGGCTGGCCTGTTGCTTCAGGTATCGGTCGAGGGCGTCGACGCCACACGAAAAAGCCACGCGATCATGTCTTTTTCGATCGAGCGGCTCAATTCTGAAATTCGATTGGTCGGCTTGTGCCAATCTATCCAAGCTCCTGTTTCCATCGCTTGGCAGCCGAGAGCGCCTTCTGGTTCGGTCGTGGCGGATTCAAGAGCGCATCCACGAAGACCCTGCGCGAACGCTCGCCCAGCACGAGCACTTCGTTTTCGCGGATTACCCGAACTGCAGCTTCCTTTGCGCTTGTCACTACAAAATCAGTAACCGTCGTTCCGCGAATCTGCGCCGCCATCTCAATTGTTTCCTTCTCTTCGGGGCTCAACCGCGTTTCCAGACGCTCCTGTTTACGGGCCAAACTGTTCCGTGCCATATACACCTCACTTCAATAGTGTACGGTTAACGACCGTACATAGCAACTATAGAAGGCTATCGATCGTACATGGCCAAAATCAATCGGTCTATGCCCTGCTGGCGTGATTTCTAAGCACGCACTGGTTCAATAACGGTCCTCCCGCAGCGGTGATCACGGTCCTCTGCCACCTTCCGAAACAACTCGCAAAATTCATCGGGCCCTCTCGCAATGGGGTGCATACTGGATATGGCCTCCCAAGCCTCGTCACTCTCACTCGGAGAGTTTGCATGGGAATGTCTGATTGGCCTAATGGGCCGAACCGTACCGACCTCGTCACGGCGAAGAAATTCGCCTCCATTTACATCCTCTGGTCCGCCCTGTGGGTCGTTGGGTCTGACTACGTGATGCATGTCGCGATGCACGGTCCGAATACAGAATGGAGGATCGAATCCTACAAAGGCCTTATCTACGTCCTCGTGAGCGGCTTCATCCTGTTCATGGCGGTTCGCGAGCGCGACCGCAAGCACAAGAGAGAACGGATTCAGACCGAGTCGATGTTGAGAAGCCTCCGTCAGTCCGGCCTGATTGGTATCTACGAATGGGAGAATGGTAAGGTCACCGATGCCAACAGTACCCTGCTGGAAGCGCTCGGCTACACTCGCGAGGAACTCCTCTCCGGAAAACTGGCTCGATCGACGATCACCCCCCCGGAATTCTGGCCTGCTGACGACTTGGCTGATCAGCAGGTTGCGTCGACAGGGAGGTGCGCGCTCTATCAAAAGCAAGTGTTACGCAAAGACGGAACCCGCCTTTCCGTACTCGTCGGTCGCGCACGCGTCGAAGGTGCTACCAACCGCGGTATCGGATACGCGCTTGACGTCTCCGAAATGAAGCAACTCGAAGAAAGACAGACGCAGCTTCAGCAGCAGTTGTTGCAGTCCGAAAAGCTGAATGCCCTGGGTCAGCTCGCCGGCGGCATCGCGCACGACTTCAATAACCTGCTCAGCATCATCATCGGATATACCAGCCTGACGGAATCGAAACTCGGTGGGGCAAGCTCTGTCCGCGAGAACACGACCCAGGTGCTGAAAGCGGCCGATTCGGCAAAGAACCTCATCCGCAAGTTGCTGGCTTTCAGCCGCAAGCAGATCCTGAATCCCGAGCTGTTGAATGTAAATGAACTCATCTCAGAGCTAAGCGGGATGCTCATGCGTGTCCTCGACGAGCGCGTCAAACTCGAACTGCGGCTCGGACCAAAAGTGGGGAATATTGAAGCGGATCGCTCGCAGATCGAGCAGGTCATCCTCAACCTGGTGGTGAACGCGCGCGATGCCATGCCTCAAGGCGGTGTGCTCACCATCGACACCTTCAGCGCAAGTTTCCCGCAAGACAAGCGCCCCGAGCTGGAAGGAGAGTACGAAGCGATTCGCGTCAGCGATACCGGGATTGGGATCGATGACTCAGTTCGCTTGCGAATCTTTGAACCGTTTTTTACCACCAAACAGGAGAGTGGAGGCACAGGCCTCGGTCTCGCGACAGTTTATGGAATCGTGAAGCAGAGCGGAGGACAAATCGATTTGGAGAGCAAGCTCGGCGAGGGCACTTCCTTCACGATTTATTTTCCGAAGGCTCGTGCGCTCACGATTGTCGGACAGATCGCCGGCCCAGCCGTGAGCGCGTCCGCTGCGGGATCCGAAACCATTCTCTTGATTGAGGACCTCACCGAGTTGCGCGAGATGATCGCCACCATGCTGCGCTCCAAGGGGTACAACGTGCTTCAGGCGCGCGACGGAGCGGATGCAGTTACGATTGCCGCATCCCATTTCGCACCCATCGATTTGATCGTGACCGATGTCGTGATGCCGAAGCTGAACGGTCCTGAAGCCGTTCGCCAGATCCGTGCGCGGCGTGCCGGCGTCAAAGCAATTTACATCACCGGCTACAGCAATCAGGCGTTGAGCGGAGAAGAGCCTTCCCAAAACTCCATCACCGTCGAAAAGCCCATTCGCCCGGACACGCTGCTGGCGAAAATCCGTGAGCTACTGGACCAGGACCAGACAAGCTCGAGAATTGGCGATTAAAGCTACGGAATCAGCAGCAGCTTTCCGGTTGTCTTCCGCGCTTCCAGTTCGCGGTGCGCTTGCGCTGCGTTCTCAAGCTTGTATATGTGCTCGATGCGCAGCTTGAGTTTGCCATCGGTGACCCAACCCAACACATCACCGGCGCGATGCTCTAACTCTTCTCGTGTTGCGACGTAGTTGATCAGAGTCGGCCTGGTAAGGAATAGAGACCCTTTTTGTGAAAGCTTGATGGGATCAAACGGCGGTACGGCTCCGCTGGCCCCTCCAAACAGGACCAGATAGCCACGCGGGCGCAGCACGTTCAGATCCTTGTCGAACGTCGCTTTTCCCACGCCGTCATACACGACGTGAACGCCTTTGCCGTCAGTCAGGCGTTTCGTCTCAGCCTCAAAATCTTCCGTGGAGTAATTGATCACATGGTCTGCGCCATTTTGCTTTGCAAGCCGGCACTTTTCATCTGAACCTGCGGTCCCGATCACATGCGCTCCAATCGCTTTTGCCATCTGCACCAGCAACAGTCCCACGCCGCCGGCCGCCGCATGGATCAGCGCTGTCTCGCCCTTCTTTAGCGGATAACTGCCGTAGACCAGATAATGCGCGGTCATTCCCTGTAACATCGCGGCTGCGGCTTCGGTGAAGTCCAACTTGCCTGGGATGTGCACCAACCGGTCCGCTGGAACCACGGCGTATTCGGCGTAAGCGCCGAGCACGTTGGTGTACGCAACGCGATCGCCGACCTTGACGTTCTTCACCTCGCTGCCAACTTCGGCCACTGTTCCAGCCGCCTCTTGGCCATCAACGAACGGCAGAGGCGCGGGATAACGTCCTTCGCGCAGGTACGTGTCGATAAAGTTCACGCCGCTGGCGGCGATCTTTACCAGTGCTTCGTTTGGCTTTGGCTTGGGAACTGGAATGTCTACGAGCGTGAGAACTTCTGGACCACCGGTTTTCTGAACTTGAATGGCTTTCATATCCCTCTCGAACGATGCCGCACTCCGGCCAGAACTAAGATATATGATTCACCGATCTCGTTGCCGTGATTCAAATCTCGTGAGGACCGCACATGCTTGGCGCGCACAACATTATCGCTTTTGTTCCCACTACCAATGCCCAACTCGCCCGCGAATTCTACGAGCGGAAGCTCGGACTGAAGTTTGTGAGCGACGATGGCTTCGCACTCGTCTTCGAAGCCAACGGAAATATGCTGCGAGTGGTGAAACTCAAGGAGTTTACGCCCGCGCAGTTCACGATTCTGGGCTGGGAAGTCCCGGACGCCCAGCAGGCCGTCTCCGAATTGCAAGCCCGTGGCGTGCACTTCGAACGTTATCCGTGGGCGCAGCAGGACGAGTTAGGAATATGGAGCGCACCGGGCGGCGCCAAGGTCGCCTGGTTCAAAGACCCGGACGGTAACGTGCTGTCCGTCTCGCAACACGAGTAGCGGTGACGAGGCTCGAGAATTCTCGTCGACATCGCGCCATGTAGCGAGAATTCTCCTGCGTCTCCGCCGTTGAACTATTACGCTTTCACGAACTCGACATCGAGCGTAAGGGTCACTTCCTCGCCGACAAGTATCCCACCGGTTTCAAGCGCAGCGTTCCAGGTCAGACCAAAATCTTTGCGGTTGATCTTTGCCGTCGCCGACAATCCCACGCGCGTATTGCCCCACGGGTCTTTCGTTGCTGGCGTAGGTCCTTCGACCGTAAACACCACATTGCGAGTCACGCCGTGAATGGTCAGGTCTCCCGCGACCGCCAATTCTCCGCCGCCAGCATTCTCCACACGCGTGGATTTGAACGACAGGGTAGGGAATTTCTCCACGTCAAAGAAGTCCGCGCTCTTCAAATGTCCATCGCGCTGCGCATCGCGAGTGTTGATGGATGCGGCGTCGATGGTGGCTTCGACGTGCGATTTGGTCAGGTTTGCTTCATCGAGCGACAACACGCCGGAAACTCCGGTGAACTGACCCTTCACATTCGAGATCATCATGTGTTTCACCTTGAACTCGGCTGCCGAATGAATCGGATCGACATTCCAGGTAGTGATTGCGGCTTGAGGTGTAGCAACGGTGCTCATAATGTTTTCCTTTCGGTTTCGTAGATTGGATGTGTTTCCACGATAGTCGTTACAACAAATATTGCGACAAAAAATTTAGCTCACTGCGCTCCGGGCGGCCCGCACCAGTTCGACCAACTCCTGCAGACGTTCCCGGCCTAGATGACCCATCTGTGCGCGGTGAACCTCCTGTACCGGTTCATCGAGGCGCGCCAGCAGTTCGAGCCCCTTGTCGGTAATTCGAGTCAGCACCATGCGCCGGTCCTTTGTTTCCCGGCAGCGCGAGACCAGGCCTCGTTTTTCCAGCCGATCCAACAGACGCGTAATGTCCGGATCGCGCGTGATCATGCGGGTCCCAATCTCGCCGCAAGGAAGCCCTTCGGGCGCCCCTCGCAGGATACGCAACACGTTATATTGGGTCGAAGAGAGCTCTTCCGCTTTCAACAACGGCGCAAAGCCTCGCGATAGCATGTCCGCGGTGCGCATCAGTTCGAGGAACGCAGATTCCTCGGCCGAGCCAATACGGCGCTTCGTCTCGGATTGGATCTTCTGTTTCATCTTTCACAAGTAAATTAGTCGTTATAACGACTATTGTCAAGACATATTTCGAAGAGCCACCGCTTTCCCGGCCCGGCCACGCCTTGCTGTTACCAACGTGATCCTTTGTGACCTATCTCACGTTGAACGGTGACAACTTCGCCGATTCGGATCGCGAATCTCGCGTGAAGCGCGTCCTCAGCCCACTGAACGGCCTCTCCCCACACGGAACGGCTTTTGGGGTTTGCCCCACTTAGTTGCTTAAATAGCTTGGACTCAAAGTATTAGGACGATTCGCGCCAGATTCATCTCGCGATCGGAATTCAAGGGAGCACCGAAGTGAGCACACAAACCATTGCGCCAGAGGCAGTGTATCCACCCGCGAACGAACGCGGAGCCAGCAGCGCCGGAGTGACTAAAGGCCTCCGCCCCGACTTCAAAGTGATTCAGCCCGAGACCACCTACACGGGATCGCCGATCACTCCGCTTCAGAAAGGTCTGCCCAAGACCACGCAGTCGCTGTGCCCTGAGTGCACGAAGGTGATCGATGCCGTCATTCGCGAAGACAACGGCAAGGTTGTGATGGAAAAGCGCTGCGCCGAGCACGGCGAATTTCGCGACATCGTCTACTCCGATGCCAAGCTCTATCTGAAGATGGAAGAGTGGGTCTTCGGCGACAATCGCGGACTGACGAATCCGGCTGTCCCGAACGCCACCCATTGCCCTGACGATTGTGGCCTGTGCTCGATGCACACCTCGCACACCGGACTGGCGAACGTAGATCTCACCAACCGCTGCAATCTGACGTGTCCGGTCTGCTTTGCAAATGCGAACGTAGCTGGTTACGTGTACGAGCCAGATCTCGACCACATCCGCAAGATGCTTGCCGCGCTGCGTGGCGAGCAACCGGTTCCCGGACGCGTAGTGCAATTCTCCGGCGGCGAGCCGACCATTCATCCGCGCTGGCTCGACGCACTTCGTCTTGCGAAAGAAATGGGCTTCTCGCATATCCAGGCAGCGACCAACGGGATCAAGTTCGCCGACCTCGAATTTGCGCGTCAATCCAAGGAAGCTGGTCTGCAGACGCTCTATCTCCAGTTCGACGGCGTTTGCGATGACGTCTACAAGCGCACCCGCGGTCAGTCACTCTACGAAACTAAGCTGCTGGCGATCGATAACATCCGCAAAGCCGGCATGAAAATCATCTTCGTGCCCACGATCGTGAAGGGACTCAACGACCATCAGGTCGGCGACATCCTTCGCCTCGCCATCGAGAACATCGACGTCGTCTCCGGCATCAGCTATCAACCCGTGGCGTTTACGGGCCGCATCAATCGCCGCGAACTGGAAGCCAAGCGCTTCACGCTCGCCGATCTGGCACATTCCGTCGCCGATCAGACCGGTATCTGCGACGTCTATGCCGACTGGTTCCCGCTCTCCTGCGTGACACCGTTCTCCAAACTGATCAGCGCGCTCAAGGGAGAAGAGAACGTTACGTTAAGCTGCCATCCGCACTGCTCCATGGGCACCTATCTCTTCGTCGACGAGAAAACCAAGACCGCCATTCCGGTCACTCGCTTCGTCGATATCCCCGCGCTGCTGCAAGACATGGACGAGATTTCCCGCAAGACGAAGAAGTCGGTGTTCAAGGTGTTCACCGGCGTGAGCGCATGGAACTCTCTGCGCAAGCATTACAAGACGGAATTTGCGCCTCCGGGTTTGACCTTCAACAAGTTCCTGCAAACGCTACAGGGATTCACCGACAAGAAGTTTGGCCGCGAAGGCATGGACGGCACCTTCACCTATCGCACCCTGATGGTTGCCGGCATGCACTTCATGGATTCCTATAACTACGACGTCGAGCGCGTAAAGCGCTGCGTTATCCACTATGCCGCCCCCAACGGATTGCTCTATCCGTTCTGCTCCTACAACTCCGGCCCGGTCTTCCGCGACAAGATCGAGCGACAGTATTCAGTGTCGCTGGAGAGCTACGAAGAAAAGGCCAAGTCAAACGGCAACGGATGTGACTCAAAGGCAGGTTGCGGTTCTTGTGGCGTGGAGAACGCATAGCGCGGAAAGTATCTCAGTACATCAGTATTTCAGTATCTCGGTTGCTTGGTGCACCACA
The DNA here is from genome assembly GCA_963848375.1 of Terriglobia bacterium. Lineage (GTDB taxonomy): Bacteria > Acidobacteriota > Terriglobia > Terriglobales > Acidobacteriaceae > JAJPJE01. The sequence goes on from CAWKDK010000016.1 coordinate 237,192, forward strand.
AGGGAGCGCCGAGTTACCGATGAACTGAAATACTGACGAACTGGCATACGTTTTTGCCTGCTACAATCTGCGCCATGCGCAAGCAAGGCCTCATCGCCGTAGTTCTTCTGTGTCTCATCTCTACAGGCTGTACTCTCTGGGGTAAGCGGGCACCTGGATTCTCTGGCGCCACCGGTGGCGAGCAACTTCAGCGCGCGTTTCTGGATGAGATCAAGAACAAGCATTGGACCGAAGTCGAGCAACGATTGTCCGCCAACTTCGTGCTGGTCACTCCAGGCGGCGTTTTTGATCGAGCTGCTGCGATGGAGCGCATCCGCAGCCTTGACCTTAAGGGTTACACGCTATCTGATCTCACAGTTCGCCCACAAGGCGCCGACGCGGTCATCGTGTATCTGATCAGCGTAGACGGCAGCATGAACGGCAATGATGCTTCCGTCGGACCCGCAGCGTGTGGTCAGCACCTGGCAGGAGGTCGCGGGACACTGGATTTTGATCTCACAGGTAAATGTAGGAAAGTAGTCAGAAGTCAGAAGTCAGAAGTCAGAAGTCAGAAGTCAGAAGTCAGAAGTCAGAAGTCAGAAGTCAGAAGTCAGAAGTCAGAAGTCAAAACGACTCCCGGTTGCTATCGCACGATTGTCGATCCAGCCACTAGCTACCAGCGACCCCCGCAGTAACCACTAGCCACTAACCACTAGCCACTAGCCACTGATTTAATGCCAGCGTGTCGTGAAGTTCGTCTGCACTCCGTTTGTCTGTCCGTAGACCGGCGCAAACGAGGCAATGTTTCCGTTTTCAACCGGTCCATCCAGCGGTTCTGCATACACAACGTAATTGTCTGCCGGCAAGCCGGTAATCGTGTAAGAGCCATCAGTTTTGCTCAGAGCTCCCACCGCGCTTTTACGGATGGACGGAAGCTGAAACAGTTGCAGGTTGCTGGTCGATTCCGCGAAGACGTGGGCGCCGAAAACAGGCGCGCTCGACAACGTTACATGCCCGCTGATCGATCCAGCTGGGAACGTCTGACCCGACGCGGAAGGATAGCTCAAGGAAATGGCTGCTACGTCGTCGTAGCTAAGCTGGGTTTGAGTGACCGGCGCGAACGGGAACATGATGGCTGCCACAACGGCTGAGTGATCGAGACCGAAGAAGTGACCAATCTCATGCGTGGCAATCGTCTGCAGATCGCTTTGCGTTCCAGTGGGCGTTCCACTCGTCACAAATGTATTGCCGGGATTGAACAGAATGAGTCCCTGTACGATCTGGCCGCCGAACGTCGAAGTGCCGCCGTGCTGATTCGATTGTCCCGCTACGGTCGCAGTTGTTGTCAGCGTTACAGCAAGTGTCGATGTATCAGAAAAGATCGTCTGATCGTTTCCATTGCAGATGAAACAAATCAGATTTGTGCCAACTGGAACAGCTGTCGCATCGCTCACCGATGAAGTTGGCCCTTCCGTCACCGCTCCCGCGAGTCCAGCATTCGGAGCACTCGCCCAGGTGGCGAACGAGTTCGCAATGATGTCATGCACCGTAGTGCTGCCGGTGATATTCGTGCCAGTCGTAGGATTCAGGTTCCATTTCACCGGGAATGCGTTGAAGTCCCAGACATTGCAATTCTGTCCATAGACGGTGGCGCAAACAAATCCGGGCTGGCCGCTGGTAACCAGCGAGTTCTGCCCATTGACCACTGTCAACTGCTGAAGGTAGGAGAACGCCGGGACCGCGAGCGCGATAGTCACAACGATCAGGGAGGCCAGAATTCCAAGTACGAGCCAAGGGCGATGCTGAATGATCTTCATTGTTGCAACGTCCTCCGCACCCGCGACTCCAGTTCGGTCAGCGTCATCGCCGATCCCTGATACACAGTCACGTGGTTCGATCCGTATTGAAGCTGCTCAGCGCCCGGAACACCGTTGCTCACCAGCACTTGTCCGGACTTCGTTCGCGACGCGCGGAACTGTCCCTGCATCAAGCCCACAATAACGTGAGTTCCCGGCTCAGCGTTGTTCTGGTGGAGGAATAGCACAGCGTCTTCACCGGGCTGCAATTGCCGGACGCCAGCAACGTGTTGTGCGTATCCATCCGCAGCGCCGCCAATCTGTTTCACCAGAATGTAGGACTCGGGCGATCCCTTCAGCGTGTTCGTCACTTGCAGGCGCGTGTATGTGTAGATCATGGTGTGTTGCGCATTCCACGCCGACCATGAGTTCAATGCATGCGCTTCCACAACTGTGGAAGCTGCGTTTGTCATCTGTTCCACGCTCATCGGCCGGATCGTGGTCGCATGGCCTTGCGTGATCACTAGAACGACGAGCGCGAAAACAAAAACGAAGAAAAGGCGTTTCACGGTATCACCTGCAACCCTCCCGTGAACGTGGTCACGTTATTACTGGTGTCCTGCAGGATCACTGTGCGCGCCCCGAGCGAGGCGCTCGGTGTCGCCGCCAGCGTGAACGCAACGCCGGGTATGGGCGGATTGTCCGTCGACTGGATCGTTACCGGATTGCTGACCGTAAGATCGCTTGGGCCACTGATACTGATTGTCATCGAAGCCGAGAGACCTGTGCCGAACATCAGGACGGTCATCGTGGAACCCTGTGCGATGCTTCCTCCCGTATTCGCAGCGGAACCGCTGCTCGAGCCAGCTGCCACTGTTCCCAGGGCGATCGCGTTGGGATTCGTTCCCGTCGGAGCTACTACGGCGATATCAACTCCTGATGTCGTCTGGTTAGCCGAAACCGAAACTACCGTCGGGGTCGAAGGAGCCGTACTGCCACTGCCTCCTCCTCCACCGCTACCTCCACCACCTCCGGTTCCTCCACCAGTTCCGCTTCCACCGCCGCTCCCGCCACCGCCTCCGACCGCACCTCCGGAGCCCCCTGTGCCGGTAGCAGTAGTCCCGCGTCCTGACGAAGACGTCGCACCGCCGCCGCACGCCACTAGAACTGCAGAAATTAGGATAAGAGAAACTAGTCGAAGCACGGCTCCGCTCCTGTGAGTCTTTTCGGATGCGACCTATTGTTGCGAGTTGCACATTAGCGCAACTTGAACCATCGATCATGTACCTAATGGACATGACCGAAATTGCTCAACTCCCGCCGTCAACTTAAAATGCTGAAATCCTTCATGGATTGTGCCCTTTCCCGAAGCTCTACCGATAAACGTTTGTTCCGGCTGGCGTTACTACGCTGGTACGACGCCGGGAAACGCGACTTGCCCTGGCGTAGGAATAAAGACCCTTACCGCATTTGGCTCTCCGAGATTATGCTGCAGCAAACGCGCGTGAGCGCCGTCCTGGAGCACTATCGCGAGTTCCTCACTCGTTTCCCTACTGTCGAAAACTTGGCGTCGGCCAAGTTGGATGCGGTCCTTGCCGCCTGGAGTGGACTGGGATATTACCGTCGTGCCCGCAACCTGCACGCCGCCGCACAGAAGGTAGTCGCCGAATTGGGAGGCAGAATACCTCTTACATCCGCGGAATTACGAAAGCTGCCGGGGATTGGACGCTACACCGCTGCCGCCATCGCCAGCATCGCCTACGACGAGAAGTGCGCCGTCCTGGACGGAAACGTCGAGCGCGTATTGGCGAGAGTGTCCGGACATGCGGCGACCACCGCGGAACTGTGGAAAGCTGCCGAAGACCTGTTAAGTCCCCAGCGCCCCGGCGACTTTAATCAGGCCATGATGGAGTTGGGCGCAACCGTGTGTTTACCGGCGGAGCCGCGCTGTCTGCTGTGTCCGGTCCACAAGTGGTGCGAAACCCGTGGTGCCGGCTCCAAAGGTGCGCAAGCCAAACGAAAGATTTGTGAGCTGGACATGGCGCTTTTTACAGATCGCGATCGCGTGAAACTGGTGCGCCGTTCTAAATCGGAGACAGTAATGACAGGTATGTGGGAGCTGCCCACGCTGGCTGTCGCTCCCGGACCTCCGGCCAGCCCACTGTTGAACCTCAAACACTCAATCATGAATACCGACTACCGGGTCCGTGTCTGGCGGCTTTCGACGCCCCAATCGCGGGGCGGACGCTGGTGGTCAATGCGTGAGCTCGCTGATATCCCGCTAACGGGGTTGGCACGCAAGATCCTGCGACGAGCAGCACTCTTTTAGAATCATTAATTCAGGAGACTTTAATGCCCGCACTTATTGCCGGTGTTCCGGCACCCAAGTTCAAGCTGCACGATCTGGAATCTGGTCCGTTCTCGCTCGAAGAGGCCCTGAAGCATGGACCCGTATTGCTGGTTTTCTTCAAGATTTCCTGCCCGACCTGCCAATTTACCCTCCCTTACTTGGAACGCCTTTACCAGGGCTTAAAAGGGAAGAGCGTGCCCGCAATCGTGGGTGTCTCTCAGAACAATCAGAAAGATACCGCTGCGTTCCTTCGTCAATATGGCGTCAGTTTCCCGGTGCTGCTCGACGATCCCAGGGGATATCCAGTCTCGAACGCCTATGGAATCACCAACGTCCCCACTTTGTTCTATATCGGGCAAGACGGCGCGCATCGAGATCTCTTCCGTCGGCTGGTCGCGCAAGGACCTGGAGCAGATAACCCAGCGCGCAGAGCAAGATGCCAAAGTCGCCAACATCGCGTTGTTTCGATCTGGTGAGCAAATCCCGGACCTGAAGGCTGGTTGAGGGTCCCTCAACTGATCCGCGGTCGCGGATTCGAAACCTCGGGTTCCTCAGATACACTCGCCCTCTGTTATCTGTCTCGCTGTTGATCTTGTTCAAAACAGGCCAGCTACTGTGTTTCAAGCTGGTCCAGCACCCTCGATGGAAGAGCGAAATTTTCTTGCCAACCGGGTTAGTTCCTGAATATGATCCACAACTTACCGGGCGATTGGCCCGGTAACTCTGGCGGTAAATACGCCAGTGGATATGGGTGGATGTTTCCGGTATCTGCTGTAAGGATTGGCGAAAAAGTTCAGGCTCCCCTGTTGCTGCCGCTCGACTGAGCGTGGGCGCGCAGGGGGGCTTTTTCTTTGCTCCAGCCGGGCACAGGACGGTGATGGCACCCGAATCTCCACGGTCTCGCGATGCGACTTCTTCCAGAATTCGCCGCGATTGGGGCCCGAGGAGAGCACCATACCTCAGCGCAGAGGCGAAAGGAGTACGTTGTGAGAGAAAAGGGTACAGTGAAGTGGTTCAATGGGGCCAAGGGCTATGGCTTCATCCAACGTTCCACCGGGGAAGATGTTTTCGTCCACTATTCCGCCATCCAGGAGAATGGATACCGTTCTCTGAATGAGGGCGAGACAGTGGAGTTCGACCTCTTGAAGGGCCCCAAAGGATACCAGGCAGCCAACGTTAGCCGGGCGTAATTCCTGAACAGCTCAGAGCATAAAAATGACGCGGGTGGCTCTCGCCCGCGTCATCACCGACTTACTTCAACTCTACCGTCAGCAGCTCCCCATCCGATCTGCCTCCCGCCTTGTAATTCACCAGCACCCGCCGGTTGCGCCACTCACAGGAGAAGTTTTCATCGCTGCCGATCACGATCACCTGCTTTGCGTCCGGCGCGTTCAAACGCAGCCGCTTCCCGTCCGCATTCAGATTCAGTGTGGCCGCCGGAGGCGTTGAGCAGTCGACGCTCATGAGTTCGGCATAAGCGTATTTGGTCGGCTGCACCGATGGCGTCTGCGATTGCGCGTTCGACGCCGCCGTCAAATCATCCAGGCTGGCTACTTTTTCTCCTGGCGCCGCTTTCCACTGCGGGGAAGTCAGGTCCTGCTTGCTACGCTCCGACGTCAGTCCTTGAAAATGTTTTTCCTGCAGATATTGCGATTGCTTCGCCTGCATCGCTTGCAGACCATTGTTGGCAGCAGTCGCAATCTTCGGATCAGGACTGTTCTTCACCCGATTCAGCACGGCCGTGGCTTTGTCGAACTGTCCTGCATCCGCGTAATACTGTGCCAAATCCAGCGCATACGGTTCGTATCCCGGATGCAGTTGCACTGCTTTCTGTGTGCTGGCGATCGCCTGCGGATATCGTTCCTCCAGCGCATACGCGTAACCCAGCAGATCGTAGGCATCCGCATATTGCGGATAAAGCGCAACCGCCTGCTCCAGCTCGCGCTCCATGGAGACAGCACCGCCCGGTTGTTGTCCTTCCGCCTGCGCTTTATCCCTTACATAAACCGCCCATAGGTAATGCGGTTCCGGATCTTTGGGCGCAGCCGACATCGCGCGTTGAATACACTGCACAGCGTTTTCGTAGTCTTTGTTGTCGATATACAGATACGCCAGCGCCCGGTTCGCTATTGGATTCTGCGGATCAGTTCGCAGCACCTCTTTCAGCTCTCCCATTGCTTGCTGGCGATAATCGCGCGAGTGCGCGTGCAGATCCGCAACCTCGGCATTCGCGGTCGCGATATCGACCTTATTAAAAGGAAAACCGGAATAGTCCAGCACCAGCGGTTGCATCTTCTGCACGCTCAAGGCGCCCTTGAAGTAGTCGCGCAAACTCTTCTCGAACTCGTCCGGGGACATGCCGAACGCCTGCTCAATCGCCTCCGTAATAGGAGTCTGTTTGATTTGCGTCAATTGCAAATAATTGAACAGGTCGGGAAGTTTCTGTTTCGACATCAGGTAGTGCACCAGCAGCCACGATTGCGCGTAGAAAATCGCGCGCCGCTGCCGTTGGTTATACGAATCGGAACCAGTCTGTACGAGCAGCAACTCTTCCAGGCTCATCCATGGCATGTTGCTCAGCGCCATCCGATTCGCGTCCGAGATATTCCCGATCTCCAGCCCAGTGTTGCTGATCTTCAACGTTGCGAAGTATTCGGCGAGACCCTCGTCGAACCACGCCGGAACCGGAGGGAAATTGGCATGGACCAGCGCATGCGTGTACTCGTGCAGCGCGGTGCTCCAATCGTCCGTAGAAAGATCCAGTGCGATGAAATCGCGGTCCGGGGACGCCTCGAAGAATCCCGCCATATCTACTGGTTTGCCCTGGTACAGCGGCGCGTATTGCAGCAGCTCCGCGCGGCTGCGGAATCCGATGATCTGTAGCGGCACTGGCAAATTCACCGCCGACTTCTGCATCACCGCCCCAAACACATAACGCATCTGCTCGAAACGATACGCAACTGCGCGGGCATGGTTGGTATCCATGTCAGTCAGCACGACGAAGTGATTCGAGTGCACTTCCATCCAGTGCTGCTGCTCCGAGGACGAAGCCAATGCAAATCGGCAGGATGTGAGTAAGAGAATGATTCCTAAGAGGCGAACTTGCTGATTGCGACCCATGGTATGCGCGCGCCGAAAGGCGGCTGACGCTCGGCGCCTCAATAAGGAGATGCTAGCACGAAGGAAGCGGGGTTGCTGGCCCGTCGCTGGAAACCGCCGTAGCCAAAAAAGGGCGGCCCCCTGCGAGCCGCCCACATTCAACTAGGTCTACTCAGCGTACTGCGTTCACGACTGCCTGAATGAACTTCAGGCCATTCGGAGTGCCGAGCCCGGTCACATTGTCCCAGCCGGCATCGGTTGCCAGCGAGGAGTCCGTACCAAACGAAAACACATCCCAGCGTGTCGAGGTTGAGCTCTGGAACAACGCGCTAACGAATCGTTTCGTGGGTGCCTGAGGTCCGGCCAGGGCCGCGGCACTTTCGAAAACGGGTGGATTGGGCGGGTTGAGAATCGTTCCGGTTACGTTCAGCTTCGTGTCGCTCGCCTTCACATTCACGTCCACGATGGCGTCGCCAGGCAGATCGTAAAGGATGGGCGCAGCTTCACCCAGTGGGAAGACTCCTGCCTGTTCGGCTGCCTGATTTGCAATCGCCCACACACCCGAGAACATCGGGCACGAAAGGCTGGTGCCGCCGAACACATCCACTTCTTGAGGATCACCAGGAACACTATCCGCAGTGACGATGATCTCAACTCCAGTCTGTGGATCCGCATTCATGGAAATATCCGGAACTTGCCGGAATTTCACGCCGCCTGTTGTGTTTCCTTTCTGGAATTTGGGTTTGGCATAAACAACGCTGGTTCCTCCTCCAGCTCCTTCCTGGAAACCTTCAAAGAGCGGCGGAACTGTTGGCGGATTGGGAGTGGGCTCAGCGATTCGTGAAAAATTCAAACCCCACCCGGTTTGCAGTTCGATGTTGTTCTTCGCATCGAGGAATGTGCTGGTGCCGCCGATTCCTGTCGCAAAAGGTGAATCGGCATTCGCCTGCACAGACACTGACGGAATACCAAAATCGGCCGTATCTTCAGCAAGTGCATCCCCCGCGTCGCCGCTCGAGACGTTTTGTGAAATCCCCAACGCCGCGGCAATCTCGGAAATCCCGTTCTCAACGGTAAGTTCTGATGGAGCCAAATCCACCAGCGCGATCTCTGAAATGCCGAAGCTATTAGAGAGAACGGTGCCGAATCCATTCTCGATCGCGAACAGATTCGCGATATCCAGATTTGTAAACGAGTTGTCCGCACCCAGCACCAGGACGATATTCGCTCCCGGCGCCATCGCGTGCGCCCATTCAACATCGAGCGTTGTTTCGAACTGCCAGTTTCCTGCAATGCATCCGTTGGTTGCCGTACAGGTAGTTGGGCCATTCGGCGTGAAGATCTGGAAATTCGGGGATGCCCCTGTCGTCGTCAGCAACGGCAGTTTGTTCAGCGACGAAAACAGATTCGCGTCTGCCAGGATCGTGTTCGATCCGAACGCATCCACGATCATGATGGTCTGCCCAGTTCCATCCAGGCCCTTCTTGTAGACCTGGGGCAGTCCATACGCCTGCTGCATTTCGGCCGCATCGTAACCGCACGGCGGTAGGTTTGGAGGATTGGTGTTGGTGATATCCGCTCCATACCGGTTGCCGGTATAGGTGGCCTTGGGAAAGCTTCCCGCCGTCGTGAAAGTAATCGTCTCGGGTGGACGCAGGCAATTCGCGCTGAAGAACAGTCCATCTGGTCCTGCGCTCGAGAGCGATGCGCCAGCATAGGGCACGCCTGTTGCAAGGTTTCTTGCAGGCCGTACGTGCGCCTTATATTGGAAATCGCTCAACCCCTGCACGGTGGAGATAAGGCCGCCCGCCGCCCCCGCGACTGTCGCTTCCGATGTGTTCATACGATGGGCGCGCCCATTCATCATGACGCGATGTATTTGAACATTGAACGCCTTCTTCATGTCGCCAATACTTCCTTGCGCGACGACGAAGTGATTGTTCTGGTCAACGCTGGTGATCTTCAGATTGTGGCTCGCGAGAAAATTGCTCACCGTGGCCGCTTCCTTCAACGTTGGCGCAAATTGCGCTTTGTACTGATCCATTGTCAGGAAGTGGTGGTAATTCGGTGAGGCCTTGTCATAAATACCTTTGACCATGGCGTCGAGGTTTGCTTTGTTATGCAGTTTCAACCAAACAGTTACTGTGATTTGTTTGCCTTCGTTCTCGGGACCCATGTCGGTCGCGCCCTTGGGAATGGCAGCGAATCCGAAACCTGTCATGAGCGCAAAAATCCCGAGAAAGAGGGAAGCTCGAACACCCAACTGAAGTAGGCGTCTGCTGGAAGGCATCTCTGTTACTCCTTTGGTGGAAATCACTCGGCGGGAGCGGCAGAGATTCTGACCATCTACTTTCCTCAGGTCAATCAGAAACTCACGATCATTTGTATAATTTTTGTCACCTAATCTGTCGAGCCGTGCAGATGGGTGAAAACGAACCGGAGTGCGGAAAATTATGCTCGCTGGTACTTCAAAAGCAGGAAATCTCGCTGAAGCAGCTGGGTACGGACTCGAGGTTATGTCGTGTGTCGATGTTTGCGCAGGCAAATTTTAGGGCGCGCATGACAACACTGTCACCGCGCCCGCTGACTGCAGGAGATGTTCGCAAATTTGTGGCTAGCGGCGCCCTTGAAAGACCGGCTCCACTATTTCTGAGCTACCTGATCCAACGCAGACATAAACGGCTGCGCCGATGCTTCAGGCTTCACCTTGCCGTCCAGCACAGCACTGAACGTAGTACCCTGGCCGTACTGGTCGTGGATCTTGTCCTCGTCGGCACTTAGCTTCGATCCCGCCAGGTTGGCACCTGCGTATGCTCCACTGGACCGAGTATAGGAAAGAACCGGCGCCGTCCAGGCTGTGCTTGCTTCAGCACCGCCGGTCGGACCGGCAGCGACTGCTTCCGCTCCCATGTCCCACTTACCGCTCCGGAGTTGCTGCGCACCTTGATCGTTCATCAACAGAATCACATCCTGTTTTGCCACTCCTGCCTGGAATCCCACGCTGCCGCCGGTCAGATCAATAAACGCGGGTGCACTCCAGCCTGAGCTGGTCCGGCAACTCACCACGCCGTTTCCATGTTTCCCGCCGATACCAAAGCCGGCTTTTGTTACGTCCGGGATCACGGCTATGCACTTGGACTTATCCAGCAAAGAACTTGGAACCTGCTTTGTAGATGTCATGTCTCTCATTACGTTCGCTGCACTAGTCATTTCTTTATTCACGTCAGCGGCCCAGGCCACCCAGGTAAATACCGCCACGAATGCCGTAAACAACAGGATCTTTCTCATCGGGTCACTCCTTCTAATCACACATTGGTCCACGTCGATGTGGGGAGGTCGACCTGGGTTGTCTTTGTTGGTGGGCGGACTAGCCGCTGTGTTCCGTCGCCACAAGGACTGCTTCTTCGTTTGACGGCGTTGGCGCGTTTCGAGATGTCAAGCCCATCTTTCACCTGAATTCCTCGTATCCCGATGAAAACTCAGCAAATATAAATTTTGCGAAAGTGTCCAGGAGGTACCTTCAAAATTGCTACTCTGGAAATAGAGCATTTGAGTGCCGCGAGGCGCAGTCCCGCCTTTTCTAGCAACTGACAACTAACAACTGGCAACTGCAGTTAAGTCTTTTGTTTTGCGGGACGATGGGACTAAGTCCTTTGTTTGCCGGGACGAGCCTCATCCCACGCCTCTAAGTTCTTTAGAATGCGGGACACGGGGGGAGGGGGTACCCCCGGGACCTCCCATTTCGGGAGCAAAAGTAGGAGTGCGGATGCATCACATCCCCTGTTTTGGATGGGTGGGAGCGTGAAACGTGAAACGACTAACGCATCTGCTCCAGCGCCCATCGTGCATGCTCAGCCACAACCGGATCTTCATCGTTCGCCAGTCTCTCGAGCACCGCGGCGAATCTCTGATCTCCTGAGTTCGCCATCGCCAGCACCGCATTGCGACGCAGGCCTTGCCGCTTCGTACGTTTCACCGGTGACCCGCGAAACGTCTTGCGGAAGTTTTCTTCTGTAATCGTCGCGAGCCAGTCGAGCGCTGGATTTACCAGCTCTGCGCGCGGTTGAAATTCCGGAGCGTTACTGGCGGGAGCCTTGCGATTCCATGGGCAGACGTCCTGGCAAATGTCGCACCCGAAGACTTGACGGCCCATCTCATCGCGGAATTCGATGGGGACGTCTCCGCGTTTTTCGATTGTCAGGTACGCAATGCACCTTGAAGCATCCATCTGGTGCGGTGCGGTGAAAGCGTTCGTCGGACAAGCATCAAGGCAGCGCGTGCACGTGCCGCAACGATCAGGCGCAGGAAGATCGGGGATCAACTCGATCGAAGTGAGGATGACGCCAAGAAAGAGCCACGATCCAATCTTCTGATTGATCACGCACGTGTTTTTGCCGATCCATCCGAGGCCAGCGTACTTCGCGTAAATACGCTCCACGATCGGCCCTGTATCAACGTAGCAGCGCGTTTCGATTTCTGCCGCAGACGCTCGCAACCTGGCTTCAACCTGCCGCAGGCGCTTCATCACGAAGTCGTGATAGTCGCCGTTGAACCAGGCGTAACGCGAAATCCAGCCCTGATCGGAACTCGCCGACTCAGTCGAATATGGTTGTGCGGTGTTGTAGTTGAGCGCGCATACGATCACCGATCGCGCCCACGGAGCCACGCGACTCAGCGAGGATCGCTTAAGCTCGCCGCTTTCATCTCGCGATTCGAGATAGCGCATCTCGCCGGCATGGCCGTTCGCGATCCACTCGGGAAAGTACTCCAACTCTCGAAACTCGCGGACAGGAGCGATGCCCGCCAGATCGAATCCAGCATCGCGAGCAGCCTGTTTGACGAGAGTTGCGGTTGCGGTCTCGGTCACACGAGTATTATCGCCGACTGAATAGGGGAACTAAGAATTGGCAATAAATAGGAACTGATGTACTGATGCACTGAGAGACTAATTGACTTAGAGACTGATCGACTTCCTCTACCAATTTCCGGTCGTGAGATATTCGTGGACCGACTTCGCTGCCTTGCGTCCTGCGCCCATCGCAAGGATCACGGTTGCGCCGCCCGTGACGATGTCGCCACCGGCGAAGACACCGGGCTTCGACGTCCTTTGGGTCTCAGGATCAGCTTCGATGTAGCGCCACTTGTTCGTCTTCAGATCGGGCGTCGTGGATTGGATCATCGGATTCGCTGTCGTGCCTGTGGCAATGACGGCCAAAGCTGCAGGACGCGTGAACTCAGATCCCGCGATCGGCATCGGACGGCGCCGTCCGGAAGCATCGGGTTCACCCAGTTCCATGCGCTGGCAACGAACCGTGCAAAGGCGTCCGTGCTCGTCGCCGAGGAACGCGACCGGGTTTACAAGAGTTTGGAAGTCGACGCCTTCCTGCTTCGCATGCTCGACTTCTTCCTTGCGCGCGGGCATTTCGGCTTCGCTGCGGCGATACAGCAGCGCAGCCGATTTCGCTCCCAGGCGCAAGGAGGTTCTAACGGCGTCCATCGCGGTGTTGCCGCCGCCGATTACGACCACGTCTTTGTCTTTGCAGTCGTACAGAGGTTCATCGTATTCAGGGAAACGGTACGCGCGCATCAGGTTCACACGCGTCAGGAATTCGTTTGCGGAGAACACGCCAACAAGATGTTCGCCCGGAATGTTGAGGAAAACCGGCAGGCCAGCACCCGGTGGCGACGAACACTGCGTCGTAATGTTCTTTCTGCATGAGTTCGTCGATGGTAACGGTCTTGCCGACGATGACGTTGGTTTCGAACTCAACGCCCATGTGGCGAAGGTTATGAATTTCCTGGCGCACGATGTCGCGCGGCAGCCGAAACTCGGGGATGCCATAAACCAGCACTCCGCCCAGTTCGTGCAGCGCCTCGAAAACGCGGACCTCGTGTCCCTTTTGGACGAGGTCGCCGGCGCAGGAGAGTCCAGCAGGGCCGCTTCCCACGATCGCAACTTTCTTTCCGGTCTTCTTTGCGATTGGCGGAAGTCCGAGTTTGCCGCTCTTCTGCTCATAATCGGCGACAAAGCGCTCCAGATATCCGATCGCGAGCGAATCGCCTTTTTTATTCAAAACGCACGCGCCTTCGCACTGATCTTCCTGCGGGCAAACGCGTCCGGTAATCGCAGGCAGCGCATTGTCTTCGCGAATCTTCGCTGCCGCGCCCAGGTAATCTTCCGCCAGCACCAGGTCGATGAACTCGCGCACCTTCACGCCGACTGGACACTCGATCACGCAGGTTGGCTTGGCGCACTCAATGCAACGCAACGCTTCCTGCTTCGCTCTTTCTGTAGGAAGACCAAGGTTTACTTCCTTGAAGTTGTGAGCGCGCTCGTGCGCATCCTGCTCCGGCATATGCTGCCGCGGGATCTTCATGCGCTCTTTGTTCGCAAGTGGATTAAGAGACACCATTCACCTCAGCTGCAGGTTCGCCGGTGATTTCCTCCACGAAGTGCTTCTTCATTTCCACGCGCATCATTTCCAGCTCGTGTTCGGGATTCTCCAGCAGCTCTTTCAGGGCTCGCTGCTCTTTGTCGCGATACGCGCTGTTGCGTTCCATCAGCACATCGAAGTTCACGGCCTCAGCCTCGAACTCTGGTCCATCGACGCAGGCAAACTGGTTCTTCTTGTTCACCAGCACGCGGCAGCCGCCGCACATGCCCGTTCCGTCCACCATGATGGAATTCAGGCTCACGATGGTCTTTACGCCGGTAAACTTCGTCTCTTTGGCGACGGCGCGCATCATCGGAACTGGTCCGATGGCGAGAATGAAGTCAATCGGATAAGGACCGGCGAGCAGATCTTTGAGCTTATCCGTCACTACGCCTTTGCGACCGTAGGTTCCATCGTCTGTGCAGATGTGCGTTTCGTTGCTTACTTTCCGAACTTCGTCCTCAAGGATCACCAGGTCGCGAGAGCGCGAGCCCAGAATCGAGATGACGTAATTGCCGGCCTGACGCAGCGCCCGCGCGGTTGGCAGAGCAATGGCCGTTCCCACGCCTCCGCCGATCACAACGGCTGTTCCGTAGTGCTGCACGTCAGACGGTTTTCCCAGCGGTCCAGCGATATCGAGGATCGAGTCGCCGCCCTCGAGCATATTCAACAGGCAAGTGGTTTTGCCGATCCCTTGAACGACCAGGGTGATTGTGCCTTCGTGCGGATCGGAATCGGCGATGGTGAGCGGAATGCGCTCGCCGTGCTCGTGCAGGCGAACGATTACGAACTGTCCGGGCTTTTGCTTGCGTGCGATGCGAGCGGCTTCAATGACGAACTGTTTCACGCCACGGCCGAGCTCGCGGGTTTCCAGGATGCGGAACATGGGACCTCCGGGGAAGACGCCTCTACAGCCAATGTTCTGCAGTCATGACCAGAAGGTCTGTGATAAGCGTCACGTTCGGATGGTTAAGTAGAACGGCCCGCGAAAACCGCACCTCCGGAGCAGAAGCTTCAAGGTAGAAACGTAACGGTTACTTTCGTCAGGGGGCATGAACCGGAGATACACAGAGTCAGGGCGATTTTCGTCGTACCCTCGTCAGCGAGGAATCGACGATGAAGCAAGCTTTGTGTTTGTTGGGGACCTTGGCGTTAGCCGCGACAGCATGGGCTCAGGCTGCGAAACCGCAGACTCCGCGCGAAGCCCTGATCGAGATGGTCGCGTCGCCAACCCCGGGCACATTTGAACCCCATCTGTTGAACGAGACCCGTGCCAAGCTGAAAGCACTGGGACAGAGCGCGCAACAGCAATTCGCACTGCCGGCGATGGTGATTAGCAGCCAGGCTCAGTCTGGGACGAACCTGAAGTGGAACGCTACCGGTCCAGTGCTGGTTGCCTTCGATACTCCGAAGAGCGGCGGCCGCATGGAAGTGCGTGTAGATCGCGACGAGATCAAGGGCGATCACAACGAGATGGAGCTGTCGTTCCATGCCATCAAAGAGGGACACGAAGACAAGATGAGCGTGATTCCGCATCTGCTGGTGCAGATGAAATCTGAGCAGAGCGTATGGAAGCTGAGCGAGGTAGGATTCTCGGTCGCGGTGAAGCTTGATGCCGCACTGATCGATAGCATCCAGAAGCAGATGGAAAACGCCGCAACGCAGATGAAGGCGTCGACTTCGATCACAGCAAAAGACCCATTCTCAGCCGCCAGTGGGATCACGATGACCACCCAGGCGCCCGCAGTGTTTCGCTCTCCGAATGGCAGTGAGAATTCGGCAATCGCCGCGGTGAAGAATGTTGTTGCGGCGGAGAAGACATTTAAGGCGAGCAATCCACAAGTGGGATACACATGCTCGCTGAGCGATTTGGGTAGCAGTGCAGCCGCGCAAGCACAGGTGACTGATGCTGCATGGGGCGGAGATTCTAAAGGCAAGTATCGCTACAGCCTTTCCGGTTGTCGCGGAGAAGTGATCTCGACGTTCAAAGTTGTCGCGGTCCCGTTGAATTCGCGTGAAGGTCTGCGAGCGTTTTGCGCAGACGAGAGCGGTGAGATCCGCTTTGCCGACGACGGGCACGGATCGACCTGCTTGAGCGAGCACAACCTCGCAAAGTAGCAGTCGAGCGAGTTGGGGCTTATTTTCGCGCGTAAAATAAGTTCATGGCGCGCGGATGGGAAAGTAAATCCGTAGAAGAGCAGCAGAGCGAGTTCGGCAAGAATTCCGGCGAGAAAAAAGGTCTCCTTTCGCCGGATGATGAAAAGAGAATCCTGCACCGGCAGTCTCTGGAACTCAATCGCGCGCGTGTACTCGAGCAACTTAAACGCTCGCAGAACCCGCGCTACACCGAGCTGCTCAAAAAGGAACTGGAGCAACTCGACCGAGAATTAGCTTCCGATTCAATGAATCCTTCGCCGAAGTTACTCTGTGGCTCATTCACTGCGTCGTGAATCAGAGTATTCCGGCATCTGCATCTTCAGCAGTTTCGTAGGGTCGAGGTATGCGCCTTCCCAGCGCACCGCAAGGTGCAGGTGAGGACCTGTTGCGCGGCCAGTCCCACCGCTCAACGCAATGACTTGGCCTTTTTTTACCCGCTCACCATCTTTCACCTGGATCTCCGAAAGATGCATGTAGATCGTCTTCAGCCCTTCGCCGTGATCGAGGACGACGCAGTTGCCCTCGAAGAATAACGGACTGGCGAGCACGACTCGGCCATCGTTGGCGGCGCGTACCGGAGTCCCCGAGATTACGCGGAAGTCGGTTCCTCGATGCACGCTTGCAACTTTGCCGTTGAACACGCGCGCAGTTCCGAACGAGTCGGAGGCTTCGGCCTCAACCGGCATCGAAAAATTGCCCGACCATTGCGGTAAGGGAGCGCCTTCGGCAAACGCTGCGGCCTTGAGAGTCTTATCCCGCTCGATCTGCTGCAGTTGTTCGGGACTCGGCGCAACGAATTGTTCGGGGACGTGAAGAGTCACCTTGGGATAAGTTGTCTTGCCCACGAGAACCACTTGCTGGAACTCTCGTTTTTCGCCGTCCCTGTTGGTGCCGATCAGATCAAGTTTGTATGAACCGATCGCGGTTTCCACGTCTACTCCGGCGAATCCGTACCATGCGTTCTTCTGTTGTCCGCGGAAGAACCGAACTTCGTGACCGATAAAAGTTCCAGTCAACGATTCCAAAGGGTTCGTGGTAACAATCTTGAAGAGGCAGGGCGAGCCGTTGGTGATCCGCATGGGCGTCCATGAGACCTGGAAGGGAAGTCGCTGAGCGTTTGCTGTCGGTGCCTTGCCTGCGTCGGACGCGAACAGAGAAAGGCAGAGGCCAGCGATGACGAACAGATATGCGAGATGCTTGGAGAAGCGAGACACTTACAAAAGGATACTAGGAACGAAGGAATCCGAGAAATTGGCTGGCCAGTTCGCGCCAACCGAGATTGCCCGGCAGTCGCGCCGAGTAATCTACTGTTTCGGTACCAGCAGGTCGCAGTTGGCGATGCACCTGGTGGCGTCGAACTCAATGTCCGCTTTCTTGTGGGCGAGTGGATTCGCTCCCGGCTCGGGCATAAGCACAAGCGATTGCTGTCCATCAGCAAGATTGACTGTACATTCGAACGTCAGCGTCTGTACCCCGCGCTGTTTGCACGCAGAGTTTGCAAGCGTCTGCTGAAAGGATCCGGGATCCGAATAGACCTGATCTGCATACGCAGCGGGAATCAATGCGACCATGAGAGGAAGCCCTGACTTGATCTTCACACTGATCTGCTGCCCATCCCACTCAGGGCTCAGCATAGAGTAGATCTTAGGAGCCGCCGTGATTTCGTACTTCTCTTTTACCAGACGCGTCCATTGGAAGTGCGGTTCTTCGCAGTTGCTGACGCAACCCCAGCGATAGTAAGTGATGAGTACATCATTGGGAGAAAGCAATTGTTTTCTACCGGTGGCGCCATTCAGGATTGCTCCCACTCCGCGAACGACGGCACTCGGCTGACGCTCGTCACGCATAACCAGCACCATCGGCTGAGAAGGGGGAAGCTCACAGCTGTAGGTGGTGCTCACGATATGCTCTCGTAAGCAGCGATAATCAAGCCTGCCGCCCAAATCGTGGCCAACAACCGCGTCCCATTGTTGTTCTGCCACCATCGCAACTGTCACGGGATGATTGGCCTGGATATCGACATGCATGTTCCCGCCATTGGGCCCGGGATGATAGATGCGACCTCCGCGGAAATCCGACGGGTCCAGTTGGACGACTTCATCGTTGGCGCGGACCCAATCGAAAACCTTATCCTGCGCGAGACAGGACGAGATCAGCGCCAACAGAAAAAAGGAACAGCCGAGGTAGCGTTTCATGGCGGTCTATACGATTTAACGGTACCCCGCAGGGCCAGTACAAAGATCATTAGGACATGTCTGGTTACGCTGGTAACAGATTGGGCGAAGCCCATTTAGAAAAGCGCAAACCCTCGAGCGTGCGGATTATTCTTGAAAGCGGCAAGTCTTTCGTTTAGACATCATTCCTTCGAAGTACCGGAGCCATAGTGCAAATAAACGCGGATTCTCCAAAACAGGCGATAGCGCAGCCCGCCCGCAAGAGGCGTTGGCTTGTTCCAAGCGGAGTCATCATTCTTCTCCTCGCGCTTTTCCTGCAACTCGCCTTTTCCACCCGGCGCAATTCCATCACGTGGGACGAAGACGATCACATCTACGCCGGATACATGTCCTGGAAGCACGCGGACTTTGGCCTGAATCCTGAACATCCTCCGCTGGTGAAACTGCTCGGAACGCTGCCGCTGTTGCACATGTCTCTGACGATGCCGCAGCCCCAAGACCGTTTCTTCAAGACCGAAGCCTTTCTCAACGGTAAAGATTTTCTGTTCAAGAATGATGCCGACAAAATGCTGTTTCGCGTTCATCTGGCGGTGGCATCGCTCACACTGCTGCTGGCGCTGATCGTGTTTCTCGCCGCGCAGGAGATGTTTGGCACCGCTGCAGGATTCATCGCGCTGGGCCTTGTAGTATTCGATCCCAATTTGCTGGCGCATGGCGCTGTCCTGGGAACCGACGTGGGGCTCAGCTGTTTTATGTTCGGCTCCATCTACGCCTTCTATCGATACGTGAAGGCACCGTCAGCCTGGCGAATGGCGCTGGTCGGGATGTTTGCAGGACTGGCCCTGGCAGCGAAGCATACGGCAATTTTGATCTGCCCTATGCTGATAATGCTGTCGATCGTAGAGATCGTGCGCAACTCGAGCCCTTCCGACGAGAGCAGAAAGAAATACGCGTTTCGACTTGCAGGGGCGATTGTCGTGATCAGCGTGATCGCGATTGCCATATTGTGGGGCTTCTATGGGTTCCGCTACCAGGCGCGCCCGGCCGGGATGCAACTCAATCCGCCGTTAGCGGAGTTCATGCATGGACTATCTCGTCCGCACGAAGTGAAGGGTCTGCAATTTGTAGCGAACTGGAAGCTGCTGCCGGAGTCGTACATCTACGGATTGACAGATGTTCGCATTATGTCGGACTTCTACCAGAGCTACTTGTTCGGGACGGTCTATCCGCATGGAGTCTGGTCCTATTTTCCAGCGACTTTTGTGATCAAGTCGACGCTAACGTTGCTGATCCTGTTTGTGGTTGCGATCGTGGCTATTGCTACGCGAAAGTTGACCTGCTGGCGCGAAATTCTCTTTCTGACGATTCCCCCTGCTTTTTACCTGCTGATCGCCATGGCATCGCGAATGAATATCGGACTGAGACACATTCTGCCGATGTACGCGTTCCTATGGGTGCTGGCGGCAGGCGGTGCCGTGGCGCTGATACGGACGAATCGCAAGTGGGCCTACGCAGTAGTTGCGCTGCTCGTGTTCCAGGCGGTCTCTTCCGCGCGCGCTTATCCAGCGTACATGGCGTACGCGAATGAACTGTGGGGCGGGCCATCGCAGACCTACAAATATCTGAGCGATTCGAACGCTGATTGGGGACAGCAGCTGAAGTCGGTGAAGAAGTACCTCGATGCCCGCGGCGTGAAGGACTGCTGGTTTGTTTACTTCGGTGAAGGAGTTATCGACACAAAGTACTATGGAATCCCGTGCAAGCCTCTGCCCACGGCCGACTCGCTTTGGGTGAACGAGAAGATCGAAGCTCCGCCGGCGATTGATGGTCCGGTGCTGATCAGCGCGGGTGACCTTTCCGGATTTGAATATGGCCCAGGAGCGCTGAATCCTTACGCTCAATTCCAGACGCTCAAACCCACAGCGGTCATCGATTACAGCGTGTTCGTTTTTGATGGTCACTTCGAGATACCACTCGCGGCAGCGAAGAGTCACATACAGACGGCGCGTGGCCTGATGGAAGCGAAGCAATTCGATTCCGCGTTATTAGAGGCGCAGCAGGCGGTTGCACTGGCCCCTGACAATGCCGAGGCCAACGCAGTGCTCGGAGACGTGCTGACTGAACTGCACAGATGGGAGGAAGCGCGTGCTGCCTACGAGAAAGCGCTTCACCTGGCGCAGACGGTCGAGCCGGAATTCCAGGTGGGCTCGATTGATGGGCTGCAGCAGAAACTAGCGAAACTCAGAATGCCTGCCGCCGGCTCGAGTGGAATCAATTGACCGTGACGAATCGGGCGCGTACAAGTGTCTAACCATAAATACGGGACGCTTGTGGATGAAACTTTTTAAGCCGCGAACTCGATTGTTGTGTGAGTTGATCCTGGTTGCGTTTCTCGCGAGCTTATTCCTATTCCGGGGATTTCTGCCGGCATGGCGGTCGCTGAACACCGATTTCCCTAATTATTTCGTGGCTGCTTCCGTCCACCGCGCGGGCATCCCGTTGGACCGCGCATACGAGTGGACGTGGTTTCAACGCCAGAAAGATCATCTGGGCATTGATCAGGAGCTCGTAGGCTTCGCTCCGCATCCGCCACTGTGCGCACTCCCGTTCATCCCGCTCGCCGGAATGCAGGCGCTCAATGCCAAGCGCGTGTGGCTTGTCTGCAATCTGGGCTTCCTGGCGCTCGTATTCTGGATCCTTCGCCGTGCGACGAAGCTGTCGTGGCATCACGTAATTCTTATATCGTTGCTGTGTATCGCCCCGCTTCGCGCCAACCTTCTGGATGGGCAGTACTACATTTTGATTTTGTTGCTGATCTGCGCGGCCTATCAAGCACTGCGCGAGAATCACAGTTTGTCGTCGGGGCTCCTGCTGGCAGTCGGAGCCGGGCTGAAGTTATTTCCCGGACTGTTTCTGATTTTGTTTCTTTGGAAACGCAATTGGCGAGCAGCGGGCGGCCTGATTCTCGGCTTCCTCGCGCTGACAGCAATCTCGATTGGTGTGTTCGGATGGAACGTCCATCAGGTCTATGTGACCGAGGTGCTCCCGCGTGCGCTTCGCGGCGAGTTACTCGCGCCGTACTCTTCGCGTTGGAGTGCACTCACTCCGCTGTGGCACCGAATGTTCTTGTTTGAGCCGGAGCTGAATTCCACTCCCCTGTTGAACTCTCCGGTGGTGTTTTCGATTTTTCAGGCAGTGACCACGGCCGTTGTGTGGTTCAGCTACCTGACGCTTGTGAGCAGGAAGGATGAGTCTGGCCTGAACAGTTTGGACTGGGCGGCCTTTGTCCCGCTGACTCTGCTCTTAAACCCGATGCCCTCGTCATACCATTATTGCGTGTTGATTTTCAGCGCAGTCGTTGGGATCGGAGCGCTCCACGAGTTTGGAAATAGAAAAGATCAAATCGCATTGCTCGCATTCTTCGTGGCAGCATGTTTTCCGCCTTACGGCGCGCTGACGAAATATTTGCCTGCGATTCGCTTGTTCGCGACGCTCGGGATGTTTGTGCTGCTTCTGCGCGTTCTCTTGCGCCATCGCAAAATCCAATTTTCCTTGCCTTATGCGTCTGCGGCTTTCGCCGCGATTCTGATTCTCTTCGCGGCGAATCTGCATGCGCTTGCTGATCGCAATATAGATTTTCAACGCCGCGTTGCGATTCCAACAGAAGCTTTTCGTTATGCGGACCCGATTGCCATATCAGGACAGAGAATTCTATACACAGAGATGCTGAGCCAGGGATATGTCGCAGCAGTATCCGACGGACAGCGCGCGACGCCGGTGCCTCTACCCGGAGACGCTCTTTCGCTGGCAGGCTCGCACGAGATTTCGATCGCATATGTCGAGGCCGCAAAGGCTCGCTCAGCCATATATCGGCTAGATGTCGCGTCCAGAACGGCTAATCAGGTGGCGGAAGGATTTCAACCGGCGATGTCGGCGAACGGACGGTGGCTCGCGTTTCTTCGCGAAGAGGGAGCAAGAACTTCGGTTTGGCTTGTCGATACTAGATCGGATGAGGCGCCGCAGCGAATCTACGACAGCACGGAGAACATCTTCGAGATGACGGTAACTGCTGAAGGCGATTTAATTCTAGCGAAGGGCTCCGTCGCCTCTTCGCGGCTGTTCCATCTCAGCCGAGAGACAAAAACAATCGCGCTGATGGAGAATATCGTGGGATCGGTCCGATACCCCGCACTCTCATCAGACGGAACGCGACTGGCCTTTAGCCGTCGGGACCACGGGTCGTGGCACCTCGGCCTACGGGACTTGAAAACTGGTGCCGAGCAACAACTCACAGACGGCGCCTGTAACGCCATTTCACCATCATGGGAGAGCGGCAACACGTTGTTGTATGCCACCGATTGCGGGCGAGGTCTGGGACTTTCGGCGATTGCGCGAGTTCGGCTGGAAAATTAGTTCTAGTCGCGAAACGTGCGCAGGCAAAAATCACAGGCGACGTATGATTGTTGAATAGGAGTTGAACGAGAACGTCATTGAATCAACCGGCTCCCAATGCCGATCGAGGCACGCTACGCAATGCCATTCACCACTTTGTGAGCGGCTTCTGCGGAGTGGTTCTGGGAATCACTCCTCCCCCTGAAAACAAGGAAATTCCATTTGTGGTGGCATTCGTTGGAGCCCTTGCCGCCATCGCATTCGGACTCGTAGCGGTCACGTGGTTGCTGTTCGAAACCATCGTCCGGCGCTGAATGTTTTGAGCCAGCAAGGATGAGTTCTCCTGGCGCACGAGGTGTTACTTCGCCTGAATCGAGGCGAGATAATCAGTGAGATTCTTAATCAGCAACTGAGCTTCGGCAGGGCTTCCCGTGGTGCGGCGGAAGCGCTGTCCCCACACCGGCATCTCTTTTGAGCCATGCGCTCCAACCAGGCTTTCCCCTTCGATGGAATGGATCACATGCATCTCCGGGAACTTGCCATTGTTGTTCTTGCTGAGCAGAGTCAAATCGGTGGGCAATGTTTTCAGTGCAGAAGCGACCGGTCCGGAGCCCTTGGCGTCCGCGCCGTGGCAGGAACCGCAGTAAGACTGGTAAAGCTGCTTGCCGGATGAAGGGGAAGGTGTATCGGCCGCGAACGACCCGATGGTAAACAGCATAATTGCGGGAAGAAGAATCGACAGCTGACGTACGCGCATGGGTCCTCCTTTGTGTACGCAGGCACGCTGCAATGCATGCGGTACGCAGAACACGCCGCAATGCAGGTTCACTCTAGGACGGCGGCGGTGTCGCGGCTGTAAGGTTTGTCACAACCACATGTGACGAAAAAACGGACGAAACAGGACAGCAACTCGGGAAAGAATGGCGGAATCGAATTCAGCAGAGGTGAGCCATGCTCTGGCTGACATTTGCATTGCTATTCGTGCTGTGGCTGCTGGGTTACGGGTTCCAGGTTGCGGGCGGCATGATTCACCTGTTGCTGGCAGCCGCTCTGTTGGTGTTAGTGTTGAACCTCGTCAGGCAGCGAGGAGTGGAGTCGTAAAGCGAAATCTCGTTCAAAACCTCCCAAACGAGATCAATTCTCGCAACACATTCCCGAACCACCAGGCATTCCGCACGCGCCTGATTCGCAGCCCCCGCTCATGCAGGAGGATGCGGCCTTGGAGCTGTGTCCCACAGAAAACGAGGAAATCTGCGGATCCAGGTTGGTGCCGTGACACGCCGGACACACGGCCTCTTGCGATCCATAAACCAGGGCTTCGAAGTGCTTGTTACAGCCTTTGCAGATGTATTCAAAAATAGGCATACGAAAACTCCACCGCGAATGATTTCCACATCAATCTAGCATCTTCGCTACACTGAAGAAAATGGCTGTCAAAATCCATCAGGAAGGTTTGCGAGAGGAAGTATTTGTCCCGCGACGCGGGTTGCGGGGCGGCCACATGCAGACCCTAGCGGCTTATTTCGCCAGCCGTACGGACCACCTGCCTCTGGCGGAAGAACGGTTGTTTTCAGTCGATCCCGAAGTTCAGGTGATGTGCCACTGTCATTGGCAGACTGAGCGGAAAAGCAGAACGACACTGATGATCGTGCACGGGCTGGAGGGATCGAGTACTTCGCAATACGTGATCGGCACCGCCAACAAGGCATGGGCTGCGGGGATGAATGTGGTTCGCATGAACATGCGAAATTGCGGAGGCACGGAAAGCCTTTCAGCCACGCTTTATCATTCGGGCCTCTCCGCTGACGCGGGAGCCGTGGCGCGCGCTCTGATCGAGCAAGAGCAGTTGGAGTCGATCGCGCTGGCCGGCTTCTCGATGGGCGGAAACATTGTTTTGAAGATTGCTGGTGAATGGGGAGCGGAGGCTCCGAAAGAGGTGCGGGCGGTGGTTGCAGTATCGCCCGCGATCGATCTCTCCGCCTCAGCCGACGCTTTGCATCGTTGGGATAATCGTCTGTATGAGTGGTGGTTCTTGATCGCATTGGCGGGCAGAATGCGACGCAAAGCGGAATTGTTTCCGGAGAGATTCCGCGCGTATCCGCTTGGTTCCATTCGCAGCATTCGCGATTTCGACGATCGGATCACTGCACGGTATTTCGGATTCAACGGCGCGGAAGACTACTACAAACGGGCCAGCGCAGGTCCGGTGCTTGAGCACATAGCAGTGCCTACGCAAGTGATTCACGCGCTCGACGATCCGTTTATTCGCATGCTGCCCGCCACGCGGCAAAAACTTCAGCAAAATCCAAATGTGAGATTGCTGGAATCCGCACACGGTGGTCACTGCGCGTTCCTGGCGGAGGCAAACGGATACGATGGGCGTTGGTCAGAGCGCCAGATTGTCCGATTCGTCGAGTCATGCGAGACTAACGTATCGACGCGAGGGCCCGTAGCTCAATCGGATAGAGCATCGGATTTCTAATCCGAGGGTTGCAGGTTCGATTCCTGCCGGGCCTACCAGCTGCTGCTCCAAGCAAGGTTGAATTTCTTGCGCCACGCTTGAATACTTATGGCATGGGCCTTTTGCGAGCGCAGCTCAATCCCCTGCTGGAAGGTATTCTCGGGCTTGCGCTGTTTACCCTTCTTTCCGTCACAGCAGCTGTGGCAACCAGGCAGACTCCGTATCAGACTTCAGTGCCGCTCCTCTTTATCGTTCTCGCCGCACTTGTCGCCTTCTTTATCGGAAAAAGAGCCGCTTACCTTGGGTTGATTGCCGCGGCCCTTGTATTTGCAGTCGTGTTATTCAAACCCCTGGGCAGCTGGCATGTAGACGACCAAGGTGCGCGCGTAAGTCTCGCATGGATGTTGATGGGCGGGCTAGCAGCCGCCTGGATCTTCGCCCGCCAGGAAAACCAGGGACCGGACACGGATCCTCCATCCGGCGACGAGAGCGAAGAGCGCTAAGCCTCACAAAATCTGCGTGATTCCCGCTAATACAAATCTTTACGTCCCTTCACCACCTCTTTACGCGAATTGGATCTTGAGCTGTGTCTAATCAAGTGACAGTCGGAAAGTAGGGCGGTACGGGAGGGAAGCGATGAAAAAGTGGAAAGCAGTTGCGGGGACTTTGGCGATGTTGATGGGAATCAGCGGAGCGGCCCTGGCCGAAGATTGGGATCATCGCGATCAGGACTGGAGAAATAACGGCACGTACGCATACCAGGTAGACCATCGTGACAACTACCGTACGTACGTCTACCCAAATTACGCATACAACAACAACTACGGCCGCGATCGTGTTCGCGACCGGGATCGTGATCGCAACAAGTTTCGTGACCACGACCGGGATCATGATCGGAATCGGAACGAACGAGGTGATCGCGATCGCCGATGAACCATTCCCCGGCTGAGCGCGAGGGGCTACCCGTTATGCGGGTGGCCCTTTTTGTTTTCGCAGTAGCCGGTAAAGGCAGAAGTCAGTAGTCAGCAGTCAGTAGGTAGTATTCTTCGCTGAAGTCTAAGAACTCTGCGTCCCTGCGACCCTCGGATGCTGGGGAGGGGGAGGGGTGCCACGAGCTTTCGTTGAAAACAAAGGATGTATCCGTCGGACAAGAAATTTATCCGTCGGACAAATTGAGCTCCGTCGGATAATCCGTCGGATCGATTGGGCTGTCAGTCATGCAGTCGATCAGTCTCCCAAGGCGGCGGTTTGAAAGATTGCCTACTTCTATTGTGACAAATTCGATGGGACCTACCAGACACTTTGGCGAAATTTATTTCTATCGTGAAATGATGGAGTTGCCGGGAATTCATGCGAAAGAAGCTATTGACAGCGGAATTCCGATTTGGGAAGACAGGCGAGCTCTCCGCGGTGCCGGACTATTGGCCCGTTTCCCACCCGTCGCTGCGCGCGAGTGGGGCACCCGCTCAGCACCGTAAAACGGCTAGAAGGACCAACGCCAGAAACGGATACGCCTTGGTGCCCATGATACGACTCAAAAATAGAGAATTTCCAGTCAATAACCGCTACCATCTACGCAGTGTTCAGGAGGCAGCGGATGCGATCTCTCTGGATTTGCGTTGTACTCGTGACTGCCACGATAGCGATGAGCCAACAGATTGCCGCCCCCACAGGTGGCCACACGCTCACCGTATCGGTCAGCAATGTGAATCAGGAAGGCGGCAACATCGGCGTGCTCGTATTCAATTCCGATAAAGGCTGGCCCGAAGATCGCACTGCGGCATTGAAGGACATAATCGTTCCTGCTCATCCCGGAACTGTCGTCGTGCCGATTCCCAACCTTCCGGCTGGCGACTACGCTGTCGTGGTCCTCCACGACGTGAATCAGAACCACAAGATGGATCGCAACTGGATGGGCAAGCCCAAAGAGCAGTGGGCGATGTCGAATAACCCGCACGCGCTCGATCAAAGCTCCGTCTTACTCAACGGCGAAATTTCATTTGGGCTGGCGATCAGACGATCGAAGTGAAGCTGCAGTAGCGGATCTGAATGGTCGAGCCGTCGGCGAAGATCATTGTCCAGAGTACAATTTGCGAGTCATGCGTCGTGTTCGTTGGAGAACCGGTCTACGCCTCAGTCTCGCAGTATTGGCGTCGTTCCCAATCCTTCCGAAAGCGTATGCAGTTACTCCGCTTTCTGCGGATGCACGTGCCGATTCTGTTGTTGTTCTGAAGAAAGAGCGCAAGCTGATCCTGTATTCCCAAGGGCAGGTGCTTAAGACCTACCCCATCTCTCTGGGCAGTGAGCCGGTTGGACCGAAGACGCACCAGGGAGATCACAGAACTCCGGAAGGACATTACGTTCTTGACCGGCGAAATCCCAAGAGTCAGTACTATCGCTCGATTCATATCTCCTATCCCAAGCCGGAACAAGTGGAGAACGCGCGTAAGCAAGGAACCGCTCCGGGAGGACGATGTCTTCATTCATGGCCTGCCGAATGGATTCGGTTGGCTAGGCTCCTCTCAGCGCAGATACGACTGGACTGACGGCTGCATCGCGGTGACCAATGCCGAAATGGATGAGATCTGGCGCGCGGTTCCAGATGGAACTCCGATTGAGATTCGACCTTGAACTGTGGGTTTCGCCTAACCCCGCCCTTTCGCCAAAAGAAGGCGAATAGAACGGGGCACCCTGTTCCTGCCTCAGCAGCGTTTACCTGTCCGCTGATATACAATCTCCCGTTTGCCTGACTTCATGGGTGAGGTCTCATAAAATGTCTGAAGCTACTCTGCAGAAATCTGCTGCTCCCGCTCCACTGCTTGCGCTCACGGAAGACGAAATTCTCTTTCGCGACAACATTCGTCAGTTCGCCGAACAGAGCCTGCGTCCGCACGTGAAAGAGATGGACGAGAAAGGTGTGTTCGAGCGCAGCCTGATCGATCAGTTCTTCCAGCTTGGATTGATGGGGATCGAGACGCCCGAGCAATACGGCGGAGGCGGAGGAACGTTTTTTGAAGCGATTCTCGCCGTAGAGGAGCTGTCGCGCGTAGACGCCTCGGCGGGCGTCATTGTCGATGTCCAGAATACGCTGGTGAACAATGCGTTCATCCGTTGGGGCAACGAGTCGCAGAAGAAGAAGTACCTGCAGATGCTCGCGACGGATACGGTGGGTGCCTATGCGCTCAGCGAAGCCAGTTCCGGCTCCGATGCATTTGCGCTAACGACTCGTGCAGAGCTCAAGGGCACTGAGTACGTTCTCAACGGCCGCAAACTGTGGATCACCAATGGGAAAGAAGCAGGCATCTTTGTGCTGTTCGCGACGGTTGATCCGGGCGCCGGATACAAGGGCATCACCGCATTCGTCGTCGAGAAAGACTTTCCGGGCTTCAGTGTCGGCAAAAAAGAAGACAAGCTGGGCATTCGCGCTTCCAGCACCTGCGAACTGATTCTCGAAGATTGCCACGTGCCCAAAGAGAATGTGCTGGGCGAGGTTGGAAAGGGATACAAGATCGCGATTGAGACGTTGAACGAGGGCCGCATCGGTATCGGCGCACAAATGATCGGACTGGCACGCGGCGCCTGGGAGTATGCGGCGAAGTACGCGCAGGAGCGCAAGCAGTTTGGTAAGCCGATCTCGGAGTACCAGGGAGTGCAGTTCCAACTGGCGCAATCGGCGACGGAATTGGAGGCGGCGCGCATGATGGTGTACAACTCGGCCCGCATGAAAGATGCCGGAATGAACTTCGTGAAGGAAGCCGCGATGACCAAATTATTCGCATCGCAAGTTGCTGAAAGAGTTACTTCCTTGGCAGTAGAAGTCTATGGGGGCTATGGGTTCACAAAAGATTACCCCGTTGAAAAATTCTATCGTGATGCGAAAATAGGGAAAATCTACGAAGGCACGTCGAACATGCAGTTGCAGACGATTGCCAAGCTGGTGGTAGGCGGAAAGTGAATATGATCCCAGGACTAAGCACCGAGCAGCGCCGTTATCCCCGATACGAAGTCACCGATGAGCTGATGGCTTTTGATTATCGCGGCCAGGAATTAGGCCGGATTGAGAAGATCGGTGGCGGCGGAATGCAGGTCCGGTTGTCGACCCAGCTAGCCGGATGCACACTCGCGGCCGGATCCCAATTGCTGGTCGACGTTTTCGAGGCGGGGGAAATCCGCCACACGATTCGGGTCGCCGTGCGATTTCGCGACGCGCACGTTCTGGGGCTCGAGTTCGTAAACTAGTCGATTCCTGCCGTTTTGGGCCGTCCCTTGCAAACTAAAAGCGTTACCCCTTGGTAACGTGTACCTGCCTTGTTTCCAGTGCAGAGCTGCACTACACTTTCGATTCTTCCCCCATAGAGTTTTCGATCGCGCCGAGGAGGCGTGCAATGCTCAATCCGGCCCAGCACCTGCCCGACATGCTCGAGGTAGAAAAGTTCTACATCTCGATGCTGGAGCAGGAACTCGCGCATCCGATCCCAGTTCCTGCCGAAGCGAACGCTCCGGCGCAGAACGGGGCCGAAGCGATGTCGCGCTGGCTATCGCTGCTGGACCTGGCGGTCACTCCTCTTATGGTGCGTGACTGGCTGCGGGAGTCGACTAGCTCGCAAACCGCGGAAGCGCTGCTGCGCTACTTCATTTTCAAGCAGCCGACAAAAGAGATCGACCGCGATAAGACCGATTTTGTTTCCACGTTCCTGCACCGTGTGCGGAATATTCCAGTGCGAACTCTGGATGAGTACACCGGCGACGAACCTACGCCGTTCGAGCCCGCCCTGACGACGATTCTTGGCCTAAAGGAACTTCCGGCATTGCCACAAGAGCATCGCCAATTGACGCGGGAATTCCGTTTCATTCGCGAGGAGCTTGAGGAGATTCGCGATTTCAACCAATTGATGGATTCGGGAGTGATGCAGCGCTCTCGCGATATCAAGCTAAGACTGGGCGCTTCTTTCTACCATCCGCATGTGCTGGCGACGGCGGCTGAATACAACGTCTACATGGGAGAGCGGTTTGACTCGCTCTTCAAGCAGGCGGCGCATGAGATCAGGGAATTCGCCGCGAAAGTTCAAAAGGCCGGCGGAAGCATCATGTCGCGAATCGAGGGCGACGTCACGATCAAGCAGATGGCGGAAGTAGAGGCAACGGCGATCATGAGCACGGACTATGCTCGCTCCGCCGATCAGCTACGAACCGTCTCGAAACTGCAGAAGGTCGTCGACAACAAAACGCGATCGTTAGCAACTCCGGCGTCCGCGACACCGACAGGAACAGCGGCGAGACCGTCGCCGGCTACCTCTCTGCGGCCGCCCGCGGGACGCGTTCCGATGCCCAGCGCTTCTGAAGCGAAGGGTGTGGACAAATCGAACGAAGACAGCAAGGTTCGTTCGACCGTCAACTCCATACAAAACTTTATTGCTGCTGCCGAGGCAACATCGGGTTGCGCTTTCCCGATGCGTAATGGGAGCTTGATGCTGACCTCTGCCGAAGTCGATGCGTTCCGTGCCGAGTATCGGGAAGAGAAGAGTTTTCGTGGGGAGTATGCGGCCGCAATGGTGGAGTCGGTAGCACTTTGCGCTCGTATGCTGGCAGAGACCGAGGAGTTCAATTCGCACAGCGATTCCGCCTATCTTTGGAAAGCGCACGCCGACTCGATGACTTACCTGCTTGCCTGCGCTACCAAAGTGCAGGAGCAGGGAGCCGAACTTCTCCGACTTTCGAAACAGCGCGGCTTGACCGAAAAAGCCGGGGCTCTCGAGGTTACGCTGGAACGACTGCGTACACAGGAATTGAATGTGGCGCGCGCGCTGGAAGCGGTGGAAACGCGAGCAAAGTAGATTGCTCGATCGGACCATTGATCATCCGCCCATCGAAAATCTCCGCAGGTCGTCTCATCTGGAAGTACAATAAGCACAATCCGGCTACCCTGTTTGGGTCAGGATCTTATTGTTGTATGGGTAGATCCCCGCTCCTGAAGATCGACCGGCAAGGCCCGTGAGCGGAGCTTGCAATTATGAAGTTGTCGTTTCAGCGCTGTCCGTATTGCCACAGCCACGAGGTTTATCGGTCTCGCAGGCGTGGCGGCTGGGAGAAGTTGATTTTCCCACTGTTATTACTCCGCCCAGTACGGTGTTACACCTGCATGCGCCGCCACCTGCGATCTGCACTGGTTCCCACGCAACGCCGTCGCGAAGATTCCGTGCCGCGTAGTCGTGTGGCCTGATCTTCGTTCGCGCCTTCGCTGCGATCACCACTCTTGCGATTACTTCCGTTTTGATCCCGTCTGCTGTTCTGAGCATTCGTTGCCGATCCACAGAATGAGGTACCTGCGATGTCAGGCTTCAGAGAGTCGGCCGAGCTGTTGCAAACTCCGGGTGCGGAGAGGCGGCGATCGCCAAGGGAGCGTATCGATGTTCGAACCCGCGTCAGCGTAACCAGTCCGAGCGGTGTCACCACGATTTGTCACGGAATGGGAACAAACTTAAGCGAACGTGGCATGGCGGTTCAGCTGCCACTCGAACTGCGAATCGGCAAGAAGCTCAGAGTTGTCGTGCTGCTCGATGCGATCCAGCAGCAGATTCGTTGCGAGGGAACGGTACGGAACCGCAACGGAGATCAGTACGGTATCGAATTCTCCGATCTCTCCAGCGAGGATCGCGAATTAATCTTGAGGTGTTCCCGCGAATCTCACCAACGGCAGTGGCCCTCTCAGGGTTTCTGATTCACAAGCAAATCTTTAATTTCCTGCGGAGTCTTGCGCTTCCAATTCCGATTGAAGTTATCCAGCGTGGTCAATGTGCGCGTGTTCATGTGGTCGACATAAACGGAGCCGTTCAAGTGGTCGATCTCATGCTGCAGAATGCGCGCGTACCATCCCGTGGCCGTGATCACCTTCTGCTTGCCCGTCTCGTCGAGACATTCAACTGTGACAGCGTCGGCACGCGGAACTAATGCCATGAATCCAGCCAGGCTCAGGCAGCCTTCGAAGAATTCGCGACTTGGACCTTCGCTGCGAATGATGCGAGGATTCACAATGACATGGAATGGGACAGGCTGACGCTCGCGCACGCGCAGGTCTTCTTCGGAAACATCCTGCAAATACTCCGCGCGATCTTCGATGACAGCGAGTTGGATCGACATGCCTACCTGCGGAGCTGCCAGTCCAACTCCTGGTGCATCGCGCATCGTTTCTTTCATGTGGGCGATGAGTTCCTGAGTCGGCCCGCTACGGAGCTCGTCGATAGTCAAATCTCGCGCGTGTTGCCGCAAGACCGGATCGCCGATTTGAACAATTTTCAGCTTCAACGTTGTATGTGACTCCGGCAGACAGATAGCGCCGGTTGCGTTGATCGCGCGAGGGTCATGAGCTTACGAGCCGTAGTGACGTGTGCGACGAGTTTACGAAGCCGCAGCCTGAGCGCGCGAATTGCGCGGTGTCGCATAGCTGCATTGGAATGCGGCTACCGACGCCTCCCGGTTTTCGTCTAACGGCAACTGGAAAACCTCCATCACGCGGGTGCTCTCCAGCACATCGCGCACGGCTTGCGATGCCGAACAGAGACGAATCCGATAACCTGCCGCATATGCGGTTAGATATTGCACCAGCAGTCCAGGAATATCGCCGGGACGCAATTCAACCTTTTGCAGATTGACGATCACATCCCTCAATTCTGGATACCGCTCGCGAATATTTCTGCTAAGAATGCAGGGTTCATCTCCGAATACGATCTTGCCTCGATAGGAGACGAATATGATATTTCCTAATACTTCTACTTCACCAAACGGCTGCATTTCTCCACCCGACTTCCTTGCTGCTCGCCTATGATCGTAATGCTAACTTGTTGAATGTACGTATCAGCTCTGCAAATTTACGATGAATGCAATCTGCCGGACACCTGTCAGATGAAACATCCGACACCTGTAAACCTCGACAGCGCACGAACTAACAGCACAGAATATCTTAATCCCCAGCCGCGGCGATTGGTATCACTCGCACCGGCTCGGTAACCGGCACACCATCACTGTAAGTCACGGTACGGCCGGAAATCGCCGGGATTCGCTCGCCCGGAACCACGATGCCAATCAAATTCAAGGGGTCAGCCGCCGATAACGTAACCGCCTCGCCGGAGGGCTCGAGCTTGCGAATCGCGCGCAGTGATTCGACTGCAACCGGCAGAGCAAACTGTTCGCCGATGAAGCCCTGTACGAAGCGGCCGCCGCGGATTTCGCCACGATCTTCCAGGCGGCGGAAGGCCATCACCAGCTCGCGCCACTTCGGCAGCATGTTCTCGCGCACCAGCAACTCGCGGAAGACCACTCCGTAGCGGCGCAGCAGCATCCAGCAGGTCGCTTCAATGGTGCGATTGCGATCGTCGCTGAACACAGGGTAGAGCAGCGACCATCGTCCAGCACTGTGGCGGGGACGAGCGGCGCGTCCGCTGCCTTGGCCCGCGCGTCGTTTCGGGTCGATCAATGAGCGCAGGTTATCGAAGCCATCGGCGGTGACCAGACCAGCAGCGACAAGTTCCCACAAGCCGGTTTCCACTTCGGCCTTGAGCTTTCCGGTACCGCGAACAATATCAGGGAAGAAGGACGCGCCTCGCTGGCGAAGGAACTCCAGCACCTGCTTCGCTCCCTCGCTCAGACCTGCGCGCTCCGATCCGTCGTGAGCTGTGTGGTGCGGCTGCATCCAATCTGCTTCGTCGCGCAGGAAGAAAGTAATCGGCGCCACGCTGGTGGGAATCACGCGTCGAACACGCTGGCCATCGCCGTTGGTGTTGGAGCTGCTGTCGATCGTTGCCGGATGCGGCGACAGGCGTCCCCATCCGACTGCGCCCATCAGGCACAGCTTATCGAGTTCGGCGGAATCGTATTCCTCGACTCGACGCGCGAGCACTTGTCGTTCCCACGCATTGGCGGGAATCTCGAAACCTTGCAGCTGCCTTATGACTTCCAGCAGGCCGCGTTCACCACGAAGCTGCGATCCAGGCGCAACGTGCTGCCAGCGAAGTTGCCACCGCATGAACTGAGCGGGCATTACCGGTTCGATTTCGCGCCGCAAAATGCCGAGTGTCAGGCGATGAATGCGGGCGAGCAAACGACGTTCGCAAAATTCAGTCGCTGGTCGTTGGCCGGTAGTCGTTCGGCCACCTACGAATGTTCCACGCAGGACTGCGCCCGTAGATTCCAGTCGCAGCAATGCTTGCTCAACGTCGGATTC
The DNA here is from genome assembly GCA_963848375.1 of Terriglobia bacterium. GTDB lineage: Bacteria > Acidobacteriota > Terriglobia > Terriglobales > Acidobacteriaceae > JAJPJE01. Next base: position 271,251 of record CAWKDK010000016.1, read on the forward strand.
GCTTAATGCCAGCGTGCGCGCCAGATCTGCGGCGAATACTGGCCCGATGTGCGACATCCATCCCGTGATCGCGGAGTAAATCGCATCGGATCGCGAGATGTCTATGCCGTCGAGAGGCGCGGACGGACTATCAACCACTGCGTCCGGATGAATGATCCGAAAGACCTGCAACCGCTCTGCCGCGACCCAGAAGCGGGTTCCGCCCTGTTCAGCAATTACGGCGCGTCGTTGTAGTGCGAGTTGATCGAAGTATCGTCCCCAAAGGTCCCGCACACCACGCGGACCAGCTTCGTTCAGATCCCCAGGGAAAGGAAATTGTTCGGGAAGCGCAACCAGCGTAAACAGCGCGTCGTGCAGCTCGTCTGCATCGCGCACGTCGGGCCACGCCTCTTCGCGGACCTGTGCGATAGCCGAAGGATCGAGCTTGCCGACTTCCTCCAGCACCGAAGCCGGCAAGACTTGGCGCATGCTAACGGCGCGGGCACGCCGCTCTTCCAGCGGCGCATCGTCGAGATACGCATAGGGATTTGCGTTCAGGATTTCGTGCGAGAACTCCGACGGAACCGGTGTGTCAACCGCGAGGCAACGGATCGAACCATCTTCAATGCCGCGCAGCAATTGAATCAGGCCATCCACATCCATCGCTTCGTGCAGGACATCCTTCATTACTTCTTTGACCAGGGGATGATCGGGAACCTGTATGTCCCCCTCGATGTTCTCCTGGCAGGCCGCAACATCAGGGAAGACCGACGCCAGCAGATCATCAGCGCGCATGCGCTGAATATTTGGTGGAACCTTCTTGCCGCCCTGGAATCGCAACAGGGCCAGAGCGCGATTCGCATCCCAACGCCAGCGTGTGGCGAAGATCGGCGATCCCGTGAGCGCCGCCTGCTGCAAAACGTCTTTCACCGTCTCCGGCTGCAGAAAGCGAAACACATCTTCCAGCGGGAAGCTGTGCTGCTCGGCGAGTGAGATGTTCAGGCCTTCGTCCGTTGCAGCGGCCTGCAGCTCAAAATTGAAGCTGCGGCAGAAACGTTTGCGGAGTGCCAATCCCCAGGCCTTGTTGATTCGTCCGCCGAAGGGAGCGTGGATCACCAGTTGCATCCCGCCGCCTTCGTCGAAGAAGCGCTCGGCGATGACCGTCTTCTGTGTGGGCACTGCGCCCAGCACGGCGCGTCCGTTCAAGAAATGTTGAATGATCTGCTCAGCGCCCGCGTCATCGAGACCGCATTCCGATTTCAGCCATGCAACTGTTTCGGCGACCACCGGATTGGTCTGCGACAACCCGACCGGTGATACGTTCGGCAACATGTCGCTAACCTGCTGTCGAAGATCAGCCACCAGCGACGAGAGTTCGGCGGTGCGCGAAGGAGCCTCACCGCGCCAGAAGGGAATATTGGGCGCCTGGCCGTGCGCATCTTCCACGAGGATGCGGCCGGTCTTACTTTCAATGCGCGCAATCCGCCACGAGTTGTTGCCCAGCAACATGACGTCGCCGGCGAGCGACTCGACCGCGTAATCTTCGTCGACGGTGCCGATCATGGTGCCTTCAGGCATGAGGACCACCGTGTAGAGAGCAGTCTCCGGAATGGCGCCGCCGCTGGTGATTGCCGTCATGCGCGCTCCGCGTCGTGCGCGCAGGCGCTTATTCACACGATCGCGATGGAGGTAGGCTCCGTAGCGTCCGCGACGCGCAGCAATGCCCTCGGAGAGCATCTCCAGGACAGAGTTGTATTCCTCGCGCGAGAGGTCACGATACGGATATGCGCGCTTGATCAGCGCGAAGAGTTCCTCTTCATCCCATCCGGATACATCGATTTCAGCGTCTGCAGCGATTCCACCCGCGGGCACGCGGTTTGCGACAGCAGCGCACTCGGCGACGATCTGCTGGGCGAGCACGTCCAGTGGGCACTTGGGGATAAGTATGCGGTCGAGGTCGCCATGCTTGATGCCGCGCACCAGCGCACCCAGCTCTGCGAGTTGTTCGCGGGTAGTCGCGAAGAGGCGTCCCTTGGGAATGGCTCCGCGCCAGTGACCTGCGCGGCCGATACGTTGCAGCCCCACTGCAATCGACCGCGGCGATTCGATCTGGCACACCAGGTCGACGAAGCCGATATCGATTCCGAGTTGCAGAGAGGCGGTCGCGACCAGGACTTTGATCTCGCCATTTTTCAATCGGCGTTCGGCTTCGAGACGAATTTTGCGCGCCAGACTTCCATGGTGCGCGGCGACGAATTCCTCGCCAATACGCTCGGCGAGGTTCAGTGAAACCCGTTCTACCTGCCGACGCGTATTGACGAAGACCAGCGTCGATCGATGCTCCCGCGAAAGCTCCGCGATGCGGTCGTAGATCGTGTCCCACATCTCGTTGGTGGCGACTGGTCCCAATTCCATCGGCGGGACTTCGATGGCGAGATCGAGTTCGCGCTTGTGTCCCACGTCGACAATCACCGGCGACGGACGCTGTGAGCCATTCAGGAATTCAGCGACTTGCTCAATCGGCTTCTGCGTCGCGGAAAGGCCAATTCTGACCGGGGGCTTTGCTGTTACTGCTTCCAGTCGTTCGAGCGACAGCAGCAAGTGCGCGCCGCGTTTGTCACCGGCAACCGCGTGGATTTCGTCGACGATCACCGTTTCGACGTCGCGCAGAATGCGCCGGCTTTTTTCGGCTGTCAGCAGGATGTAGAGCGATTCGGGTGTAGTAACCAGGATGTGCGGCGGCCGCTTGAGCATCTTCTGGCGCTCGTGCATGAGCGTGTCGCCGGTGCGAACGGCAGTGCGGATCTCCGGCATCATCAGGCCGCGTTCGGACGCGAGTTGCAGAATCTCGCCGAGAGGTGCTTCGAGATTCTTCTGGATATCGTTGCCCAGGGCTTTGAGTGGGGAGATGTAGAGCACCTCGGTCCGATCTTCAAGTTGACCGGCGAGAGCTTTGCGAACCAGGCGATCGATGCAGGCGAGGAATGCTGCGAGCGTTTTGCCCGACCCAGTGGGTGCCGCAATCAGAGTGGTGCGTCCAGCGAGAATCTCAGGCCAGCCCGCTTCCTGGGGCTCCGTCGGCGAGCCAAAACGGCGCACAAACCACTCGGCCACGACCGGGTGCGCCCACCCCAGGGCACTGTGAACGGCGGAAGGCATTACAGCTATTTTAGACGGAAAAGCTGGAACGCGGAGGAGCTATTTTCGTGTTTTATTCGCCATATGCCAATTCTGTCAGTGGACCGTAAGTTGAAAACTCGCCGAAGTGCCCAAGCCCGAGGGCACGGATCCCATATCGTTCGCGTAAACGAGTGGAAAGGAGGGTCCAGCTGAGGTTGGGGTGCCGGAGATCAGCCCTGTGCTGCTAAGCGATAAGCCGGCAGGTAAGCTGTACGCGCTCCATTGAATGGGTCCCACCCCACCGGTTGAGGCCAGTTGGGCTGAGTAGGGTGTTCCGACATTGCCGTCCGGCAAGGAAGTCGTCGTAATCACCAGCGGATTCGCAATTATGATCGTGAAAGAAGCGGTCTTTTGCTGGGGTGGACTGCTCTGATCCGTCACTTGGACGCTAAAAGTGGAACTGCCTGCCGCTGTCGGTATCCCGGTTATTGTCGCACCGGTGTTGTTCGGGCTGACGGTGAAAGCGAGTCCCGGCGGCAGAGAACCGGATGCCAGTGAATAAGTCAAACTTCCCGTTCCGCCTGAGGCGGAGACCATCGCAGTGTAAGACTGGTGCGCAATTCCGGTCGGCATGTTTTGGTAAAAGACGAGTGGGTCAATGACGCCGCTCACAGAAAGCCCATAAATCATGTCGGGACGAGCGTTACCGCCCCAATCGAAGACGTGCACCAGAAAAGTCTGTGAGCCCGAGGTGCCTGGCACTTTGTAGGTGAGTTGCGAGTCCTGGATGTGCGGGCTTGCGCTCACGTCATCGTTCAGGCATGGACTGGTGAAATCGGTTGTCGTCCCCCCGGGTTGATTGCATCCAGTCGTGAAGCGAGCACCATTCACATCAGTGATTTCAATCACAGTGTCCAGCGGATTGTTTGGATTGCCTTGTTTGGCAATGGTCGACACCATCACAGTACTTCCCGCGGCAGCGAGCAGCTTGTAGTAGTCAGTATCGGGTACGAGAACTCCTGAAGAATCTACCAGCGGGCTGATCGATGCAGTCGCGAAAGCGTTCCCAATTCGTGTTGCGTTTGCGGGAGTGTCGTTTCGGCCCACAGCCTGGACGACGGACCAAGTCAGATACGAGTATACGGTCGTGGATGCCGCATCCGTCGCTGTCAAACTGAAGCTGTAAGTACCTGTGGTTGTCGGGGTGCCGGACACGAGGCCGGCGGAGGGGTCGGTTATCGAGACACCGGGAGGCAAAATGCCAGACACAACACGGAAGGTATAGGGGGGTGTTCCGCCAATTGCAACAAATGAGCCACTAAATAGTCTGTTAGCGAGCAACTTGGGATTGCTCAGCGCATTGGTTATCTGAAGAGGCGGAGGAGTGACCGTCACACTTACGGCCTCATTTAGAGTCTCAGGTGGAGAATAGGAATCCTGCACTTGCAGGGAGAAAGAAAAAGTACCTGCCGCCGTCGGCGCGCCCGTCAAGTTCCCGGAGTTGTGGTCGAGATGCGTCCCGGGAGGCAAACTCCCTTGAATCAAGGAAAACGTGTAAGGGAAAACGCCGTTATAGGCGGAGCCAAAACCCTGGGACACGCTCTGATACTCGAAGTAAGTCGGGCTCGAATAACTCTGCCACGCGAGCGGTTGGTCGATCAGTAAGGGCAGATTCTGGGTTGCGCTTTTCGGAGTAGATGACGCGTCCGTCACCTTGAAAACGATATTGAAATTGCCACTGACGCTTGGTGAACCCGAAATCACACCCGTCGTTGTATTCAGGGATAATCCAGCCGGTAATTGATCCACGGAACTGGTATCGATGGCCCAGGTGACTGGTCCGACCCCATTGGCTTCTGTCAGCGTGACGGAATATGGAAGCCACTGAACCGCCGCAGGCAGCGTTGTATTCATGATGGCAAGAACCGGAGCCGGTGTCGGGGTTATCGGCGTTGGTGTGGAACTTGACCCGCCGCCTCCTCCGCACGCAAACAGGAACAACGAAAGGCCTACGGCCATTGATGCGGAGATCAATCGACGCCCCGTCATGCGTTCACCGCCGCTTCCAAAGTCATAACAGGCAGAGTGTCAAACAGCGCTCCGTTGTCTTCATAGTTGTCGAGCGTCGGTTGCGTTCCGTTCAGGATGATGTTGATGTTTGGAACGGTCTGTCCTGGCGTTGACGGTAATGGGATCAGACTTTGGAGAGGAATATCGTAAGCCGACTCATTCTGTTTCCAAAATTCGTCCGGTCCGGGATTGAGTACTGGTGGATTGAGCGGCCCCACACTGGATCCATTGACGAAAGAGCTATTGATCGACTCGACTTGTACGGTGTACGTGCCCGGGAAAACGGGGATTTCGTAGTAGCCGATCAGGCGCGGCCTGACGTGACCCGTATTGGCCACTCCGCCATTGTTGTCGCCAGTGACAGTTTGGCCGGGTTGCTCGTGAAGTACAGCCCCGATACCGCGGAAAACGTTACGCGTCGCGATTCGTCGCCGGTTGTGGTGGGATCATCCACTTGCACGCGCAACCACGTTCACACCTTGTGCAGCACTTGCTGCGTCAGAAAAGTAGATCGTGCCGGTAATCAACCCGTAGGTGCTCGCATAGGTCGGCCCGGGATAGAAATGGGAGATCCACGCAGCATCGTCGGTGGGAATCACCGGGAGTCCGCTCTCGCTGCGTCCTGGACAGACGAGAATCGGAAACATGAGGGGCAATCCCGCCATAGTGTCGAGATCGCAACTGAAGTTTTGCAGTACGTCGACATTGATCTGCGAGTGATCCAGTCCGGCGAAGTGACCCATCTCGTGGGTAATCGCATCGGAGAATTGGGAAGCGGACAACACTCCTAGCGAAGCGCCGTTCAGCCATGCACCATTCAGCGTGATCATCGCTCCGGTGATGTGCCCCGTGGTGGCGTTGGTCGCGCAGATGCTGGTGAAGCCAATCACATCGGAATCGACTCCGAGCGCGGTCATCAGACTGCCATCGGCATCGAAGACAATCGGGGTTTTGCTGCGCTGATTGGCAACTGCCCGAAATGGCATTGAACTGCGAACGCAGACGTCACATCGGCTCCCTTGACGTATCCGCCCGCGGCCAGAATGGTTCCGGCATAGGAGTACGACAAAGCCGCCGTCGGCACGCTCTGCCAGCTTTGGAACATCTGCGCCACGCGCTGCAATCCGGTGGCGTTATCGACCACGACTTTTCCCGCGTTTGAACTCATCGGGCCGGGATCAACCGTGTACTTGACCGGCATTGCGGCGGGGTCCCAGGTGTACGGTTTGCCATCGATGGAACCGCCCTGGCCTACAAACAAGGGGCCTCCGGCAAATGCGGATGCGGAGAGAATGAGAGTGGCGAGTAAAGTCTGACAAAGCCGGCGCGGGGTCATCATTGCATCCTCGCCAGTTCACGTATGGTCTGTTTCATGTCGTCGAGAGGAATCGGTCCTGGATTTGTTTGCTGAACCACGGCGGCCGCTTTCACGGAGAGCTTCATGTGCTGAGCGCGGGCGCGTTGCTCGGTTCCCGAGAAGAGTCCCGCATTGTCCCGGCCATTCGCTGCATAAGCCTTGCCGGTTCGATCGCGAGTGATGCGAAAGCGGCCCTGCTCGAGACCAACAGGACTCGTCAACCCATACTCCGAGACGGGATTCAGGAATAACAGCAGCTCTTGTCCTTTGAGATATCGCGCCGCATCCTGCTTGTCGCGCAGGTCCCATATGAATTGCCGAAAAGTGAGGGTGGTAGCGGCCTTGCCCTTCAGCGTGTCCTGTACCTGCATCGTAATGACGATGGTGGAGAGGTTCGTCAGCTGCGGATGCGGTTCCACGCGAGCGCTTATGACTGATCCGTGGACGATGCGATCTGCGCGACGGCTCATCTGGTCGAGGCTGACGGGAGCAGTAATGGCACCGCGCTGCGAAAATGCAGGAACGGCGAGACACAAAATGAGCGGGAAAATTGCTGAACCGAACCATCTACTCTGGATCATGACCGGAGATCATACGACGGCCAAAAAGCATCTACAAGGAAATCGGATAACGATCTCGAATTCCGGAATTAGGACTGCGCACATAGGTAAGTTCCCCGGTAAATACCGGTATTTCAGCGGATTGCGACCTATTTCAGTCAATTGTTTTCTGTGGAAATTGAGGCTTCCGAAAAGCCAACAATATCTGGAAACCGAAATGCCTGATCTGGAAAAGCACGATGTCGCGATCATTGGAGCCGGCGCCGCTGGACTCGCCGCTGCCAAAACGCTTTCTTCGGCCGGACTTGACATTTGTGTGCTGGAAGCACGCGACCGCATCGGCGGACGCATCCACACCCATCACGATCCTGCCACCGACATTCCTATCGAGCTTGGGGCCGAGTTTGTTCACGGCCGTCCGCCCGAGACATTGAACCTGGTGCGCCAGTCCGGACTTTCTGTTGAGCCTGTGCAGGGGGAGCGCTGGTGCTTCGATGACGGGCGACTCCATGCGTGCGAATACCTCGACGACGAATTCGATCAGGTGCTCGGCAGACTGCCCCAAGCGGGGTCCGGCGCTGATCAATCGTTTGCCGATTTCCTGAAGTCACTTCCTGGAATCAGCGCAGAAACGCGCAAACACGTGTGCGCTTACATCGAGGGATTCGAGGCCGCCTATCCCGACCGCATCAGCGCGCAGGCTCTCGCACGCGAAAATCAAGCTTCTGAAGAGATCGAAGGATATAGGTCATTTCGCATTCTGAATGGATACCGCGCCCTTTTGAGTCCACTTGCACCCGTGGAGAGCGCCGACTTTCCGATACGTTTGAATACCGTCGTCCGTCAGGTCAAGTGGAGCCGCGACAGCGTAGACATCACGGCGCAAGATGCTTCCGGCGAACATCACGTATACGCGCGAAAAGCGATCGTGACTTTGCCCTTGGCAGTGCTGCAGGCCAAGCCAGGCGAGACGGGCGCAGTGGCCTTTGTTCCTGAACTCAAGTCCAAACAAAATGCTTTGGATCTTCTGGAAATGGGGCCGGTGATCCGCGTCGTATTGCGTTTTCGCGAGCGTCTCTGGGAACGAATCGAAGCCAACTCGAAGAGCGGGAAAAGGTCGCTTTCCGAGATGAGTTTTCTCCATTCCGACGATCCCGTCTTCCCCACCTGGTGGACCACGATGCCGAGGAAGACGCCGATCCTCACGGCGTGGTCAGCTGGGCCGCACTGCTCGACGCTCGCATTTCAGGATCACGCCGCCATCGTCTCGCGCGCGCTGGACACGCTGTCGCGATTGATGAGCATAGATCGCGCGGAGCTGGACCGGCTTCTCGAGGCTCACTACCTGCACGACTGGCAAGCTGATCCGTTTTCCCGCGGTGCTTACAGTTGGGCCAAAGTTGGTGGAGTGGATGCCGCTGCGGAACTGGCGCGTCCGCTGGACTTCACATTGTTCTTCGCCGGTGAGGCAACGGACAGTAACGGCCACAATGGAACCGTGCATGGTGCGCTGGAGAGCGGTTATCGGGCGGCGCAAGAAGTGTTGCTGGTACTGGGAAAGGTCGGAAGACGATCTGAGCCCGCGGCCGATTAGCGATCAGTTGGGTTTCTTCTGCAACGTTGGAGGCTCGTCGCCTCCCGTCTGGACATTCGTCTGGATCGGTTTCCATGCAGTTTGATTTGCAGGCGCAGCCGGATTTACTCCGAAGTCCCAGATGTACAGATTCATATCCTTGCTGTTCAGCATTTCCACCACAGCATATTCTCCGGGCGCCAGATCCTGATTCGGCGTGAGTTTGAACCAGCTTCCCGAGATCGATTCCATGGAAGACGGCACGAACGATTCGTCCTGGCTCACCTTCCCGTACACTGCGATCTTCAAATTTCCAACCACGCGCGTGCTCTTTTTCGGCTGCAGTCGGACGATCTGGAAACGCTGGGCTGCGGGTTCACTCTTCTTGTCCGCGTCATTCTTGTCGGCGGGAGCGCTTCCGGCGCTCTTGTCTGTCGAAGAAGAAGGAGCCTTCGCCTCGTCAGCGGCGCTGACATAGATTGCCGGTCGCCCGCCGTGCGCCTGCACGGCCGCATGCAGGCCTGGCAACTCAATCGTCTGCTTAGCGCTGGCCAGCGGATTCACTGTCGCGCGCAAAATGTTTGTCCCGGTGTTTCGGTTGATGTCGCTGCCGTTCTGCGCGAGTTCCACCAGTTGCGGAAGCTGCGCAAACGTCTCGAAAAGAAATACGCCGCCGGTGTCCGGCAGGCGCAGGCCAGGCGCTACCTCCGGAGATCTTGCGTCCATTTCTTTACGCTCGGCCTCTACTTCTTTGTCCACGTCCGCCGCACTGTGCGAGACGCCTTTTTTCAAATCTTCGGCGTACTTGTTGGTTGCGTCCCAATCGACCAGCGAGCCGGGAACTTCCTCCCACTCGAAGCGCTCGGCGCTCAAATAACGCACGCGGTCGCCCTTGACCTCCCACTTCACCACGGACTGATAGGAGCCATCTTTCAGAACCAGGCGCTTTGTCGGATCGTTTTGCGCGACAGAAGGAAGTGCGAAGGCTAGCAATAGCGCGAACAGCGCGAGGGACTGAAGAACGCGAAGAGGGACCAAAGACATGGGCTTGACCGCAAATATTATGCGCTATTTCCAGAAATTCGGGAAAATGACCTCGCGGGAAATTGGGCGTCCAACAGAGAGTAATCAGCCGGAAAGCATTCCGAATAACAGGCGACGTGTGAGAGGATGCTGCTCCACTACTTAGGGGTGAATATGGGTACAGCAGCTGTAACTCGGATTCAATCGCATACCAACGCAACGAAGGCAATCGTTGCCGCCGGCCTTGCTTGCGGAATCATGGACTACACAGCAGCTTGTGTTACCTGGTGGCTGCGTGCGCGTGTGACGCCGGCTCGGATCGGACAATCTATTGCCAGTGGACTTCTGGGTCCCCGGTCGTTCCATGGCGGGTATGGAACAGCGCTCCTCGGATTCTCAATCCATTTCCTTATCGCGTTTACTGCCGCGACCGTCTTCTATCTGGCGAGTCGGAAGTTGAGGTTTATGACCGAGCACTTCCTCGTTGCTGGTGTTCTCTACGGAGTCGCGGTTTACACCTTTATGTATTGGGTGGTGATGCCGCTCTCTGCGGTACGACGCGGACCCTTCTCGCTGGAACTGACGATCCTCGCCATCGTCACGCATATCTTCTGCGTTGGGCTGCCCATCGCGATCGCGGTGCGAAAGTTCGGAGGTGAGCCTTCCCATGCCTGACGTACAGAAATAAAAAAGGCGCGACCAATTAGCCGCGCCTTCCTGTCACCGCCTATTCACCAGACCCGACAGGCTTTCGCGCTCACCATCGGCTGTCCCGCCTTGCACGAGAATGCTTTCTGGAACTCCGGCATGTTCACCACCACGCCGTTGATCCGGTACTTTCCGGGCGAATGCGGATCGGTCAATGTGTGCAAACGCTCGCTTTCCGGACGCTGATTCTCGCAAGCCCACTGAGCCAGTCCAATGAAGAAGCGCTGGTCTGGATTGAATCCCTCGATGTCGTGTAGCTGCTGATTCTTCGTCGCAGCTTTCCATGCAACATACGCCAGGATGGTGCCACCGAGATCGGCAATGTCTTCGCCCTGCGTCAGCTTGCTGTTGATCTTCAGATCGTCGACAACCGTATATTGCCCATACTGATCCACCACGCACTGAGCACGCTTGGTGAATTCGTCCGCATCCTGCTTGGTCCACCAGTCTTTCAGATTGCCTTGCGCGTCGAACTGGCGTCCCTGGTCGTCGAAGCCGTGCGTGAGTTCGTGGCCGATGGTCGAACCGGTGTTGCCGTAGTTCGGCGCGTCATCCATCTTCGGATCGTATAGCGGCGGCTGCAACACTCCCGCGGGGAAGTTGATGTCGTTCATTTGCGGGTTGTAGTAGGCATTCACCGTGGGCGGTGTCATGCCCCATTCCGCGCGATCGACTGGCTTGCCGATCTTCGCCAGCTGACGGTCCGATTCGAACACCGTCGCACGAGTTTCGTTTCCGAGGAAGTCATCCCGCTTGATTTCGACGGTACTGTAGTCGCGCCATTTGTCCGGATAGCCCACTTTGTTCACGATGGTGTGCAGCTTCTCGAGCGCGTTTTTCTTGGTCTCCGGCGACATCCAGGTCAGCTGCTCGATGTCCTGCTTCATCGCGTCTTCGATGTACTGCGTCATCTGCACGGTAGAGGCTTTCATCTCGGGCGTGAAAGCGCGACGGACGAATTCCTGTCCGAGCGCCTCGCCCAGTTGCTCATCCACCAGGCTCACGCAGCGTTTCCAGCGCGGACGCAGCTGCTCTGCGCCACGCAATGTCTTGCCATAGAAAGCGAAATTCTCGTTCACGAATTTCGACGACAGGTAGGGAGCGTTCGCGTGCGCGATGTGCCAGCGCAGATAAGTCTTCCAGTCGTCCAGGCTGACCGTGTTGATTTCCTTTTCAACCTGCTTATAGAAGTCCGGTTCAGTGACGTTGAAGGTCTGCACATTCGGCAAGCCTTGCACGGTCAGAAAAGTGTTCCAGTCGAAGCTCGGCGTGAGCGCCTGCAACTTGGCCCGATCCATTTTGTGGAACAGCTTGTAGGGATCGCGCTTGTCGACAAGGGTTAGCGTGGCTTTCGCCAGATCAGTTTCGATGGCCAGCACCTTTGCTGCTTCGGCCTTCGCAGTTGCTGGCGAGTCACCAAGAAGCTCGAACATGTTAGTGACGTGTGTGACGTACTTGTCGCGCTGCTCAACCGACTTCGGATCTGTCTTCAAGTAATAGTCGCGATCGGGAAGGCCGAGCCCGCCCGAGTCGGCGAAAGCGATGATCTCGTTGGAGTTCTCAAAATCCTGATTGGATCCGAAATTGAACAGCAAGCCTTCGGTGCGATTTTCAAGCTGCTGCTTCGCGAGCAGCGGCGCCAGGTCCTTCTTCGATTTCATCGCGGCGATCGCATCCAACTGCGGCTTCAGAGGCGTGGCGCCCAACTTCTCGACTGCGGCTTCGTCCATGCACGCGGCAAAGTAGTCGCCGATCTTCTGCTGAGTCGGCGTACGGCCGCTGGTCTGCTTCGAGAGATCGTCGAGAATGCCCCAGAGGAACTGCTGATTGTCGTCGTATAGCTTGCCGTAGACGCTCCACGACGACTGGTCCGCGGGAATCGGATTCTTCTTCTGCCAGCCACCACAGGAATAGGTGTAGAAGTCCACGCAGGGATCGACCGACTTATCCATGTCGTTCAAGTCGAGGCTGGGGGAATAGGGCAGCGCCTGCAACGGTTTATCGGGCGCGGCGGCAGGAGCAGATTTCGCGGGTGCAGTTTGTGCAGCAGCAGAAAGACAGGTGGCGAATACCACAATCAGTAGCTTGCGCATCAGTAAGTCTCCGGAACGAAGCTGGAAGTGTAGCGGGAACAGGGCATGTTGAGCAAAGGGGTTGGGACAAACTGCGCTTGAGATAGGTTCCATTCAAAGAACCGCTAGTCAGCCGACCGCTCCCTAGGGCATAATTGATCGTGCACCCCTACTACCTGCACGATCCCAAAAAAAATAAAGAGCTGAGGGCAAGATGTCGGCAAAGTTCATCTTCGTGACCGGTGGTGTTGTGTCTTCTCTGGGTAAAGGTCTGGCGGCGGCTTCCATCGGCTGCCTGCTGGAAAGCCGTGGCCTGAAGGTCAACATGCAGAAGTTTGACCCATATCTGAACGTCGATCCGGGCACCATGTCCCCGTTTCAGCACGGCGAAGTCTTCGTCACCGACGACGGCGCTGAAACCGACCTCGACCTCGGTCATTACGAGCGCTTCACCCACGCCAAACTGACTCGCGACAATAACTGGACTACCGGCCGCATCTACGAGCAGATCATCACCAAGGAGCGCCGCGGCGACTATCTCGGCAAGACCGTGCAGGTGATTCCGCACGTGACCAACGAGATCAAGGCCGCCATGAAGAAGATATCGACCGAGGTCGACGTGGTGCTGGTCGAGATCGGCGGCACCGTCGGCGACATCGAGTCGCTGCCGTTCATCGAAGCCATCCGCCAGATGCGCCAGGAACTTGGCCGCGAGAACACGCTCTTCGTTCATGTGACGCTGGTGCCGTTTATCGCCGCCGCTGGCGAACTGAAGACGAAGCCGACACAGCACTCAGTGAAAGAGTTGCTGAGCGTCGGGATTCAACCTGACATTCTGCTTTGCCGCACCGACCGCTTCCTGGCGAAGGATCTAAAGTCGAAGATTGCGCTCTTCTGCAACGTGGAAGAAGAGGCGGTGATTACCGCGAAAGATGTCGGATCGATCTACGAGTGCCCGTTGATGTTCGCCAACGAAGGCGTGGACGATCTGGTGATGAAGTACCTGCACCTGCAGGCCAAAGATCGCAATGTTCAGAACTGGGAAGATCTGGTGCACCGCGTCTACAACCCTAAAGATGAGGTTGTGATCGGGATCGTCGGCAAGTATGTCGAGTATGAGGACTCGTACAAGTCGCTGAAGGAAGCGCTGGTACACGGCGCGCTCTCGCAGAATCTGAAGCTCAATCTGCAGTGGATTGAAGCCGAGGGCCTCGAGACCAAAGACAAGGCCGACAAGTCCTACGAAGCACAACTCGAAGGCTACGACGGCATTCTCGTTCCCGGCGGATTCGGGAAGCGCGGCATCGCGGGCATGCTGAATGGGATCCGTTACGCGCGCGAGCATGGGGTTCCGTACTTCGGCATCTGCCTGGGCATGCAGACGGCTTGCATCGAATACGCTCGCAATGTTTGCGGACTGGACGACGCGAATTCGAGTGAGTTCGATCCGGCAACGCCGCATCGCGTGATCTACAAGCTTCGCGAATTGCGTGGTGTGGAAGAACTCGGCGGCACGATGCGTCTGGGCGCGTGGCCCTGCAAGATCGAATCGAACACGCTGGCCGCGAAGGCCTACGGTTCCGTCGAGATCAGCGAGCGTCACCGACATCGTTATGAGTTCAATCGCGAATACGAAGAGACGCTGACTGCCGCTGGCTTGCGGATTACCGGCTCGTCGCCCGATGGAACTTATGTCGAGATCGTCGAGATTCCCGGTCACCCATACTTCCTCGGATGCCAGTTCCATCCTGAGTTCAAGTCGAAGCCGCTCGAGCCGCATCCGCTGTTTACGGCGTTCATCAAGGCGAGCTATCAGAATCGCCTGAAGCGCCAGACAGAACACGAGAAGGAAGAAGTCGAGATGTTCCTGCGGTCGGAGAAGGTGGGGAAGGCGTAAAGACGTTTCGCGTTTCATGTTTCACGTTTCACGAATGTGGAACGGACATCCAACGCGAAACGAGAAGCTCGAAACGTGAAACTGTCTTTCCAAGTCGGCAATGTTGAGATCGGCGGCGGTCAGCTGTTCCTGATCGCCGGTCCCTGCGTCATTGAGAGCGAAGAGCACGCGCTCAAGATGGCGGAGTGCATCAATGGTGTTGCGCGCGCGCTGAAAGTCCCGTACATCTTCAAGGCTTCATACGATAAGGCGAACCGCACGTCGATCCAAAGCTTTCGCGGCCTCGGGATTAGCGAGGGATTGCGAATCCTGCGCAAGGTCGCCGACACCGTGCATGTTCCGGTGCTCACCGACGTTCATGAAGCCGTCGACGTCCAGCGCGTTGCGGAAGTCGCCGATGTCCTCCAGATTCCTGCGTTTCTCTGCCGCCAGACTGATCTGCTCATCGCCGCTGGAAAGTCCGGTCGCGCCGTGAACATCAAGAAGGGCCAGTTTGTTTCGCCTTGGGACATGCGTCATGCTGTTGCCAAGGTTCGCGAGACGGGCAACGACAAGGTCTTCCTCACTGAGCGCGGAGCTTCTTTCGGATACAACAATCTCGTCGTCGACATGCGTTCGTTGCCCATCATGCGCGAGTTCGCGCCGGTGGTCTTCGATGCGACTCATTCGGTGCAGATGCCTTCAGCTGCGGGCGCGGACGGAGTCGCCGTCTCAGGCGGCCAACCGCAATTCATTCCGATGTTGTCGCGGTCGGCAGTTGCGGCGGGCGTCGACGGCGTGTTCATGGAAGTGCACGACAATCCCGCGCAGGCCAAGTCCGACGGGGCAAACGCTCTCGATCTGAAACTGCTCCGCGGCGTTCTGCAGCAGTTGTTGGCCGTCGATAAAGCGGTGCGCGAACAGCCCACGCCACAAGAGACCGTCAACTAACGCGGGAACGTATTCGCATCTAGTGAACTGAAACTGGGAACGGAGCGCCGTTCTCAGAAGGCATATTTGGCAGTGCTCCTTCTTCGCGATCGGCGCTGTTTCGTCGCCAGAATTCTTCCAGGTCGACGCGAGTTCGCAGCAAAGCCCTCTTCAGGATTCTTGCCCGTAAGTCCTTCCCGCTCGGACGCCGCAACAACAGCTTGTCTTCTTCCACTCGGACTTCGACATCGCCCTGCTCGGTGAACTCTGCTGGAACGAACTGATTCCATGGCAGCGTCGCGCATTGTTGCGCGACGAAGACCAGGTTTTCCACCAGAACGGTCAGCGTCACGCAATTCTTGCCTTCACCTTGCGAAGGTCGGGCGTGAACGAGGATTCCTGTCCGGTATTGATCGGTGATGGCCGAAGCCGGCAACGCAGTCAAAGCCACGAACGCGATGAGCGTGAGGCGCAACTTCATGGGAGAACTCCGCGAATCAGCACATCTGGCCTATCGGCAATTCGTCGATGAGGCTTCACCTGTGAATCTCTCTTGCTAACGCTGGAACGCGCACATTTGATAGCATCGTGACTTCGTGAACCGCATAGGCGCTAATGTTGTTCGAGTTGAGGCAGAAGCTCTCCGTGAGCTTGCGGACCGCATTGCTGGTCCGATGGCGCAGGCCTTTTCGGCAAGCCGTCGAACTGTTGTATTGCTGCTGCAGCGCGCGCGTCGTCGTCACCGGAATGGGCAAGAGCGGACTGGTCGCGCGCAAGATCGCAGCGACTCTCAGTTCTACGGGAACGCCGTCGCTGTTTCTGCATCCGGCAGAAGCAATTCACGGCGATCTCGGCATGATCGCGCGCGGCGACGTGGTGATCGCACTTTCTTACAGTGGCGAGACCGAAGAACTGCTTACGCTGTTGCCGACGATCAAGCGGCTGGAAGTGAAGCTGATCGCGATGACAGGCGATCCCGTGTTTTCCGGCAACGGCCGTAAGCTTTCCACGCTGGCGCAAGCTGCTGACGTCGTGCTCGACTGCTCGGTGGCGAAAGAGGCTTGCACGCTCGGACTCGCGCCGACTGCGTCCACGACGACAATGCTGGCGCTCGGCGATGCGCTGGCGATGGCGCTGGCCGAACGGCGCGGCTTCAAGGAAGAAGACTTTGCCAGTCTTCATCCTGGCGGAAAGCTCGGCAAGAAGTTGGCGCGCGTCGAATCGCTGATGCATTCAGGCGACGCAGTTCCGCGCGTCGTCGGCGAACACGCACATGAACGATGTGATCTACGAGATGTCGCGCAAAGGGCTCGGTGTTACGGCTGTTGTCGAAGGCGACAAGCTGCTCGGCATCATCAGCGACGGCGATTTGCGGCGCTTGCTCGAACGCCGCGGCAAAGAAGTGATGGACTTGACTGCCGGCGAATGCATGACCCGGCAGCCGAAGACGATTCGCTCCGGTGAATTTGCTACTGCTGCCTTGAACATCATGGAGCAGAAGCGAATTACGTCGCTGGTTGTTCTTGATGGTGAGGACCGCGTTGCCGGAATCGTGCACCTGCACGATTTGTGGGAAACGGAAATGATCTAGTTGTCAGTTGCTAGTTGTTAGTTGTCAGAAAAAGAGCTTTCACGCTGCCCGCTGCGCCAGCTGCTCCAGGATCTGTTTTCCTAGTTTTTGAACTTCGCCGAAGTGCGTCTGGTAATCGAGAAAAAGTCGATTCAGTTCGAGAGATTCTTCGGGCTTTAAGTGTGCGCGCAGCAGCATGTCGCGTACATGCACCGGATTCGGAAGCACAGCTTCTTCGCGCATTTCTTCGAGCGCAGTCGTCGGATCGTAGTGATACATGTTCAGCTCCTGTTTCTTCTAGCGTCTCATGCGCGCAATGCGATTGCAAAACAACGTTTCGCGTTTACGCTTTTAGCTTCACGTCCAAATACCGGCAGGCGGCCAGCGCCAATTCGGAAGCGACCCGGGTGGAGTCGGCGTTCGTCATCTTCGGACAAGCAAAGAGCACCATTTCGCGGATGGTTGCGACCATCATGGTGATGGTGAGTTGGGCTGCCGTTTCAGGATCGGGATGTCCGATCTGATCGCGGCGTGAAAGCAGAATCCCAACTACGAGTTCGAAGGTGCGGCGTCCGGCGCGTTCGATTTTTTGTCGAACCTTGGGATCGGCCTGCTCGCGAGTGTAAAAGAAGGTTGCGCGCATCAATCCCGCGTCCTGCAGGTACGAACTCATCATGCCGTGCGCCATTCCATTCACGATGTCGGCTAGAGCAGCGTCCGGTGGAATCTGGTCGGCCATGTGGCTCAAGAATTCGTGCTTGTCGAGAAAGTACTGGAGGCAAATGTCGCGGAGCAGAGCGTCTTTATCGGAGAAGCGCCGATAGACGCTTCCTACAGAAAGTCCGGCACGCTCGGCAATGCGAGGGATGGTAGCGGCTTCCAGTCCGTCTTCGTTCAAGATTTCCCGTGCCGCATCGATGAGCCGGCGCATCGATTGCTGGCTGCGCGCTTGCTTGGGCGCATGGATGTCGGCAGAAGTGGTAGGAGCCATTCTTTCGGACTGGACCTGCGGATATTCTAGCTTGGCCAAATGTAAATGTGAATTCACGTTTACAGTAGCGCGCTGATTCTGGGGGAGCTAGCGAATTCGTTTTACGTTTTCTGTTTCGATCCCACACATCCAAGAGCAGGATGTGTGGGGCACCCGACTTCATTTCTGTTCCCGAAATGGGAGGTCCCATGGGGTACCCCCTCCCCCCTCGTCCCGCATTCTAAAGGACTTACAGGCATGGGATGAGGTTCGTCCCGGCAAACAAAGGACTTAGTCCCATCGTCCCGCAAAACAAAGGACTTAACGGCAGTTGTTAGTTGCTAGCTGTCAGTTGTCAGAAAAAGCAAGAACCAAAATCTCCCGAACGACAGCGCATATCTCTATTGTGACAAATTCGAGGGGACTTACTGGACACTTTCGCAAAGTTTATTTCTGGCGTGAAATGAGTCGTTTGGCGAGATTTCGGAGATTCTGGGGTCTTGACAGGATTTTTCGCGGGCGAGGGCGCCCGCGCCACAGATGCGGTGGGAATCCAGGTTGACGACGTGGTGAATGGTCAGAAGGTTCCTCGGCCTAGCCTCCGATAAGTGCTCAACCGCTGACAATCTCGTTTGCCGATACCTGGTGGTGACGCTCGTTCACGACCGTTCCGTCCATTTGGACAATACCCATTGACATTGGGCAACTAGACGTCGGTAACGCTTACTTCCCGGAGAATCAGGCTATGCTTGGGCGGTTGGACGAAGGAGGCTGCTTTATGGCAATCGCCATTACTCGTCGGGCGTACCGGGATGTTTTAACTCCGGTCTTCGTCCTTGTTTTCAGCGTTGGGGCATTCGCACAATCCAGACCGGTTGCAGCCCGGAATTCGGCTCCTTCAGCAGCACGCGACCTGAATTCAACATTGGGTGAGTTGATGCGCGTGGCCCCTGCAACAAACCAGGACCTGGGCGTCTTGCAGCAGCAACAGGGCGCGAGACTCCACCGGGTCACATTCTGGCGCGGAGACAAAGCCCATAATGCCGAGACGGCGGAAGCGTTGCGCCGCAACCTCCAGTTTGCAGTGCCCAATTTGATTCACGATGCGCAAGCCTCTGGTGGAAGCATTTCGACGACTTTTAAGCTCTATAGGGATCTAACTGTGCTCTGCGAGTCCCTGGATTCGCTGTTCCCGCCCGGTTCGCACGAAACCAAAACTGAGTTGATAGCCTTGAGCAACGATCTCTCGGACATGAATCGGCTGAGGGAAGACTTGTATCTCAATATTCAGCAGACTGCTGCTTCGATCGAGAGTAAAAGTCAGCGGCTATCGTCTTCGGCTGGCCGAGCTCCGAAGAGAATTATTGTTGACGACAATGTCCCGGAAAAGCCCTCGCCCAAGAAACGCCACGTGCCTTCGCCGGACAGCCATTCAGTGACTCCTGAATAGTGTCGCCCCAACCACCGGTTTGAAGATCCACGAAGTTCGGTACATTATCAGCGGTAATCTTGAGACCGAGCGGACGACACTATCTTGAAACTGCGGCAGCAGATCTGATTACGGGCGGCTTCCATGTGCCGTCTAGGATGGCTTGGTCGGGCCAGTAGGCGCGGAGCCAGATCGAGAAATTCCCGGCGGGCGCTGGCAACCAGTTGGATTCCTTGTCCGCTCCGGGCGAACTATTGCCGAGATAAATGGTAAGCGAGCCGTCGGGATTGTACTTTAGCGACTTGTTCTTGGTTCCGAGCGCGTAGCGCTTTAGCGCATTCCGATAGAAGAAGTGTTCTGGGTCGTACATCGTCAATGACCAGAAGCCCTTAACGGGTGGCAACTGGCCTTTCGGAAAAGTGATCGCATACGACGATGTTCCCACAAGTTGTTGCAACTGGGTGTCGTTATCGGTGTAGAAGTACATCGTCTCGTTGCGTTTGTTGTCGTAGGGATCAGCCTTCACTGCGCCCGTGCGGTGATAGTAGTCCGTTCCAAACGCCCCATTGTTCGCGGGCGAAGTCCAGCCGTTACCCGCTGGCTGGCCGTTGTAGCGCCACCTCATCAACGGAGCGATCAATTCTTGATCCGCAGCGAACGCAGTTACCCGCAAGGTTTTCATAACTGCTGGGTCCTTCGAGGCTGCATCGAGGACGCTGCCTATCCACTTGTAGAGCGCCTCTTCTCCGGGCATCGGAGGCACTTGCTGCATGACGGTCGGTAGTTCGTCGAAGAACGTCGCGGGGTCAACCCAAGGCGGTTCCTTGGTCGAGTACTTGGGTCGGATCTTTTGCTTTGGCACCGGAAAAGTAGGGAGCTTGCTCCAGTCCTTGGTCTTCATCTTCCCGTCGAATTGGCTGAGCGGGTAGAACTGAATCTGGCTCAGCGCGGGCTGGATGGCGGCACGATCTTCGGGGGTGTCCTCCATGAAGATGCGCGGCATGGTCACGGCGAAGTCGGTGGACGAGCGCACCACACCGGCAATGCCGGTCGGAGTAGCGCCTTTCCAGTTCGGCCCCACGACCATGTAGAAGCCGGGTTTGGTGCCGTACTGCAACCCAAGCTCGCTAATCTGATCGGTGCGAGCGTCGTACACCGGCACGGTCCAGAAACGGTCACCAAAGTCGGGGACTTGAATTACGACGGGTTCCTTTTCTAGAGACAGATAACCTAATCCGTACACGACATCCTGGTTCGGGTCTGCTATGAATCTCTCTCCGGGATCAACGTAGCCCGTCAACATCCCGACCTGATTCATGGGACTAATAGGCATGACGCCAGCCAGGAGACCTACTTGGGGGACCTTCGTGAGCTGTGTCCGCTGGTTGTACACATAGACGAGCGGCCAGCCCCACAAGTAGGCCATGCGGCCTACCATCTGGACGTACGCAGTGGTCATTGGTCCCGGGGCTGGGCCGGAGACTTCGGCGGCAGTTGTTGGAATCGGTACCTGCTGGGCCTGTAAGCTGATAATAAAGGCTGCGCCGAGAGCAATTACTGCCACAACATTGCGAAGCTTCATGACACACCCCACTCGGCATTCGACAACCGCAAGGACGTTGGAACATCCATCCAATCAATTCTTCGGCGGCTGCTCCTGTTCGAGTTGTTTCAGCTTTTTCTCCAAGATCTTTTTTTCCTCAGCTTTCGTTAACTTTGGGAACAGGAACGCGAGTTGTAGACGCATAGTCCAAGGCGAGCCGAACTGGGGATGGGTTGCGTTCCCGAAAAATTGTGCCTGGAGATTCACCGGTTGGTTGCCGAATTTCATGATTCGTCCGATCCCGCCACCCAAGGGCACAGTCCAAACATTGCCACTACGAGCTTCCCAGTTAGCGGTGATGATCGGCTGCCATGCGAGGTACCAGCCCTTCTTCAGGTTGTAGTTGATGAAGTACTGCAAGAGCATCTGGTTCACGTCTTTGGTGTTGCTCTCGCCAATGGGCCCTGTGCAAGCGCCGCATGGCAAGAGTTGCGTGGGAAACGGAAGCGTGCGACCGCTTCCTGCGAATGACCAAACGTTGTTGATCAAAATCCCTATGGTCCAGTGACCCGGCTGAACCAATCCGACCACCGACGGCCCGATGCTCCATTTACCCTGTCCCAGAACATTGTCGGTTGCGGTTGGGAGAAGAAATGCAGGGCCGACACCCCAGATCAATTTCTTAGGTTTTGCGGGTGACAGGAAAAAAGTCGGATTCATATCGCCCAGCCCCAGCGTCCCCAGATGATTCAAAGGAGTGCTAAACGGGATAACGAGCGAAGCGATACTCGGCTGGTAGATGACTGGCGTGACGATGCGCATGATCAGATTCCAGTTCTTGCTCACGCGTACCGGTATTACGGGCTGTATGTTGAGAATATTCTGAGTGCGATCGTTGGGACCGATGTCGAAGTTCGTGTTGTTTTGAAGGGGCACACTGATGAGGCTCGCGACTGGATTCTGAACGGCCTTCGCCAGCGCTTTCGCTTGCTCTTCTTCGGACGCACTCTGGTCGGGCGCACTCTGATCAGCAGCAGCTTGCTTGCCTCGTGATGACGATTCGCTTGGTTGCGTTGTAGATTGGGCTGTCGCTAAGCTGGAAATCACAACGAGCCAAGCTGCAACCGCAGTAAACGCAAGTAGCTTCAAAGACCTAGCTCCGTGCATTCCCATTTCCTCGAAAAACATTGGGATATAGGCGGAGAGAGCGTATCGATGAAAACTGGAGAGGCAAACTATCAAAACTTTTAGTTGCCGCTCAAAAATCTTGCAGCAGAGCCGCCTCCAGAAATGCTTCCGCAAAAGGGTGGGCACACTAATGCAATTGGATTCACGCGATTCTGATCATTTCGGGCTCATTTATCCGCTGCGCTTACCATGACCTCCCCTGCGCCCGGGCAAGAAATCCCTTCCGTTGAATAGAGCCATCTGACAGACAGCTTTGCGGGCCCGAGCCAGATCTTACGGGAGGGCGATATGCATTTGGCTTCGAGAAGTGTTTGCGCCGCATTCGTTGCAGTTCTGCTCTTTTCACTGACAGCATGTAAGCAGCAGGCGCCCACGAACGAGTCCGCGAACGCGGCGCGTACAGCCGCGAGAGCCGCCTATATCTATGGGTATCCTTTGGTGCTCATGGACGTGACCCGGGCGAAGTTCACCAATGTTTCACACCCGACGGATTCGGGTTCGGCGCCCACGAACCAGTTCGGCAACATAAAGGCCTTTCCTGACGCCACCTTCACGGATGTCGTCAGCCCCAATGCGGACACCCTCTATTCTTCGGCATGGCTGGACCTGCGGAAAGAGCCAATTGTGCTAAGCGTGCCGGATACGCATGGGCGCTATTACCTGATGCCGATGCTGGATGGATGGACCAATGTGTTCGCCTCACCGGGGAAACGAACAACGGGAACCGGCAAGGGAGATTTCGCGATAACCGGGCCACACTGGACGGGCACGCTGCCCGCACATGTGAAGGAAATTAAGTCGCCCACAGATATGGTGTGGATCATCGGGCGGACACAGACGAACGGCAAAGCAGATTTCGCCGCGGTGAATGCGTTACAGGCACAGTACAAGCTGACGCCTCTGAGTGCGTGGGGGAAGACATACGCTCCTCCAAAAGACGTGCCGACTGACCCAAGCGTGGATATGAAGACTCCGCCAGTGGAGACAGTTGCGGCAATGGACGCTACCACCTTCTTTAACCGGCTGGCGAAGCTAATGAAGGATAGTCCACCAGCAGACGCGGATGGTCCGATGGTAGCGAAGCTGGCGTCCATCGGGGTGATTCCGGGTGAGCAATTTGATCTGAACAAAAGCGGGAGCGATGTTGCCAAGGCGATCTCCGATGGAGCGGATGACGGCAAGAAACGAGTGATCGAACTTGGCCACAATCCTGGGAATATGAAGATGGCGAACGGATGGATGATTGCGACGGGAGACATGGGTAGCTATGGAACAAGTTACGACACCAGGGCAGGGGTTGCGGTCGTAGGGCTGGGAGCCAACTTACTGGCGGATGCGACCTATCCGATGGCGCGTGGGGATGGAGACGGTCAACCGCTGAATGGAACAAACAAGTATGCGGTCCATTTCGACAAAGGGCAGACGCCACCAGCGAACGCTTTCTGGTCGTTAACGATGTACAACGCGAAACAAGCTTTTGTGGCGAATCCGATCAATCGTTATGCGATTGGGGACAGGGACAAGCTAAAGTTCAATCAGGACGGGTCACTGGACATTTATCTCCAACATGACTCCCCGGGGAAAGACAAGGAGTCGAACTGGCTTCCAGCCGATGCAGGGGAATTCAACGTGATCATGAGGATTTACTGGCCGAAGGAGACGGTGCTGAATGGAACTTGGACGCCGCCTGCAATCAAGAAGGTTGAGCTACGTTGAAGCGATAGCTGGAGATAGATCGCGTTACGACTGACAATCTCGAGGAGTGGTGGACGCGCAGTTCTCGATAGAGGAGCCAGCACGACGACCCATGGCTAAGATCCAATTTTTCCCGCGCAGATGTTTGGTCGTAACGTCAGTGAATCCGGCTTGTGTCAGAAGATTTCGGTGCTCCTCATCGCTAAGGAATGCAGCGCGCAAGAGAGGCATGACAATCCCGTAAAGAAAGCGGAACGGACCGCCACGGTAGGTTTCCGCGACTAGAGCGAAAGTGCCGCCGGGTTTCAGGACTCTGTGGACTTCTTGCACGTTGGCTGGCAGATCGGGCCAGTAATAGTGGGTCTCAATGGCCGTGACAATGTCGAACGTGGAATTCGGGAACGGCAATGCAGCTACGGAACCTAGTTCGATCGCTACTTGCCCGACCTCGATTTGCTGGGCATTCGTTTGCCGGGAGACAGCCACGCTGGCTGGGGAATAGTCCAGTCCAACGACCTTGCCCTCCGACGCCAGGGCCGCGAGTTTCCGCACCGTTGAACCGCCGCCACAACCGACGTCGAGGATAGCCGCATTCTTCGGAACGGTGACCTGTTGCAAGCCCCAGTCGGTCATCTTCGCATGACCATGATTCATTGCCTGCACGACGCGTCTGCCGAGCCAGCCACTAGGCTTCCGGACCTGAAAAAATAACCAGACAGCCAAGAGGATTGGCAATACCACCCGGAGTATGTGAAGCATGCGAACTCGTCTCCCCGGGCAGAATTAAACCATGGTTTGCTGCTCCTCGGCGATTGCGAAGCCGAATCAGCAATGCGCCATTCGGTACAATGAAGGATTCTGAGCCAAGAGGAATTCCTACATGTATCGTTGGTCGCAATTGTTCATTCCGACGCTGCGGGAGGCGCCTGCCGACGCAGAGGTCGCAAGTCATAAATATCTTGTGCGCGCAGGCTACATTCGTCAGCTTGCAGCCGGTATCTACAGCTACCTGTTTCTGGGGCAGCGCGCGATTCTGAAGATCACCAACATCGTTCGCGAAGAGATGGACAAGATCGGACAGGAGTTCTACCTGCCGGCGCTGAATCCTCGTGAAGTGTGGGAGGCCAGCGGACGCTGGGAAGTGATGGGCGAGAACATGTTTCGCCTGAAGGATCGCAAGGGAGCCGATTTGTGCCTGGGCATGACGCACGAAGAGGTGATGACGGAGATCGCGCGCAAAGAGCTGCGCAGTTACAAGCAGCTGCCGCAGATCTGGTACCAGATACAGACGAAGTTTCGCGATGAGCCGCGGCCGAAGTCGGGATTGATGCGCGTGCGCCAGTTCACGATGAAGGACGCGTATTCGTTCGACATCGACGCGGACGGGCTGGACGTTTCTTACAACAAGCATGAGCAGACGTATCGGCGGATTTTTGATCGCTGCGGGCTGAAGTACGTGGTGGTGGACGCGCACTCGGGCGCGATGGGCGGATCGAAGTCGCAGGAATTCATGGTCCACACCGACGCGGGCGAGGATCTGGTTGCGAGCTGCGCGAAGTGCGGCTACGCGGCGAATCTGGAGAAAGCGACGTCGAAGCTCGACGCGGTGGAAGAGCTGGCGGCATCGGGCGATGGAAAGCCTGAGCTGGTGCACACGCCCAACGTGAAAACGATCGAGGACCTGTCGAAGTTCCTGACGCTCTCGCCGAAGAACAACATCAAGACGCTGGCGTACATGGCGGCGGTGACGTCGAAGAACGGAGCGGAAGTTCACGAGAAGCCGCTGGTGGCGTTCCTGCGCGGCGATCACATGCTGAATGAAGCGAAGCTGGCGGGCGCGGTACCGGAGGCGCAGATTCGTCCGATGCACGCGGAAGAGATTGAGGAGTTCTTCGGAACACCGGCGGGATTCCTGGGGCCGATTGGTTTGAAGGGACGAAAATTTCGCGGAGCGCAAGGAACGGTTCTGGTCGACACGGCGCTGCAGGGCCGCAAGAACCTGGTTTCCGGTGCGAATAAGCAGGATTACCACCTGAAGAACGTCACGCCTGAAGTCGATTTCGAGTTGGACCAGTGGGCCGATCTACGGAACGTAGAAGCGGGAGAGGGCTGTCCGAAATGCGGTGAGCCTTTGACGGTGGCGAAGGCGGTAGAGATCGGACACATCTTCAAGCTGGGATACAAGTATTCCGAGTCGATGGGCGCGCGGGTGCTGGATAAGGATGGCAAGGAAGTGACGCCGATCATGGGCAGCTACGGGATCGGAATTGAGAGAATCCTGACAGCCGCGATTGAACAGAATCACGATGAGCAGGGCTTCTGGCTACCGGCGGCGATTGCGCCGTTCCAGGTGGTGATCAGTCCGATTAATGTCCGCGAGCAGGTCCAGATGGAGACGGCGGTAAAGATCGCCGAGGAGCTGGCCGGTCGCGGAATTGACGTAATTCTGGATGACCGGGATGAGCGGCCGGGCGTGAAGTTCAAAGACGCAGATCTGGTCGGAATCCCCTTCAGAATCATTGTTGGCAAGAAGGTTACCGAAGATTTGGTAGAGCTGTTCGAACGCTCGACAGGGCAGAAACGCGATGTTAACATCGGCGCAATTTCAACCCAAGTGGAGGGTTTAGTAACTCAATCCGGAGCGTAAGTGTCCGGAACATTCAGTATGAGATCTCTGAAGGCCCTGCTAGCCGTCGCGATTTTTGGTGCCCTGGTGTACGTTGCCTATCAGGTCGTTCCTGTGTACATGAGTAGTTATCAGTTCCAGGATGCGGTCGAAGAGGAAGCCAGGCTGGATTCCTATTCGCAAAAAACCGAACAGGAAATCAAGGATAGCGTCTTCAAGAAAGCCCAGGCGCTGGACCTGCCACTCACCGCGGAACAGATTCATGTCCAGAAACTGTCCAATGCCGTGTCGATCAGCGCAGCCTACACGGTGCATATCGATCTACCGGTACATCCCATCGATTTATCTTTCACTCCGAACTCGCAGAACCACAGGGCTTATTAAGGGGTTGGCGGCAGTTCCCGTGACTTGCTGAGAACGGGAGCAACTTTTCTGGTTCCGCTTGCTTTACAATAGTCACAGTCTCTGGCCCGGAAGAGGTTCCGACAGCGTGCGCGAAGGATTCCTCGCTTTTGGGAACCCCTGAGGTAACGTTTGCGAGCGCTCCGTCGTCGAAGAGGAGTGACATCTCTGCCTTCAAACTGTGGCTATTAAAGTAAAAATCCCGCGTGGTCCCCGGAAGACCAGTTCTTCGAAGCGGCAGTCCAAAGTCGCAAAATCGCTCAAACTCTCCAATCCACTGGTGAAAGCCGGAATCGGCGCTGCGTTGCTGTTGCTGGTGGTATTTGCCGTCGTATTCACCTACTACTGGGTGAAGTACGACCGGATCGTCGAAAAGCGCATACGCGGACCGATTTTCAGCAACTCGGCGCGAATTTTCGCGCGACCGCGATTGGTCTCCACCGGTGACCGGGTTCAGCTCAGCGAGATTGCGGCAGACCTGAGGCGCGCTGGGTATTCGGACAAGACGGATTCGGCCGTTGGTACGTTCAGACTGATGGATGGCGGGATTCAAATCCAGCCTGGCCCGGCGTCGTACCACAATGAAGATGGCGCGACCATTCGAGTGACGAATGGAAAGGTCCAACAAATTATTGGTGGCGGATCAGAGGGTGGACGCTACCTGAGCGGCTACGAACTGGAACCGCCGTTGCTGACAGCTCTCGATACCGAAGAGCGCTCGAAGCGGCAACTGGTGAAGTACAACGAAATCCCCAAAGTGATGGTGGACGCGGTGCTTGCGATCGAGGACCGGCGATTCTTCCAGCATGGCGGTATTAACTATTTTCGCCTCGTGGAAACTGTCTTCGTCGACCTGCGTTCGGGCCACTTGAGCCAGGGCGGATCGACAATCACCATGCAAATGGCGCGCGGCTTCTTTCTGTCATCGCAGAAGACGTTCAAGCGCAAGCTGGTGGAAATGATGATCGCCAGCGACCTGGAACATAAGCTCACGAAACAAGAGATCTTCGAGTTGTACGCGAACCAGGTCGACATGGGACAGCGTGGGTCATTCACGATTCATGGGTTCGCGGAGGCTGCCCGAGCCTACTTTAATAAGGATCTGCAAAGCATCACGTTGCCGGAGGCGGCATTGCTGGCAGGAATGATCCAGCGGCCGAGCTATCTGAATCCCTACCGGCATCCAGAGCGCGCGTTGGAACGGCGCAACCTGGTGCTGGAGTCGATGGTCGAGACCGGCGCGATTTCGCGTGAGGACGCCGATAAGGCGAAGGCGACGGCGCTGAAGCTGGCTGCTCCGAACGTGGAAGCGAGCGACGCTCCTTATTTCGTCGATATGGTGAAAGATGTGCTGGTCGCGAAATATGGCGAGCGCGAGTTCAGCGATCAGGCGTACAGGATCTACACGACGATCGATCCCGATCTGCAGCGGGCGGCGGCGGAAGCCGTGCAGGCAGGCATGGTGCAGGTGGATGAGCAGCTCACGAAGCTGCGCACCAAACGCAAGAAGGTAGGTACAGGCAAGGAAGCGAAGTACGAGACGACGGTTGCTCCCGGGCCGCAGGCGCAGGTCGCTCTGGTGGTACTGGATCCGCACACCGGCGAACTGCTGGCGTTGGTTGGGGGAAGGAATTACGGGCAGAGCCAGCTGAATCACGCAGTCGCCAGAAGGCCGACTGGGTCGATCTTCAAACCGTTTGTTTATGCGGCGGCGATGAATACGGCGCTGACAGGTGGTCCGACGGTTTGGACGCCGGCGTCGCTGCTACAGGACGAACAGACCACATTCCTTTTTGATAATCAGGTTTATGAGCCGAAGAATTATCACGGAGAGTACAAAGGCGAGGTTTCGGCCGAGTACGCGCTGGCGCATTCGTTGAACAATGCCACCATCAAGCTGGCTGAAGCGGTTGGGTATCAGAATGTGGTGCAACTGGCGAAGGCGGCAGGGATCAAGTCGGTGCAGGCGACTCCGGCAATGGCAATCGGCGCGTACGATGCGACGCCTCTGGATATGGCTGGGGCATACACGGTTTTTGCGAACAATGGCCAACACATTTCACCGATGATGATCCGGGCGATCCACAACTCGCAGGGAGAGTTGCTGCAGAGCTATTCGGCGGACAGCAGTTCTGTGCTTGATCCGCGAGTCGCTTACGTCATGACCAGCATGATGGAGGGCGTGGTCAACACTGGTACGGGCTTCATTGTCCGGCAGATGGGATTTACGGCTCCGGCGGCAGGGAAGACCGGCACTTCGCATGATGCGTGGTTTGCCGGTTACACGTCGAACCTGTTGTGCATCGTGTGGGTGGGATTGGACGATTACAGCGACATACGGCTTTCGGGAACTGCGGCGGCGGCGCCGATCTGGGCCGAGTTCATGAAGCGTGCGACAACGATCCAGGGCTATCGTGATGCGACGGATTTCAAGCAGCCGGATGGAGTGATCGACGTACGGCTGGACAAGACAACGAACCGGTTGGCGACTCCTTCATGCCCGGAAACCTATACCGTAGCGTTCATTGCCGGGACGGAGCCGAGAGACACCTGCGATCAGAATCCGGGGGAACATCAGGGTGTGCTGGGGAAGATCTTTGGGTGGATGAATCCAAAGGCTCCGACGGAATCGGTCCCAGCGAACCAGAACCAACCTGGCCATCCGGTGCTCCCACCGCCACAAAACGGGGCGACGGTACAGGCTGCGGCGCCACCCGCTCCGCCGAAACAAGAGAAGAAAAAGGGCTTTTTTGGCAAGCTGGCGGGGGTCTTTAAGGGCGATGACGACAAACAGCAGGGCCAAAACGACCAGCAGCCATCAAATAACACCCCTAAGTAAGTTCCGGCGCTGACATATTCCCTTTTGCGGTGTCTAATGTTGAGAAAGACCCGCGACCGAGCCACGCGTTTGGGGTGTTGGACAAGGCTCGGGTCAGGAGGCGTCCGATGAAACGCTTTCTCGTCCTACCGTTTCTTACAATCTGCTTCGCTTCTCTCTCCGTGTTGGCGCAAGACAATGCGCTTCAGGTGAATGCTCCGGTCGCTCACAGGACAATGCAGGCACCCGATCCCAACGCCAGCGCCGCCGATCTCGAGGCACGAGGCGATCAATTGCGCGCGGAAAAGGGTTACCTCGACGCGATGGATTTCTATCACGCTGCGATGAAGAAAGCCTCGACGTCCGCTGCCAAGTCGCAAATCTGGAACAAGATCGGAATCACCGAGCTGCAAACCGGGCACTTTCCGGAAGCGAAAAAAGGGTTCGAGCACGCGATCAAGGCGGATTCGACGTTTCCAGAGCCGCACAACAATCTTGGTGTCGTGTATTACGAAGTGAAGAAGTATGACAAGGCGATCAAGAACTATGAGAAAGCGATTGCCCTGAAAGAAGTGAGCGCGTCTTTCCATAGCAACCTGGGAACCGCATACTTCGCGAAACAGCAGTTTGATCTCGCGACGCAGGAATACGGACGCGCCCTGCAACTCGACCCGACAATCTTCCAACGCAAATCGCAAATCGGTATTGCGGCACAGATGTCGTCACCCGAAGATCGCGCGCATTACTCGTATGTGCTGGCGGGAATGTATGCCAGAGCAGGCATGCTCGACCAGGCGCTGATGTATCTGCGGCACGCAATGGAAGACGGATACAAGAACATCGACGATGTCTACAAGGACAATGAATTCGCAGGCCTGAGGAAGGACCCGAGATTCAACGACCTGATGACACAGCGTCCGCCCTCAATTCCGCAATAAATGCAGATTGTAAAGCTTTGTAAAGCACAGAACTTTTAGGAAAGTCCTGCGTCTATATGATCAGCCTCCTGAAAGCGAGAGTGAGTAAGGGGAAACGGTGAAACCCCCGCGCTATTCCTCAACGCCCCAAGCAAGCGCGGGGGTCTTTTTTTTCATAGCTTTCAGCACTCAGCTGTCAGCATTCAGCCAGCGATTGGGTAGCTAGTAGCTGGTTTTCTCGAGATCAGCGAATTCAACTTCGAACACTATCTTACGTGAGATCCAGAAGCGGTCTGGAGCTAGTAGCCGAGAGCCGAAAGCTGACGGCCAAAAGTTAAGAGCTCGCTGTCGGCGAACGCTGGCCGATGTATTCGGCGATGGCGGCTTCCAATTTCCCCTGCGAACGCAGAACAAACTCCACTGCATCGCGAACTGCTCCCTTGCCGCCTTCGTGATCGGTGATGTAGTGCGACTCGTCTTTCACTTCCTCGCGCGCGTTGCGAACGGCGATGGCAAGCCCGCAATTTCGCATGATGGGCAAGTCGATGATGTCATCGCCGACGTAAGCGACTTCATCCGCCCGCAGGTTTTCTTTCTTAAGAATTTCGCGGAATACTGAAAGCTTATCCGCGATGCCCTGGTAGACGTGATTCAGCTTGAGGTCACGCGCGCGCAGCGCGACAGTCTCGGAGATGCGCTTGGTGATGATGCCTGTCTTAAGGCCACCTAGACGAGCGAGCGAAATGCCAGCGCCGTCGTGCGCATTGAAGCCTTTGGCTTCGACGATGGCTTCGCTATGGATGGAGTAGCCGCCATCATCGGCGCGTGAAGCCACATGATCGGCGGTGGCGCGAGGCGCAGCGGAGGGGGCGGGGAACAGGAAGATGGTGCCGTCGGTCATCACACCATCTACGTCGAACAGAATAAGCTTGATCTTTTCCGCACGTTCTTTGGACATAAGAAAAGATTAACCACAAAGGGCACGAAGGTCACGAAGATAAGCAGTTAGAAATTGCCGGGAACGAAATTCTCGATGGCGAGTTTCAGGACGGCGCGACACTTGCCACATAGCAGAAAAGTTGCGTCGTCTGTGGTCGACAGCACGCCCACTCGCAGGCTTTCACATTGTGCGCAGCCGGTGGTGGGCTCACCGGAATCCGGGTCAGGAATATCGATGGGAGTGTCCGGATCGGTGCGTCCGGTCTTTTCGTTGTTGATTTCGAAGGTGCTGCGGCAATCGGCGCAGACGTGGTTGAAGCAGCACTTGGGCTCGCACGAGTAGACGATCTCGCGTCCTCCACAGTGCGGACATACGATGACATCTCTGAGAGGGGTGACCACAGCAGAGATTTTATCGTGAGATGAATTGGGCCTGCTGGGCATGGATTTCAAGTACATCGAAATGGCGATACAATCCGCAGAGCAGTCTTCTCCGGAGTACCTCGAATGAAGTCTGGTGTGGCGTTTTTCTCCCTTGTGCTCCTGAGCTCCCTCGGGTGTGTTGCACAGACGCAAGAGACGGCCACGCCACAGACGCAACCGGCTGCTTCGGGCGCTCCTGCTCCTACGACGCCCGCTTCTGAGATCCCTGCGGCGGCAGGCACAGCGGATCCGAAGACGGCAAAGCCAGATCCAAAGAAGAAAAAGAATGAGGCGCCAGATACAAAAGATGATCCGGCTGCCGCGCACAAGCAGCAGATAGTCGATCTACTGGAGCGGAGCCATGCCGCCAACGACGAAGTTCTTCCCGATCAGAAAGCTACGCTACTGGCGCGCCAGATCAGCATGATTTCGCGGTTGAATTCGGACAGTGCGGAAAAGTGGGCGCAGGAACTGTTTCAGTTGGGCGATGACCAGGCGGACGATCAGAAGCGCGCACGCATGCAGGTGATGGCGATCCAGATGGTGGCGCAGGGTGATCCAGAGTTTGGGTTGAAGCTTCTGCACCAGATCAAGCCAGTGGCAGAGACGGATTCGACGGCCCTGGTTTCCGCCAACATGATTAGCGTGGCTGCCAGTGCGGTTTTCCAGGGCTTGGCGCGGGACAAGGGAGAATCGCAGCTGCCGCGTTTGCGCCAGGAAGCATTGCGACTGGCCGCCGAAAGCCAATATCCCTACAGCGCCATGGGCAGTGTGGCCGTAGAGCTGCTTCGCGATCACCGGCGAGGGGAAGATGGTTCCAGCGAGACGCAAGGTTCGTTGCTGGAGTCAGTGTTCGACGAGGCCGTCGCCAACTACGAACGAAGCGTTCCGACGTGGTCGGGGAATTCGGACTTTGGACGAATGGTGCAGCGGCTCGCTTACCAGCTCCCAAAAGAAAAAGTGCGGCATGCGCTGGAAGCTTTTGTTAACAACGTGCAGACCACGCCCTCGCCTTCAGGAGTCTGGATGAAAGTGGATTCGGGCGCGGGCGCGACGCAGATGAGCGATCCGGTGGAGATATCACTGTATCCATTTATGTCGCTGATGA
The DNA here is from genome assembly GCA_963848375.1 of Terriglobia bacterium. Lineage (GTDB taxonomy): Bacteria > Acidobacteriota > Terriglobia > Terriglobales > Acidobacteriaceae > JAJPJE01. The sequence continues at coordinate 304,147 of CAWKDK010000016.1, forward strand.
ACGAATTCGATCCTGAGCTGATGAAGCAGGTTGTGGAGGCGCACCCGAAGGCTGGGGCAGAATGCAGCAACGGGGGCTGTGTCGGCTTCCGGTTATGGTTATGCGGGATCAGGAACGGGACGCAGCGTTGATCCGAACCAGATGACGCGGCTACGCGCGCAGGGGATGGCGAGTTGGAATCCGGACAGTGCCCTGGCGATGACGCAGAGCATTACCGATCCGAATATGCGTGCAGTGACCATGGGCAGCGTGGCGGAGCGAATTGCGGGCGACGATTCAAGCCGCGCCATGCAGCTGCTTGACCAAGCGCAGAAAACTGCGGGCGACTCGCAGGATCTGAAGACCGAGTTGCAACTGGTGGCTTCGCGCGCGGAGGTTGCACAGGCAACGAATAACGGTGCGATGTTGCGCGAGTCTTTGCGGAAAGGCTTCGAGATTGGCGATCAGTTGCTGCGACAGGAACAGGACAACAACCAGGGACAGGTCTCGTGGTACATGCTGGGCTCGCTGGTGCAAACCGGAATCAAGAGCGATCCGGATCTAACGCTGGCGTACATCAATAGTTTTTCCCTTCCTTATGTGCGCGCGGAGCTTCTGATGGATGCTGCGCAGGCACTGCGTTTTGGCGATTTGCGCGCTTCGCGGGGGCGGTCTGTCAGGACTGCAAGCATTTCCAACTAGACGGATTCGTCGAGCAGCTTGTTGTGTCCGAGGCTGGGCGCTCCAGGACTCGCGGAGGCAGCTAGCCAGTCGTGGGATACTTCAAACGTGCGTGCCGGCGGTCTTTAGGGGATTGCGGCAGAGATGGCCCCAGCGGTGACAAAGGCGGAGGCACACTTTATGCGACGGCGTTGTTCGTTGGCGGGGATGAGGTTGCAGTCTCGACGCTTGGGGTAGCGAAGTCTCCGGTCGACTATCCCCTTTCATCTCATGCAAATGCGCTGGCAGCGCACCCGGTCTATGGCGTGACAACCGAATAGGGCGACGCGTGGTGCGCGCGATTCTTTAACAAGAAAAGTGGAATAGATTCTGGAATAAATGTAACGCCCCCCTTAGAACTGTCATCCAACTTTTGATCTCAATGCCGGGTTCTGATGTCCCGGTGCAGCATGACTTGTATGTGAGGCCAGCGAATGAATGCCATCCAGCAATGGGCGCCTGGGGGAATTCTCGATCTGTCAGGTGCCAGAAACAGTTTGGCGCGCTGTTACATGGAAGTGCGCAAGACTACGGAGTCGATCTGTCGACCCTTATCGGCAGAAGACCAGATGGTGCAGTCGATGCCGGATGCGAGTCCGGCAAAATGGCACCAGGCGCACACCACGTGGTTTTTCGAAACTTTCCTCCTGATTCCTTACCTTCGCGATTACCAGCCATTTCATCCTGATTTCCAGTATGTGTTCAATTCCTACTACAAAGGATTGGGAGCGCATCCGAATCGCGCGTATCGCGGCCTGTTTTCGCGGCCACCGCTCGAACAGGTGCAGAGCTACCGCGCGCATGTCGATCAGCACATGATGGAGTTGCTGGAATCGGGCGATGTGGCGGAGTTCGGAGATGCGTTGCAGCTTGGCTTAAATCACGAGCAGCAGCATCAGGAACTGATTCTGACCGACATCAAGCATGCATTTTGGAGCCAGCCATTGCGTCCGGCATATACGCAGCCGACACCTTCGCCAGAGACGCGCGAGCGTGGCGTGAGCTGGTTCGGATTCGATGCGGGGCTCTACAAGATTGGGTATGAAGGCGATGCCTTTGCGTTCGACAACGAACGACCGCGGCACCAGGCGTATTTGAATGAATTTCAGATCGCATCACGACTGGTGACCAACGCCGAGTACATGGCGTTTATGAGTGACGATGGGTATCTGCGTCCGGAACTGTGGCTCTCCGATGGATGGGACACGATGAACGCGCAGGGATGGCGCGCGCCACTCTATTGGGAGCATCAGGGGGATGCGTGGATGACGTTTAGCGCGGCTGGCATGCAGAAGGTGAATCCGCGCGAGCCGGTGAGTCATGTGAGCTTCTACGAGGCCGATGCATACGCGCGCTGGGCGAAAGCGCGACTCGCGACGGAAGCGGAGTGGGAAGTGGTGGCGGCGAATGTTCCGATGGATGGCAATTTTCTGGAGGGCGGGTATCTGCATCCAATTCCCGAGCCGGAAAGAGAAGGCGCGCCGCAGCAGATGTTTGGCGATGTATGGGAGTGGACGGCGAGTCCGTATGTTGGCTATCCGGGATTCGCGCCGAATACCGGTGCGCTGGGCGAATATAACGGCAAGTTCATGGCAAACCAGATGGTGCTGCGCGGAGGATCGTGTGTAACTCCGGCTTCGCACATGCGCGCAACCTACCGCAACTTTTTCCCGCCGCATACGCGGTGGCAATACTCCGGAATACGGCTGGCGAAATGAGCGCATACGAAAGAGCAGAACACGCAGTTTCTCCCATTGCAGAAGATGTTCTTCCAGGGCTGACGAGAACGCCGAAGTCGCTTCCACCGAAGCTCTTCTACGACGCCGCTGGCTCGGAGCTATTCGAGCTCATCACAGAATTGCCGGAATATTATCTGACGCGAACTGAAGCTGGGATCCTCAAGGAGTTTGCGGGAGAGATGCTGGAGGCTGCCGGGGACGATATCACGCTGGTGGAGTTGGGCGCGGGTACGGCGACAAAGACACGTACGGTGATCCGCGAACTGCTGAAGCGGCAACGACGCGTGAAGTTTTATCCGATTGATGTTTCGCGTTCGGCGCTAGAGGACGCGGCGCGCAGCTTGAACGGAGATTTTCCGGGACTGGAGTTGCATCCGGTAGTGGCCGACTATTGCGAAGGCCTGGACGGGATCGCGAACAGTGCCGGACGAAAGCTGGTGCTGTACCTGGGTTCAAGTATCGGGAACTTTGAGCCGATGCAGGCTGGAGCGGTGTTGCACAGTGTCAGGAATTCTCTGCGCGAGGGTGATGCGCTGCTGCTGGGAACCGACCTGGTGAAGAGCGAAAGCGTGCTCGTACCAGCGTACGACGATGCTCAGGGAGTGACGGCACGGTTCAACAAAAACATGCTGGCGAGAATCAATCGCGAACTGGGCGGCGATTTCGATCTGAACGCGTTCCGGCATGTGGCGATCTGGAATCCGAAGTGTTCACGAATCGAGATCTACCTGGAGAGCACGCGCGACCAGACGGTGAACATCGACGCGCTCGGACTGCGTGTGCACTTCGATCGCGGCGAACGAATGCATACCGAGAACAGTTACAAGTTCACGCCACACATGGTGCGGTCGATCCTGAATATGGGCGGCTTCGAATTGGATCGGAGCTGGACCGATCGGCGAGAGTGGTTTGCGCTGCATTTGGCGAGAGCGAGGTAAGGCAAGGCAGAATTTAGAAGTTAGAAGGCAGCCTCCTTCGCAGACGCGCAGCCGAGGTCGGCTGCGCCACGCAATCGTTCTAGACCGGAAATTCCTGGCGAACGAATGCCAGTGCGTCTTCTTTATTCCGCAATGATCCTTCCAGTTGGCGATCTTCCACGGCGGTCAGGATTTCTTTAAAGCGCGGGCCGGGCTCGTAGCCTGCGGAGATCAGATCGCGACCCGTGATCAGCGGCTGCGGGCGAATCTCTTCCGGCGGCGTTTCATTCAGCTTTTGTTTCGCAAAATCGTAGAGATCGAGCTTGCCGTGACTGGCGAGACAATCGGCGCGATGAAGTGCCAGGTGCTCGTCGAACTTGGGCAGACGGAGGAAGCGCTTGAGCGTCGATTCTTTCATCTTCAGCGTGTCTGCGAACTTCATGTGATTGTCGACGAGTGCGAGGATCTGCTCGGTCTCCTCGTTCGACATGCGTAGTCGACGCGCGATGGCTGCTGCCATCCGAACTCCAACGTCAACATGCCCGTCAAAGCGGATACGATCGGGTGCGATGCGAAACGTTGGCGGTTTTCCCACGTCGTGCAACAGCATTCCCCAGGCCAGAGTGGGTGAAACTCCGGGTTCAAGTTGATCCAACAGCATCAGCGTGTGAATCCAGACATCGCCCTCGGGGTGATATTGCGGCGGCTGCTCGACGCCTTTCATGTTTTCGATCTCAGGCAGCAGTTCATGCAACAGGCCAGATTCGTCCAGCAGATCAAAGGCGCGGCGCGCATGACCCTCAGTAAGCATCTTGGTGAGTTCGTCGCGAATGCGCTCACGGCTGACCTGGTGAATTTCAGACGCGAGTTCCTGAATTGCGGCGAAGGTCGCCGGATCGATGGTGTATTCGAAGCGGGCGGCGAAGCGGATGGCGCGCAGCATACGCAGCTTATCTTCGCGAAAGCGCCGTTCAGGATCGCCGATAGCACGAATCAGTCGGCGCTCGAGATCTTCGCGGCCGCCGACAAAGTCGAGCACGCGATCGCCGTTAAGCGGGTCCATCAGAAGGCCGTTGATAGTGAAATCTCGCCGCTGCACGTCTTCCCGCGGATCGGTGCTGTAGGTAACCTGGTTTGGATGGCGGCCATCGGAGTAGATGCCATCGTTGCGGAAGGTCGCGACTTCGATTGCTTTGTGCTTGGCGGCTTCGCCGGGAGTTTCGTCCGGATGCGCTTCTGCTTCGTTCGCGAGATCGGCGCGAGTGAGGTGGTCAACGGGAACGAGCACGACTCCAAATTGCGCGCCGACAGCGTAGGTTTCGGGGAAGATGCGCATTACCTGCTGCGGGACGGCATCGGTTGCGACATCGTAATCGGCAGGTTCGCGGCCGAGCAGCAGGTCGCGCACGCACCCGCCAACCAGGTAAGCCTGGTGTCCGTGCGCACGGAGAGTACGGACGACCGAGATGGCAGCTTGCTTGACCACAAGTTAATGGTAATGGGTAAACGGTAATCGGGTAATCGAAAGCGCGTTGGGCCTGAAGAGTTGAGATGGTGATAGGTTCCCTGGCTGCGGTCCGGATGACAGAATCCTCGCCTGCGGCTCGGAATAGTCGTCGCGAGAGGATTACAATCGTGGGCTCTCCATCTACGAACGATGTATGAGGAGGAAGAATGGCAAACATAGAAAAACAGTTTCCTCGACTGAAGGAGTTTGCTACTCGCTATCGAGTTGAGAAGGGCAAAGGCTTCCGATTGAAGGACTATGATCCCAGCGATACTGGGGGCCTGCGCTCGGAGACGAAGAAAGAGGCGCAAGACCTGCTGCAGCGGGGCATTGAGTCGATGGCTGACCTGCAGGACAAGCTTTACGCCGAGGATCGCAGGGGGCTGCTGCTGATTTTCCAGGCGATGGATGCGGCCGGAAAAGATGGCACGATCAAGCATGTGATGTCGGGATTGAATCCGCAGGGTGTGCAGGTGTATTCGTTCAAGAGTCCTTCGGCGGAAGAGTTGGATCACGATTTTCTCTGGAGGACTTCCAGGTGCCTGCCGGAACGCGGACGAATCGGCATTTTTAATCGCTCGTATTACGAAGAAGTGCTGGTGGTGAAGGTGCATCCGGAGTTTCTCCATTCCCAGAAGCTGCCAAAGGACCTGATCACGAAACACATATGGGATCAGCGGTACGAAGACATCAACAGTTTTGAGAAATATCTCTCGAACAACGGAATCGTAGTGCGGAAGTTTTTCTTGAACGTGTCCAAGAAAGAACAAAAGAGGCGCTTTCTTTCCCGGCTCGACGATGAGCACAAGAACTGGAAGTTTTCGACGTCCGATCTCAAAGAACGAGGATTCTGGGGAGACTACCAGGACGCGTACGAGGAGATGATCCAGAACACCGCGAGCGAACATGCGCCGTGGTACGTGGTTCCCGCGGACAATAAGTGGTTCACGCGACTCGTGGTGGGGGCCGTGGTGGTGGACACACTAATCAAGCTTGATCCGAAATATCCAAAACTGGATAAGGCCAAACTTGCGGATCTCGAGAAGGCAAAAGAGATGCTGACCGGGATGAAGCCGGAAGAGCCTGAGGAAAAATTGGTAATTGGGTAATAGGTAATCGGTAATTGAAAATCAAAAACAGCTGGATGCACCGAGGTCTAGTCGGGGCGATTCACAAATACATAGATGGATTCCGCTTCGCTCCGCGAAGCGTCACCATGACTTCGTGGTTTTTTGACGCGACGGTGGTTTGGCGACGACGATCGCGACTACCCGGTGCGCAAACCCGATAGCAGCGCCAACTCGCGCCACTTCCAGTGGCAGTCGACGTCCTCAAATCCGATCTCGCGCAGCCATGTGAGCTGCGCATGCAGGTCGTACAGTTTGTTTGACGGATCTTCGGTTTCGGACGTATAGCCGATCGCCGACAAAAACTGAGTGTGTAATGCCGGAGTCGCTGAGGCGACGTGCTCGAGATTGCAGAAGACTCCGCCGGGATTCAGACGCGCGAAGATTTCAGTGTAGAGTTCGCGTTTGCGCGCATGGATCAGGTGATGGATTGCGAAGCTGGAGACGATCGCATCGAATGTCCCAAATTCGGGAAGCGGTTCGCTAAGGTCGTGTTCGATAACCTGGACGCGCGGATTGGGCGCGAAGCGATGATGCAGACGGTCGAGCATCGTCGGAGAGAAGTCGAGCGCGACGGCTTCGGCGTCCGGACGGTCAGCGAGAACCAGCGCGAGCAGGCGACCGTCTCCGCTGCCGAGGTCGAGGATGCGGTTCGAGGTGGGCGGAATACATTCAAGCAGGGTGCGCTCGCCTTCCGTGCGGTGGGGGATCGTGTCCGCCCGGGAGAGATAGTCGAGTGCGTGTTCGGATGAAGTCCAGAGATTGACGCCTGCGAAATCCGTCGACAAAGGGCCTCCGTGTATGTGACCTACACAACGTTATCACTTATAATGTTTTACATAAAGCAAAGAAATACTTATGGCGCTCTCCGCGCGCTGCGGTACTCATAAGCGGATAGAATCATCACGATGACAGATACCTATATTCTCGGAATTGAAAGCTCGTGCGACGAGACATCGGCGGCGGTGGTGCGTTCGGGCGAACAGGTGATCTCGAACGTAGTGCTGTCGCAGATCGCCACGCACCAGCCGTATGGAGGTGTGGTTCCTGAGCTGGCGTCGCGCGAACACCTGCGCAACATTGTTCCGGTGGTGCGCAAGGCGCTGGCGGATTCCGGGCATAGCTTCGAGTCGGTGGATGCGGTGGCGGTGACGCAAGGGCCTGGATTGGCTGGTGCGCTGCTGGTCGGGATCTCATACGCGAAGACGCTGGCATGGGCGATGGAGAAGCCGCTGGTGGCGGTGAATCATCTGGAAGGACACATTCACGCTGTGCTGCTGGAAGAGCGGCAAAAAGGGAATCATGAACTGAGGTTCCCGGTGTTGGCGCTGGTGGTTTCCGGAGGGCACACGCATCTGTATCTGGCGGAAGTGCAGGGCAACAGTTGGACATACAAAAACATAGGGCACACGCGCGATGATGCCGCAGGGGAAGCGTTCGACAAAGTAGCGAAGCTGCTTGGGCTTGGATATCCGGGCGGCCCGGTGATCGATAAGCTGGCGAAGCATGGCGATCGTGAAGCGGTGAAATTCAGCACGCCGCAGCTCAAGCATCGTGATCGTAAGGATCATGGGAAGCCTGAACCGGCTACGCCGCATTTTGATTTTTCCTACAGTGGAATCAAGACCGCGGTTCTGCGCTGGGTCGAAATCAACCAGATGAAGCCGGTGGTGGAAGAGCGGCGCCAGGCACTGGCGGCGATTGCGAAGCCGAGCGTCGAAGACTTCTTGAAGGTGACGGATCGGCGGACGCTCGACCTGGTGGCGTCGTTCCAGAATGCTGTTGTGGAAGATCTGGTGGGCAAGACACTGGCGGCTGCACGTGAATACGGCGTGCAAACATTACTGGTGTCGGGCGGGGTGGCCGCGAACAGCCGGTTGCGCGAACGGTTCGTAGAGCGGGCTACAGAGGAAGGCGTGCCAGTTTACTTTCCTTCGTTGCGACTCTCGACTGACAACGCCGCGATGATTGCCGCGGCGGCCTATCCTAAGTTTCTGGCAGGACAGTTCGCAGACGAGCAGTTGTCGGCGGAAGCGTCGTTTCCGCTGGGATAGGGATTTTCACCACAGAGGCACAGAGTTCACAGAGAAAGTTCCAGTTACACAGGGTAGCTTGTAGCCGGTCGCTGATCAGCCCAGAGGTACCTGCTACCGGCGACGCCAATCTTGTAGAGGTGCCTCTAGATCAAAGGCTCGCTATCTGTGGGCTGAGTGAATCCAGGGTTTTCTCAAGCTGTTCCACGATATCGATATCTTTAAAGATGATGTAGTCAGCGGCGGTTTCTTCCGGCGGCTGTGAAGCGGACTTGTGTCCGGCGACCACGATAATTGGAATGGAAGCGGTTTCGGGATTCTGCTTCAGAATGCCGATCAATTCGGGGCCACCCATCTTGGGCATCAGCAGATCCGTGACGATGAGGGAGGGCTGGATTCGCTTTAACAGCTCCAAGGCTTCCAGTCCGTCGCAGGCGCTTTCGACGGAAAAGCCGTGTTTCTCGAGCAGCCGGCACACGGTGTGGCGTATGAGTAGTGAATCGTCAACGACGAGTGCGGTGGTCATTGTACCTTTCTGGCAAACGCCAAGAATCCAGTCCGCGCGAGCGGTCTGCGGCATATTCGACGCTAACAGGGCATGTACTTCCGCGACAAGGTTACCGACCATGGCGGGCCGTTACCTTCGTGCAAACGCAGCGCGGCGGCTTACCGTAAGTGATTGGCTGGGCTACTCTTCGGGATCGTCGACGTGGTTTTCTTCGATCGCCATATCTTTGAACTCACTTGATTCGAAGACTTCGCCACACTCTTTGCATTCGACGTATTCCACGTCTTCTTCGCGGGCAACAATCTGCACACGCGGGTGCTTACACACTGTCGGCATTGGGACTCTCTGAGGGGATCCGTTGGGAGGTGAAGGCTGGTTCTGACTCATACGAGGAACAAATCCGCCCAATCGGGGGGACCCGTTCGTTCTGGAGAATTTTCTCGGGGTATTCTAGCCCTGCGCAATTGGATGTCAAGAGGTTGATTGGATTCAGAGCTGGAATTTCCGTCAGGAGTAATCTTCGTTTTCTGGGATACGGCCGGAACGTCGGTAACTTGAAGGGACCACCTTGCCATGATGAAGTCGCTAAGCTGGGGAGAATGTCATGGTGAAGGCGACCGGGATTTTGTTGTCACTCCTGCTGACGGTTACGAGCGGCGTGCTGGCGCAGTCGGTTGCGGACGCGGCGAAGGCGCCGAAGGACAGCGGAACAGCAAGCAAGGTGTTTGGAGAAGACGATCTCGATTCATTGCGGACGAAGACGCATGCCTCGGGGAGCAACTCTAATTCGAATCCAGCTTTTTGCGATGCGGGCTGCCAGGACGAGGTAGTCGGCATGCTCAGCGAAAAGATTTCGCGGGAGGACGCCCAGTCGATGTTGGCTGCAGGCCTCAGTTCTGCGCGTGAAGACGGAGATTGGCAGGAACTGATCGGGCGCGTGCAGACCTCCGTATGCAATGAGAAGAAGACCGGATCTCCCGCCAGGGGAGATGCTGCGTTGCAGAGAGAAGTGATGTTGCACATCTCGCGCGAACAAAAAGAGATGGCCGAGCTACAGGACAAAGCCCTTCGAAGCGGCAGTCCAGCGGATCTCCAAGAACTCAAACTGCGATCGGCGAAGTTGGTAGTGATCGGAGTGGGAGTGAAGCGAATGGCCTCCGGATCGAGCTGCACGAATTAGCCCCTGAATCTCTAAAATGGCCGTAGGAAGAGCGAACTACGACCGCTTTGATCGCAAATATATCCGACCATTTCAGGACTGAATTTAAGCTATTGGACCGTCTAGACTTACCTCTCACTGCCAGTTAAGGCATTTCCCTGAAAAATGTTGCGTCTTGACCTCTGAGGCATCTAAACTAGCGATGTACGACTGAATTGGTCGGGCTTTGCTGCTTCGGCCATAGTTCCCGGCATGCTGAAACTGACTAAAAAAGCGGATTACGGGCTGATCGCCATGAAGTACCTGGCGGAACGTGCCGAGGGACAGGCGTCGAGCGCGAAGGATATCGCCGAGGCAAATGGGATTCCTTCGGAGCTGCTGGCGAAGATTCTACAGCGGCTGGTCCGGGCGAAGCTGTTGAGCTCGCAGCACGGTACGAATGGCGGATATACCCTGGCGCGCGATCCGCGAACGATTTCGGCTTTTGATGTGATCAAGGCGATCGAAGGACCCCTCTTTATCACGTCGTGCGTAACGCACAAGGGCGAATGCGAACAGACGACCCGCTGCACGGTACGAGAGCCCCTGCGCAAAGTAAGCCTGGGGATTGAAGAAGTACTTTCGAAATTAACGATTTGGGATTTGAAGCAGCCGGCTGGCGCCAGCTGTGGTGATGTGACGGAATTGATTACGCTGAACTCATAACGAGCAGTGCGAATTGGAGACTTGGCAATGAGTACGAATGGAAATGGCAGTGGCCACGAGACAAATTTGACGCCTCCCTCTGGCGTGAAGCTTCCGATCTATATGGACAATCACGCTACGACCCCGGTTGATCCGCGGGTGCTCGAGGCGATGATGCCGTATTTGACCGATGTTTTCGGCAACGCCGCGAGCCGCAATCACCAGTTCGGCTGGCTGGCGGAAGAAGGCGTAGAACGCGGGCGCGACCAGGTGGCGAAGCTGATTGGCGCGACGGCGAAAGAGATTGTTTTCACCTCGGGCGCGACAGAGAGCGACAACCTCGCGATCAAGGGCGTTGCGGAGATGTACCGCGAGAAGGGCAATCACATCATCACGCAGGTAACGGAGCACAAAGCGGTGCTCGACACTTGCAAGCGACTGGAGAAGTACGGCTATCGCGTAACTTATCTTCCGGTGCAGAAGGATGGTCTGATCGACCTGGACGATCTGAAGCGCGCGATCGACGACAAGACGATTTTGGTAACGATCATGGCCGCCAACAATGAGATTGGCGTGCTGCAGCCGATTCGCGAGATTGGCAAGATCTGTCGCGAGAAGGGCGTGCTCTTCCACACTGACGCGGTACAGGCGGTGGGTAAGGTTCCGTTCGATGTGAACAAGGACAACATCGACCTGGCGTCGATCTCGGGTCATAAGATTTATGGTCCCAAGGGCGTGGGCGCTTTGTATGTGCGACGCAAGAATCCGCGCGTGCAGCTGGCGGCGCAAATCGACGGCGGTGGTCACGAGCGCGGCATGCGTTCGGGAACATTGAACGTGCCCGGTATTGTGGGTCTCGGCGCAGCCTGCGAGATCTGCATGCTGGATATGCCTGAGGAGAGTAAGAAGCTGCAGGCTCTTCGCGATCGGCTGCGAGACAAGATCCTCAACAATCTGGATGAGGTGTTCATCAACGGATCGTGGGAGCATCGCCTGCCGCAGAGCTTGAACATCAGCTTTGCGTATGTGGAAGGCGAGTCGTTGCTGATGGGGATCAACGACATTGCGGTATCGAGTGGATCTGCCTGCACCTCTGCGACGCTTGAGCCATCTTATGTATTAAAGGCGCTCGGGACAGGGGACGATCTGGCACATAGCTCGATACGTTTCGGAATTGGCCGCTTCAACACGGAAGCCGAGGTTGATTACATCGGCGATCGCGTGGTGGAAACGGTGAAGCGGCTCCGCGAACTCTCGCCTCTTTATGAAATGGCGAAAGAGGGCGTGGATTTGAAGTCGGTGGTGTGGAGCGCGGAGTAGGCGCTGCAGGGATGGCAGCAAAACAAGTTTTGGAGAAGATGAAAAATGGCATATAGCGATAAGGTTCTCGATCACTACACGAATCCGCGAAACGTGGGTTCGCTCGACAAGAGCAGCACCAGCGTAGGCACCGGCCTGGTTGGCGCGCCGGAATGCGGCGACGTGATGAAGCTGCAGATCAAGGTAAACCCCGAGACGCAGGTGATCGAAGACGCGAAGTTCAAGACGTTCGGCTGCGGCTCGGCGATCGCGTCGTCTTCGCTCGCGACGGAATGGGTGAAGGGTCGCACGGTGGATGAAGCACTGGCGATCAAGAACACCGACATCGTGAAGGAACTTTCGCTGCCTCCAGTGAAGATCCACTGTTCGGTGCTGGCGGAAGATGCAATCCGCGCGGCAATCGGCGACTGGAAGAAGAAGAACGGCAGCGCGAAGGAAGTTCCGGTCGAAGCGAAAGCGGGCGACTAATCACTGCGTGAGCATCGGTGGCGGAGCTACAATGCTCCGCTGCGCGAGGAACACGTTGTGACAAAAGATATGAGCACAACTACGGAAAGTCCGGCAACACCCCAGACGCCGACGGCGAAGGGGATCACGATCACCGAAAAGGCGATCGCACGAATCAAATCGGCGATGGTCAAGGAGGGCATTTCGCCCACCGAGGGTGGACTGCGTGTCGGAGTGCAGGGCGGCGGTTGCTCGGGCCTGAGCTACAACATTCGTTTCGATTCGCAACCGCGCGAGCGTGACCGGGTATTTCAATTCGGTGACGTGAGGGTGTTTGTCGATCCGAAGTCGTTCATCTATCTGCACGGTATGATCCTCGATTACGAAGAGACGCTGATGCAGCAGGGATTCGTCTTTAAGAACCCGAATGCGCAGAAGTCATGCGGATGCGGGACGTCGTTCACGGCGTAATTCCATGCCGGCGAGACGCCGGCGCTCCCGTTCGAATTGCAGCCCGGCGGCTCCGGTGAAGACGCCAGCCGGGCTGAGTTGTGTAGGAAGGAATGTCAGTGAGTCATCCATCATCGCAGACAGTACAGATTGGAGCACCAACTGAGCAGTCGTGCTGGTCGTGCGGCGATATGCGCGCAGCGGCATTCTGCACTTCCTGCGGCCGGGTGCAGCCACCCGCCCCGACGAATTTCTTCTCGTTCTTCGGGCTGCCACGAAAGTTGAATATCGAAGCGAGTGCACTTGAGCGGGCCTTCTACCAGATGAGCCGCAAGCTTCATCCCGATGTGTATGCGACTGCTTCCGGAAAAGAGCAGGAGTGGAGCCTGCAACAGAGTTCGCTGCTGAACGATGCTTATCGAACGCTGAAAGATCCGATTGCACGCACGGAGTATCTGCTGAAGCTGGAAGGCGTAGAGTTCGAGGGGCAATCGAAGGCCGCGACCGATCAGGCGCGCGAGTCAGGCACGCAGAAGAAGCAGGTCGTGCCGCCGGAGCTGCTGGAAGAAGTTTTCGAGCTCAACATGCAGCTAGAAGAAGCGCGCATGAACAAGAAGATAGGCGAAGTGGATGAAGCGCTGGCCAGCGAACTCGAAGAAACTAAGAAGGGTCTGCAGGCGAAGTACGACGGACTGATGGATGAACTGCGATCTTACTGGAACGAGTGGGATGCGCTGGAAGATCGCGCTGCCGGAGGCGACTGCGGTGCGGGGTCGGATCAGGAGCGAACTACGGTCCGCGATCGCATGGTGGACCTGCTGAACCGGCGGTCGTACATCAGAAATCTAGTAAGAGATGTGAATGAGGTTTTGGAAAACTAGCTTTTAGCAGTTAGCTCTTAGCATTTAGCCCGTCGACTGCGATGCAGTGCGTGTGCTGCGATGGTGCTGGAAGGTAAATGCTAATGGCTAATTGCTAAGTGCTGTCAGCTGATTGCTAATGGAAAACGAACGCGTAGTAGGAATCGATCTCGGGACGACGAATTCGCTGGTGGCCTATATGGAAGGCGACCGGCCGGTCGTAATTCCGGGAGAAGACGGGTCGAACCTGGTGCCTTCGGTGGTGGCGCTGGATCCGCAGGGGCAGATCATTGTCGGAAATGCGGCGCGCAAGTTTTTGATCGAGACGGCAGATCACGCAGTGTATTCCGTGAAGCGCCTGATGGGGCGCGGCGTTGAGGACGTGCAGGAAGAGCTGAAGCTGTTTCCGTTTCGGCTAGCGCAGGATCTGCAGGCCGGCGAAGTGCTACGAATCAAGCTGGGTGATAAGGATTTCACTCCTCCGGAGATTTCCGCTTTTATCCTGCGGCAGCTGCGGCGTAATGCCGAGCGCTATTTCGGTGCTCCGGTAAAGAAGGCCGTGATTACTGTTCCGGCGTATTTCAACGATGCGCAGCGCCAGGCGACGAAAGATGCGGGACGCATTGCCGGGCTGGAAGTTTTGCGCCTGGTGAATGAACCCACGGCGGCGTCGCTGGCTTACGGGCTGGATGAAAAGAAGAACGGAACCGTTGCGGTTTACGACCTGGGCGGCGGGACGTTTGACATTTCGATTTTGAAGCTGCACGACGGCATCTTCGAGGTGATCGCGACGAATGGCGACACGCACCTCGGTGGCGATGACATCGACAACCTGCTGATCGCGATTGCGCTCGATGACATCGAAGGCGATCTGAAAGTTGATGTTCATCGGAATGCGGAAGTCGTGCAACAGGTACGCAAGGCGGTAATCGAGGCGAAGATCGCACTGTCATCGAAAGAGTCCGTTGACCTCGAAGTGGAGCTACCCGGTGGCAAGCATTATCTGCGGACAATCCCACGTGCGTTGTTCGAGCAGATGGCCGAGCCAATTATTCAGCGAACTGTCGGTCCAGTGAAGCAGGCGTTGAAAGATGCACAACTCCAGCCCGAACAGATCGACGAGGTCGTGCTGGTCGGCGGATCGACGCGTATCCCGCGAGTCCGGCAACTGGTGAAAGAGCTTTTTAAGCGCGAACCACACACGGAGTTAAATCCCGATGAAGTGGTGGCGCTGGGTGCGGCGGTGCAGGCGAACATTCTGGGCGGTGGATCGGAAGCGACGAAGGACATGTTGCTGCTCGATGTGACGCCGCTGTCTCTAGGGATCGAAGCGCTGGGCGGAGTGGTGGCGAAGATCATCCATCGCAACTCGACGGTGCCAGCGTCGGCGACTGAGCATTTCACTACTGGCGTAGAAGGGCAGACGAGCGTTGCGATCCACGTGCTACAAGGCGAACGCGAACTGGCGAAGGATAATCGGTCGCTGGCGCGATTCGATCTGAAGGGCGTTCCACCGATGCCGGCGGGCATGCCGCGCATCGAGGTGCGATTCCTGATTGACGCGAATGGCATCCTGCACGTTTCAGCACGGGAGCAACGCAGTGGCAAAGAGGCGGAGATCTCGGTGCAGCCGAGCTACGGTCTCACCGACGAGCAAGTGGAGAACATGTTGCTCGAGTCGTTCGATTATGCCGAGGACGATTTCCGGCAGCGTCAGGTGATCGAGGCGCGCAACGAAGCGAACACGATCCTGAGCGCGTTGCAAAAGGGGCGCAAGGGTCCGGCGTGGGAGCAACTCACCAGCGATGAGCGCGAGAAGATTGAGAAGCAGCAGACGGCGCTGGAACAGGTGATGAACGCAGACGACTATCAGGCGATTCGCACTGCGATCGACGCGCTGAACCAGGGAACGATGCGACTGGCCGAGTTGATGATGGATACGGCTGTGTCGAGTGCGCTCAAAGGGAAGACGTTCGATCAGGCAGATATGGGCGAAGGGCCGGCGGCGCCGCATCCGTTTGCGCCGGCAGAGTTTAAGAATTAATCGTAGAGGACGCAGAGGAAGTATGGCTGAGGAAAATACAAAGAGCACTGGAGCCGTCGCGGACGCGACGCCTGGACCGAACACGGTTCGCGTGACGTTCTTGCCGGAAGGCAAGGTGGTGGAGTTCGAGCACGGCAAGCTGCCATACAAGGATCATGGCAAACCTGAATCGATCCTAGATGTCGCGATCAATAATGGTGTGCGGCTGGACCACGCGTGCGGCGGGAATTGCGCGTGCACAACCTGTCATGTGTGGGTGAAGCAGGGATCGGAACTGCTGAGCGAAATGGATGACGATGAAGCGGATCGACTCGACATGGCGGCAGATCTGCAACTGAACTCTCGTCTCGGATGCCAGAGCGTGATCGAGAAGCCTGGCGACATCGTGGTCGAGATTCCCGCGTGGAACCGGAATTACGTGAGCGAAGAACCGGGGCACTAGGACCATTGGTAACCGGATAATTTCTAATCGGCGTAATTGAAAACCGAAAAACCGAAGAACTAAAAAGCTGATCACTATTTACTGAAAGACTGATCGACTGAGAGACTGAGCATGGCCGAAGAGTTGCGCTGGGAAGATGCGGAAGATATTGGATTGAAGCTGGCGGATATGTATCCGGAACAGAATCCGCTGGAAGTACGATTTACCGACCTGCACAAGCTGATCACCGGCTTGCCGACATTCGTTGATGATCCTGGCAAGTCGACAGAGGGCAAACTCGAGGCCATTCAAATGGCCTGGTACGAGGAGTATCAAGACAGAAGTAGATAAGTTAGTTTATTTACAATAAGTTACAACTTAGATATATTTCGTGTACACAGCATGTACACAGTGAGATAATTCAGCCCAGCAGTTGAGCTGTACGGAAGGACTCACTGTGGGCAAGACGAAGGAACACGAAGACGCAGGGAAGCTTAAGAATCGCTTCGGCGTCGTTCGTGTTTATACCCGCCATTTATCTAGCTGCAAGCACGCATCTGAACCCAAGCACAATTCCTGTAGTTGCCCGAAGTGGATTTACGAGCACCCCAAGGGCGGCGAGCGCAAGCGCTACTCGCTGGCCACGCCCGAGCTTTGCGGAAGCCATGACGATGGCCCAGGAGAAGTTCGACGGATTCGACTCGGAGATCGCGGCCAGTCGTGAAGGCGAAGGCAGCGAAAGAGGCAATCGACAACAAGACAGTCGAGGAAGCGATTGCGTTCTGGATCAACCGCACGAAGGACCGGTTCGGCGATGATGCTGGAATCGTTGAAGCAGTATCGCTCGACGTTCGGCTGGCGCGACGATCAGGGAGATGCACACGGCGCTCTGCTGACGTTCGTCGAAGCGTACAACCGGAAGAACCCGAAGACGCCGATTCAGACGCATCGCGATATCACGCCACTGATCGCCCAGGAATTGCAGAACTCGCTGGCGAGCGATACGCCTCTGACGACACTCGCAAACAGCGCTGGGGTACAGTGCGCTCGTTTTTCAGCTTTCTTCACTCGCTTGGGTGATCACGGAAAATCCAGTCATCAATATCAGCCGCTGGAAAAGCGAAACAGGAATTCGCCAATGTGCCTTACACCGATGAGCAGTTCACGCGCATCCTGGAACGAGGCAGACTGGTACGTCGATGAGCGCGTCCGTGACGGCGAGAAGGAAGTATACTGTCGGCGGTCTCGCTTGTTCCTTGAAATGTTCCGGTCTACCAGGCATGGACATTGATCGACGCACGTTATGTTCCAACCGTACGATGATTACAGATGAACTCGTGGATAGGAAGGTCGTCACGTGCTCCGCTATCGGCGAAAGAAGACAAACGTGGAAGCGGTCGTGGTCATAGCAGCGATCTCGCTGGCCGGCTGCGCAACACACCGGCGGGCCGTAGCGCTATGGAAGATCGCCCGTTCCGGTACAAGGGCAACCTACTCGAGTCGGATGTTCATAACTGGGGTCGTCGCAGATCTCGAAGCTGATCTCATCTGGCGAGAGATCGGAAAATCCAGCTCATGAGGCGCGATGGGACACTGGCACTCGACAGCAGGCGGCGAAGCGAAGACGCACAATCCTAACGTCAAGATGTTGCGGCATACGTTCGCAGTCGGCGAACTGCTGAAGGGCCGGAAGCCGGAAGTAGTTGCCAAGCAGCTCGGACACGTTGATACCGACGATGGTGTATCAGCACTACGCTCCGTGGTGCGAAGCAGCGCGACATTCAGCACATTCGCGAACAGCTTTAGTAGACAGCAAAAGGCCCGGGAGCTGGTTAACTCTCGGGCCTTTCGTGTTTCTGGTTGCGCTAGGCTGCTTTGCCTAAGCGTGCATGTACGCGTTCAACTACGCTCTGCGGAATGCGCAGCGTGAAATACCGGCGCTTGAGTTTGCGACCCAGGCGACGTGACGGCTCTCCGATGCGGATCACACCGGGCTCGTTCTGGAACATGCGCCGTACTTTCGCTGTGCTCAGCTCCCACGCCTCAGAGATTTGCTTCGCGGAGAAGTGAGGCCTCGAACTCGATGCCAGAGGGGAGAAGCTTAGCCTCGCGTTCGGGTTCTGGAAACTGGAGTACACGTGCCGACATTACGCGCCCGGCGCGTAGAGACGCGCGACGCCAAACATGCGGCTTCGGAGCGTTGTCGGGAAGTCGTGCGTCTTTGCATCCATGTGGTGAACAGGTATCAAGGAATGCTGCTTTTCAATCTGCAGTAGCAGCAGAAGAGAGCAAACAATCCGCTGGGCACACTTTCTCCCAGTGCATAGTTCAAACAACATTGACGTGCGATGATGGGTTTTAACCCTCGGGCGCCGAACGGCGGTAGGAGCGTCGCACCGCCCACAGGCTCGTCTCCTCGGCTTGGGTCATCCGTCACGGTACTGATGACTAAGCAATGTCAGAGGCTATCTGCATTGTCACGTTTAATGTCTATCGTCAGGCCGTGTGGTCGGCCCATGTACTCAAAGTATTTTCCTCTGTCGCGCGGAGTGGCAATTGCAATTGACCCATGGTCAGTTCGAGACACTGATTTGACTACTGCGCGTAGTGGCGCTTCAATTTCCGGATGATGAGGTCGCGCATTGCCCGTTCAGGGGCGAGCAGAAGAATCCATGCAACCATCCACTCGATTGAATACTCCAACAGCTCCGGCCCGTACGTTGGCTTCTCAACTTTCGGCTCGCTACCCCGGATGAATTTCCAGAGAATGTCTGCATTACCTTGTCGAGCCGTTCCGTTACTAACGGGAGCCTCCCACAGCCGACGGTCTATTACGGAAAGCAAGAGCTCAATATAGGAGCCATCCAGCTCTTGTTCATTGATCCAGCGAATCGCCAACTGCTTAAGTTGCTCACTGATGGCGTCAATCGCACCTTGCTGGCGAAGGTGCTCAGAGCGTTCGAGTTTCGCTTTCTTTTCTTTGCTATCACTGAGCACTCTCTTTGCACTTACACCGGCGGTGATCTTTGATTTGTCCGCCTCTGAAAGCTTCGCGATTTGTAAATACCAGCGAAGGAATCCTTCGCTGCACGGTAGGTCATCAGCTAGGCCTCTCAGGGTGCAACCTAAAGTTGTTAGGTGCGCAAGCGCCGAGGCGCGTTGAACTGTGCCGAGTGATTCCCATTTCTTCTTGAGGGTGCTGAGCGATTCGGCTACCTCGCGGGTGCTGAACGGCCTGTTGATGTTTCAGTCGGCGAGGCTTTTTGTGGCTTTTCATTGTTTTGCTCCTTTGGTTTCACGTTCGATGACGAATTCTGCGAAGTACCGCTGAGCTAGCTGATGGTTTGCGATGAGCTGACGTATTCCGAAATCGGTTCGGTCACGGCGAACATAGCGAAGCGCGAGCCGGACCAAGGTCCTGAGGCGGAGGTCATCGGGAACAGAAATTTGTAGGGCCTGCAATCCGGCCCGCGCTTGAACCAGGCATTCCTGGAGGATTGTTCTGTAAAGGTGGTTGGACCGGTGGGGAAACTTCCGGCAGCCGCAGAATAGAAGGTGCATACGTATCCAGTGCAGCAGCCGCCTCCAGCAGTCGGTGGTGACGCCGATCTTACCGGCTACTTCCTGCTGGGTGAGATCGAGTTGCTCGCGGCGGTGACGAATCAGGTGGCAGAAGTCGCCTTCGAAACGGTTAGGCATGGTACGTTCCTTTCGGCCCGAGATCACAGCGGCGGGCTTGGAACGATCATCGAGGAAGTCGAGGCGCCAACCAAAGAACATTGCTATATCGACGATAGGTTAAGTAACCAGCTCGATCAGATGGCGATAACCTGGACAACATTGCGCTGACTGAAGTCTCTGGCTTCAAAGCGCTGGCTTCGCCCTGGTACTCCGATCAGATCCTGCCGTTCGACATCACCCTGGCTGGCACCAATGAAATGGGCGCCGCCTCGACGATGAAGATCTTCGGCGTGGAAATCCTGAACGAAGGTTCCGGCGTGTCGATCGACGATGCAGTCACCGAGATGCAGGCTACGTTCGTGGCCCGCTATGTCGAACCCTGGACGGCAGTCAAGGGTCCTGGCCGCTTAAACCAGGTCCTTTCTCTTCGCCGTTCACTCCGCCACCTTCCCCTTCCACTCCCGCCGGCCAGTCAACAATCGCCTCGCCAGCTGAAGAAATGGGCGTTGTTTGCATAGAACAGCTCTGGCGATTCCGCACGTTCGGGCCGTTCTCTCCGGTGCAGGCAAGGATTACTCCACAAGTGCGTAACCATGCCGGTAGGTGCGTAGCCGGGGCGTAATTACTTGAAAACCAGCGACTTGAAATACTGCGAGATTTTTAGCGCGCGACCGTTTGCCGGAGGCTGTGAACACATACTACGAAGAAAGTAGAAGCCATACGACAGGCTCGTCGTGAGAAAGGTCTTCTACTGTGAATCTGTCATCCGATTGTTTCTATCTGCCGCCCGTTTCTTTGCGCCTCAGCGCTCTTCAACTCAATGCCATCCGACCAGGATCTGCTATTGATCATCAACCGTTGCGCGAAAGCTAAGCAGCCACAGTCGCCAGGTATTCCGTCCAGACATCAAGTTTTCGGACGTCAGCTAACGGGATTGTGCGCTCCAAGCCGCATTTGCATTTGGATTCAATTCGGCCCTTGGTTACAAACTCGACCGGAGGGTGCCACGATGAGCTGAGCACCACCACACGCTCTCCACATTGTGGACAGGTGTAGCCCAGGTAAGTAACTTCGGCGGCCATAACGTCGCACCTTCCAATAGAAGGCAGCGCTTCGGAGCCCTGTCTGTTGTGGAGTATCTGGAGATGCGATTCTGAACATCAAAAGACGGTTGCCTGTCAGATTGAGAGCAGGCCGAAGTGTTCGGATGTCATGTTTGCCCAATAACTATGGAGGCCAGCCGCGGACAAGCTCCGGTAGTCATTGACGCGCCCTTCATGACTCAATTCCGGAGTTGTGGTGTGCAGCATCACTGCTTGCAAACGCCGCCGGAGCATTTGCTATCGCACGTCGCCTCTTGATCAGAGCAAGCCTTTAGGCCCTCCGACCAACCTTGTTGATTTGCCACGCTGTCACAAGCAAGACCGTCTGGGGTTCCGCCGTTGACTAAGCACGCCGAAACCTTGCATTGTTCGCGTGCATCGACGCAGTTTCGTTTACAGGCCTGACAAACTTCGCCCGGCAAGACTTGCGGGTTCATTCCCTCGACCTGAAGCGCCAGCTCAGCAACAATCATCGACTTGACCGGGCTCCAACTTGGAGCCGACCGGTGTGTGGCACCGCTGAGTTGCGCATTAAGGCATACAGATGAGAGCATCCAGACGCTTAGCGATAGTAGTCTTCGCATCAGCTTCCTCCAGTTCGGCTCAGGCTGGGGTTAACGCTTGAGAGGTGAATTCTGCTGACCTTTACTTGATCGTGTAAGTCACGCCTATCAGAGCACCAGAGGTAACCACGCTATAGATGAAAGCATTTCCTCCCTGATAGTTAACGAACAGGTAGCGATAGCCAGCTGCGAGCGTCCATTTCGGGTGGAGCTTATAGCCCAGCACTGCCGCAAACTGGTAATCTAGCTTAGCAGTCGCGTTCCAGCCGCCCACATCGCCCAGTAGATCGACAACTACCTTCTCACCGACTGGAAGCTGAACGCGTCCGCCAATCACGATGTCTGCCCAGGTCTGCGAGGCGGTGAGATTCCGGCCCAAGAGAGACGGATTTAAATTCAACTTCTGCCCTAAATCCCAGAAGCGTACGCCCACATTTGCGTCGGCCTTCACTTTCTTGCTGTCGATCACGCGGTAGCCGAATTTCGAAGTCCAGACCAACTGGCCCACTCGCACGTCGGCGGAGACCGCGCTCAGAGCGGGAAAGGGTAGCGCGCGGCTGTCAGAGATCCTAATCCACAGCAGATCGCCGTTCAGCAGAAAGCGATTGCGACGAAATTCAGCTGCACCCATTAGACCGATGTCGAAGTGGGAGAGCAGATCGCCTGGGCTTGCATGAATACTGACGTCGCGCCCGAGGGCTCCCACAGTGCCGTGGGCTCCGGCGAACCACAGATAGGGGCTAAGGTTAAAGTGCCAGTCGCTGCCCGCACTAGCGGAGGAAGATGTTTGCCCTGAAGCCGAACTCGCAGACTGCGTGTTCTTATCCGCAACAGAAGGCTCCTGCGCCTTCAGCAATTGGCAAGAGAGTAAGCTCAGCGTCACGCTTACGATCGACCGTCTTACAAACGAATTCATTGCTTTTCAGATTCCGGCAGTGGATCAGGCAGTCGACCGTATGCCACGCTACGATCTGGCGTAACCGAGTTAAAGAGTATCGGCTGCGCAGAACTTGTCCACTGGCAAAACTAGTAGAGGGGTTCAAGAATCGTGGTAATCCGGCCCGCGAGTCTGCAACGGTAATTCACATCGCTTTGCCCGTTTTGCTGCTTCCAGCTTGATACATCAAAGTTGCCGGCATTTGGACCGTTGACCTACCTCGCACAACCCAAATCGGCGGCAATCGCTTTCTCAAATGCTGCGGCTTGAGCAAGACGCCTGCGACCTGAATTTCGGTCTGGACTCTATCGCGCTCGAACTGCCCAGCCGAGCATCAGGAGACCGCTGGCTGCAATCCAGCTTCCCGCGACACGTATCGCGATCCGTGCCCACTGCACCCTCAGCCTGACCACGAATGCAGCAGCGAGCGCAACGAGGACAAACACAACAAAAACCAGTCCCAACAAAGCGACCGCGGTATTGGCAGACTGGCCCATTCCTTCTCCATTCAAATAGCCGTGATAAACGCCAAGGAACGCGGCTAAAGCTGTAGTTACGCGCAACGAGAGCTTGGCATCGGCTGCGAGCAGTCCTCCCAGCAGTAGAAACCAGGCCGCAGAGAGCACAGCATTACTACTTGACGTCGACCTCATCACTCCAAAAAGGCCGCCCAGTAACCACGCAGTGGGCAATACGAAAAGTGTCCTGCGCCCATAGTTTGCGCCGCGCAAACCAGCCAAGAGCGCCAGTGCGAGCACAGGAACGATGTCCTCGGGACTCAGGATAAAGTGCACAAAGCCGTCGTAGACACAGTCATTGCTCATCATCGAAACAGCCCCACAAACGATGAAGATCATCCAAACAGGTGAAGTTCAGGATGGGGCGTGAGCTACGAAGGCGCGTGTGGCAGGTTTGTTACTCCGTGTGTCTCGTGGCCAGTTTCTGCCACGCTCAGGACCTCACGCCGCGGGCCTATGTCATCACTCCCGTACATTGGAATGCGATCACGTTGACCTATTCCTTCGAGACGGGCAGCGTTCTTTTTGACAGTGCTCTTCCGATTGCGGGTGCCTCAGGCAGAATCGATGTACCTATCATCAGCTACTATCACGCGCTGAATTTCCTGGGCCATTCGGCCAACATCAACGCAGCACTTGGCTATTCGGTTGGACATTTCCAAGGAGATGTGAACGGTACGGAACAGAAGCTCTACCGTTCCGGACTGGCGGATTCGGTCTATCGATTCTCGGTGAACCTCAAGGGCGGACCAGCAATGCCAATCGAGCGGTTCACGAAATGGAAGCAGAAAACACTCATTGGGGCCAGCCTGAAGGTAGTAGCTCCAACCGGTCAATACGATCCTACTGAGCTAGTTAACATAGGATCGAACCGCTGGGGTTTCAAACCTGAGCTTGGTTTCTCTAAGCGGCGGGGCCATTGGCTATTTGATATGTACGGCGGAGTGTGGTTGTTCACTGCGAACACCGAGTTCTTCTCACACAACCGATTGTTTCCCGGCACCAATACTCAACACCAAAGTCCGATCGGCTCTTTCGAAGGACACCTCAGCTACAACGTGACACCCCGCCTCTGGGTTTCGCTCGACGGAAATTTCTGGATTGGTGGGCGTACAACCTTCAACGGCGTCGAGAACCCCAACACGTTGCAGTCGAACTCCCGTATCGGAGGAACAGCTGCAATTCCTGTAAGCAAGCACCAGACTTTAAAAGTCAGCTACAGCAATGGTGATTACATCAGGTTCGGTGGAAATTACCAGAACTTGTCAGTGGCCTGGCAATATTCGTGGTTGGGGAGACCGAAGTAGCGTGGGACTCGGGATCGGTTCACTTGGGTCGCTAGTGCAGCAGAGTACCTGCTGGCGAAATGGACTTAGCTCCGCAA
The DNA here is from genome assembly GCA_963848375.1 of Terriglobia bacterium. Lineage (GTDB taxonomy): Bacteria > Acidobacteriota > Terriglobia > Terriglobales > Acidobacteriaceae > JAJPJE01. Next base: position 328,248 of record CAWKDK010000016.1, read on the forward strand.
CACAGACATCGCTCATCATCGAAACAGCCCTACAAACGATGAAGATCATCCAAACAGTCAAACAGGTTCTAGATAACGTTCTTCGTAAGTGACTTTTATGTCGTCCCTGGAATGGCTGCGCGCACATGCGGAGTCTCTGCCGCTCCTGGCGAAATTTGCGGTGGCACTCGCGGTCATCGCTCTTGTTCCTCAGATCTCCCGTCGCATTCGACTCCCCTCGGTTGTTGGGTTGTTGTTGTGCGGCGTGTTGTTTGGACCTTACGGTCTGCAAGTTGCCGGAAGAAACAGGCCCATCGCAGATTTCCTCGCCGAGTTGGGAAAACTGATGTTGATGTTCATAGCCGGCCTGGAAATCGATCTTGGCTTGTTTCGTCAGGTGCAGAGGAGGTCAATGACATTCGGGCTCATCACTACGTCGCTCCCACTGATGTTGGGGACACTAGTTGGGCTCTTGTATGGCTATCGGGCGGTTGCAGCAGTTGTCATTGGCTCACTGCTCGCGTCCCACACGCTACTCGCCTCACCAATCATCGCGCGGTTGGGAGAAAACAAACTGGAGCCAATCACTGTTACCTACGGGGCGACGATGCTCTCCGACACACTCTCACTGATCGTGTTCGCAATCTGTGTCTCGACTTTTGAGCGTGGCTTCTCGGTCTCAAGCCTGGCAGTGCAACTCGTGGAGATCGCAATTTTTGTCCCGGTGATCCTGCTTGGCCTAAGCCGCCTGGGTGCTTACTTTCTAAGAAAGGTAGGGAACGATGAGAGCGCATATTTTGCCGTGATGTTGGGAGTCGTTGTCGTAGCGAGTCTGCTAGCGGAAAGCATTCACCTGCCGGGTATTGTGGGGGCGTTTCTTTCGGGACTCGCGCTCAACGCTGCGGTGCAGGAAAACGCGGCGAAGAAGGACCTGGAGTTTATCGGCAATTCGCTGTTTATTCCGATCTTCTTCATCGCGACTGGATTTCTGATCAATCCCCGCGCGCTCGCGCACAGCATTCGGAGCGATTTTGTGCTGGTGTTGGCAATCATCGGCGCACTGGCTATTGGAAAATATGTCGCGGCGACAATCACGGGTCGGGCATTCGGCTACAGTCATGATGCACGCATGACGGTCTGGTCGCTCACCTTGCCGCAAGTGGCTGCGACGCTCGCGGCCACACTGGTCGCTTACAGTACGTTCAATCCCGCCGGCCAACGTCTACTCGATAATCGAATGCTGAATGTCGTTCTCGTATTGATGTTGTTCACAGCCGTTGTTGGACCGATTCTGACGCAGCATTATGCCCCTCGCTTAGTCGCGCATGCGCCAGAGAAAGGAGCCGAAACTGATCGCGCAGCGTAGCGGGGACGCCGAACTATCAGAGGATGTGACGGAGAAACCGAAATAAGACCTTGCACTTGATATTCGATCTGACGAGTTGGCGAAGCAGTTGTCAGCAGTGTGGATGGAAGAACCTGAAGCCTCTTTCTCCATAAAACAGAACCAAGAACTTCCCGAGATGAATTGGAGGTAACGACAATGAAGATTCCAAAACTATTCCTAGTATGTTCAGCCCTCGTCTCCTTTGTGGGGACTGGATTGGCGCAGGAAGTCAGTGCCGGTGAAGCCGTGCAGACCAAGGGTGTCATCATAGGCCGGAGCGGGGTCGACTTGACGATAAGGACAAACGATATGAGAGAGATCGCGGTTGTCCTCTCCGATGACACAAAGATCGGACAGCCAATTGGGCTCCTGAAAATACGAAAGCAGGAAATGGGGACGGCCGCGCTAGTGCCCGGATTGGGCATCGAGGTCGAAGGGGTCACGGATTCCAATGGGCGAGTGACTGCGAAAAAGATTGAGTTCTCTAAACAGTCACTCCAGATTGCAAACCAGATACAAGGTGGACTGACGCCAACGAATCAAAATGTGCAGACCAACAAGGAGGCCATCGAAGCCAACAATGGGGCAATTGCGGAAAACCATGCGGCTATCGCTTCCAACACGGCTGCGATTGAACAAGAGAACAAGCGCTTTTCTGAACTGACAGACTGGGACACGAAGGCTACGGTCACACTGTATTACCCGGTTGGCAGTGCCGACCTTAACGAGAAGCAGAAGGCTGAGCTAGCTGACTTGGCGAAGAAGGCAGGCAGCTTTCAGGGTTACATAGTTCAGGTGGCTGGCTACACGGATTCCGCTGGAAACGCCGTGTCGAACGAGAAACTGAGTGAGGACCGTGCACAAAATGTCGTCGCCTATCTCCAAGAATCCGGCACGCATTCCACTCAGGCACATCGAAACTCCGGGCATGATGGGCGAAACCAATCCGGCGGCTTCCAATGAATCCGCGCAAGGTCGTGCCGAGAACCGGCGTGTGGTGGTGAAGGTTCTTGTAAATAAAGGAGTCACCGAGCAGTAGACAGCATGTTCATTTTCCATGCTACGAGGTCATCGAAATGGCAGGACGAACCTGCGTCCTGTGTCTTGCCATTTCGGCCTGATCTCATTTCCACAACTTCGAGGGGCTAGACAACATCGGTGGTCGAAAAGCCGAAAGGCAAATTGCACTTCCGCCACAAAAAGGAAGGGTGGTAGGGTATCGAGGGACAGTAAACAACATAGCTTCCATCTAGAAAAGCGGCCAGCATAGCAGAACGGGGTAAATCTCCCTGCTCTGCTGAGCCTGTTCCATTGGCGTAATCCGACGGTTAAGAAGGTGCTATGAAAAATCTCCTCATTCTCGCGGCGGTAAGCGAAGGGCTAACTGGCCTGATCTTGGTTGTGTATCCGCCTATCGTGATCCGGCTATTGTTCGACTCTGAGGTCGCCGGTGCGGGTGTCTGGATGAGTCGGCTCGCCGGCATGAGCTTGATCGCGCTGGGAGTGGCTTGTTGGCCAGACCACAACACCCAGTGCGTGAAGAACAATGATTACAGTCGAGTTCTTGGTCGTCTGCGCATCCCAGTAGACACTCGATTTGTCGGTTGCTTCCTGTATCTTCGATAGGTCATCTGGAAGATCTTATGAAAAGCAGCCTAGAGCTGTTTCTGCTCGCTCTAATCGATTCTGGGTTGAGCACGCCCTATGAGTTTCACAGCCAGGCTGGAATCTCGGTCGGCGCTTCACTACCAGCGCTCAGGAGTTTGCTTCGCCAGAGGCTGGTTTCCAGAGGAAGGGCCGGCAATCGCCGTCGCATGGCGTATAGTCTGACGGGTCCCGGCCGAGCGGCGCTGAAGAAGTGGGGCGCTGTATATGCGTCTGTACAAGATTCGGAGGATGTGGGGTCGGCTCTGCGCTTCTCGACCCTAGCGTATTTTCTGGGCTCCCGAGCACAAGTAATGCGAAGTCTTGAGGAAGCTAAAGCCTTCCTCGGACGAAGCGCCGAACCGTCGACGAAGCTTGATCTTCGCTCACCGGCAGCGGCCTATAGGTGGATGCAATCGGTCCGCGAAAGACACAGACGGGAAGCAGAGATTAGGGCGTTGAGCGAGATCAAGAAAAAGATGAAGTGACATTCCGGCTAATTCTTGTTTGCGGACACTTGCCGTGCATTCTAAAGGCGTGGTGTTTGGTGTACCAAAAGGCGGTTGCGGCTTTCAGGTACTTTGCAGTTCATAGATGGGTCGAGATGCGCTATCTACTCTGCCTGTGGGCCACAGATGGCCATATGCCGGTCCACGTTAAAAGCTGGCATCCGACGCGATTTCAAGTGCTCCCAAACTAGGACGACTGCGATCCTGTGAGCCACAGCAAACGGCCGAGAGAGCGAAAATGACACCGTCCACGATGATCAACCGCGCGTGTGGTCTGATAAATCGCTCGGTGCTTACGGGAGATGTGAAGTCGCTTGCCTCGAAACCTGGCGGATCCGTTGGTTGCTTTGTTCCGGAAGTTGCTGCCGTTCTCGACAACCACGTTGCCCTCAGGGTTTGGAGTAGGCTCTGGGGAGGCAGGGCCATAGTTGTAGCCCTTGTTCAACACCCGTGGGGGGTGCGAGAAATGCCGGAACGACGGATTAGAAGTTGTGGTGTGAAGCAGCGTTGGCCAGAACCGACGGGGGTTGGGTGCTCCGTTCAGGTGCAGCGCTGGACGAGCTCTCGATCAAGGAAACAGCAATTGTCCTGAGGGGTAATCGTGCGACAGTTCTCGCACTAAAACCCGCATAAAAATTCAGCCACTGGCATGCAGCAGGCGCAGTTGTTGGGCCGAGTTGCTACCCTAAGCCGCCCTGCGGACAGACGAGGCACGCCGGCTTTGAGTTCGGCCAAACGCAGACATCAGTAGTCTCTTCATTTTATTCGCTGCACCCTGGACCGCCTCTTCCACCGTCGCCGTCTCAGTATTGACCGAAACGGGTTTGCGGCCCGCAGGCCGCGCCTCGATCTGGCAACGCTTGTCATACAGGCCGGGTTTGTGGCTGTTCACGTCGCTGAGATGGACCTCGACTCGAGTCAGTTGGCTTTCAAATCTCCCCAGGGCACGGGTGATCTCGGCTTTCACGAAACGGGCAAGCTCAATATCCAGTGTGATTGTTTTGTCAGTGTTGATTTGAATTTGCATGACCTTTGGCATCTTGTCTCTCCATCGGGGCAGTCAACAAGGGGGGGTGCTTATTTCTACCGCCGTCATCTCCCGAGTTCTCCGAATACTTAGGTGCCTCCAGCATCGCTAACAGGGCAGGCACGGCTCTCCCAATATCAGGGTTCATGAGGGGATCGTTCGCTAATCTCGACGTCTTCCGCCCTGGAGATCTTCTCAACGCAGCTTTTAATCCGTGCGGTGGCTTTCTTGACCATATCCAAACGTTGATCAGCCTCGGCGACGTACCCTTCCGCCATCTCGATAACGGTGAGCGAATTGCGAATATGGTGGTTGAGATACCCAACCTCCTTAAAGCGCTGCTGAAGGCGTTTGTCACGGGCATTGAGCACTATCCAGACCAGAATGGCGAAGAGCGCTCCTTCAATCGTGTTCTCGATGAGCCGCTGCTTAATCCAGGTCACAACAAGGGCCGACGTCAAGTAGTCGAGCGACAGGCCGACAAAGCCGACTAACACGCCCCACGTGATCGCCTTAGTGACAATACCGCGTCTTTCATAGTGCTCTAGGAGTCTGCTCAAAAGACTCAGTGTTTGCGGAGGGCTAGCATCCGCCCTGATCGGAATCGGGGATTTACGCGCTGGCTGGGTCATTTGTATTGCTAGAAATTAGAAACACGACGGCATACTGCTGGAACTGTTACTTCTGACAGAGGCGAAAAAGGCGCAGAAGAAAGACGGATTCGTAAATCGTTCAGTTGATCAACTCTCCGTCTCGCGTTCTGCGATTCGAGATTTCTAGCGCACTCACAGTGTCATATTGAGATAGCGAGTGATAATCTCCGTTATCACCATCTATCGTGTAGAACTATTGCCGATTCGACTGTAGATTAGTGCCAATCACGACCAGAACACTTCAAGACACTAGAACGATTCCCGGCTTCTGGCCTTCTTCCGAATGGAAATCGTGCCCTGAAGTGAGCGCCGTCACATTCTTCACACCCATCACGGACTAAAAAAGAAGCAATTGGCAGCTGAGGTTAACGCGGTTTTACTTGCTGCTAGCTCCTGAGCATTTCGTTAGTGCCTAAACTGCCCAGCAGCAACCGTCTACGAATCTGCACTAACAGCCAGCAGCCGCTCAAACTGCGGTAGCCACCGCCCAAGAACGCGAACACAGTTCTCCTCGTGCCAGCTCGATTTAGACTTGCTTGCCGGATGGGCCACAAGCCCGGTTTTGCCCTGGATGTAGGCCCCATCCTGGCCCCCGGTACCGTGTTGATTCCATCGCACTTGCTTCATGGCAACCTTGGATGGTCGGCAGCTTGGGAACAAGCCAGCCAAAGATAGGTGTTGAGAACCACCAACTATCTTAGAATGAGATAGTGAGTGATAATCTCCGTTATCGACACTTATCTCCAGATCACAACCTCGGATTGCCTAAAATGCTGGGCGTGGATCGCTTAGACAATGGCGTCGCTTGCAGAACACAACTTTCGGCGAAGATCTAGAATAGGCACATGAAAAAACGGAAACTCGGAAAATTGGAAGCCTCGGAAATGGGATTTGGGTGCATGAGTATCAGCGCCAACTACGGACCCGCCGCAGACAGAAACCAAGGTATTCAGGTTATTCGTGCAGCGCATGAAAAAGGCGTTACGTTCTTTGATACCGCCGAAGTTTACGGCCCATTCACCAACGAAAAACTTGTCGGAGAGGCGCTCGCACCTTTCCGGGACGAGGTTGTTATCGCAACCAAGTTTGGTTTTGCGTTTGATGGCGGCACAGTCACCGGACTAAACAGCCAGCCGGAGCACATCAAAACAGCACTTGAGGGATCACTTACGCGCCTCAAGACCGACCACATCGATCTCTATTACCAGCACCGAGTAGATCCAAAGGTGCCAATCGAAGAAGTGGCTGGTGCAGTTAAGAATCTGATCAAAGAAGGAAAGGTCTTGCACTTCGGTCTCTCTGAGGCGAGTGCAAAAACAATCCGCCGAGCGCACGCGGTTCAACCGGTGACCGCAGTTAGACTGAATACTCGCTGATGAACCGGGATGTAGAACATGACGGCGTACTTAAAACTTGCGAAGAGTTGGGAATCGGCTTCGTCCCCTGGGGCCCACTTGGAATGGGTTATTTGCATGGGCAAATAGATCCGCGCACGAAGTTCGACCCTAAAACAGACCTTCGATCTGGGTTCGACCGCTTCTCTCCTGAAAACTTAAGAGCAAATAGAGCGATTGTTGATTTGCTGGAACGATTTGCGGAAAAGGAAAGCGCAACGCCTGCTCAAATTGCATTGGCATGGCTTCTGGTGCAGAAGCCGTTTGTTGTTCCGATCCCCGGCACACGCAACGTCAATCATCTAAATGAGAATTTGGGAGCAATCAATCTTCAGCTGACACCCGAGGATCTTCGTGAGATCGACACGGCCTTGTCTGAAATCAAAGTGCACGGTGGCCGGATGAACGAAGAGCAAATGAAGGTGGTCGACCAAACGGCCTAACTGCTCGGCAATTGACGCGTCTCTGTTGGCGTTTTGAGGATAGCTAACGATATATCGCCATACCACTCTCCCGATGAAGCACACGCCCGATCTCCGGAGCGAACTCACCGATCCAATTGATAACGGCGCCAACCAAAATTTGGGCGATCGCTCCCTGATATTCCTGCGATGTAGATACGCGTTTTTCCGGGTCAGAAACCACCTATCAAGATTACAAAGCCCCACTACTAGTTTTGCCAGTAGGACATCGTTCGCCCTATAGATAGGGTTTAACCATCTCGCACCGGGATTTGGAATCGACCTTTCGACTGCCTGCGATCGCGCAACCGCACATCTTGATTAATCGATTGGCGGCGGCGACCCAGCGCAGGTACAGGAGGGACGCGATTGATCTGAACCGAGTTGTCCAGCCATTAACCGCGTTGCCATCGCAATCAATCCGTACCCTAACTCAGCGGCGGCCTATAGTTTTACTGGGTCTTCACCTTGATTGCGGTGGAAACCGTGCAACGCCGATCAATTTGGTCTTCCGTAGACGAGGTCTAAGCCAGTCGTACCTGCAAGGAGAGAACCGATGGATTTCGGAACGGGTTTTCGGAAGCTAGTGCTGGGAGCGTTTGCCGTCTCGAGTTTTTTTGCAGGCGGCAGTGCAGCCGCCGCGCAGCAGGTCACGGGCACGTTAGGTTCAGCTGACGCCACGACCACCATCGACGGAAAACAGCTCCCGCCACCACCGCCGAAATTTGGCGCGTGATCAAGCAAAGCGCTAAGGATTCCAAACCCTGGTGGCCGCCGCGTATCGTGCCACCCAATGGTGCGCCCAACGTGCTCCTCATCATGACGGACGATCAGGGCTACGGCGTGCCGGGCACATTTGGCGGCGTCATCCCGACTCCTTCGCTGGACCGCATCGCGAAGTCAGGATTGCGCTACATTCAGTTCCACTCCACGGCTCTGTGCTCGCCAACACGCGCGGCGCTGATCACCGGTCGCAATCACCACTCGGTCGGCTATGGGGTCATCGGCGAGCTGTCCACTGGCTTTCCCGGCTATGACTCCGTCATCGGTCCGGAGAGCGCCACCGTCGCCGAGATCCTGAAGGAGAACGGATACGCGACGTCCTGGTTTGGCAAAGACCACAACACTCCAGGCTTCCAGTACAGCACGACTGCCGGGCCCTTCGAGCAATGGCCGATAGGCATGGGCTTCCAGTACTTCTATGGTTTCCTGGGTGGCGAGACCGACCAGTGGACTCCGTACCTCTTCCGCAATACGACGATGGTGACTCCATGGGTGGGCCATCCCGGTTACAACCTCACGACTGATCTGGCAGATGACGCGATCAAATACTTAAGGGACCTGAACGCATCGGCGCCTGACAAACCGTTCTTCCTCTATTACGTGCCCGGCGGGTCGCACTCCCCGCACCAGCCAACCCAGGAATGGATTGACAAGTTCAAGGGCAAATTCGATATGGGCTGGAATGCGATGCGCGACGAGATCTTCGCAAACCAAAAGAGGCTGGGCGTCATCCCCGCCAACGCGCAACTCACTCCCTGGCCCGATGACCTGCCGAAGTGGGATTCGCTCAGTGCAGCGGAGAAGAAGATGTATGCGCGAGAGGCGGAGGTTTATGCCGCCTACACGGCGTACACGGATTACGAGATTGGCCGTGTGATCCAGGAAGTCCAGAGCATGGGCAAGCTCGACAACACGCTGATTATCTACATCGACGGCGACAACGGCACCAGCCCGGAAGGCAGCCTGTATGGCACCTTCAACCAGATGACCGCCTATAACGGTATCCTCACTGACCCGGCCGTTAAGGCAGTCAAGGCGATGAATGTATTGCATTACGATGATTGGGGTTCGGACAAGACCTACCCACACATGGCAGTCGCGTGGGCGTGGGCGTTCGACACTCCGTTCAAGTGGACCAAGCAGGTTGCGTCGCATTTCGGTGGCACCCGGCAGGGGCTGGCGATTTCCTGGCCGGGCCACATTAAAGACGAAGGCGGCATTCGTACCCAATTCCACCACGTCATTGATGTAGTCCCCACTATTCTCGAAGCCGCCGGCATCAAGGCGCCGGAGCTGGTCAATGGGATCAAGCAGAAGCCGATCGAAGGCGTCAGTATGCTCTACACCTTGGACTCGGCCAACGCCAACGCGCCATCGAAGCGCGACACTCAGTATTTCGAGATGGTCGGCAACCGCGCCATCTACCACGATGGCTGGATCGCCGCCACGACCCCGCCCGCCCCGCCATGGGAACTGGGCACGGGCACAATGCCGCCCCTCGATCAATACAAGTGGGAGCTTTACAACATCACCGAGGATTATTCGGAGAACAACGACCTCGCAGCCCAGGATCCCGACAAGTTGAAGGAGCTTCAAACGCTATTTCTAACAGAGGCGGCAAAATACCAGGTCTTCCCGCTGGATAACACGGGCTTCGTGCGCTTGCTTACTGCGCGCCCGAGCGCGGTCGCCGGGAAGACGGTTTTCACCTACACGGGTGAGAATCCAGGCATACCCGTCGGCAATGCTCCCAGCATTCTGGACCGGGACTACACCATCACCGCCAACATTGCCGTTCCTGATGGCGGCGCGGAGGGAGTTATCGCCACGATGGGCGGACGCTTCGGCGGCTATGGCTTGCTTCTGACTCATAGCTTCAACTGGTGGCTCAAGAGCGAGTTGTTCAAAAAGATCGGTCTGGGGTTGTTAATCCTGGGATTGCTTCTTGTCTGGTGGGGCAAGAAGAGGGGCGCTGGAAACTGCGATTTGGCTATCTCCTGTTGCTGATCGCCGCGGTTGGACTCTTGGCTTTGATTGCCACCGATCTTTTCCGAATCGGCAAAGGCAGACCGGTATTCGTCTACAACATGCTGGACCTGGAACGCTTCCGCTGGAGAGGACTTTCCGGGCTCGACGCCGGAAAGCACACGATCGTGTTCGACTTCAAATACGACGGCCCTGGTCCCGGCAAGGGCGGTACCGGTGTGCTGACGGTAGACGGCAAGGAGGTCGACCGCAAGACGATTCCGCACACTATTCCGTTGCTCATGTCCATCGACGAGACCTTCGACATCGGGTTAGACACCCGAACACCGGTGGACTTCAGCTATGAAGTTCCCTTCCGCTTCACCGGGACGATCGACAAGCTGAACTATAAGCTCGGGCCGGAGCAGATGACGGCGGAAGAAAAGAAAGCCGCTGCCGAGATGGTCGCGAGAGTCACAGA
>CAWKDK010000017.1:0-67460 GCA_963848375.1 Terriglobia bacterium
AAGTGCAGGTTCGACCCTTCGCAAGCAGTGATGATATAAGCGGCGGCCCGCGCCTTTTCGACGTCAGCAATTGTTACTGTCTGCTGAACATTAAGAGCGTTCGCAAGCTTCTGGACTGCACCAAAGACTTCCGGAGCGCCTTGGCGGCTGAAATAGCCGTCGGCCACGGTGATCCGCAAATTCTCAGTCCCGCGTTCCAGTTGCCCTAACACGGGATCGGCAGGCCTCCGACTTGCGACTGGGTCCCGGGCGTCAGGACCGTGGAGCACATCGAAAGCCAGGGCAATGTCACGCACCGAACGGGCAAATGGACCGACGTGATCAAAACTCTCGGCGAACAGAAACGCACCAGCCCGAGAGATTCGCCCATAGGTCGGTTTAAGGCCGTAGACACCACAAAGAGCGGCCGGCACACGAATCGAGCCATTGGTGTCTGATCCCACGGTCAACGGGACGATGCCCGCAGCAACTGCCGCCGCGGACCCGCCGGAAGAGCCACCCGCAACCCGTTCCGGATCGTGTGGATTACGCGTCGGACCATAATGAGTGTTCTCGGTCGTAAAGCCATACGCATATTCGTCCATGTTCAATGCGCCCAGCAGATGGCTCCAGCTGCCTTTAGACGCTCAACGACGGTGCGTCCCTGTCCGCCGGGGGTCTCTCAGCGTGGATCTTGGATCCTGAGATGGTGGTCACGCCGGCAATGTCGAACAGATTCTTGACCGCAAATGGAACGCCGGCCAAGGGGCCCGGATCATCACCGGCGCCAATGCGCGCGTCGATTTCTTCTGCCCGCGCGAGAGCATCGGTCTCGAGTACCGTAGTGAAACAGTTCAGCGTCGCGTCTTGGTATCGAACCTTTTCGAGTGCAGCTAGTGTGGTTTCGCGGGCTGAGCGCTTTCGAGTTCGTACGTCCAGACCGACAGCTGTCGCATCGTCATCTGGAACAAAAGGAATCGTCATGGTTCGAACACCTGCGCGGATTCAGTCTGTTCCGACATCGAGAAACCAAGTAGCGGAGCGGCGATATGCGCGGCGCGTTCGATATTTTGCCGCACTCCTTCTCGGTACTCCGGAGGAATCTGCAACCCGATTAAGCCGGCAGCGCAGTCGATGTACGACACTGGAGTAAACGAAACATGCGCACTCACTATCTTCCAGCCTTCTGGAAGCTTCATCCAGACTTGGCTTTGGCGCCCGTGTCGAGGAATTCCGTTTGCCAAGGCTTGAACTCCAGTGTGACTGTGGCGCATTGGCTACCAAAAGCCACAATCTTAGATTGAACACTTCTCTGTCAAGACCAATTGGGGAGCGAGTCTTGCGAAATGCCTCGATCTCCGACGAACCATACAGGCTTTCTGCCACTCCGAACCTTAGTGCAAGAGGAGAATCCCAGAAAAAATTCGTCAGCTTCTCGACATCATTGCTAACTAGTGCGGCCTCATACTCCTCGTGCAGTGCGGCTATTTCGGTCGTAACTGCAGAGTCATTAATGATCAACATCTATTTACTCCCGCACTTAGAATGTGTATTTGAAGGTTGCACCAACGCTTCTCAGCGCTCCTGGTTTGATTAACACATCCCAGAATAGATATTGACTCTGGAAATATTTCGCATCGGATAAATTATTGATCCCCAAGTTGAGCTGGTACTTGCTCTTTTGAAGGACAACCGATCCGCGCCATAGGGCGTATGAGGGAAGTATTACATCGCTGACATAGCCGGCCTTGACCGAAGATACCCATGTTGTGCCCAGCAGGAAACCGATGTTTTTGGTCGCGTTGACCATCGCAAATGGGCTAGCTACCCAATGCGGCTGACCGCCGACCTGATACGGCGCCTTTAACCCGAAGATGTTCGCTTGTCCAACGAAGCGACCGCCATAGGCTTGCTCAGGCGTCAGACCCAGGAGGCTAGGCGGAATGCCCAATAGATATGGGATGTTGAGCTGTTCCGGCTCCTGCCAGGTCAGGGTGCCCGTTAGCGTAAGGCGTTTCAACAAAAACGCTCGCGCCTCTAGTTCCGCGCCTTTGGTCTGATAGTAGTCCGTCTGAAGGGACAGCCGATCAAACGATGAGCGCTTTTGCCGGAATACCGCCAGCGATGCGTAGACCTTCTCGTTTAGACCAGCGGTCTTTACTCCGCCTTCGTAAAGGCTGGAAGGCTGGATATAAGTTCCGCCGGGAATCTGTGATGTATCCAGCTCGTTTCCTTGCCCCAGGTCTAAGAAATGCGAGGTTGCCACGGTGAAATAAGGTTCCAAGTGGAAAGGAGTTCTGTAACTCACACTTGCGTTGTAAGTTCCCGCATTGTTAGTAGCCGTACCATGTACGAGCGGCCCGACGGAATCCTGGCCCCAGAAATCGGGCGAGTAGCGATCGAAGCGCGCCCCCGCAGAGACAACAACTCTGTTCCACAACACGACGTTCGAAAGCCAGAATAAACCCACATCGCTGTACGATCCGGTCTGGTAATAATTGAAAGGGATCTGACCGTTGCTGTTGAAGGGGCCCTGAAATCGATCATTCGGCGTGGAGCCGATCGACACATCACGTCGATCCACCACCTGGTACTGGTCTCGCTCCTCACCGGCGGTGGTTTCAACCCTGCGGTAACCGAATCCGGCGTACGACTGCACCGAAACAGCAGGATGTGGGTTCCACAGAAAACTCAGTGTCGACTTGTTTTCCACAGTCCACGGGTAATAACTGGCGCCGAACCCATAGCTGCTATATTTATCGTGATCGAGTTTGTCGTAGAACGATTCGTTTTTGAAGGTGATTCCGGGCTTGACGTCATAAATGGCATCGAAGTACGCGGTGGTCGTCGTAGCCCTCGAGAAGTCACCCGCATCAACCATAATTTGATTGAACGGCAATTGGACAGTGTGAACCGTCGTGGGATCTAACGCATACAAGCTGGCGTTTCCATAATAGGGGAATACTGCACCCATGTTTTGCTGCCACGCATAGGTACTCAACAAACCCGGCGGGATGTTGGCGCCGATGTTGTATCCATTCGCTGAGAGATTGATTAGCGGAGTCCCGGCCAGGTATGTCTGATGGTCTACCAGATCTTGTGTAACCCGATTCCAACCAAGATTCTGCGTGCCTTCATTGTGATAGCCCTGAAATCCGTAAGCCAGCCTCCACTTTGACGAGAGCTCTGTATCAAACGCAATCTGACCCATCTTGTAGCGATTACCGATACCCTTGTAAAAACTGTGCGAATCCTGAGCTTCGAAGAATACGTACATGCCTGATCGGTGCGATCCGATCATGAATGGCATTCCATATTCGGCACTGCCAACTTTCTCGTCATATTGGCCGTAGGTTACGGTCACTGCGCCGTGAGGTTTTTCGAGCCACTTCGCGCTTTCGCTCCGCACGCTCTTGGGAACAAAGTTCATGAAACCGCCAATCCTGCCGGGACCGTAGATGGGCGAGGGAGGCCCTTTGACGATTTCAATATGATCCGTCGCGGAAAGCGGGGTATCGTAGTTTCCGCGATTCTCGACGCGACGAAATCCACGGAAGAAGTTATCTCCGATATCTCCCCGAATAAACACGCTTCCCGGGATACCAAAGTAACTACCGGTGAACGTGCCTGACGCGACAGTCACTATATCGTTCACCGTTTTTACCGAGTACAGGTTCAGTAGTTCGGAATCCGCAGTCGAAATGGACCGTGGAATATCTTCGATCTTCTGGTCGAGACCAAACACGCTGCCTGTCGGCGTGACAGGAACGACGTCATATGGGTCAATTTTTGCGTCTACGGAAATCGATTGCGCTTTCACTGGCAGTGCCATTGCCAGGTCCATATTGGCGGCCTGTCCCGCGCTCAATGCAATCGTCTTCTGCAAATCAGCAAAGCCTGGGGCACTGGTTTGCAACCTGTAATCTCCAGCCGTGACGTCCTTGAAAGAGTAGGTACCTGTAGCGTCGGTTACCGACTTCCTTTTGTCGGAAGTCCTCTGATTGATCAAGGTGACTTCTGCACTGGGAATCGCTGAGCCGGTCTGGTCTTTCACGGTTCCAGAAAGAGTCGCTGCGTCTTCACATAGTCCAACTGAAACCGACAGGAACAGCCAAGCGGTTAACAAAACGAAACCAAGCAGATTGCGACGGCTAAGTACGCCAGATGTGAAATACGGGCTGTTGCTGCGGCGCGGAGCGTTGACAGCGAATATCGACAACAGTGCACGACCGACTAAGGATTGCGCTTTCATTGCAAACCTTTCCTCAGTTTTGGATTCCCGATTGAAATTTGGTTTAACTGGTGGTGGCTAAGATATACATGAGGAATCTCTGAAACCGTCATCGAATATTTGTATGCTGGCCATAACGGAAAGTCGCACTGCGACTAATACTCATCCATTAAAAAACCTCGTTTCCTCTTTTCGTTGACGCGCAATGCGAAGGAAAATAACCGATCGACTTGAAACCGTGATACGTTGAACTTCCGTTTTGCATTAACAGTGACAATCGAAGTTTTCAAATGAGAATCAGCGCTGGAGTAGTCTCCGATAATGCAAATGAGCCACCGAACTTCTTGCAGCTGTGAGCGTCTTGATTAATTTCGACAGGAGGGATTGATGAGATTTGCTCTTGCTCTACTTACTGTGCTTCTGATCTTTGCCTGCTTTTCCGCCGCGGATGTCGGATTTCAGCAAATCCAAGTGCCCGATCCGCCAACCAAGCCATTAACAACTGGAATTTGGTATCCAAGCAGTTCCCGCGGGACATCACAGCCGATCGGCCCCTTTTTCCAGGACGTATCCTTGAATGGGACAATCGAGGGAGCTGAATATCCTGTGGTCTTCATCTCTCATGGCACAGGAGGGTCGCTCGCCAGTCACTATGACACCGCGCTTTCGTTGGCACGAGCCGGGTTTGTCGTCGTCGCCCTAACTCACACAGGGGATAACTACCAGGATCAGAAATACGTAGGAAACGAAATCGATCTTACCGACAGGCCGCGGCAGTTGGAACGAGTCATACGTTTTGTACTCGAGGAATGGAGTGAGCGCTCCCATATCGACTCAAAGAGGGTTGGGATTTTCGGTTTCTCTCTGGGCGGCTTCACGGCTCTTATTGAGATCGGAGGAATTCCAGACCTGAGGCGTATGAGGCAACTTTGCGAGGAGCGTCCCGCAGCCCCCGAGTGTGGTTTCATTCGGCAGCACCATGGAGACCAACTGGATGTTGTCACGAAAACTCCCGTTTGGATCCACGATTCGCGAATCCGAGCAGCGGTGATCGCGGCTCCGGCCGCTGCATATCTCTTTGGAGCGGGAGGATTGAGACAGGCCACGATCCCTGTCCAACTATGGCGAGCCGCCACGGATGGACAAGCTCCGGACGCATGGAACTCGGCGGTGGTACGAAACGGCTTACCCATAACGCCCGATCTACACACAGTTTCAAATGCCGACCATTACGCGTTTCTGCCGCCTTGCAGTGAAGCTTTGCAAAAATCTGCATCTTTCATCTGTACTGACGCACCAGGCTTCGATCGAGTCAGCTTCCACAAACAGTTCAACGAAGAAGTAACTTCATTTTTTGTCAAACATTTGACAGTTGCTCGCCCCTCCAAAAGTGACACATATCGCGAGTAGGGTCGCGACGCGTATCCACGCCGCGCGTCTGCCGAACTCAACGTGTTTAGAACGGCTGATTTCGCTTGATCTAAGTCCGGAAAAGACACTAGACGTCTCTTGCGCTCTCTCGCCGATCCAGGCGTCATCGTCAGCGGTCTCCTTGCCGCGCGGGCGATGTTGCGCTAGTTGTGTCCGGATTGCCCGTCATACGGCCCCAACGCTCGGCAGGCTCGGGTCAGTGGAGTTTTGCGTCTGTGCTAAGCATCTGCGATTCTGGAGCCAGCTTCGTCGTGAGCCCACACCTCTGCAGGCTCATTCTCAGGAACTGGTCGGATGTCCGGATTCTGCATGATCACGCGCGCACAGGTATTCCATCGCAGAATGGCATCGTCGTTTCCGGGTATCGCAAACTCCATGGCCTTCTCATACTGATCCATTGCGTCCCGTAACGCGTGATATGCGGATGCGCCGGCCCCGGTGCCGCCATGGTGAATGCGCGCATGTCCCATACGCTCCCAGATGATGCCCTGGTAGTAAGCCCGTTCGTATTCGCCCTTAAGTTGTTTGAGCACCTCTTGTGCGCTTTTCACATGCGCGTGGGAAGAATCAAATTGGTCGGTTCGCGCGAGCAGAAGCGAAATCAACGCCTCCTGATGATCGGGCACAATAGCCAGGATATCGAGGCAAATGCTCTCCGCGAGGCTCGGTTCATTCAATAGTCTGTAACGTTCGACCTTCGCCAGCGCCTCGGGAATACTCTGATCGGAAATGGATTTCAGTTCGAACTGCATAACATCTCCTATCTTTTCGAATTGCTGAATACCCGGAACAATCTCGAGAGAGGATCGAAGAAGCGATCAACGACGCGTTCCTTGAGCGGGATGATCGCGTTGTCGGTGATCGTGATACTTTCAGGACAAACTTTTGTACAGCACTTGGTTATGTTGCAGAGACCGATGCCGAATTGCTTCCTCAGATCTTCAACGCGATCCCCCACGTCCAACGGATGCATTTCGAGCGCAGCCGTATACACCAGGAATCGCGGCCCGATGAATTGTTCGTGCATGTGATGATCGCGCAAGACGTGGCAAACGTCCTGACAGAGATAGCACTCGATGCACTTTCGAAACTCCTGCACACGCTCGACATCTTCCGGAGCAATTCGCCAGGTGCCATCGGGGGCGTCGGGCCTCCGCGGCTGGAACTTGGGGATACGTTTTTTTACCTCGTAGTTCCACGATACGTCCGTGACCAAGTCCTTGATGTGCGGAAACGCTTTCATGGGTTCGACGGTCACCGGCCTATCGAGCGGCACAGTGTTAAGCCGCGTCATGCACATCAATTTCGGCATACCGTTAATTTCGGCCGAGCACGAACCGCATTTTCCCGCTTTGCAGTTCCAGCGGACCGCCAGATCGCCCGCCTGTTCCGCTTGTATTTGATGCACGGCGTCGAGGACCACCATGCCCTCCGAGACTTCTGCAGGGTAGTCCTGGAATCTCCCTTGCCCTCTTTCCCCGCGCCATATCCGAAATGTGGCCGTCGCCATCACTTCATCTCCTCGATAATTTGCTGCAGATCCTCTCGCATGGGTGGGATGGGCTCGTGCGTGAGCTGCATTTCTCCACCGGCGCCTTTTCGCACCACGATGTTGAATCCCTCGTACTGCTTGTCCTTGGTGGGAAAATCATCTCGGAAATGCGCGCCGCGACTCTCTTTCCGTTCCAACGCCGCCCGAGTAACGATTTCCGAAACAGTCAGCATGCTGTTCACGTCTAGCGCCGTATGCCAGCCCGCGTTGTAGTCCCGGTTTCCATCCACCCTGACATGCTCACTGGCGCCTTTCAACTCTCGAATACGTTCGAGTGCTTGCAGCATCTCTTGTTCCTGACGAACGATCCCGACCAGGTCCTGCATCACGTCCTGCAATGTGTGTTGTACGGCGTACGGATTGTCGGCCCCTTTACCTTCGAAAGGCTGCAGGGCCCATTTTTCCGCGGTTGCGAGGTCTTCGGTATTCACTGCGCCTAGCGAATTCTCTTTTGCATAGAGTGCAGCGTACTCACCTGCCCGTTTGCCGAAGACTAATAGATCGGAAAGTGAATTCCCGCCGAGCCGGTTCGCGCCATGCAGACCCGCCGCACACTCGCCCGCGGCAAACAGGCCGGGCACGCCCGACATTTGAGAATCACCGTCTACCTTGACGCCGCCCATCATGTAGTGGGTCGTAGGGCCCACCTCCATCGGCTCCTGGGTAATGTCAATGTCAGCAAGTTGCTTGAACTGGTGATACATACTGGGCAGCTTTTTCTTTATATGCTCCGCCGCGTTGGGAATTCTCTCCTTGATCCACGCAATGTCCAGGAACACACCGCCGTGAGGGCTACCACGCCCCTCTCGAACTTCCCGCCGGATACAACGAGCCACGTGGTCGCGGGTCAGCAGCTCGGGCGGGCGTCTCGCGTTCTTGTCCCCCTGCGTGTACCGCCAGCCTTCTTCTTCGGTATCGGCGGTCTGGTTGACGTACAGCGGCGGAATATCTTTGAACATGAATCTCTCGCCATTCCGATTACGCAGCACGCCACCCTCGCCGCGAACGCCTTCCGTGACCAGGATGCCGCGCACGCTGGGTGGCCAAATCATTCCCGTTGGATGGAACTGCACAAATTCCATATCCATCAGGGCCGCACCAGCATGGTAGGCGAGCGAATGGCCGTCTCCCGTATATTCCCAACTATTGCTGGTGATTTTGTACGCCCGTCCAATCCCTCCGGTCGCCAGCACCACGGCTTTAGCGCGAAACAGATGAAATCGGCCGCGCTCGCGGTCGTATCCAAATGCCCCCGCAATGCGACCCCCGTCCTTCAGCAGGGTGACGATTGTATGTTCCATGAAAACGTCGAGCCCGAGATGGATTCCATGGTCTTGAAGAGTACGAATCATCTCCAGGCCGGTACGATCGCCCACATGAGCTAGCCTGGGATATCGATGGCCACCGAAATTCCGCTGCAGAATTCGCCCGTCGCTGGTGCGATCAAAAAGCGCACCCCAAGCCTCTAGTTCCCGCACACGCGCCGGAGCTTCCTTGGCATGCAGTTCCGCCATGCGCCAGTTACTCAAGTATTGACCGCCGCGCATCGTATCGGAAAAGTGCACGCGCCAACTATCGCGGTCGTCCACATTTCCCATTGCCGCGGCTACGCCACCTTCAGCCATTACAGTGTGTGCTTTGCCTAGAAGAGATTTCGAAATGACCGCGACTTTGCAGCCGGCAGCTGACACTTCGATGGCAGCTCGCAGTCCGGCGCCCCCGGCTCCGATGATCAGAACATCGTGCTCATGCGTGATGTATTCGCTCACTTAGACGATCCTCCAATCCGTCCAGATACCCATCGAACACATCCGCACGTACAAATCGCAAAACGCAACCGAGCAGAGGCTGCACCATGCAAACAGCATATGGCGCTGGTTCAGGCAGCTCGCGCAATCGTAAACTCGCCTGCGGGCCGGCAACCCGGCAAACCGGTCCCTGATACCGCCAACCAGATGACGAAAGGAGTGGCATCCCAGAGTGTAGGAGGTCAGTAGCACGAGATTCGTCAACAAGACGAGAGTGCCAACGCCGATGCCAAATCGGCCGTCGAACCAGAACGCATCCCACACGTCCCGCGCCAGAATTATGAGAAACACCAGCGCCAGATATAGAAAATACCGGTGCACGTTTTGCAGAATCAAAGGAAACGATCGTTCGCCGAGATATGTCTTCCGTGGCTCTCCCACGGTGCAGGAAGGCGGATCGGCCCAAAAAGCCTTGTAATATGCTCCGCGATAGTAGTAGCACGTCACTCGAAATCCGCCCGGCGCCCACAGAATCAGCATCGCGCCTGTTACCCATGCAGGTATCCAGCTCGGCTTCGAACCAAACCAACCTTGGTGCGCGGGGCCGAACAACTCGGGCGAATAAAACGGTGAAAGATATGGCCCAAATCTGAAATGTTGCCCCTGCAGTGCGGCCCACGTGGAGTAAAGAATGAATGCCGACAAACCAAGAAACACAACCAGTGGTTGCACCCACCAATGGTCGGCTCGTCGCGTCTGTCCAAAACCCCCGCGCAACAATGGGACGTCAACCTGGGACATCGAACCTCCTCATGCGTCCGTGCGGACTCTGCATCCTCTATCCACCGCTAAAGTGCGATGAAGTCAGGGTCAGCCATAATACAGCGAAATTCGTTGACATGTTTTCGGAATCGATTTCCCACGGGAAAGGGGGACAACCATGCCTTGAAAAATTACGGCCGCCGCACGCAATAAACCTCCGGTACGAGCGCGCTATGGTACAGTTTTCCCGACCGCGGTTTGAAGACCGCGGCAGTCTGGCTGGACGAAACAATGAGTACAGGACGCGAGATTCGCAGCTATGACTATGTGAACCGTTCCTACGATCGCGTTCGCGATGCATTGAGGCAAAACGCATTAACCATATTCCAGTCCGCCACGAAGGCGGCTGCTTCCAGGGCGCAATCCGTCGCGGCTGAACTGCACGTCGATTTTGGCGGTATCGGTGTGACGACCGACATCAATATTTCCGTGAAAAACATTGAAGACGAGGTCGTTGACGCCACCTTAACTCCCAGCACCCGGTTGCTGGTCGAATGGGAGGCCGCGACCATGCCGAGGCTGTTTCCACTGATGAAGGGCGAGCTTTCCGTATACCCACTGACCTCGACGGAAACACAGCTGGATTTTTACGGAGTTTACGAACCACCTTTTGGCGCCGTGGGGAAAACCATGAATGCGATCGTCGGCCACCGCATCGCAGAGGTGTCGGTGCATCGCTTCGTTAGCGACGTGGCCGGATATCTCCGCCAAGCCCTTTCCTAGGTTCGAAACCAATAGAGCGGGTTAAAAATCCCCGGCCACTATTAAATTGAAGCGAGTGATTCCTCGCAGGTGGACCCTTAACCTGTAAGCGGCACCGAGGGACTGCTTGGGCTTATCGATTGTTCTGTTCAGGACCAGGGGTTCTGCGCGACACATCACCCGTGACTTCAAAGGCGCAAAACGTTAGATTCCCTGCTATTCCCTGATATTTTCCCTAACCTCATACGTCAAAGCCACAAAACCAGCGCTAAGTGGTGGTAATCTCGTTTAATAATCACGGGCCACGTCGTATTTCCCTGATTTTTTCGCTGTTTAGCGGGAGAACGGTTCGCTTCTGACTGCGTCCTCCGCCAGCTAGTCGTGCTCCACCCGGTAATCAGAAGCCGAGTATTTCAAAAAGATTCTGCCAAAGGGTGAGATGAGACATGTTCAAGGACCAAATTCCTAGAGCAACAAACAGCGGACGCTCGTGAAAAGCGTCCGCTGTGGTTGACTCCTCCGTTCGTGGTGGAGATTAGTTGAGTGGGACTGCAGGAAGCACGTTCGTACCCTCGGCGCGAACGGCACTAAGAGCCCACGGGTTGAGACCCAATGCTTCAAGGATGGTAGGCGCTACCTGTGCGGTGCCCACCTCCGCGTGGACCGTCTGAGGATGGAAGGACGGGTGGGATAGCAACAGAATGACGTTCGTATCGTCATGGGAGAACCCGCCGTGCTCAGAAAGTTTCTTTGTGCTGCCGGAATAAGTGACGCCGACGTTCGGGGTCACAATGATGTCCGGCGTGCGCGGGTCGACGGTTGGGTCGTTGAAGTTAATTGAGAGCGAAGGGCCATAGTAGATCTGCCCAAGTGCGATTCCAGAGGCGGAGGCATTCTGTTCGAGGATATTGACGGCCGCTAGAGTATCAGAGGAGTTCTTCAACCAGATCAGCGAGACATCATCTTCTGTCGGTCCAATGCCAGTGGGGTTGTTGGTAGATTCAGAGAACGGAATGAAGCCGGCATTGGAGAGCAGAGTGACGGGCGAGGTGCCGTTGACGAGCTGAGGGACGTAGCGGCTGGAATCGATGGGCGACTGACCGTGCTTGGAAGTGATGACGATCAGGGTCGAATCATAAAGACCTTTTGCCTTCAGCTCGCTCACGAACGCAGCAATCGAGGCATCCACGAACTGGAATTCTCCCAACAGCGCCGAGGTGGGCGTGCCCGCTGCATCCAGATATCCGCCCGTGACGCCGTTGCTCTTCTCAACCAACTTCTGGGCTACGCTAACC
The DNA here is from genome assembly GCA_963848375.1 of Terriglobia bacterium. Classification (GTDB taxonomy): domain Bacteria; phylum Acidobacteriota; class Terriglobia; order Terriglobales; family Acidobacteriaceae; genus JAJPJE01. The sequence goes on from CAWKDK010000017.1 coordinate 11,761, forward strand.
GCCTGGAAGTTCATCCCGAAGATGGTGGGAACTTCGGTGCGGTGTGTTCCGAGGTGGTTCTTTCCCGCGATCTCGTTGAGAATCGCGTTGACCTTCAAAGTGTCGTAGCACTGAATGTTCTGGAAGCTGTTAGTCCATGCTGTAATGTCCGAACCTGGATCGAGCACTGTGGCGCAGGAGATGCCGGTCGGCGTCGTAACGCCGGGAAGACCGATAACGTTGGAGTTGATTTCAGGTGCGTAGAAGTCGTCGAGTGCCTGGGGACCAAGGCCAGAGGCAACTGAGGAGTACGCAGGATGCTTGTCGGACCATGCTGTGTATCCGCCAGCTTGATGAATAACGCTGAAGATGCTGTTGGCGCGAACGAACTCCCACGGGAAAACAGGTTTGCAACCATTACTTGGATCGCGGACTAGTTTTTGGGGGTCGATGGACGCTAAGCCGCCGTCGGTAAGCGCCGCGCCAGGCGCGCCGCCGTTTACCTTCGTCTGGTCGATATCAATGCCTTCTTCATACTCGGTTGTGGTCCCCATTGGAGTTGTATAGGGAACGCAGGTACCGGCCGCAACGCCGTTGCCGGTGGTTTTGGCTGGGGCATCGTAATTCCGGGAATAAGCGACATCGTAGTAGACGCCGGTCAAGGCCGGGCTTCCGCCAGTGATAATCGCAGTCAAGCCGGGGAAAGAATCTGACGGCTTTGAAGTGCTGGCGGCGACGTAGTTGATGCCAGTTCTTCCCAAGGCAGCAAGTGCCGGGCAATAGGGTGCGCCGTTGTTGACCGTGCTGATGCCGTTCGCACAGTTCGCGAAATCAACGGCGTGCATACCGTCGATACTGATCAAAAGAACGCGTTTGATGTGGTGCTCGTGGCGGTCATTGTCCTGGCCAATTGCGGTGCCTACCAAACAAATAGCCGCGAGTGAAAGTAGAGCGAGTGTTCTTTTCATTGTTCCTCACCTCGTGCAGCGATGGTACGGAGCAGGTGTGAACGGCATATTAAGGAGAGCTGAATTCTTAGAAGAAATTGCTGTGGAAACGAGGAAAATCGGGGACAGCCCAGGGACATCGACCACGTCGCCTGAGCAGCGGGGGCGGGGAGCGGATCGATGATCCTTCGGCTTCGCTCAGGATTTCGCGTGACGGCTCTCGCTTCGCTTACGCCGTCAGTACCGCTCAAGTTCGAATCCCTCTCCCTCCGCCATATCACTCTGCGAACACTCGCGCTCAACCTCAGACAGTCTAGTGAACCGCCGATTTACTGGCGAGAACTTCTTCTCAATACCGGATCGATATTCTCTCTGTAGTCTGACGAAGACAATGGTACGGACAGATCCGGCGAACGATATGGACGATGGTCGCGCGGATCTTCGGACTGCCACCAGAGAGTGGATACGCCGACAACGATGCCACTGTTTGGCAAGCGTATGTCTACAGGATCTCCCCACATATTCGGCGATTCACCTGTGTTCTCCCCTGCGAACAATGCATTGGTATTCAGTTCCAGATCGTCCACAAGATTCATCGCCGCCGAGAAGGTCTTCGGGCCGATCAGGATCCATAGTTTCCCTTTCTCGTTCAATGAGGCATTTTCGAGGATCGAATGCCAAATCGGACGATTGAGTTCATTATTGCCGCCGCCGTTCAGCCGGAGATCAAGAATCACGCGTCCGATTTTCTTCTCCGCCGCCTCCTTAAAGAGACGAGGAAAGAACTTGGCAATGGGCTCCCCGCCGCTCGCATCAGCAACCTGGTTGAATTGGATATAAAGAGTCTGGCCGTCGGGCAGGAATTCGCTCCAGTAATTCTGATCGCTGTGCTTCAACCAGAGCGGCACCGGAGAGGAAGAAGCTGAACGCATATTGACCCACCCTTGAGGGTCTGGAGGCCATCCATGATTGTTCCAGGGCCGAAACGGACCAGACGGCAGGTCTGCTTTGATTTGCCGGCCATTCTTTTCCACAACGATTTCGACCGAGTTGGGATCCTTGATCGCGCCTATTGCGCTTAGAATCTCGGGAGTTGTAAGCAGATCGCTTGCGAGCAACCTTCGCCTGAGCTCGTTGTCCTTGTCCACCGACACCAGCGATCGAACTGACTTGTATGCCTCCTCGACAGACATGGAGCCCAAACGCAAAACTTTGCCCCCGAGCAGGTTCGAATAGGCCTTGTCAGTCGATTCCACGAAAAGTCCATCGGCGAAGTAATGCAGACGGATCGGGAGCATGTGATTTCCAAGGGTATCGAGTCTGACATGCGTGTGACCGTCGTTCACCGATGCCACAATCTGCATGATGCCGAGCTTTACCTGGTTGTCTGTCATCTCAGGGAGGCGCCGCTCGAGATCGTCAAATGCGAGCTCATACTGTTCACGTGAGATGGAGTGAAAAAGGTTCCCATGCTTTTTTGGCATCTGTTCACGAAGAATTGCGAGATCCTCGTGCCACTTTGTGGGATTCATTCCGCCTAAGCAGGGGCAGTCGTAATTCTGCGCAAGAACGAATGGCGCGATAAAGATGATTGCGAGCAGTGAGAGCATTCTGAGCAATGGCATGTTGCGAGTCACGAGAGTTCCCAAAGCATAGGATGCTGGCGATGGGCATCCTTTCTCACTTCGCACCAGCTAAATGGTGGAATCTGTTTACGCGAACTTCCTGCACTTCCTGTCCTGCTTACAAAGCCATCGAGTGCAGCACGCATCCAAACGCTTCGCGGGCAATGAGCCTGTCCCGCTAAAATACTGAGGGGATCGTATAGATGGGCAATGGTGGGGTGCAGGCGGTCGAACTCGTTTTTCTGCTGCTGTTGCTGTTCGTGATCGCGTTTGGCGCGCTCGCGCGACGGTTGCAGATTCCCTATCCGATTGTGCTGGTGATCGCCGGTGGGCTGTTGGGACTGGTGCCCGGCATCCCGAGGATTGCGCTCAATCCAGACACGATCTTCTTCGTAATCCTTCCTCCGTTGCTTTATTCGGCGGCATGGACCACGTCGTGGCGCGAGTTCTCGTGCAATATCGTCAACATTCTGGTGCTTGCGATTGGCCTGGTGTTTTTCACGGTGGTGGGCGTAGCCGTGGCAGCGAAATATCTGTTTGCGGGATTCGACTGGAGAGTCGGATTGGTTCTCGGCGCGGTAATCGCTCCAACCGACGCGATTGCGGCCACTTCGATCGCCGACAAGATCGGCCTGCCCAAGCGGATCGTTGACATCCTGGAAGGCGAGAGCCTGGTGAATGACGCGAGCGGATTGCTAGCGCTCGAATTTGGGCTCGCGATTCTGTTGCGCGGCGAAACGCCCACGGTGGTGAGCGGCGTTGTGCGGATGGGTTACCTGATCCTGGCCGGCATCGGAATTGGTCTCGTCATTGGCTGGATCGTCACTTGGATCGAGCAGCACATCGACGACGCCCCCTCGAAATTGCGCTGAGCATTCTAGTGCCCTATGCAGCTTATTTTGCTGCCGATAAGGCGCACGCGTCTGGCGTGCTGGCCGTGGTGGTTTGCGGACTTTATCTGAGCCGAAAGAGTTCGCGTTTCTTTTCTCCAGGAGTGCGTCTGCGCGCGTGGTCGGTGTGGGAGTCGATCACCTTCATTCTGAATGGGCTGGTTTTCGTGCTCATTGGCCTGCAACTTCCGAACGTCCTGGCTGGGATCCAGGGCTATCACTGGAGCACGCTGTTTCTGTACGGAGCGCTGTTCAGCGCGACTGGTGATCACGCTGAGAATGATTTGGGCATTTCCCGGAGCGCACCTGTCGCTATTGGATTCGCAGTGCGATTCCTTCATCATCAGGTCAGCCAGCCAACGCTGAAATATATCCTGGTCGTGGGCTGGACCGGAATGCGAGGTGTCATTGCTCTCGCCGCCGCGATTGCACTTCCGCAAGTACATGCGGGACGGACGGCCCTTTCCGCAACGCAATCTGATTGTGTTCCTGGCGTTCTGCGTGATCCTGGTGACGCTGGTGCTGCAGGGGTTGACTCTGCCCTGGATGGTTCGCGTGCTGGGCATAGCAGAAAAAACCGGACCGAATCTGGAGGAGGAAAGAGCGCGGCGTGAAGTTCTGGAAGCGGCGCTCACCTACATGGAAGAGGCGCGCCGGAACGACGGATCGGACTCCGATGAAATCTACGACGACCTGATGGGACACTATCAGCAGAAACTCTTCGCGCTGACGCGGGCCGGGGAAGAGGAGCCGATCGGCTATCGTCCCGAAGATCACAAGCAGTATTTCAGGATCTCCCGGCAGGTGCTCTCGGCTGAAAGAGAGGCGTTGAGGCGCTTGCGAGATGAAGGACGAATCAGCGGCGCAGTTCTGCGTGACCTGGAATATGAACTCGACCTGCGCGAGGCCGGAACAAAACACGTGGCGTAGGTTGACGCCGGGGCGCGGATTAAGATCGTCACCGAATCCTGTGATCTACCTCACTGGTAGTTTGTAATCCCGCTACTACTCTAGGTACCCGCGCTTTTCTGGCTGAAACTGCCAGATGAATCGACGGATTCCACTTATCCCTGATTTGAGGTGCGCATGAAATTCGTGCGTGGACTTCTTTCGAACCAGCCTCTCGCGATCGGCGTTCTTTATTTCCTCGCATCGTGTTTCTGGATCGTCGCGACCGACCGGATGGTGGAATCGCTATCGGTCGATCGCAAGACAGCTCTTCTTCTGAGCATACTGAAGGGCATCTTCTTCCTGGTCGTCACAGCACTCTTACTGTTTCTGACATTACGGCAGCTAAACCAGACAAAGACCACATTGCAGGAAGAAGCCCAGGCAGCGCTGCGAAAGAGTGAGCTCCACTTTCGCCTGCTGGTGGAGCAGGCGTCGGATGGCATTTTCGTGGCGGACGAAAACGGACACTACGTCGATGTGAACTCGGCGGGTGCAGAGATGCTCGGCTATTCACGGGAAGAGATCCTGAAGTTCTCCATTGCCGACATAGTTATGGAGGAGGAGCTTCCACGGATTGCTCCGGAGGTGGAGCGATTGTCCGAATCGAAGCTGATGATGACGGAATGGAAGTTCCGGCGAAAGGACGGGACGTCGTTCGTCGGCGAACTCTCCGGTCGAAGACTCCCGGATGGAAGACTGCAGGGGATGGTGCGCGACATTACTGCGCGGAGGCAGGCGGAACACGAACTGCGCGAGAGCAAGCGCTGGTTGGATGCTGCCACGGAGGCGGCCAACCTGGCAGTTTGGAGCTATGACCTGGTGACTGGAGAATTTGTCACCAATTCGCGCGGCAAGGAGATGCTGGATCTTCCCGAACGAACGACAATTTCTATCCCTGATCTGCTAAGTCGGGTATTGCCCGAAGATCGCAAGGCGCTGGAGAGCGATTTTTGGCCGCAGTCCAAAGATCTCGAAATCAGGCTCGAATTCCGGGTGGCGTCCCCTGCGGGAGTTCGCTGGGTCTACGCCTGTGGCAAAGGCAGACAGGATAATTCGGGCGAGCCGGTGGGAACCAGTGGCGTGATGATCGACATCACGGACAAGCGACAGGCAGAGGAACAACTCAGGCTTCTGCAAGAAGAATTACTGCAGGCACAAAAGATGGAGGCGGTGGGGCAACTGGCGGGAGGAGTAGCACACGACTTCAATAATCTGATGCACGTAGTGATGTCGTACGCCGAACTGGCGGGGTTCCAGGTAACAGCGGAGAGCCCGGTGAAGCGTCACCTGCAGATGATTCTGGAAGCTGCGAAACGCGCAACCGATGTGACTGGCCAGTTGCTGGCATTCGGGCGCAAACAGATCTTGAACCCGCGAATTTTCTGCGTGAATGAGTCTGTGATAAACACCTCGAAAATGCTCGGCCGGCTGATCGGCGAGGACATCATTTTGACGACAAACCTGGAGGCCGATCTGGCAAGCACGAAGGCGGACCCAGGGCAGGTGGAACAAATCATTATGAATCTCGCGGTGAATGCGCGAGATGCAATGCCGTCAGGCGGAAAGCTCACCATCCGCACGAAGAATGTGCAACTGAAGAATATGCACCCTTCGATGGAGGCCGGGGATTACGTGTGCCTATCGGTGCGGGATTCTGGCTGCGGTATGCCTGATTCCGTGAAGGCGCGCATCTTCGAGCCATTCTTTACCACCAAGGAACAAGGAAAGGGCACGGGGCTGGGGCTGGCGACTGTGTACGGAATCGTGAAACAGAGCGAAGGTCATATCGAGTGCACTTCAGCGCCAGGGGAAGGCACTCAGTTTGATGTGTACCTTCCCGCGATGAAACCGGTCGCGAACGGTTCCGACGATGAAGATGCGGGAGAAGACTTTGCGGCGCATGGGGAAACCATCCTGCTGGTAGAGGATGATGACGCGGTTCGCGATTCCGCCAAGGAAATGCTGGAGAGCCTGGGTTTTAATCTGCTGGTGGCACGAAGCGCAGGCGAGGCAATGCAGATTTCGCGAGAGTACGAGGGGCCGATCCAACTGGTACTCACCGATGTCGTGATGCCCGGCATCGGCGGCAGCCAGTTGGCCGCAGAGCTGCAAAAGGAGAGGCCCGATTCCAGGTTCTTGTTCATGTCCGGTTACACCGATGATGCTATGTTGCGGCAGGGCATCCTTCATTCCGCGGCTCCTTTCCTGCAAAAGCCGTTCAGTCTGCGCGGGATCGCAAAGAAGGTGGACCAAGTCTTGAAAGCGCCCGCGCAGACAATACCATCAGCATGATCAACTGCGCTGAGGGTCGACGGCGTACCGACTGGGAACGACTAGAACGCGGCGGCACCGGCTTCGGCGACGCTGTGATCCTGGTCTCCCGATCCGCCGCTAACACCGACAGCGCCAACGACCTTGCCATTTTTCTTTAGAGGAATGCCTCCAGCGAAGATCATGATCCTGCCATGATTGGAGACGTGAATCCCAAAGAATTGGCCGCCGGATTGTGAGTGCGTGGCCAGATCTTTTGTCGCGATGTCGAAAGCCCGAGCGGTAAAAGCCTTATTGATGGATATGTCGATGCTGCCGATCCAGGCGCCGTCCATGCGGACGTGAGAGACAAGATTGCCGCCTTCGTCGGCGACGGCAATGTTCATTGGTTGGCCAATTTCTTTTGCTTTCTTCTCGGCGGCGGCAATCACCCGGCGCGCGTCTTCCAAGGTCATGAGCTGCTCTCCTTCAAATTTCGTCTGCTACTGCTTTGGAATGGATGCGCGAAGAGAGCAACTTGAACCAGAACAATCGGATCGCCGCTGCGGATGCCCGCGATTCAAGCGTTCTGAAAAGCGCTGCCGAACGAGATTCGGTGACATCGCGGCTGTCCATAGCACGCTCGCCCAGACTAGAATTAGTGGCTTCACGCATCATGCACATCCGGGAGTGCACCATGCAGGGCCTGCGTCAGCGTGTCGAGAACGAACTGCTGTCCAACATCTTGCCGTTCTGGCTGAAATACACAATCGACGATCAATATGGCGGGTTTCGCGGGCAGGTCGCGAACGATCTGACGATTGATCCTCTGGCCAACAAGGGACTGATTCTCAACGCGCGCATCTTGTGGACGTTCTCGAAGGCGTTCGAGGTCTATGGCGACGAGATTTACCGTGATACGGCGCGGCGCGCATATGAATACATTTCGCGATATTTTCTCGATGCGGAGCACGGCGGCGTGTACTGGATGCTGGATTACCAGGGACATCCGGTCGAGACCAAGAAGCGAATCTACGGCCAGGCATTCACTGTGTATGCACTGGCTGAATACTATCTCGCTACGCGACAGATAGATGCGCTGGCGACGGCACGGCAGATTTACGAATCCATCGAGAGCGCCAGCCACGATCCGAAGCATGGCGGATACTTTGAGACTTATGAGCGCGATTGGACGCTCGCGCACGATCAGCGCCTGAGCGCTGTCGACATGGACGAGAAGAAGTCCATGAACACGCATCTGCATGTGCTGGAGGCGTACGCGACGCTGCTGAAAGCCTGGGATGATGAGCCGTTACGAGGGCGCCTGCGTGAACTGATCCGCATATTTCTTGACCACGTCATCGATCGCAAGACTCATCACTTCATTATGTTCTTCGACGAAGACTGGACGCCGAAGTCTGATCACATCTCTTATGGTCACGACATCGAGGGAAGCTGGTTGCTGTGCGAAGCCGCAGAGATTCTCGGCGATGCGAAGCTGCTGCGCGAGGTCCAGGAAGAAGCCGTGAAGATGGCGCAGGCTGTCTACGACGAGGCGATCGATACGGATGGCGGGCTGTTGTATGAAGCGAATCGCACCGGAATGATCGACACCGACAAACATTGGTGGCCGCAGGCGGAGGCGGTGGTCGGGTTCCTGAATGCGTACGAATTGAGCGGCAAGGAGCACTTTCGGACAGCGGCCGAGCGGGCGTGGGAGTTTATCGACAAATACATCGTCGATCACAAGCACGGCGAATGGTTCTGGAAGGTTTCGCGAGAGCGCGTTCCGAGCAACGATCAGTACAAGGTGGATCCGTGGAAGTGCCCGTATCACAACAGCCGGATGTGCTTTGAAGTGATGGCACGGTTGGACAATGCGAATTCTGGCGGACAACATAAAGTGAAAGAGGCGGGGAGCACAAAATGAATCAGGCCCAATTTCAAACGAAGGTACGGCAATTATTCCAGCAGCACGAGAAGTTGATCCGGCGGAAGAATACGAAGCTGAAGAACGGGAATGGGATCTTCGACCGGTATGAACATCCGGTGGTCACCGCGGAGCACACGCCTATCTTCTGGCGGTATGACCTCGATCCGAAAGCGAATCCACATCTGATGGAGCGGATGGGAATCAATGCGACCTTCAATGCCGGGGCGATCGAGCACGAGGGAAAAATACTGGTGCTGGCGCGCGTCGAGGGTGCGGATCGGAAATCGTTTCTGGCGGTGACGGAGAGCGCGAACGGTATCGACAACTTTCGTTTCTGGGATTATCCGATCCTGATGCCGGAGACGAGCGATCCGGATGTGAATGTGTATGACATCCGCGTGGTGCGCCATGAAGACGGATGGATTTATGGCCTGTTCTGCACGGAGAGAAAAGATCCGAAGGCGCCGTCGTGGGATACGTCGTCTGCGGTGGCGCAGTGCGGTCTGGCACGAACGAAAGACTTGAAGAAATGGGAGCGGCTGCCGGACCTGAAGACGAAATCCCCGCAGCAACGCAATGTCGTGCTGCATCCGGAGTTTGTGAACGGTAAGTACGCGCTCTATACGCGTCCGCAAGACGAATTCATACAGGCAGGCAAAGGCGGCGGAATCGGCTGGGGGTTGTGCAGTTCGATGCAGAGCGCGGTGGTCGAAGAAGAAGTGATCATGGACAACCGCGAGTATCACACCATCAAGGAAGTGAAGAATGGATTGGGACCGGCGCCGATTAAGACGGCGAAGGGATGGCTGCATCTGGCACACGGTGTCCGCAATACGGCTGCAGGTCTGCGCTATGTGCTCTACATGTTCTTATGCGAGTTGGAGCGGCCGCAGGTGATCACGCATCGTCCGGCGGGATACTTCATGGGTCCGCAGGGAGACGAGCGCATTGGCGATGTGTCCAACGTGGTGTTCAGTAATGGCTGGGTGGCGCGAAAAAACGGTGAGGTGTTGATCTACTACGGCTCTTCCGATACGCGACTGCACGTAGCGACGAGCACGGTCGATCGACTGCTGGATTACGCACTAAACACGCCGGAGGACCCGCTACGCAGCTATGCGTGCGTGGAGCAGCGGTACGCGCTCATTAAGAAGAACCTCCAACTGCTGAAGCCAAAGAAGAAATCGGGTCAGAAAGCGATGGCGAAGGCCGCGCGACGCGGGGCGCGATAAGATCCGGCAATAGAGCGTTCGTCTTCTCGGGCGCCTGATGGCAAGTGCGTGCGGCGGAGATGCGCATGGCGGCTTCGAGAATACCGCCGCGATTTTCGATCGATTTGCACCCGTTGGCCAGGATGGCGGCTACCATCGATGTCCAGCCCTCGCGATGATCGCGGTCGATCTCCATGCCGTCTGGGCCGGGAGTCGAGGCGAGAAACAGCGGCTTGCCGACAAAAAAGGCTACCAGTTGCTCGGGACTGTCGTGCTTGATCTCGTCGCGGAATTCGGCTGCATGAAAAGCGTCATTGCAGATATGCATCAGCACCAACTTGTAAGCGTTGGGCTGCCATAAGGAGCGGCCTTCACTCAGGCCACCGGCGCAGACGACATCCAGACCACGATCGCGTAGAGCTTTCGCCCTGAGACTGCGCGTGCTGGTGGCGGTGTCGACCAGCAGCACCTTGCGCTGGAGAGAAGCGGGTAGTGATGTCGCCTGATTACGCACTGAAACAGTCCTTTCCGGATGTTCAGACTTCGTGCATCTGATGGCTAATCGCGGTCGTCGTCATCTGCCGAATTATCTTCGGCCTCATCAGTACCGACGCGAAACAGGGCTGCCTGCTCTTGTGCGAGGCGAGCTAATTCGTTGGCGTCATCCAGTGGTTCAGCGGGCTTCTCCAGTTTGCGCTGGCTCTTACGTTCCGCCTTGTCACGTTGATGTTGTTGTCTTGCCTGTTCTTTCTGTCGCTTCGTAAAGCTTGTTCGTCCAGCCATTCACCCTCACCTTCATCTGTTGTAGTTGTATATGTCGGAGTTGCGGAGCACAAAGAGCTACCAGCGAGGCTCTCTGGGCTGCCGTGCATGACCGCGATAGTCATCGCGTCCACCACCACCGCCGCCTCCGCCGAATCGTCGTCCGCCGCCGCCACCACCGTTGCTGGTCTTGGGCTTCGCTTCATTGACCTTCAAAGCTCTTCCACCGAGCTCGGCGCCGTCGAGAGCAGCTATCGCCTTATCGGCTTCGCCGGCATTGGTCATTTCGACGAAAGCAAAACCGCGCGAACGTCCGGTATCGCGATCGGTGACCATGCTGACCTTATCTACCGCACCATGAACCTCGAATGCACTGCGAAGCTCAGCTTCTGTTGTGCTGTGCGAAACATTACCTACGTACAAATTCTTCATAGTTCCCTCTTCTGTTTTTTGTTAGCTGTTCCCGAGCCGGTTTTCTTGGACTGCGTGGAGGCGCTCAGGAGCTCCCGATTATTTTTCCGGCGCTGGATCTTTTGCTTGCGTTCGCGGTTGAATCTGGACTTGTCGCCGTTGAGACTTGACATTGCCTGGCTCCTGTTTTAGCTGCGCTTACTTGAACCCGTCTGCTTCTCACTTGGGTGGAGCGTAAGAGTTCGCGATCCGTGCCCGTGATTCCCTTGCCAAGCGGCCGAGAAAGAGCTGTTTTGGATTTACAGACCGATCAACCGAGATACTGCTCAGGAAGTAATCGATTTGAAATCTGATGACACCCGACGCCCCCTCTGAGTTCCTCAATCGCGAAGGCCAAGGTGCCGGTAGGTGTGTCTTCGAGGTTAAGTAGTCTCTAGTATACGCTGAATTGCAGGGTTCGGCTTGGGAGCACTCCAGAGTGTGCAGTGAGTCCTGGCTTAAGGTGAAGTACGGGCTAACTAGAAACGTTGTGTGCTGGTTGCGCCAGCTAGGACTGGGCCGCCAACATGAGTTCCGAGGAGAGGCTTACTCGGTTTCGCCCGGCTTCCTTGCCTTCATACAGCGCCAGGTCGGCGCGTCGCAGCAACGACTCCGGCACGTCCTCCGGACGCGACATGGTCAGACCGATTGTGGCCGTGACGTAGAGAGGATTCGCGTTCAAGGTGATGGGATGTTCGGAGATGCGAGTGCGAATTCTGTCCGCGATGTGCAGAGCAGCTGCCTGATCACAATCCGTAACGATGATGAGGAACTCTTCACCGCCATAACGTCCTACATAGTCATGGGCGCGCAGGCAGTCCTGCATGCGAGTACAGGAAGCGACAATCGCAATGTCGCCGGCAGCGTGGCCAAACTGGTCGTTGATGGACTTGAAGTGATCGAGATCGATGAGCAGGATTGCAAGGCCAATCTCAGATCGAGCCGAGCGAGATAGCTCGCGTTCCAAAGCCGCGAGAATGGCGCTACGATTCATGGCGCCAGTCATGCCATCGTGAGTCGCGCGATACTCAAGAGCTTCACGCGTGCGAGCTAGCTCGAAGAAGGATTCGCGGACGGTAGCCAGGGTAGTGCGAAGTTTCTTGCTGAGAATCTGCTGGTTCGCGAAAAGCAGAATGGCGAGCGCTACCACCGCGATAAAGGAAATCAGTATCCGGAAATTCCGGACGGGCCCGGGAGCATGACTGTATTCCAGGCTCCAAATGGCGAGCACCGGCACGGAGAGCATGGCGCAGATCGCGAGCCGGCTGATCCAGGTGGCGTGTTGCGCGTCTTCGTCTTCGGTGACCTGCGATTCCTTGCTCGGCGCGCAGCCGGGCTCCAGCGAAGCGGCCCAGACCATGGTGGCAATGGCGAGCATCAGCGGGATGTCATGCGGGCTGCCGGTGTAATACTCGCCGCGATCCATGGCCATGTTGATAAACAGTGAACTGATGGTGTAGCCCAAGGAAGCCAGCAGCAGACGCACCGTACAGGCTTCTCCAACCGGCGCGGGCGCGATACCAAAGCAAAAGCCAGCCAGCAATCAGAACTAACGATTCGGTGAGGTAGAGCACGTTAAAGCTCGAGCCGTACTGGGCGCGATCGGGCATGAGGTATTGCCAGGGGATGACCACAAACGAATAGAGGTACATCCACCATACGGCGATCATCGCCAAAGGCAGTCCGACGAGAGATGGGACTTCGCGATGCTCGTGCGGAACCGTCGCGAGCGCAGCCATCATCGGCACAAGATGGAGGAAGAGGACGATATCGAGAAATGTGGGCGCGCTGACGTCGACATTGCGGACAAGTTCGAGATAAGGCCACATCGCCGAGCTGAAAAACCAGAGCGCGGCTCCTGAAGTCATGAGGAGCCAGAACTTGCGAGCGCCGCCACGGGATCCTACGAGATTGCAGGCGAACGCAGCCAGAACGAGACCAACGAGAAGTGGTTGACCAAGATCAGCAAAGACAGTGAGGCGTGCGGAGGGAGCGCTGAAAGCAGCCGCAAAAGAATAGACGACCACCAGAATGGCGGAAGCGGCTACCAGAAAACTCCGATAGTGACTTCGATTCAGCAAAAAAGTCCATTTCCTGCAGCCCACTCGGATTGGGAGGTTCGTCCGAATTTACGCCACTTGCCCGATATGAATGTGGGCATCTTATCCGAGTTTCGATGGCAAGGAGATGTGACTAAAGTCACATTCCCTGGCAGGAGTACCGTGGCTGGCAGGGTCCGAAAACGGCATCGACTTCGCGTAAATAAGAGTTGCAAATTTGTCGGACTGGAGAAGCTATTCCCCGGCGTTGGAATCGACGATACTTCGAACGAGTTCGCGATCGGTGACCTGGTACTGATCTTCACGCGGCTCCAGCGCACCTCCAAAAGTCACTTTGGGACGAGCCTGCGTGGAGGTATCCGCGACAGTCTTGAAGGCCGTGAGATGTACTTGCTGACAGCCAGTCTGCCGAACGACGTCGGGAATCGATGCAGGAAGAATTCCTCCACCAGGAAGGATTTCGATTCGGCCGTCGGCATATTCGATAAGCCGCCGAATGAAAGGCAGAGCGTCGAGAGCTGAGTCTTCCTGGCCGCTGGTGAGGATGCGCGTGAATCCGAGGTCAACGATTTGGTCGAGCGCGGTAAATGGGTCGGGGGTTACGTCGAAGGCGCGATGAAAAACGGTTTGACTCTTACCGGCGCGCTTCAGGATACGGCGGCAGCGGTCGATATCGACGGTGCCGTCCGGGCGCAGAATGCCGAAGACCAATCCGTCGGCGCCATTCGCGACAGCAAGATCGGCGTCGCGTTCCATCGATGCCATCTCGGCTTCGGTATAGCAGAATCCGCCGGCACGCGGGCGAATCATCGCCATGACCGGAATCTTCAAGCGTGATTTGGCCTCGAGGATAGTTCCCAGTGAAGGGGTAAGCCCGCCGAGAAAAAGTGCCGAGCAGAGCTCAACGCGATCGGCGCCTCCGGCCTCGGCTTGGATCACGTCGTCGATGGAGCCACAGCAGATTTCGAGCAGAATCTTCTTCATCGCGAATTAGGTTACAGGAGCTATTGAACCGAAGGAAACGGTTCTGCCATCAGCGCTGGAAGTAGGCTACGACGTCGGGCTGCATGAGATAGAAGATGACGAGCACGGAGGAGAGGAGTTTTGCGCCCTCCGTAGCGATGATGAGCCAGCGAAACTCCATGACGGCTGAAGAAATGGACGGAATCGCTGCGAATCCAAAGAGCGCGAAAAATAAGATCGCAATTCGGCGGGCGCCAGGCCAGCGGAATATGAGCGCGAAGCCAATGGCGGTCGATGCCGTGGCAGCGAGAAAGAAGATAACCGGTCCCATTAATTCCAAGCCTTCCAGCAAGAAGGATCCGGAGCGCAGAGGGACGATCCCGAAAGCTGTCAGCAGTCCAGTGACGACGAGAAAGGCTGCGCTCAGCCAGCACAGAGATGCGATGAGCCAAATGACCGAGGGACGAGAAGATGTCATATGGGGAAAAGGTGAGCAGCTGCAAAGCTTTGCAGCTAAGCTGCTCCACTTTGCAAAGGGCACATTCAGCCCGCCGAATCGCGTGCTGTGAATCATGCTAAGCGATTGAATCTTAAATGAATATTAATTGAGCAAATCTTCCCGTTTGGGGATTCGATTGCACAATCCTCGCCAGAGGACCCCCGAGATGCGAACGTTCCGGATTCTGGTAGGCGCAAGTTTTCTGTTTTTCTGCACAACTCTCATGCACGCTGGTCACATGGGAATGCAAGACCCGAACATGTGCAGTAACGGTACTCCGGGTGCCGGGCGCTATGAAGTGGATGGGAATTCGTTCAGTTTTTCGGCCAATGACCAACGGCACGAGCACGAGTCCGGGTTCGCTAACGCTTCAATATCTGTGCTTCTTGAACGGCTCGGGTGTCGACTTGGGATTACATCCTCGTGACGTCACCCCAGCGACACTACGCCGGTTTTGGCCTCGAGACGTGTTCTGCGATTCCCAGCCAAACAATTTGGGCACGGCTTCACTTGCAAGGTAAATAGTCGACCCGAACGGCAGACTTGTAACTAGTATCGTCTTCAATGCCGCTCCAGGGGAAACAGGGATTCCACTACCATTCCAACCTGTTGATAGATCTCAATCCCTGTACCGTGACGTGGTGAGAACTGTGTGTAATCCTGGGCATGCGAGGCAACATACCATGGCCCGCGAACTTTGGGTTCGATGCGTCGCCAAGTTCCAGAGCCCACCTCGCTTGCGCTGCTTGGAACCGGGTTGCTGGTGACCTTCCGTAAGCGGCTATTGAAATCGAAAAGCTAGCCCCCGAGACTTGCGCTAAGCGCATTACAAAAAGGGCCTGATGCATCCGCATCGGGCCTTTTGCTATTTGGGATTCACCGGAAGCCCGCGTTCCCCGTCAACTGAGAGTCATCGGCCCTTCCGTTCTTCTGTTCCAGATATTGAATGGTTATGTCTGACCGAAGCTGGAAGCGAATTCTGAAGAGCTACTTCGCTGGCGCAGTAGAGAGAACGGCCTGGAATTCAGGCTCCTGGAAGGCATTGCCAAACCACGGATCGGCCTTGGCGATCTCGAGGGAGTATCCCTTTTTCAGCGCGTCTTGCAGGGCAGCGGCTGCTTCCTTCTTACGTCCGGCCAGGTATTCGATCTCGGCATTGTAGTAAGTGAGATCCACGCTGTCGGCGATTTGGCGTGCACGGCCAATCATGATCTGGCCGTTGCGAATATCGCCCTTCTCGGCGTAGTAAAGGGCGAGATTGCCCATCACATTCGCGTCGCGCGGATTGACCTGCAATTCCTTTGAGGCAAGGACGATGGCCTCGTCGTAAGCCTTCAGCGCCTTGGGTTTGTCGCCAGCCCACCAGTATCCGCTGGCAAGATTGCCCATCAGGAACTGATCTTTAGGTCCCAAGGCGATGGCTTTCTCATAGTTCTCGACCGCTTTGTCGTACTTGTGAAGATAGAAGTATTGCGTCGCCAGATTAGAGTACGTATCGGCCGTAGGCTTGAGCGAGAGGGACTTCTCAAATGTGGTGACCGCGTCGTTCCACTTGTTCTGGGTGAAGTAGATGACGCCCATGTTGGCGTAGGCGGGCGCATTGTTCGGGTCAAGCTCGGTGACCTTCTTGAATGCCGCGAGAGCTTGATCGTACATGCCGAAGCGATACGAGGTGGTCCCCAAGAGGTTGTAGTTGAACCAGAAATAGGGATTCAGGTCGATCGCCTTCTTGTATGCGGCGATTGCCTCGTCTTTCTTGCCGGCGGCGCGATAGGTGTCGCCCAGGCGTCGATACGCCTCATCGGAGTTCGGCGCCAGTTTCAGCGCGTCTTGCAGAACGGAAACCGCTTCAGCGGTTTTGCCGCTGGCATTCAGGACGCTTCCCAGCGTGTATTGAACTTCGGGGATGCTGTCCGCGCCGGGTATCCGGTTCGCCTGCTGAGCAGCGGCTAGTGCCTGCTGCGACGCATCGGGATCCTTACTGGTTTTGTACACTCGCAGATAGGCGTCGGCTAAGCCAGCCCAGGCGAGGGCGAAATTCGGATCAGCCTTCGTCGCCTGTTGATAGAAGCCGATCGCAGTCTGAACGTTCTTGGGATCCAGTTCGCCGCGGGTGAAGGTGTTGCGTCCCTTCAGGTAGAGCTCGTAAGCGGTCGTATTCTCGGTAGGGCGAAAAGCAACGGCGGGCTGCGCAGAACTGGGCGCCAACGCCGGTTGCAGCGCGCTGAACATGTTGTCTTCGAGGGTCAGCAAGTCCTGCCGTTTGCCGGAGAATGGCTGCAACGCCTGCCCCACCTGCTTGCCCTGATCGTCGAGCAGATTGAGCACGACCAGCAAGTCGTCGCCAGAGCCTTGCACGCTTCCCTGCACGACATAGCTCACGCCCAGGCTTTTTGCGATTTCAGGAACGGGCTTGTCGGCGTTCACCTTCTGAACGGCGAATGCGGACGCAACGTTCAGCTCTTTCAGCTGCGAAAGTTTGGAAATAAGAGCTTCGGTAATACCTGTACCGACATACCCCAACTGCCCTTCGTCGCCCAAAACTTTGATCGGCAACACGGCAACACGCCGCTCAGGCACGACTGCGACCTGCTCGGCCGTGTGCTTGTGCATGTAGCGATAGCCCACAACTGCCAGCCCGCTCGTCACCACCAAAGCGCTCGCGAGAATCGCGACCAAAGTGCGCTTCTTGACCGGCACATTCACGGCCATCTGCGGCAGACGGATCGACATGCTCGGCGAGAAGCCGGACGGCGACTGCTGCAATTCGAGGTCGTTGAGAATCGCGCGCGCGGAAGCGTAGCGCCGTGCCGGATCGCGCTCCAGGCACTTCATCACCACCTGGTTCAGCCAATCCGGAATGTCCGGATTCGCAGCCTTCGGCTCGGGTGGCGCTTCGTTGGCGCGCTTGTACATCAACTGAAATGTTGATTCGGCCTGGAAAGGCACATCGCCAGTCAACATTTCGTACATGATCAGGCCAAGGGCATAAAGGTCGGTGCGGCCGTCGACCGGCTTGCATTCGATCTGCTCCGGAGCCATGTAGCGGGGAGTACCCAACAGCTCCCCAGTCATGGTCATGCCGCCTTCACTCTCGATCGACTTCGCGAGGCCGAAGTCAGAGACGAAAACGTGATCGTCTTTATCGAGCATGATGTTCTGTGGCTTCATGTCTCGATGGACCACGGATTCGCTGTGAGCAGCGTCCAACGCAGCGCATAGCTGCTTGGAAATGTTGAGAGTGCGCTCGATGGTGAGCTTGCCCTGCGATTGCAGGATGTGATGGAGGTCGGAGCCATCGACGAAGGCCATCGAAATGAACTTCGTCCCAGCAACATCGCCCAGATCATGAATGCGAAGAATGTTCCGGTGAGAAATCTTGCTGGCCAGCAGCAGCTCCTGCTTGAAGCGCTGCATGGCTTCCGGATGAACCATCAATTCGGGGCGGACAAGCTTGAGCGCAACGGTGCGGTTCAGATCCAGATCGTAGGCCTGGTAGACAGCGCCCATGCCTCCCTGACCGAGAAGCTTTTCAACGCGGTAGCGGGGACCAAAATCAACTTCGGAGCTGGACTGGGAACGGGCACGGCTTACGCCAACTGCGGTTGGAAAATTATTGGAGCCGCCTGCAAAAGACGCACGCGTCACTCCGTCGGCGTGAGCAGACACCGGCGCCGGACTCGGCGATGAATCTCTCCCGCCACCCCACGTGGAGTCGGAATGTGATTCAGGGAGTTGGCTATCGCATTGTGTACAACGCGTCGCAAGCCCTGGATTGCTCGCTCCGCACTTTGGACACGTCATAGGAAGGCCCACCACCTTCCACCAGGCTGGGATTATGTTGCAGGTGGGGAGGCACCGCAAGCGAAAATCGCCTGATGAGAGCCAGCGAACATTCCCCCACAGCTGGTGAAGCTGGAAAGGAATGTTAGCACTTCACACCCAATCTTTCGCGGCTCTTTTTGTTACTTTTCCAAGACTTCGTCCAGGTTCAGACGGTCGCCGCTCTGGAGCGTAATCATCTTCTGGAGCGACTTATAGCCCGGTGCGCTGAGCACGATCTCATAATTTCCGGGTGGGATTGCGAATTCCGCGGGCGTACCCCGGTCCATCATGCGATTGTTGATCGAGATCTGCGCGCCCTTCGGGGTGGTTTTGATCTTCACCACGCCGAGGTCCTTACTTCCTCCACCGAACAGCTTGCCCAGCTTGTTCGTGCTACGCACCTCGGTGGCATCGCCCATAGGCTTGAGATTGGCCGCAACGCGGGCGGTCTGGCCGGGCGTCGCTTCCAGAGACTGTGAAACCTCAAAGAAGCCGAGTCTTTTCAGGTTAATCGTGTGGGAACCCTTACCAACGGCGAACTGGGCGGGCGTCACTTTTCCGCTGTCGCGGCCGTCCACATAGATGGAAGCACCAGCAGGATCACTCGTGATCGCGGCTAAAGCCACCAGCTCGGAAAGGTTCATTGAAACCACAGCCCGATTCGAGGCGAGAACCTCGACGTTTTGCGTCTGTGCCGAGAAGCCGGGCTTCGAAACCACCACGGAATGCGAACCGGCGTACACGGTAATCCCATACGGGGTTACCCAGGCAGGATCAGTCCTGCCGTCGATCTGCACCTGCGCTCCCGTTGGAATCGAAGTGATGTTAATCTCCCCGGTCGCTGGACTCGGAGCGGGCGCAGCTACCTGCTTCACCGCAGTCTTCTTTCTTTTGTCCTTCTTGGAGTAGACGACCTCAGGCTCGGAAGGCTGCTGCTGTTCGGCGGCTAACACATCCGGAGACTGGGCAGGCAGCTGAGCGGGCGCGGCGACTACCGGCTCGGGCTTCGACTGAATAGCGTTCCCGGCCGCGGGCTGAATGACGTCTTCGCGGTTGTGGCCAAATTGCAGTCCAAGTAGAACCGCGATGATCAAGAGCAGCAGCACGGCACCGCCGGCAATCATCTGGTTCTTACGATCGGCCAGATCGAATCCCGCGCTCTTTGCTTTCGCCTTGGGCCTTGGCGAAGGCGTTTGAACCGGCGCGGCGGCAACTGGAGGCGGGCTGACCCGGGGCGCCGAGCGTTCCGGCGCAACCGGCGGAGTCGAAATTCGTATGGTGCTGTCAAGCACCGGCTTGTTTCTCGGCGCCGAAACCACAAGTGGATGAACCACCTTGGTTTCCTGCTTCGGTTGCTGCGCTTCGACCGTGCCCGGAATTGGTTCGGGCGCTACCGCAATGCTGGATTGCGGAGCCGCTGCCGGCTTCGGCGCGAGCGGAATCGGAGTCATCGGAATCGGCGGTACCGATGGCGTGAAGGTTCCGTAGGATGGAGCTGCCGGAGGCATCGTCGGCCTCGGCGTCATCATGTCGGATGTAACTGGATTCGCCGCATAGGCGCTTGCGGGTGCTGCTGGGGGAGGAGTGTTCGGTTTCAACCCAATGGGCGGAGCGAATGTTTCCGGACGAGCGATATTCGGCGGAGCTGGCGGCGCTTGCATGTGAGCAGTGTCAACGCCTACCGGGACGCTCGCAGCTCCAAACTGCTTGTAATGCTCGATGTCGTTGATGAGTTCGGCGCCTGTCTGGTAACGCTCGGACGGATTCTTGGCGAGCGCTTTCATGACCACGTGATTGATTCCGGGAGGCACACCGGGAACAACTTGTGACAATGGCGGCGGCAACTGCGACAAAATGTTTTTGCAGATTTCTTCCCGGGTCTCGCCGGCGGCGGCCTTCTTGCCGGAGATCAGTTCATAAAGCATCGCGCCCCAGTTGAAGATGTTGGAGCGAACGTCCATAGGTGCGCGCTGGATCTGTTCCGGAGCCATGTAATACAGAAGCTGCGGAATAGTTTTGGGACCGGGCGCGCCAACTTCCACTCCGGAAGGGACGCCATAGTCCATGATCTTGACCGAGCCATCCCACTCGATCATGACGTTGCCGGGCTTCAGATTGCGATGAACGATTTTTTTGCTGGCAGCATGATCGAGCGCGGAGCAGACCTGGCGCGAAATGTCGACGATATCGTTCGTGGACATTTCTTTCTTGCTCAGCATCATGTCGAAAACGCGGATGCCGTCGACGAATTCGAGCACCGCGAAGAAGACACCCTTATCTTCCCCAGTTCCAACTACGGTGACGATATTCGGGCTGCTGAGGGCACGTGCTTCTTCCGCTTCAGTGCGAAAACGCTTCAGCAATTCCTGGTCGTGGCCTTCGTTGGAATCCAAGCGGAAGGTTTTGAGCGCGACCGTCTGCTTGGTCTTCGCGTCCGTGGCTTTTATGACCGTGCCAACCCGATACTGGGCTAGTTCGCCGACGACTTCGTAACGTCCAAGGGTCTCTTTACCCATTTCTGCCTCTTAAATTCGTGGCGAAGCCCGAGGGGAGCGCCGTGAGGCGCGCACCTTCACTGAGGGAGGAACGTCGAAGATAACCGAAGTTATCCGCATTAGGGCAGGTAACCTTAGAACACAGAGCATTGGACTTTGGTCACGTGCGCGCAAGGGCCTGGAATCGCGATGAAAATTCGCTGGGTGTGGAAAAGCTGCCATGGATCAAGGGTATTGACAGGTTGAGAGCAGCGGCGCAATATACGTCGTATACGACGCGTCGTACACGACATAGAGAGGAGGGCGTGTGAACTTCGACGTTGGCGAGGTGATTCGCTGGCTCTGGATCTGCGTCGGCATTTTCTGGGTCGTGGGCTGGCTGGGCTCTAAGCCTTCAGCTCGCGCACAAGCGACTGGATCGAGAGCGCTGCAGCTGTCGTTCGAACTGGCGGCGTTTTACCTGCTGCTCTATAAGCATTGGCTGCCCTCGTTCCTGCGAATTCGCGTGCTGCCTGACGCGGTGACAACCGGCTGGGTAGGAGTCGCACTGGTCGCGGCAGGCGCCGGCGTCGCCGTATGGGCGCGACTGTCGCTGGGCACGAACTGGAGCGCGCGGGTCACGATCAAACAGCAACACGAACTCGTTCGGACGGGTCCCTATGCGATGGTGCGACACCCGATTTACTTCGGCTTGCTTTTGATGGTGCTGGGCACGGCGGTTGAAATCGGGCAGGTACGCGGCTTCGTGGCACTGGCCCTGGCATTCACGGGATGGTTCTTGAAGTCACGAACCGAAGATGCGTTCATGGAAGAGCACTTCGGGGGTGAATATCTGCAATACAAGAAGCAGGTAAAGGGATTGATTCCTGGAATCTTCTGATCGACGCTCGAATAGAAAGAGACAATGCGACACGAAGAACTGAATACGCTGGCGCGAGAGATCAGCGAACACTTGCGCGTGATCCGGCAGATTTTGCGGCGTCCCATGGAAGCGGAGTTTGCGCGTGGACATTTGACCGGCCCTCAACAGTTGGTGATGGAAGTTCTGGTGCGGTCGCATGGGCTGAGCTTGAAAGAACTGAGCCAGCAAGTAAGTCTGTCGCACAGCACGGTTTCGGGAATTGTGGACCGATTAGAGAAACGCGGATTCGTGAAGCGCAAGGCGGATCCAAACGATCGGCGCTTCACGGTGATCACGCCATCCAAAGCGGTGGAAGAATTCCTGAAAAAGAAACTGCCGGCGCTGACGATCCATCCACTGGCAGAAGTTCTGGCGCGAGCCAATGCATCCGAACGCGAAGAGATTGTGCGCGGGGTGCGGGCGCTGCGCAAAGTCGCGGACGGATCAACGAAAGAAAATTAGAGCTTCGATTCCAGAAAATTGGTGATTCACAGGTCAGTTCACGAGCGGATTGCGGCGTCGACCCACACGTACACCATCCAAAGTAAGCCCCCGGACAGTGATCAATTCGGTACTATTGCGGCATGGAAGCGGGTATAGATGTGGTACTTTAAACCCGATTTCAGTACGAAAACGTAGAGACGTGGTCCGGAACCCAGCGGGATATTTGTCTCTCGTTTACGGAAGCCCAGCGGAGCGACGATAAGACGAATCGCCGGGCTGAAGTGCAATCGGCAAAGGAAAAGACGGAGTAAAGAATGGCTCTCGGTTTTGGCTTCAACAAACAGAAAGTGCTTGCCAGCGCGGAGAAGTATGTCCAGCAGGGCAAGCTGACGAATGCCATCGCCGAGTACGAGAAGATTCTCGAGAAGGATCCGAAAGACCTCACTGTCCTGAACACCATTGGCGATCTCTACGCTCGCGATGGAGACTCATCGAAGGCCAGCGAATACTACACGCGCGTGGGCGATTCGTATGCGCAACAGGGATTCACGCTGCGCGCGATTGCGATGTACAAGAAGGTCACGAAGCTCGACCCAAGTTCGCTCGCCATGGTGCAGAAGCTGGCTGAGCTCTACACGCAACAGGGTCTGCTCAACGACGCCCGGCAACAGTACCTGATCCTCGCAGACTCCGCACAGAAGAAGAACGATTACGACGGCGCGTCTCGCATCTTCGAAAAGATGCTGGAGGGCGATCCGGACAATGCGGCGATCCAGGGAAAGCTGGCGGATATTTACGTTCGGCTTGGGAAAAAGGATAAGGCGCGCGATCTGCTGCTTCGGATCGCTACTGCGCTCTCCGAGCGGCGCTCGATGGACGCGGCAATCGACGCACTGAACCGATTGCTGGCGATCGACGCCACTAACACCGAAGCGCTGCTGCTGCGCGGCAAGATTGCCCTCGACGCAGGGGATACTGCGGGCGGGATCAAGTTCCTTGAGCGCGTATCCGACGATTGACTCCTTGCCGCAAGGATTGCATTCGCTGCTGCGCGCGTACCTGAGCCTCGGCAAGTACGACGAGTCTGAGCCGCTGGCACGCAAGCTGCTTTCAGTTCATAACGACAGTAGTGGGATTCGCGAATATGCGACATCGCTGGTGACATCGGGCAACGCAGAAATCGCATTGCGGATCTACGACGAGTTTTCGAGCACGCTGCTCGCGGGCGACAGCACGGAAGTGATCCTGGCATTGCAGCCTCTGATTGGGCAGCTGAAAGATCAGCCTGCATCGCTTGAAACACTGCGCAATATTTTCGAGAAGGCCGGAGCATCCAGCAGCGTTCCTGAGATCGACGAGTTACTTGCGCACGCGTACGTGCAAACGGGAGAGCTGGAGAAGGCTCGCGATTTATACAAGGCGCTGGCGGATCTGGAAACAGGCAATCCGCTTCACTTGCAGAACTACCGCCAGGTAATGACGCGCCTGGGACAGGATGTTGCGGCGCGTCCGACCGAGCCGGAAGAAGGCGACCAGGCGTTTTTCATCGAGGAACTGGCCGAGCAGACTGGTCCATCGCTGCAACAGTCCTATGCGCCCGCTCTTGCGGAGAGCATCAATTCCGCGCTCACGGAGTCTGAGCTATACGAATCGTATGGCAAGACGCCGCAGGCGATCCACCTGCTGGAAGGCGCGCTGGCAAAAGCTCCGGAAGATGTTCGGCTGAACCAGCGGCTGGCTTCGATTTATCTGCGCAACAGCCGGCCGGATGATGCCGCTAAATGCTATCGGGTGCTGAGCCAGATTTTCAGCAAAGTTGGAAAATCGGAAGAGGCTGCGCAATACGCGGAATATGCCGCGCGATGTGGCAGCACCGACACTGCGCATGAAGTTGCGACGCCGCCGGTGGAACCGCCCGCAGAGATTCCGGTTGCGGCAGAACCGGTCGCTGAGCATCCCGTCGCGCAAGCCGCGCCGGTAGTCGAGCCAGCGGAAGAAACCGCGCCAGAAGCGGATATTCCGGCATTCGAAATTACGCCTCCTTCGCATGCCGATGCCGGCGAATCGCACGAGATCGATCTCTCAGCGGAGTGGGAAGCAGCTGTTTCCGATGAGCCAGTGGTTGAGTCGGCTGCGGCCGAAGTACATCTGCCGCCTGCTCCAGAGCCGGTGCTCGAAGCCAAATTGCCAGAACCGGAAGAAGCGCCAGTTTCCGCGGAGGCTCCGCATCCCAGCGTGGTCAGCGACCTGCTGGAAGAGATCAAGTTCTACATTTCGCAATCAATGCTCGACGAAGCGCGCGTGGCTTTGGACCGGCTGCGTGAACTTTCGCCAGAGAATGGCGAGATTCCTTCGTTCCAGTCGCACATAGAAGTGCTGGCGGCAGCAGCTTCTATGGTCGAGGCGGCGAATGCCCCGGCTGAGCAAGTTCCAGAAATCCAGGAAGTGCAGGAACCGGAAGTCGAAGAGATTCGAGTTGAGCCCTCGGCTCTGGATGACAGTCTCATCGAGAACCTGCTCACCGATCATGCGCCCGATGCGGAATTCGAGCTGCCAGTGCCTGAGGCAGAGCCGATCGCGGCGCAAACAGCTCCTATTACCGATTTCGAGTTAGACGAGCCAGAAGAGCCCGCGGCCGAGAAGTACGTCGAACCCGAGCACATCCCGGGTATCGTGCACGAGCTGACCCCGATCACGGAAGAACTCCCGGTTCCAGAAGTGCCCGCAGCTTCGAAAAGCGCAAAAGCCTGCAGCGGAATTCAAGATTGAAGCAGAACACCTGCTCGAGATCGAAGAAGAAGTTCCGGCGACATCGAGCGAGCCGTTTGAGGAGCTCGTGCCCGCTCCTGCTCCTGCGGCTGAAGAAGAGGAAGAAGAGCCCGAGCCAGTTGTATTGGAGCCGGAAGTAGAGCCGGAGCCGATGATTGCCGCAGCTTCGCATCCGCAAGACGTGCTCTCCGATTTCGTACTCGATCTCGAGAGTTCGCTTGGGAACGATTTCATGAGCGGCGGCAATGGCAGTTCGCCGCTATCGAGCCCTGGACTTCCAGGGTCAGGACCGAGCCTCCCGAGCATCCCAGTAATTCCGGCACCATCGATTCCGACGCACGCGGCGGCTGCGAGTTCGACGATCTCCGCAACATCTGGGGCGGCAACAGCCGTTGCAGCAGCTCCAGAAGTCGTGCCGGCGGAAAACGACGAAACCGCATCTCCGCTTTCCGAGCTGTTCGCAGAATTCAAAGAAGAAGTGGAAGAGGGATCTTCGGATAAGGAAGATCCGGAGACTCACTACAACCTGGGCGTTGCGTTCAAAGAAATGGGATTGCTCGATGAAGCGATCAGTGAGTTGCAGAAAGTCTGCGCCGCGATCGATCACGGCCAATCCTTCGGGCAAGTGATTCAGGCATATACCTGGCTCGCACATTGCTTCGTGGAGAAGGGCATTCCGGAAGCTGGGATCAAATGGTATGAGAAGGCGTTAGTGGTCCCAGGAGATCAGGAAACTCACACTGCCGTAGAATACGAACTGGCTTGTGCGTGCGAAGCCGCGGGCGATCGCAAGTTGGCATTGCAACACTTCATGGAAGTGTACGGAAGCAATATCGATTATCGCGACGTTTCGGAGCGCATCAAAACCCTGAAAGCCTGAAATCCCGTAGAATCGGAAGATGGATTCTGCGCGCAAGGGGAAAGAACCGGAATACCCCAGACAGGATGCCGACCCTCTGAACGCCAGTACGCCAATCATTACCCAGCCGTCTGCGGCATCCCCTAATCCGCCTGAGCCTGTGCCGCGGCATATTGTCTGGATCCACCGAATTTCCATGGTGGTTTTCGTGGTGTTCTGCATCGAGTTGGGATTGTTCATCGCTGTGCTTCCCTGGATCTCGGTGTGGAACCAGAACAGTTTCGTGCTCACTCATCCGGGGTTGCGCGATTTCATCAGTAACAACTTTGTGCGGGGAGCAATTTCCGGGCTCGGGATCCTTGATCTGTGGATTGGAATCTGGGAAGCAGTGCACTATCGCGATCCAGTGGCGATCGAAGAAGACGGTGAGTAAGCGCTGATCAGAATTCCGCGGCGACAAGCTTGCGGGATGGAAATCAAAACGAAAAGGGAGCGAACTTCGCTCCCTTTCTACGTTTTCAGCCTGTAACGACTGCGACTTCTATTTGCCGACTGCAGGTTCGCTATTGAACCGGATGCCCTGCTTCTTGCCCGCGAACTGGATTTCGTACATCGAGCGGGTGCCATCGGGATTCATCTTGCTGATGATGCTGTCGTGCTGCGGCGGGTTCTGAACCTCCACCACTTCGCCCGTCGCGGTGGCTACAGTTTTCTTGCCCTGCATTACATTCACCTGGGCGGTGTTGCCGGTGGTGGTATAGGCGAACTTGTAGCTGCCCGGGTTGATTGTGGTTCCGTTGAGCTGGTTCGCGTTATTGAGATTGATCTGCATGTTGGCTGCGAGTGCAAAAGCTGTCGTCAGAACAAATGCGACCAGAACGAGTGCTTTGAGTGTCTTCAAGTGAACATCCTCCTTGGCTTTCATCGCAGACCGCATCACTCCTGCTCCGCACGCTGGCTTTGCCATGTCTAACGAAACATAGCGGAATGCGATAGAAACTTGTTGAATGATTGCTAGTGCCGGCCGCAAGCTCCTGGCTGATCCGGCATTGCCTGATATACGCGCCAGAGTACGTCCCACTGCAAATTCTGGCGGTGACCTATGGCACGTCCTCTTGTGCCAACGCACACAATGAAAGACGCGTTGGTAACGACACTGTTAGCAGCATGGGGACGAAAAGTATGGAAATCGGGTTGCATAGCATTCGGTCAGCATTGATGAAAGGGGATCTCGAGTGTCGATTGATCGACGCGAAGGGTTCAACGAGTCCTAAGTATAAAAAAGTGTGAACTGCGCGCGACGCGACTCCTGCTCATTCCGGAAAAATCAGCTGGAGAACACCATCATTTCTTCAGTTCCAGAATCAGCATGTAAGCGTCGGACTTGCCGTCGTTTGATAGGCCATCGAATCTGCCACTGTGCCAGTACGTATCGCCGGGTTGAAGCGTGAAGGCCTCCTCGCCCGCATGCGCCTGCAGGGGCGATAGCGCCACGATCAGGTGCTTGCGGTCGTCCGCGTGCTGCTGCATCGTGACTTGCGAGCCCAGACGCACTCGGAAGAGCTTGGCCGTCTCGGTCTCAAACAACTCAGCCTGCTCATACTCTCCTTGCGAGGATTTGCCGAACCGAACTTCCTGGCAACTTTGTGCCGCGAGCCCGCAGACCGCGGACTTGGGTGCGAGACTGGGGGACACCTCAACTGCAATCAACTGCGCCATCTCATGCGACTTGTTAACCAGCTTATGCTGCCAACCGCCCTGTAGCAGTTGCATTTCACCATCGTCCAGCGACATTTCGAAATTAGTGTTGAATCCAACGGCGGCAATCGTGCTTTTCCCGATGGAGATAAGCAGGTAGTCGCGGGTGGAAGCGCTCACCGGGGCAGAGCTGTCGGCCGGGATGCTGAGTTTTCTCACGGTTACATCTGCGTTGCGCATCTGCACGTTGGTGAAATGGTCTGCTTCCGGGATATTCGGAACGAGTCGATTGGCGCCGCGATGTTGCGCAACGGCGATCAGGCTGGTGGCCAGAACGAGAGACGGAACGAGTACATGGCGCATGTGCTTTTGCTCGGAAGGTTTGTAGCACATTCGCCCACAAGGCTACAGGCGACGCGAGTTTTGTTCCAAATTCGGAAAAAGAGTGGGTGGCCGGAAAATTGACTCGCTGCAACACTTCAGTAAGGTGTCTGAGCGATATTCCAATTGCTCGCTCCGGTCTGCTCGCGTGAAGATAAGCACACCATGTACAAGCGAATATGGATCATTGCCGCGCTCTTGCTGGGAGCGGCCTCCAGCGCGTTCGCCGCCGATACTGTTTTAACTTGGCCAGCGAGTGGTGAAGGCGCGATGTTGCGTTTCACCGTGGGCAAGCTGCGACAGGTTAATTCCGCTTCCGGTCAGACCGATTATCTGGGCGAGGCGGTCGCAGAAAACCTCAGCACAAAAGCGGTTCCTTCCGCTTCGTTCTATCTCTACCTGCTCGACAAGAACGGCAATCGTGTCGGCGAAGGCTATTTGGAGGTAACAGATTTAGCCGCCGGACAAAAGGCCAAGGTTCCGGTCAGCGTGCATGCGATGGGCTCGTTTTCGAGGATGGAATTGAAACCGCAGCATCTTCCCTCCGACGAGCCGATGAAGATTAAGATAAGCATCACCAGCGTGCCTTCCGGGGCCACCTTCAAACTCGACGCGCAAGAGTCCGGTGTTACGCCGCAGATACTGCCTGTCGCCCCAGGCAAGCACATGCTCGAGTTCAGTAAAGAGGGTTATGCCACGGCCAGTACACCCTTGGACGTTGCCGAAAACGCAATGCCGGGCAGTGTGCAGATTGAGCTGAGTCCGTTGATACTCGATACCGTGGTCTTGCGCGATGGAACCGTGCTACAGGGCAACGTCATATCGGTGACGAGCACCGGCGTCTCCCTCAACGTGAAGGGAAAGCCCACGAGACTGGAGCGCAGCCGGGTGGCGCGCGTTGTGTTCGGAGGACGTAATCCGGCCGCGAGTGCCGTTGCCAAAACAGGCGCAACTCCGTCGCGGGGCAAGAGATGATCTGAGCTACACTTTGAGCACGATCTTTCCGTAATTCTTTCTCTCCAACATGAGGCGGAACGCTTCGCCAACTTTTTCGAGCGGCATCACATGTCCGATCTGCGGCCGGAGATGCCCCTGGGAGATCCACGCCGATAGCCGCTCCCACGCGGGCTTCATGTATTCCGAGTGCAGCGAGAGTTGGCTGAGCCACAGTCCATCGACAGAACAATTTTTCGCATAGAGCGCGCGGATATCAAACTTGTGCGTCACGCCGGTTGCCGAGCCGTATGCGATTAGGTGGCCGCGAAACTTGAGACAGCGCATGCTCTTGCCGGTGTGATCGCCGCCAAGCATGTCGAATACGGCGTCGACGCCCTCGTCCTTCGTTACTTCACGAATGTGTTCTTCGTAGTCGACGTTCTTATAGTTGATGGGATGCTGAAGTCCAAGCCGTTGTGCACGCGCCAGCTTTTCATCGGAAGACGATGTGCCATACATCTCGACGCCGAGCAGTTTTCCGATCTGAACAGCAGCCGTGCCGACGCCTCCGGCCACGGCGTGTATCAACACACTCGGCGGTTTCTCTGGATTTTTCCGGTCGCCTGCGGGCGACCACAATCCGGCCCACCAATAGGCAAAGAGCGCAGTGAAGTAGTTCACCGGAAATGCAGCGGCCTCGGGGATCGTCCATCCATCGGGGATGGGCCATACGAAACTCGGGCGCGTGACAATTCTTTCGGCAAAGGCGCCGCCTTGGGTATAACCCATCACGCGCTCGCCCGTGGCCAAGATGCTCCCGGCGAATTCGCGTCCGATGACGAACGGGGGCGTGGGTCCACCGGCGTAGGAGCCCTGGCTCATCATGATGTCGGCGAAATTAACGCCGCACGCCTCGACATTTACCAGGATCTGATTGTCTTTGGGTTGGGGACCGGGGACGTCCTGCAACTCGAGGACTTCGGGGCCTCCGATTCGAGTGGCGACGATCGCTTTCATATAGCTCTCAGCAATCAGCTGTCAGCATTCAGCGTTTATTGGCTGCGTGACGAGCTACGAGCAACACATAGAGAGTACTCCCGGCTGCGGCCAAAAATGCTAATGGGATGAAAGCGGAGAGCTGAATAGCCAATGGCTGAGAGCCGATGGCTAAAAAAATAAACCGGCGCGATTCTCCCCCGAGACATGCGCCGGTCACTTAGGAACCGCCTCCCCTGTACGGGAACGGAACCTAACTTGCAGTTCCGCGTTCAAGGAACGGAACTAGAAATTTGTAAATCTAATGGCGAACGCCTGCCCCAAGCAGGCTTACGGCCGACAATCAAGCAGCTTTAACATGCGCTGGGAAGGCAATGGGGGTCAACTTGAAACGGTAAGTTGCTGTTGTCAAACCGGATGACCCGGGCAACCCGGGCTGGAAATCGCCGGGACGCCAAAAGGGCACCATTCCGCAACTGTATGACTGGCATCGGTTTTTTGGGCGTGCACCCGGGCGTATCGCGGTGATATAAACCGGGCTATAGGTGGTACAGCCCTTGAACCTGAGGGCTAGCGGAGGGGAAGAGCTTTCTCCCGGCATCAAACTCCGCTATCGGCCGAAATGCGGTTTCGGTCGAAGGGAGGACCCAATTGGACTTAGTACTCGTACGTATCGTCTTTATATTGCTGGTCGCGGCAGCTTGTTTTGTTCTTCATCCCTTTGGACTTAAGCCTGTTCCGGACCTGCTGGTAGGGCTGGTAATCGGCGTCGCGATCATCGTCTTCGAAACTCGTCTGCGAGCGGTGAGCCTGAAACGCCTGATAGGGGCGGCTATCGGGAGCATTCTTGGGATCGTAGGCGCCTTCCTGTTCAGCAGCGTCATACGGAACAGCATCATGCCAGGCAGCACACAAAGCTTCCTGATGCTGTCGGTGATGTTGTTCATGGCCTATGTCGGACTCATCGTAGGCGCGAACAAGGGAGACCTGCTGAACCTGTCCGCACTCGGCGGCGTATTCGGTGGCGAGAAACAGAACAAGCGCTCGATGAAGATTCTGGATACCAGCGTCATCATCGATGGGCGCATCGCTGACATCGCTGAAACCGGGTTCCTCGACGGCATCCTTGTGATCCCGCAATTCGTTCTGCGCGAATTGCAGCTCGTGGCCGACTCCGCCGATCCGCTCAAGCGGAACCGCGGACGCCGCGGACTGGACATTCTGCAGCGCATACAGAAGATCGCCATGCTGCAGGTGCAAATCGTGGAAGACGACTATCCCGCGGTGCGCGAAGTCGACCTGAAGTTGATTGAACTGGCGAAGGATTACGAAGCCAAGATCATCACCAACGATTTCAACCTTAATAAGGTAGCGCAACTGCAGGGCGTGGACGTGCTGAACATCAACGAACTGGCGAATGCCCTGAAGCCGATCGTGCTACCCGGCGAAGCCATGCGCGTTTTCATCCTGAAAGAAGGCAAGGAATATAACCAGGGTGTCGCCTATCTGGATGATGGCACGATGGTGGTCGTCGACAACGCCCGAAAGATGATTGGCAAGACCATCGACGTGGCGGTGACGTCTGTGTTGCAGACCACCGCTGGCAAGATGATCTTCGGCAAGTTCGACGAACGCGGCGTCTCGATGGTGCAGCCGGCGCGTCCGGTAACCGCAGGCTCAGAGCGCAAGGTGGTCAACCAGACGCCGGCGGCAGGTCCAAGTCCGGCGGTGGCAACGGAGCATCAGCCGGAATAGCTATTTTCACCGCAGAGGACGCAGAGATCGCGGAGATTTTCAGGGTAACGTTACCGGAATTCTGCGTCCTTGGCAGTGAGTCCTCTTTGGTTACTCCTCACTACATTTCGCTTCCAAATGTGTTGTAATCATTGCGACTTCATCATTGAGGCCAGTCATGATTCGAACGCTGCGAGTGGTCGCAGGTTTTGTGTTGGCGTGCGGCATGCTGCTCACTGCAAACGCCGCCGATAATCCCAAGATGGACGCCTTCGCCAAATGCGTCTCGAGCAAGGGCGCGAAGATGTACGGCACATTCTGGTGTCCTCATTGCGCCGAGCAGAAGGAACTTTTCGGCGATTCGTTCCAGTACATCAATTACGTTGAGTGCGGCATTCCCGGTTCGCGGCAGATCACACAGGAATGCAAGCAGCTTGGGCTGAAGCGCACGCCCACGTGGATCTTCGCGGACGGACAGCGCCACGAAGGCAAGATGGAGTTGAACGATCTGAGCAAGCAGACAGGATGCCCGCTGCCATGAAGGACAAACTGGCGCTGGTGATCGTGTTGCTCACACTGGTCGGCATCGTGCTCTCCGGCGTTTCGCTCTACAACCATTACAAGAGCACGCCGACCGACTACTGCGATCTCGGCGACAACTTCAACTGCGACATCGTGAATCGCAGCATCTACGCGCAAGTAGGAAAAGTGCCGGTCGCGGGAATTGGGCTCGCCGGCTATATCGTGCTGTTGGTGCTCGCGCTGCAACGGCGCGCGAATCGCATTGCTTCCATCCTGCTGGTGCTGGGCGCGCTCGGCGGTGTTGGGTACTCGCTCTATCTCACGTACATCGAAAAGTATGTGCTGGCGATGTGGTGCATCATCTGCCTGGGCTCGCTAGCGACGATCTCGCTGATCTTTCTGCTTGGCCTGGTGAGGCATATTCAAAAGCCACAACCGGCGGTGCTGGTGCAGATGCGCTGAGCGGCAGGGGCGCACGATTCATCTTGATGAAGGGCCGCCGTTTCTCCGCGTGAATCTGCGGTGTGACTCATCCCGTATTTGAGGGCCTTTCCGCGGAACTGTATACTACAGACCCTTTACTGCTCAGCATTGCAATAAGGTTGATAGCCGTATGAGAGTCATTGTCATCATTCCTGCCGCGGGATTAGGTACGCGCATGAGCGCCCCCGGCAGCAAGCCTACGCCGACGTCCAAGCAATTTGCGGAGTTGGACGGCGTTCCCATCATCGTCCACACGCTTCGAAAATTCGCGGCCGTGCCCGAAGTGAACGAAATTTACATTGCCATGCGCAAGCCTGAGTCGGAGGCGTTCGAAGCCCGCTTAAAGCAAGAGCATTTCGCCAAGCCCATACACATTGTTGAGGGCGGTGAACACCGGCAACAGTCGGTGGGCAACGCGCTTGCCGCTCTGAAAGCTGCCAAGGAAGATGTGATCCTGGTGCATGACGCGGTGCGGCCGTTCGTCGACGCCGAAACCATCGGGAACGTGATTGAAGCCGCAGAAAAGCACGGTGCCGCGATTGCGGCCATTCCTGCCTTCGACACGATCAAGCAAGTGGATCGCACCTCGGAAGGCGCAGTGGTCAATGCCACGATCCCTCGCGAACACATTGTGTTGGTGCAAACGCCGCAGGGGTTTCGTTATCACGTGCTGAAGAAAGCTTTCGACGAAGCCGAACGCGATGGATTCGTGGGCACGGATGAAGCGTCCATCGTGGAGCGATCCGGGCACGAAGTATCGGTAGTGATGGGAACGCGGCGAAACATCAAGATCACCACGCCAGATGATCTGGAACTGGCGGAATTCTTCGCGGGGAAAGAAAGAAGCCGCTGATAAACGCTGATCACGCAGATAGAAGACCCCAGGAAATCAGCGTTCTTCGGCGTCGATCAGCGGCTAAGGTTTGAAATGAGAATCGGGTACGGATGGGATTCGCACGAATTTAGGCCAGGGATTCCGCTCAAGATCGGCGGCGTCACGCTGCCACACGATCAGGGCCTCGCCGGCCACAGCGACGGCGACGTTCTTCTGCACGCGCTCACGGACGCGCTGCTCGGCGCGGTTGCCGCTGGCGACATTGGCGGCTATTTCCCGCCCAGCGATCCGCGCTGGAAGGGCGCTGACTCTGCGGTGTTCCTAAAAGAAGCGATCGCGCAAGTCAAGCGGGCGGGATACTCGGTCGTGAATGTCGATTCGACACTGATTCTTGCTGCACCAAAGATCGGTCCGCATGCGGTGAAGATCCGCGAACACGTTGCTGAGCTTCTGGGAATTGATGCGAGTGCCGTCAGCGTAAAAGCCAAGACGCCGGAAGGCATGGGAACGGATCATGCGGCGATTGCGCACGCGATGGTTTTGCTGCAAAAGCTTTAGCCGCTGATAAACAGTGATCAACGCTGATTCAGAAGTTCAGTAATCAGCGTTCATCTGCGTAAATCAGCGGCCTTCATCTTAGAAATTTGCTGCTTCCTGCTCGCCGCGCACGTAGTGCAATAGCAACCTTGCCAGGATGGGATCGAACTGCGTACCGCTACCGCGTTCGATTTCATGCGCGGCTTCTTCGATGCTTCGGGCCGATGCAAATGGTCGCTCCTCGACCATAGTGGCGTAGGCATCAGCCAGTCCAAGCACGCGTGCAGCCAGGGGAATCTGTTCTCCACGCAATCCGTCTGGATAGCCCGAACCGTCGTAGCGCTCATGATGATGGCGCACGATCTCAGCGATGTTCCCCGACTTCGGGACGCACTCCACGATCTCGGACGAAACTACGGAATGCATCTTGACGATGTAGTACTCGTCCTCGGTGAGCGGTCCTTGCTTGATCAGCAGGCGTTCCGGCATCACCAGCTTGCCCACATCGTGCACGAGCCCGGCAAATACCAAGTCTGACAATTCCTGCTCGCTCATGCCGAGTTCATGTCCAAGCACTTCCGCGTACCGTGCGACCGAGTGCCCGTGACCTGTGGCGTGCAGCTCGCGCGCTTCGGCTGCGCGCGCCAGAACGATGATGGCTTCGCGCATCGGTTCGGGATCGTCCTGCAATCCGGCGCACATCTTGCGCAGGGTTGCTACCAATTCCTCGGCTGATTCCGGACCCATGGTTTCGCGCTGCAGGAAGCCTTCGATGTAAGAAGCGATCAGCTGGTGCTGCACCGCCGTGGTTTCGCCCTCGGTAAACTCTTCAGCGGTCGATACGCGATTGCCGCCAGCATGTTTGGAGACGTACATCCCCGCGTCCGAAACCCGGACGATATCTTCGACGGTGGATCCATGCAGCGGGAACGCGGCCACGCCGAAGCTGCCGGTGATGCGGCGCTCGTTGAGCATGGGATCGGTGGCAATCCACAGGCGCAGGCGTTCGGAGAGAATTTGTGCCTGCTCGATACCGGTTTCCGGCATCAGGATAACGAACTCATCGCCACCATATCGCGACACGACGTTTGATTGCCGGCACTTCTGCTCCAGAAGGCGGCCAACGCGAGCCAGCACCAGGTCGCCTTCCAGGTGACCCATGGTGTCGTTCACTTCTTTGAACTTGTCGAGGTCGACCATTACAACAGAGAACGGGCGTCCGGCTCGGGAAGCGCGTTTCCACTCCGCTTGCACGCTTTCCATGAAGAAGCGGCGCGTCTTGATTCCGGTCAGGCCGTCCGTGATCGACTGCTGTTGCAGCTTCTGGAATACGAACGCGTTGTGCAGCGCGGTGGCCAGCAAGTCGGCCAGCGTTCGCAGCGTAAGCACTTCCTGCTCAGCGAAATGCGTGCGCACGGCGGCTCTCCACATTCAAAACGCCTAGCAGAGTTTCGCCGTAGGTCAGCGGTAGGCAAAGGACCGAACGTGATTCCGGCAGGATGCCCAACAACGGCCCATCGCCTACGTCCTCTACCAGCATCATTTCATTGGTGCGAGCGACTTTCCCGAGAATGCCGGTGCCGAGCGGGATGCGTTTCCCAAGCGCCAGATTTGTAGTTCCGGCTTCCGCTTTGATCTCGATTTCTTTGCTCGCGTAATCGAGCACGCCTATGCCGATGTGGTCGAGATCGAAGTTCTTCTGGATCTCGTAGACGATTTCGCTCAACATCTGCTCAGCGTCCTGACTGGAAATTGCCGTCTTCGAGATGTTGTTGAGGAAGATGAGGTAGCGCGCGCGACGCTGCTGTTCTTCGAAGAGTCGCGCGTTTTCGACGGCAACGGAAACCTGTCCAGCCGCTGTTTGCAGCAGCTCTACGTCGCGTTCGGTAAAGATAAACTCCTCGCCGTAATGCAGGGCCGCCATCAGGCCGACCGACCGGCCTCCCATGAAGATCGGCACGGCGCAGAATGACTGTGCCCGCTGATCCGGCACGAAGGTGATGCCCAGCTTAGACCGCAATTCTTCGAGATTCGACTTGATGAGCAGCGGCTGTCCGGTCCTGATGACATGCTCGCTGAAGCCGTTGGCAAGCTTCCGTGAATGCTTGGTCGTGTTTTGGCCGCTGCGCACGTCGAATTCGAAGAACAACTCGTCGTCCCGCTGGAACGCGATGTAGAAGTCGTGCACGTCGACCAGCAACCCAATTTCTTTGTGGATGGCGCGCAACACTTCGTCGGCATTCAAATGCGAGCTGACGACCTGGCCGATTTGCGTGAGCAACTCGTACTCGCGCGTGCGGCGCCGGGTCTCCTGCATGGCGACGTGGCTCTCGAGCGTGAGCCCAATCTGCATCGAGATTCCCAACAAGAGGCGGACCTGCGATGGGCCCAGAGAGCGCGCATCGCGCTGCGGCAAGAGAATGACGCCGAACTTCCGTTCGCGCGTCTGCAGGCTCACGGCCGTCAGGCTGCGGATTGCGTATGCGGACAGGAGTGTTCGCAACTTGTCGAAGTGCCCGGGCGCTCCCGGTGGCAGCGGCTCCGAAAGATGCGGCAGGTTACGCAGAGTGACGACCCCGCCGCGTCGATATGCCATGTTGATGAGGTACTCGGTCAATCCCTGAGCGTGCAGATCGTGGGCAAACTCCTGTGTGAATCCGACGGCGACATTGGGAAGCACCGAACGCCATTCGTCGCCGACGAAAATTGCGGCGCGCTGGACGCGCACCAGGCTCATGATCCGGCGGAGGATTTTTTCGAAGCCGCCGATAACGTCGGTGGCACTTACCAGCCGCGAGTTGTCGACGTCGAGCGTGGAGAAGAAGAGCGAGTTCTCCTGCACCGTCCGGCGTTCCTGCTCATAAAGCACCACGACCATCGCCATGCCGATCAGCATTTGCGGCAGCGGACCCAGATAACGATCCATGGCAACTAACCGCCGGGCCCACAGACCTTCAAATTGGCCGGAGACCAGCAGCAACGACCATGCCAACAGCGCACCGCCCAGGATCCGGTAGCCGGTCGACTCGCGTAAGCGTCCGACTCTTAGAAAGTTGTACGCGCAATAGGCGAGCAGGAGCGCGATGAGAGTTTCGGTTCGCAGGCGTTCGGGCGCTGCCGGCTGGAACATTCCCCCGGGAAAGTGTTGCCACGTACCGTAAGTTGCTACAGCAATTCCAACGGCTGCAATGGCGAAGTCATACCAGTGGAAGCGGAAGCGCTGGTCGCTGACGAAGCGTAAGGAGAGGAAGATCGCAAACGCAGTCGCGATCTGCAACACAGTCGCGAGGCAAAAAATCCACGGGCGCGCATACGCGCTGTAGATGATTCCCTGCAGCAAGAAGCTTGTGCAGAATGCCGCCCAGCCAGCCTGCCATACGAGGAAGTACGTCGCCCGGCTCTGCTGATACAGATAAGCGAAGATCAGCAACAGCAGCAGGGCTGTGATCCCCGGGACGACGATCATGCTGACCAATACGGAATCCATGCGAGAGTCCGCGAACGACTCCAATGGGGGGAGGAGCTTAGTTTACGGCGGCGCTGCTGGTGAGCAGAGGTAGGCGATACGAAGTGGACGCGCGCATCGCACCTTCTAGACCGATCTTCCGGTCGTCCAGCGGGCACAGCACAGTGCTAGGACTATAGGTGGTTGCCCTAACGGAGTCAATGGCTTGCGGGCGATTTAGAAGCCTTAGACGAAGCGCCTCAAGACGGCCCAAACTGGCACAGTTGAGGTCTAAGTGGCTGTGCCAGAGGAGCTTGGTGCGGTTCGGCCCAGACGCGGGCCTACTTGGCCTTCTTTTCGATCCTGGCCCAGCTATCCTTTAGAGCCACCGTACGATTGAATACTGGCCTGTCCGGCTTCGAATCGGTATCGACACAGAAATAGCCGAGTCGTTCGAACTGATATCGGCTGCCCGGCGCAGCATTCGCCAGCGAGGGTTCCAATTTCGCGGTGGCAATCACTTCCAGCGAGTTCGGATTCAGGTTGTCGGTGAAGTTCTGGCCTTCTTCCAATTCAGTGGGATTCTCTTTCGTGAACAGCTTGTCGTAGATGCGCACCTCTGAATCGACCGCATGTTCGGCCGAGACCCAGTGGATGGTCGACTTCACCTTGCGGCCATCGGGAGCGTTGCCGCCGCGTGTCGCCGGATCGTAGGTGCAGTGAACTTCAACGACTTCGCCCTGAGCATTTTTCACTACACTCTTCGCGGTAATGAAGTAGCCGTAGCGTAGACGCACTTCTTTCCCGGGCGAAAGCCGAAAATACTTCGGAGGCGGCACTTCGCGGAAGTCGTCCTGCTCGATGTAGAGCGTCTTCGAGAATGGAACCTTGCGAGAACCGGCGTTCGGATCTTCGGGATTGTTCACCGCATCCATCTGCTCGACCTGCCCCTCGGGATAATTGTCGATCACGACCTTCAGCGGATGCAGAACCGCCATTACGCGTGCCGACCGGCGATTCAGGTCTTCGCGAACGAAATGCTCAAGCATCTCGAGTTCGACGATGCCGTTCGTTCTGGACACACCGACAGTCCAAACGAAATTGCGAATCGCTTCGGGAGTGTAGCCGCGCCTACGCATACCACCGAGCGTGGGCATGCGCGGATCGTTCCACCCGCTTACGCGCCCTTCGTTCACCAGCTGTAGCAGCTTGCGCTTGCTGAGCAGTGTGTAAGTGATGGCCAGCCGATCGAACTCAATCTGCTGCGATGGGAAAATTCCGAGCTGCTCGATATACCAGTTGTAGAGCGGCTGATGATCGGCGAACTCGAGCGAGCACATCGAGTGCGTAACCTTCTCGATCGAATCCGACTGGCCGTGCGCCCAGTCATAGGTCGGGTAGATCAGCCACTTGTTGCCGGTCCGATGATGCTCAGCGCGCAGAATCCGGTACATGATCGGATCGCGCAAGTTCAAGTTCGGCGAGCTCATGTCGATCTTCGCGCGCAACGTGCGCGCACCATCGGGAAACTCGCCGTTCTTCATGCGAATGAAAAGGTCGAGATTCTCTTCCACCGAGCGATTGCGGTACGGACTCTCTTTGCCCGGCTGCGTGAGCGTTCCACGATACTCGCGAACCTGGTCGGCGTTCAGGTCGTCGACGTAGGCCTTGCCCGCCTTGATCAGCTGAATCGCCCACTCATAGATCTGATCGAAATAGTCGGAGGCGTAGTACAAGCCATCCCAGTTGAAGCCCAGCCAGCGAACATCTTCCTGGATGGAATCGACGTACTCGGTATCTTCCTTCTCGGGATTGGTGTCGTCGAAACGCAGGTTCGTCTTGCCGCCGAACTCGTCGGCCAGGCCAAAGTCGATGCAGATGGCCTTGGCGTGCCCGATGTGCAGGTAGCCGTTGGGCTCAGGAGGAAACCGCGTCTGGACGTGCTGGTACTTACCGGATTTGAGATCTTCGGCAATTCTCTCTTGCAGGAAATTAGCAGGGCGGGACTCAGGAACCGAATTCACAGCCTCGGGCTCCACGGATGATTTCGAGCTATTCATAAGCATTCTTACCGCTGGGATTAATCTTTCAGTTTACCTGAGAGAGCGGGCAGGATGCGAGTTGGAGGGGAAGTTCACCACGGAGACACGAAGGCACGGAGAAACGTTGGGAACAGATATTACGCACCCAGGTGACCAGCTACCTGGCCGCTCCCTCAAACGGTGACGCCGGCAGTCCTTCCCCGTTGAACAGATTGCAATTCGGGCTATTGGCCCATCCATAGCGAACTTTTACCGGCACCGTGACCGAGGGGCTCGAGACTATGAGAGTCTGCCCATCGATGCGCGCCTCTGCGGGCACGAAACTTGCCGTCAGCGCCGGCGATCTCGAAGCTCGTTGGTGGACCGCCCTTCGACTGCAATCCCGCAGCATGATCGAACCACACGCGCAAAGAATGATCTTCACGCGTGACTTGGCGAACGAGCGGTCCTGAATACTCGACCGGCTCGCCGTAAACTGTCGCGCGCGCCGCCAACGCCAGGCGATGTCCCACATCGACTTTGTCTCTGGGATGAACATCATCGGGATTGCCAATATCGATGGTCACGGCCATCGCCGTGTTGCGCAGTTGAAGCGCTCGCAGTTGCGCCTGGCGAATCGTGGCCCAATCTTCCGTGGCGTCGGAAGTGAAGCTGGAGATTTGCACGTAGAGGAACGGGAAATCGCCCAGCGCCCACTGGGCACGCCAATCGCGAATCATGGTCTGGAAGAGGCGCTCGTAACTGGGCGCGCGATCAAGTTTGCTATTGCTTTCGCCCTGGTACCAGATGACGCCGCGAATTGCGTAGGGCGTGAGCGGCGCGATCATGGCATTGAAAAGTTGCGCGGGTGCCCAAGATTGCTGGACTGGGTGCCACGGAAACTTCGGCGGCGCGAGGCCGGCTGCTTTTGCCTTCGCGATTTCCGCCTGGTGCACGGGTTCGAGCAGGAGATTCTCGGCTTCAGCGTCCATCATGCGCGCGCGCGAAGCGAACACCGGCATCAGCGACGCATCCGCAGTGAGCGCGTCCATGCTCGTCCAGGTTTCGGCAACGGTTCCGCCCCAGTTGCTTTCGATAATCCCGATGGGCACTTTCTCTCGCTGGTGAATCTCGCGAGCGAAGTAGTACGCGACGGCGGAGAATTCGGGCACCGACTCCGGCGAGACCTCCGCCCAGCTCTGATCGGCTACCGCATCTGTCAGCGGATATTCCGAGTACGCATGCTGGATGCGCATGATGCGTATGCGCGGGAACTTGGCCGCGGCGATTTCGGCCTGCGGATTGTCGAGCTCGCGCATCTTGAATTCCATGTTCGACTGACCAGAAGCTACCCACACATCGCCGACCAAAACGTTGTGGATCACGATCTGGTTGGAGCCGCTCACCGTAAGCTCGTAAGGGCCGCCGGCCGCGACAGGCGGGAGATACAACTGCCAGCGCCCAAGATCATCCGCAACTGCCGCCCTGGTTTCGCCGCGAAACGTGGCTGAAATTTTTTCGTCAGGCGCGGATCGTCCCCAGACGTGGATTGGCAAGTCGCGCTGCAGTAGCATGCCATCCGAAAAAACGACTGGTAGTGAAACTTCAGCCTGCGCGAGCGGGAAAACAGCGAGCACTATTACGAAAAGCCACAAGTTGCGGCGAATCAATGCGGAGGCCTCCATTGAGAGAAGAGGCATCATCGATGCTTGCGCGCCAATTCGTCAAGGACGTGGACACGCAGGACGCCACTTAGCCCCTTCCGGTAGAATCTGCATCCAAGTAGCTGCCGCTTCCTGTGGGGATTGTTTCTGTTTAATTCAACGCGCATATTTAAGTTCATCGCCGCATTTCTGTTGTTGCTTGGCACCGTGCCATTTGCCGACGCCTACTCCGTGCTCACGCACGAAGAGATCGTGGACATGCTCTGGAAAGACCAGATCGTGCCGCTGCTCCGTCATCGCTACCCGGGCATTACCGACGAGCAACTGAAAGAAGCCCACGCCTACGCCTACGGCGGCGCGGTCATACAGGACCTCGGTTATTACCCCTTCGGCAGCCATGAATTCAGCGACCTGGTGCACTACGTACGCAGCGGCGATTTCGTGCAGCAACTGCTCATCGATAGCCAGAACGCGAACGAATACGCATTTGCGCTGGGTGCGCTGGCGCACTATGCGTCGGACACGGAAGGCCATCCGGCGGTGAATCAGTCGGTCGCTATCGAGTATCCGAAGTTGAGGAGCAAGTTCGGACCGCGCGTCACTTACGCAGAAGATCACGCCGCACATCTGAAAACTGAATTCAGCTTTGACGTGGTGCAGGTCGCCAAACAACGCTACGTGTCGCAGCAGTATCACGACTTCATCGGCTTCGAAGTCTCGCAGCCGCTGCTGGAACGCTCATTTCCAAAGATTTATGGAATCCAATTAAAAGACGTTCTGAAGCACGAAGACCTTGCCGTTGGAACCTACCGTTACGCGATCAGCGGAATGATTCCGAAAATGACCCAGGTCGCAGTGATGGCGCGCGGTGACGATATGGTGAAGGAACGTCAGGACAAGGCAAAGAAGCAGTTCCTCTACCATCTGAATCGCACGTCTTACGAAAAGGATTGGGGCAGGGACTATCAGCGCCCCGGCGCAGGCACTCGATTTCTGGCTGCTCTGCTGCGCATCATGCCAAAAGTAGGGCCATTCAAGGCACTCGCGTTCAAGAATCCGACGACGAAAACCGAAGACCTTTATTTCAAGAGCATCACGGCATCGGTGGACCGTTATCAGCACTACCTGGTGGAAGATCACTATCTCGAACAGCCAGTTGCGCTGCCCAACCTGAATTTCGATACGGGGAACAAAACTACTCCCGGAGAATACGTGCTGACTGACGAGACGTACGCGACGCTGCTCGATCAGCTTGCTAAGAATAATTTCGCGACGCTAACGCCTGAGCTACGCGACAATATCCTGGAGTTCTATTCGAATCCGAACGCACCGATCGCGACGAAGAAAAAGAAAGATAAGTGGCAGGCGACATTGAAAAACCTTGATCAATTGAAGGCGGCGCAAGTACCGGCGACGCAGACGGCGACTCGATGACCCGGCGTAAGGTGTTGCTCTCCTGGAGTGGCGGCAAAGACAGCGCCTGGGCGCTACATCTGCTACGGCGCGACCCGTCGGTGGAAGTGGTCGCACTGTTGACGACGTTCAACTCCGAGTTCGATCGCGTCGCGATGCACGCCGTTCGTCGCGAACTGATGGAGCAGCAGGCTGCGGCTGCCGGATTGCCGTTGTGGGCGGTCCCGCTTCCCTGGCCATGTTCGAACGAGCAATACGAACAATGCATGCGGCAGATGCTGGACAGAGCCATCTCCGAGGGAGTGCAAACGGTGGCGTTTGGCGATTTATTCCTCGAGGACATTCGCGCCTATCGCGAGACGCAGATGGCGAAGGTCAATATGACGCCGCTGTTTCCGGTGTGGGGAATCAACACCACGGAACTCGCCCACGAGATGATTGCCTCGGGGTTGAGGGCGAGGCTCACCTGCGTCGATCCGCGAAAGCTCGATGCCAGTTTTGCGGGACGCGAATTCGACGAGCAGCTATTGCGCGACTTGCCGCCCGGAACCGATCCCTGCGGCGAGAATGGCGAGTTCCATAGCTTTGTCTATGCTGGGCCGATGTTCCGCCATGCGATCCCGATTGAGACGGGAGAGGTCGTCGAGCGAGAGGGCTTTGTCTTTGCGGATCTGCTTCCCGCCAAAGAGGCGGCGGTGCTAATCCGCTAGCCGCGCAAGGCGGCGACAATTTCTGCGACGTCGTGGTCCTGGAACAATCGGATGCCCGCGATTCCTGCCGCGCC
This sequence comes from Terriglobia bacterium, assembly GCA_963848375.1. GTDB lineage: Bacteria > Acidobacteriota > Terriglobia > Terriglobales > Acidobacteriaceae > JAJPJE01. The sequence continues at coordinate 55,023 of CAWKDK010000017.1, forward strand.
AGCCGCAACGCAATCGCGCGCGTTCGCGAGCGTGACTCCTCCCAGCGCCAGGATCGGCATGCCGGAGGCGAACCCGGCTTCAACCTTCTTATCGTGAGTGGCGATGCGTCCGCACGTCTGTCGCAGTCCTTCCAGACCAACTGCCTGAGTGCTAGTTCCCTGCTTCTCGAAAACCGGAGCGTAGACGACGAAATCTGCACCATGAGATTCCGCGGAAAGAATGTCGGCTTGGGTGTGGCAGGAAACGCCGAAAAGAAACCTACCGTTTCGCGTTTCACGTTTCGCGTTTAGCGAAGAACGAGTCTCTTCGACTCCCGTGCCGTTGATCGCTTCCTGCAAGCGGAGGGACTTTGCCCAGATCGCGCGCGCATCGCTTGCCGAGAAATCATCGCCACGCAGATGCACGCCGTCCGCACCGCAGGCCAGTGCCACGTCGAGTCGGGAGTTGATCAGCAGGCGCGTTTCACGTTTCGCGTTTCGCGATTCACGAATGATGGCGAGACTTTCCCCAGCCAGTCCGTAGAGTTCTCTCGTACTCAGGTCGCGCTCGCGCAACTGGATCAGATCTACCCCGGCGCGAGCCGCCTCTGCAACCTTGGCGAGCAATCGATCGCGTTGTTCGGCGGGGGTGCCCGGAAACTGTCGCCGGTCGGTGATGTAGTAGAGAAGCACGCGCGTCAGTCAGTCTCTCAGTCTTTCAGTAAAACAGGAAAAAATTGAATGCGAAAAGACTATCAAGCATGGGATGCAGGCGCTCTCGTCCAACCTCTGCGTGCGCAAAGCGATCGAATCAGGTAGGCCAAATGATGTCAATTGCAATGCAGATTGTGTGGTTGTTCGTACTGGCGATCCCGGTCGCCTGCGTGGCTTGGACGGTGACCCACGAAGAAGCGTTCCGCGAACCGCGCGATTACTGCACGCGCCAAAGCCAGTACTCGCGCTCGGCGCCGAGACGAAAGTTCTTTTACCTGTTTACCTGCGAATATTGTTTTAGCCACTATGTCGCAGCGTTCTTCCTGATCGTTACCCGCTACAAACTTCTCTATGCCGACTGGCGCGGGTACCTGATTGCCTTCTTCGCCCTGGTATGGGTCGCGAATCAGTATATGAGCGTCTTCGGGCGGCTACGTCTCGACATACATCGCGAGCGCATCGAGATCAAGGGCGTGGAACACGAGGTCAAAGAGAAGATCGAGGAAGCCTCTTCGCAAGTGGATCGAGCAGCGTAGGATTCTTGCCAAGATGAAGCTCCTTAGCCATTGGCTCTTAGCTGGCTAGCTACTCCTAGCTGGTTATCGACAACACTGCTTCGCTGGATGGGCTAAGAGCTACACCATAGCTCGCGTAAGCTCCTATGGCCTCGTCTTCGCGATATCCGGCTCTTTCTCCGGATGAGTTCCAGGCAGGTGGTATTGAGTTAACCCGGCGCGCAGATGCTCAAAGGCCGTTTCGGGATCGTCGCACATCTGGAAGAGATTCAAGTCTTGCTCGGCAATCACGCCTGCATCAACCAGAGCTTCGAAGTTGATCACCTTCTTCCAGTATTCGCTCCCATACATCACTACTACAATCTTCTTCGCCAGCTTTTCCGTCTGCGCCAGCGTCAGGATTTCGAACAGCTCGTCGAACGTCCCAAAGCCGCCAGGGAAGACAATCAGTGCCTTCGCCAGGTAAGCGAACCACAGCTTGCGCATGAAGAAGTAATGGAATTCGAAATTGAGTTCCGGCGTGATGTACCGGTTCGGCATCTGCTCGTAGGGCAGGTTAATGTTCAGGCCTACAGTCTTTCCACCGGCCTCGAACGCGCCGCGATTCGCCGCTTCCATGATGCCCGGGCCGCCGCCAGTCGTGACCACAAATCGATGACGCTTAGAGGGCAGGGTACGGGACCACGTCGTCAACATCGCTGCCAGTTTGCGCGCGTCTTCGTAATAGCGCGCCATCTCGACTGCCGCATGCGCGGCCTTCAGGTCGCCCGCATCCTGCGGAGCCGGGACCGCGGAAAACGGACGCTCCAATTCCTGCAGGGCAACTTCCGCGTCGGAAAGACTATGGAAGCGCGCAGATCCAAAAAACACGATCGTGTCCTGGATTCGTTCTCGCCGGAAGCGAGACAGCGGCTCCAGGTATTCGGAAAGAATGCGGAGAACTCGTCCGTCGGGACTGTCGAGGAATCGTTTGTTTTCGTAGGCAAGGGGAGAGCGAAATGGAGGTTTATCCGTCATGGGTACCGAAACAGAATATCGGATGCGAGCACAGACGGGAAATAAGTTGGATTACCAGAACGAAAGCGCGTGAATTGAGCGTTCGAAAATCAGTGCGTCGATGAGCTGGGGTAGCCAGTAGCTGGTAGCTGAAGCAACTCAGCTCCAAGGTGATGCTGGTAGCTTTCAATTTTAGAGCTACTAGCTACCAGCTACCCAACTGACTAACCACTAGTACTTGGGCACCTTGGGATCGATCTTCTCCGCCCAAGCGTTGATGCCGCCGGTAAGATTCTTCACCTTGGTGAATCCTGACTGGCGCAGGAAATCGACGGCCTTCGCGCTGCGTCCACCCATCTTGCAATGGACGACAATCTCGCGGCTCGAATCCAGTTCGTTCACGCGCTTCGGAAGATCGTTGAGCGGAATCAGGTGCCCGCCGAGATTACAGATCTGGTATTCGTGCGGTTCGCGAACATCGAGCAGGAATGGCTCCTTGCCGGCGTCGCGCAACTGCTTCAATTCTTCCACGGTGATGCTGGGCATCTGTGTTTCCACTGGCTTCTCTTCTCCTCGTATTCCGCAAAATTCGTTGTAGTCGATCAGAGCCTTGATTGTCGGATGGGTTCCGCACGCCGGGCAGTCTGGATTCTTGCGCAGCTTTAGTTCACGGAAGCGCATGGCAAGCGCGTCGACGAGCAGCAGGCGCCCAATGAGCGGTTCGCCCGCGCCCAAAATCAACTTGATCGCTTCCGTCGCCTGCATCACGCCGACGAGACCGGGCAGGATTCCGAGCACTCCACCTTCCGCGCACGATGGAACCAGACCGGGCGGTGGCGGCTCGGGATACAAGCAGCGATAGCACGGTCCTTCCTTCGTGGCGAAGATGCTGACCTGTCCTTCGAAGCGGAAGATCGATCCGTAGACATTCGGCTTGCCGGTGAGCACGCACGCATCATTCACCAGGTAGCGCGTCGGAAAATTGTCGGTCCCGTCTACGATCATGTCGAAGTCGCGGAACAGCTCCAGCGCATTTGCGCTCGAAAGCCTGGTGTCGAACTTCACGATGTTGACGTTGGGATTGATCGCCAGCAGCTTGTCAGCAGCGGAATCAAGCTTCTTGCGGCCCACGTCAGCGGTGGTGTGAATGATCTGGCGCTGCAGGTTGGTGAAATCGACGACGTCGAAATCGACCACACCCAGCGTGCCGACGCCGGCAGCGGCGAGATAGAGAGCCAGCGGCGAGCCGAGTCCACCGGCGCCCACGCAGAGAACCTTCGCTGCCTTCAGTTTGAGCTGCCCATCCATGCCGACCTCGGGCATGATCAGGTGGCGCGAGTAGCGGAGAACCTCGTCGTTGCTAAGCGCAGCAGCGACGCGAGTTGTTTCAGTAAGAGTTGCCATGGCGAAATCCAATCTTGAAATCGGGCAATTGCGTGATTACCAACTACCTCCGGCGATCGACGGCACGATCGAGAGCGTGTCCGTCTGCGCAACGGGAGTGTTTTCTTTTTCCATGTAGCGAATGTCTTCGTCGTTCAGATAAACGTTCACGAACGCGCGCAACTTGCCATCTTCGTTATAGAGATGCTTTTTCAGATCGGGATGCGAGGTAGTCAGATTCTTCAACGCCTCGCCGACAGTCGCTCCGGGAACATCGACCGCATCTTTCTTATCAGCATACTGCCGCAACGGAGTAGGGATCAGCACTTTCATCGAGTCTCTCCAATCAATGATGTCTTGAGGGCGCCGGCGGATTCGCCGCGCTTACTTCTCGGGAACTTCCGCCTGCGGCACAGCTGCCTGCGCCGGCGCAGGTACGCCACCCTGCTGAGCGATGGCCACAAATGTGATCGGCTCATCTTCGAACCGTTTGTCCTCTTCGTCCGCGCCGCGCAACCAGAACGAGTTCGTGTCGACGGACTTGGCCTTGTCCACGCGCGTGATCACGTACGAGCAGCCGATCCAGTGCGCCTCGGCGAAATCCGTTTTCGACCACTGCGCCGGACAATCCGGGTGCGAATGATAGAAGCCCACAATGTCGAGTCCTTGCTCACGTCCTTGCCGCTGTATGCGCACCAGATCTCGCGGATCAATGTAAAAGCGGTCCTGCGGACGATCCTCACGCGTGTTCTGGCAGCGGATCGTGGTGCTCACGATGCGATGATCGCCATCTTCATTCATGGTGCCCAGCAGCACGCCGCAACACTCGTGCGGATAGGTATCTTCCCCGTGCCGCCGAATCTCATCGTAGTCCGATTGTTTGAATTCAAGCATCGATTCTAAATCCCGCCACCTGCGAGCAGAGTCTCCTCGTCCCAGAATCTCTCGCTGAGATATTTATCCGCTCCATCCGGCAGCACCATCACAATGACTGCCTTCTGGCTGGCCTTGACCGCTTCGCGCGCGACTCGCAAGGCGCCAACCACGGCTGCACCGCCGGATATACCCACCAGCAGACCTTCGTCCCGCGCCAATTGCCTCACCATTGCGTGCGCGTCTTCGGTAGAGATCCCCAGATCTTCATCTGCCAATTTAGGATCATAAATGGCGGGCACGATTGCTGTCGCCATATGCTTCGCGCCCTCGATGCCATGAAAAGCGGAATCCGGCTGCAACGAAATGCAACGGATCTTTGGATTCAGCTCCTTCAACCTGCGACTGGTCCCGACGAACGTTCCGCTAGTGCCAAGCATGGCCACAAAGTGAGTGATGCGTTCGTCGGTCTGTTCCCAAATCTCATTCGCGGTGCCGCGATAATGCGCGCGCCAATTGGCATCGTTCCCATACTGATTGGCGTAAAAATATTTCTCTGGCGACGCGGCGTAGAGCTCATGCGCCTTGCGCAGCGCGCCGTCGGAACCTTCCGCTGGATCGGTATAAATGATCTCCACGCCATAGGCTTTCAGAATGCGTTTGCGTTCTTCCGAGGCGTTCTTCGGCAGGCAGAGCGTGACGCCAAATCCTTCGGCCGCTCCGATCATCGCGTACGCAATACCGGTGTTACCGCTGGTCGAGTCCAGTAGCCGCTGTCCGGGCTGGAATTGACCCGATGACCGGCCTGTGCGCACGATGCTCGCCGCGGCACGATCTTTGACAGAGCCGCCGGGATTGAACCACTCTGCTTTCGCGAGTAGTTCGACACCTGGAAGCTCCTGGCTCAATCGCTCCAGGCGCAACAAGGGCGTGTTGCCGATTGTCTCGAGCAGCTTCGAGCCAAGCTTTCGTGCGGGCAGGACTATTTCCGTGTTTTTGTGCACAACGTGCATGTGTTCGGAATCGGCGAAACGAGGCGGACCCCACGTCCGACACTATATTCAGAGTACTGAAAACGACGGGCTCAGCGCCAATCTGCTGAGTTTTGAACACAGCTCCGGCGGAATTCAGCCCTCTACTCGCAAATATTCTCTGTTCAATGGATGCCCGCGGACCTGCGCAAGCGTCAAATTCTGCAGCACTTAACTGTGCGGATCGGAACCACTGAGTTGAGGTTACCTAAGGGGCCGCACTGACGGCAGTTGCCCAAGTATCCCGCAGTCGGGCCATCATGGTATGGTTTGGTAGAAATTTTCCGAGAAGGTTTACCGATAAATGGGACAGCAGATCGCAACCCGCACTTATGAAGACGCCGTAGCCTGGCTGAAAGATCACGGCTTCGACATCCTGGAAGCGCCTGGCGTACAGAACCGCGTGTTTATAAAGAAGAACAATTGTTCCGCGGCGATCGAAGCGACGGCCGACGGCGGCGTGAAGATCTTCGCTTATCCCGGGTTCCTGATCGGCGGCGAGATCGCCAAGCTCATTAATAAGGGATACCAGCAGTTCCTGAAGACGACGAAGACTGAGGTCGCGGCTACGGCTGATCACCTCAAGACGCTTCACCAGTTCACAGAGGAATTGAAAGAAGCGCTCGGCGCCACCAGCCTTTATAACGAATCCCTCGGCACGGTCAGTGAAGAGTACAACTACGATCGCGTGAAGGATCGCGCTGAACCGACCACGGATCGGCCCAAGCGTCCGTGGGAAACGAAGGCTGCCGCAAAGAAAGCAACACGCACAAAGCAGCGCGCCTAACTCGCCTTTCTGAGTTGCGGAACGTGCTTCGGACTTTTCCTGGGGAACGCATCCGGGCGCCCAACGCTGTAGTACATGAATCCCCGCTCCGCCATCATCTCCCGATCGTAAAGATTGCGCCCGTCGACAACGATGGGATATTTCAGGATGCGTCGCAAGCGCTGCAAGTCCAGAGCAGCAAACTCCTCCCAGTCACTCAGTAGAAGAAGCGCATCGGCATTTTCAGCCGCGTCGTATACGCTCTCGGCGAAGGTCACTCGCTCCTGCAGCAGCTCACGGCATTTCGGCATGGCCGCCGGATCGTAGGCCGCCACCTCGCAGCCCTCGCGAAGCAGTAGTTCGATCATCGCGATTGCCGGCGACTCACGCACATCGTCGGTCCCGCCTTTAAATGCCAGTCCGAGCACGGCAAGACGCTTTCCCTTCAGCGTCCAAAGCGCATTGCGGACTTTGCGCAGGAAGCGCCGGCATTGCTCTTCGTTGATGCGGATCACTTCATCCAGCAACCGGAAGTCGTAGCCGCTTTCACGGGCGACAGCGCGGAAAGCTTTCAAGTCTTTGGGGAAACAGGAACCGCCGTAGCCGATTCCGGGACTGAGAAAGCGGTCGCCAATGCGCGCGTCGCTACCCATCCCGGCACACACCTGCTCAATGTCGGCGTCAACGCCTTCACAGATATTCGCTACCGCATTGATGAATGAAATCTTCATCGCCAGGAAAGCGTTAGAGGCCTGCTTGATTAGTTCGGCACTGCGGGCACTCGTCTCGATCAACCGAGTAGGAATCCGCGCCTGATCAGGCTCGGGAATCGCATCTTTCCGGCGCGCGTAGGAACCGTCGGTGAGGGGCTGGTAGATCTCGCGAAGGAGACGGGCCCCGCGTTCGCTGTTTGCGCCCACCACGATGCGGTCGGGGAACAAGAAATCTGTAACCGCCGTGCCCTCGCGCAGAAATTCCGGATTTGAGGCGATCTCGAAGGAGTTTTCCGGGCGCGCCATTCAGAAGCATGATTCGCCGCATCCACTCGCTGGTGCAGACGGGCACAGTACTCTTCTGCACTACCAGCTTGTATTCGTTCACCGATCGCGAGAGCTCCCGTGCTACTGCCTCCACGTCGGAGAGATCGCAATCGCCACTCTCAGTGGAGGGCGTACCGACGGCGACGAAAATCACTGCGCTGCTTTGTACGGCGTCAGCAAGAGAGGATGTAAACGTCAGGCGAGTTCCGCAATGCCGTGCCAGCAACTCCGGGAGAAAGCGTTCATGAATCGGCGTTTCACCGCGCTGCAGCGCCTCTATTTTCGCCGGATCGCTATCGACGCAGATGACCTGTTGTCCAAGTTCCGCGAGGCAGGCTGAAGCGACCAGCCCCACATAGCCAGATCCCACGACTGTAACTTTCATGTCTCCAAGCACCCTTTGGAGTGAGTCGCGCGGGAGGGCGCCGATTCCTTTGTTGATGCCCTGCTTACCGGATGAGATGTAAGTAGAACAAGCTGGGCGAGCAATGATTGCGGGCAAAATCAGCGTGCCAGAGGTAGCTCGCTCCATTTATGCTGTTCAGGTCTTCCCTTTCGTTGTCCCTTTTGCAAGGAGAACTCTCATGGCGTCGCCAAGCTTTTACGAGGATCGGCAGGCGATACGTAAGCTGCTCGACACCATCAATCAAGCGTGGTTGAACGGTCCACTCGACCAGATGGAAGCAACTCTCGCCACCTGCTTCCACGAAAACATGATCATCAAGGGGCCTGGCTTGCGTGAACTATGCCGTGGACGCGTCGCTTGCGCGCGCAGCTACAAGGAATTCGTCGAGCAATCGAAGATTATCGATTGCAAGCTGTCGCCGCCGGAGATCGACGTTTCCGGCAACACAGCTGCCTCCACTCTCTCGTGGACCATGACGTACGAAATGCACGGCAAGCGCCGCCGCGAATCAGGAGAAGACTTTTTTGTGTTCACGCGTGAAGACGAGCGCTGGTGGGCACACTGGCGAGTGATTCTGGTGACGCGGGAAGAAAAGTAACGGGGCGCAAGATGGAGGCGCTCATCCCGAAAGTGGTGGTTCCTCTGACAACTAACAACCAACAACTGCCAACTACTTCGCTCCTGCCAGTTCCACCACCACGTCGTACAGCACCTTGGGCCCGTGCTTCACCTCTTCCACGCGGATACGCTCGTTGTTCCCGTGCTCGCTCGCACCCTCTTCTTCGGTCGCGGTAAACGGCGAGAATCCGTAGCTCACCACTCCCAACTGCCGGAAGCGCTGGTTCTCCGTGTACCCGCCCGACAATCTTGGCACCACCGGAGCTCCGGGATAATAGTGCGCCATCACCGTGCGGATCGAACGGAACAACTCGGTGTCCATGGGAGACGCGTTCGCCACCTCGAAACTGTCTTTCAGCGGAGTCACGGTGACATTCGTATCGGCCACTACCTGACGAATCTTCTCGAGGAACTTGATTGGATCTTCTCCTGGGAGCAGCCGGACATCCAGATTCGCCCAAGCCTGCGGAGGGATCACGTTCGTCTGCTCCGACCCGCCCATCATGGTCAGCGAAATGGTATTGCGAAAGAGGAAGTTCAGCGACTCATCCTGGCTGATCATCTCCCGAAAACCCGGGTCTTTCATCGCCCGCCGTATATCGCGGAATTTCGGCGCCAGCGAGGGTGGCTGCATGGGGGCCAGTTGCCGCATGAACTCTTCCATGACCGGGATCACTTTGATCTCGGTCTGATAGCTCTGCACCCGTGAGAGCGCCTGCACAAGCCGGTTAGGCGCGGATTCCGGGTTCGGACGCGATCCGTGCCCAGGTTTTCCATTTGCCACCAGATGCAACCAGAACGGAGATTTCTCGGCCACGTCGAGTCCGATGTACTTCACTTTGTTGTCGACGAGCGGATTCTCTCCGCCTTCGGTGATTAGAAACTCGGCATTTTCCAGAAGCTCGCGATGGTTGGCGATCATCCAGTCGGTGCCGCTGTCGTCCACTTCTTCGTCGGAAGTCGCAAGAAAGATGATGTCGCGATCGAGCGGAACTTTCTCGCGCTTCAACATGGTCATCACGACCAGGTGCGCCAGGCCTTCGCTCTTCATGTCCTGCGCCCCGCGGCCATACATCACTCCGTCGACAATTTCGGCGCTGAAGGGCGGGACCTTCCACTGCGAGGGATCACTGGTGACCACATCCATATGGCTGAGCATGATGAAGGGACGCTTGGGATTGGGCACCGTGGCCGGAAGTCGCGCCCAGATGTTGCCGCGCCCCGGACGATACTCGAACGTCTGATTCTCGATGCCTTCTTCGTCGAGGATGCGCTTGAAGAACGCTACTGCCTTCGCTTCATTCCCCGGAGGATTGGTGGTGTCGATGCGGAGATACTCCTGCATCCAGTTCACGGCCAGCGTCTCGTACTGATTCAGCCGTTCCGGGGGGATCTCATCCGAGGCCATTGAGGTTTTCGGATCGGTTTTCGGAACGACGTTCGGAGTCGCCTGTGACCACGCACCGCAGGAAAGAACGATGACAGCTGCCGCCACGGGTACCCACCGCGCCAGGGCCAGCCAGACTTTGCAAGAAGAATGAAGAAAAGTGCCTATTTTATTGGGCATTCGAGTTCTCAAAGCTATCAAAACTGCCGATCTAGCCCGCAAACGGGCTGATAGAAATTACGCGAATTCAGCCTTTCCTACCCATCCAAGGCATCGTATGACTTTCGATGCCACACCGCAGCAATTGATACTAAAGGACTTATGGACGTTCTGTCGCTCTGAAATTTGGCCCTTTGATTGTTAATTACTCCTAACGAGAGCGTCTGCAGCGCCAGAGACTTACTTCCTCTGGCAGCGCATAAGGACAGGAGCCGCCACCGCGGCATAAAGAACGCTCGCCGAACCGGAGGAATTGCAATGAAGATTCAAAGCTTAATGGTGCTACCGCTCGCAGCCGCTCTAATGGCGCCCGCTTTCGCGCAGCAAGCTCCCGCAACCAGCAGCCCGAGCCAGCCTGCAGCCACGACCAGCTCGAGCGCAGCTGCTACCACTTCTGATCAGAACACCTCGGCCCTTCAGCCGTTGGTGCCTGATACCCACGAAGGATTCTGGGGGAAGATGAACCCCTTCGCCCGCAAGAAATATGTTCAGAAGCAGATGTCGCCGATCCGCGATCGCGTGAACGAGCTGGATGAACTGACCGCTTCGAACACCAAGTCGATCAAGGACGTCGACGCCCGCGCCACGGAAGGTATCCGCCAGGCATCGGCGAAAGCCGATCAGGCCGACCAGCACGCCGTGGATGCCGGCAACCGCGCCCAGCAGGCGCAGATGACCGCGCAGCAGGCCAGCCAACATCTGCAGACCGTGCAGACGGCTGTCACCAATCTTGACCAGTATCAGGCCAGCACCGATGCTGAGCTTCGCTTCCGTCCCGGCCAAACCGTGCTGAGCACGAAGGCGAAAGAAGCGCTCGATCAGATTGCCGACTCGGTAAAGGATCAGCGCGGCTACATCATCGAAGTGCAGGGATTCGCCCCGGGCGCTAGCCAGGCTTCCATCGCCTCGTCGCAGAAGATGGCTGACTCGGTCGTCCGTTACCTGGTTGTGGATCATCAGGTTCCGGTCTATCGCATCTACACCCTCGGAATGGGCAATGCGAAAGCAACGCCTTCTGCCCAGACCGAACAGACCGATGCCAACGGTAAGGCCGTAAAGCCCTATCGCGGTGCACGCGTTCAGGTCACAGTGCTGAAGAACAGCGGCGTCGAGTCGCTGAACAGTCAGGCTATGGCAACTCCGGCTGGCCAACCAGCCGCCACGACACCTCAGGCAGCGCCATCGCAGTCCTCCCCCAATAGTTCGGCGCAGCCTCAGTAGGATCGGGCTCAGCCTGTATCCTCGAATCCCCATCGCGTGAAAGCGCGGTGGGGATTTTAGTTTTTAGGTGCCGCGAACAATTCTGCCCGCACACCAGCCTCATTGCTTGTCATCACGAGGTCGCGCAGCGACCGAGGGATCTGCATTTCGACTGCTTCTATCGCAGGCCACTTCCTGGTGCCTTCCTCTGTGCCTCCGTGGTGAAAACGTCCTCGGAGAATCAGGCAAGAACTTCATTCGAATGGGCAAGCTCTCAGGCAGCAACCCGTCTAAACTTCTTCCTGAGGCGAAGCATCATGCAAAAGCGCAAACTTGGAAAAAGTAACTTGGAAGTCTCGGCCATCGGACTCGGCTGCATGGGGATGAGCTTTTCCTACGGCCCTCCCAAAGACAAGCAGGAGATGACCAAACTACTCCACGCCGCCGTGGATCGCGGCATCACCTTCTTCGACACCGCCGAAGTGTACGGCCCATTCACTAACGAAGAACTCGTCGGGGAAGCGCTCGCTCCGTTCCGCGGCAAAGTGGTGATCGCCACCAAGTTCGGCTTCGATCTCAGTGGCAGCGACAATCGTCCGGGAGTCCCCGGTCTGAACAGCCGCCCGGATCAAATCAAGCGGGCTGTCGAAGGTTCGCTCAAGCGGCTGAAGCTGGAGACGATCGACCTGCTCTATCAGCATCGCGTTGACCCGAACGTGCCGATCGAAGATGTCGCTGGCGCCGTGAAGGAACTGATTCACTCAGGCAAAGTCAAACACTTCGGAATGTCGGAAGCGGGCGCAAAGACGATTCGTCGCGCACACGCCGTTCAGCCGCTCACTGCTCTGCAGAGCGAATACTCGCTGTGGACAAGAACGCCGGAGAAGGAAGTGATCCCGACTCTGGAGGAACTCGGTATTGGTCTCGTGCCCTATAGTCCTCTCGGTAAGGGCTTCCTCACTGGCAAGATTGACGAGAATGCGAAGTTCGACAGCACTGACTTCCGCAGCACGCTCCCTCGCTTCACACCGGAAGCCCTTAAGGCGAATCAAGCACTGATCGACCTGCTGGGCACCATCGCGAAGCGCAAGAATGCCACTCCTGCTCAGATCGCACTTGCGTGGGTGCTCGCACAGAAGCCATGGATGGTTCCTATTCCCGGCACGACCAAGCTAAACCGCCTCGAAGAAAACAACGGAGCGCTCGCAGTCGAACTCACACCAGAAGACCTTCGCGAAATCGACGCCGCCGCGTCGAAGATCAAGGTAGAAGGCGATCGCTACCCCGAACGACTGGAGAAGATGACGGGAC